>CAVYOM010000031.1:0-73374 GCA_963770135.1 uncultured Alphaproteobacteria bacterium | reverse complement strand
GCACGACGAAAGGCTAAGATTGCCGCTGACGCGGCTTGCGGCCGGCTGCTAGTGAAAGCTGCAATTCCCTCGCTGGAGTTCTTCGATGGCCGACAAGAAAGTAGTGATTGCGGGCGCGACCGGGTTGGTGGGAAATGCCGCACTGCGGCACTTCGGCGGGACCGGCGGCTGCGAAATTGTAGCGCTATCGCGCCGCAAGCCGCGCGACCTCCATGGCGCCCGCCATGTATCGATCGATCTGACCGATCCGGCGCAGTGCACGCAAGTCGCAACTGCGCTAGAGAATACAACCCATCTCGTCTATGCCGCGCTCTATGAAGCACCGAACCTGATCGACGGCTGGCGCGATCCGGACCAGATACGAACCAACGATTCGATGCTGCGCAATCTGATGGCGGCGCTTGAGCCGGTCGCGCCGCCGCTCCGCCACGTCGCGTTACTGCAGGGCACGAAGGCGTATGGCGTCCACGTTCGCCCGCTCACCGTGCCTGCGCGCGAGGGCCGCTCGGAAATGTACGAGCAGCCGAACTTCTATTGGGCGCAGGAGAATTTTCTGCGCGAATTGCAACAGGGTAAGGCCTGGCACTGGAGCATTCTTCGTCCGGTCCTGATCGTCGGCGAAGCGATCGGCGGTGCGATGGATCTGATACCTCCACTCGGCGTGTACGCGGCGATGCTGAGCGGGCAGGGGCGCCCGCTCGATTATCCCGGCGGCGCAGCACGGGTGTCACAGGCGGTCGATGTCGATCTGCTGGCGCGTGCCATCGCCTGGTCGGGCGAGGCAACGGCTGCGCGCAACGAAGCGTTCAACGTCACCAATGGCGATGTCTTTACCTGGGAGAATGTCTGGCCCTCGATTGCCGAAGCGCTCGGCATGCAGCCCGGCAAGCCGGCGCCGTTGTCGCTGGCGCAGGAATATCCGAAATGGGTCGCGCCGTGGAACGAGCTGCGCCGCACGCACGATCTGGTCTCGCCGGAGCTGCAAGCGTTCGTCGGCCTGTCATTCCAGTATGCCGATTACAGCATGCGTTATGGCCAGACCCAGCCGGGGCCGCCCTCGATCGTTTCGACCGTCAAGATCAATCAGGCCGGCTTCACCGAGATGATGGATACCGAGGCAATGTTTCGCAAATGGTTCACCCATGCGCGGGCGAACCGGCTGCTGCCCTAGAGCTCTGTTCCGATGGAATCGGAACCGGGCTCTAGATTTTTTATCTGACGCGTCTTCTTAAACGCGAACCGGTTTTCACTTCGCTGGAAAACGCTTTAACGCGGAGCAGCAAACGCTTTCTCCATCGCCTTGCGCGTCTTGATGGCGTCGTTGTTTTCGTCGACCTCGACATCACTCCAGCGCACCACCGCACCATGGGCGATGTCGTTTTTCAGCTTGACGCGATGGGCCAGCCCGATCGGCAGTGCACCGGCCGAGAGACTTTTTCGTGCCGGCATCAATTTGCCCCACACCGTGTAGCCGCCTTCGCCGTCGAGCATTTCGCCGGCGCGCAGATCGCGTTTTGCCACTGCGGCGACGTCGCCACGAAAATCATGCGGCTGCCCGGTCGGCTCGTTGCGCAGCGCCGCCGACAGGATCGAGATGTTCAGCTCGAGTCCGATCAGGTGATACGGCTTGTACATCGCGGCATAGCGGCCCGAGGCATCGGTCTTCAGTCCATATTGCTTGAAGCAGTCGGCGGCGTAGTCGTTCGGCGCTTCCAGCACGACATAGACGCCCCAGCGCAGATCCCTGAACACCGGACGGCCGTCGCGTTCCAGCGACGACACGACTTCCGCAAGCCCGGCCTTCTCCAGCACGCCGCCTTTGTCGCGTGGCCGCATCACATGCGGCAGATCGTCGACCCCGCAGGGCGGAAACAGCAAGCCATCCGACGGCACGTCGAGCCCGCAGGCATTAGCAATCGCCGCCATTTCGATCGCGGATTTGGTGCCGTCCAGAAACGAGTTGAACATCTGCGGGTTCATGCCGGCCGACTGCGCTTCGCCGGCCGTCAGTCCGTAATGGCCCCAGACGCCATCCGGCGTCACGTCGTGATAGGCCGGCAGATATTTGGTGCCCTTGCCGGCGGCGACGACGCGAAAGCCTGTCGCGCGCGCCCAGTCCACCATCTCGGCGGTCAGCGCCGGCTGGTCGCCATAGGCCAGCGAATAGACCACGCCGGCCTTGCGCGCTTCTTCGGCCAATAGCGGCCCTGCCAGCACGTCAGCCTCGACATTGACCATCACGACATGCTTGCCGGCCGCAATCGCCGCGCGGGCATGCCGGATGCCGACAGCGGGATTGCCAGTGGCTTCGACGACGACATCCATCGCGCCGCCGGCAATCGCGCGCGTCCCGTCATCGGTGAAGGCGGTTCGCGCGATCCGCTCGGCATCCCACCCGACGGTGCGGCAGGCTTCGCGGGCACGGTCGCGATCGAGGTCGACGATGACGGACACTTCGAGGCCCGGCGTGTGCGGCACCTGCGACAAAAACATCGAGCCGAATTTTCCGGCGCCGATCAGCGCGACGCGAACCGGCTTGCCGGCCGCATGACGGGCGTTGAGGAGGCGATGAAGGTTCATGGGAAACGTCCGATGCAATTGGCGTGTCCCGGACGCGGTGCAGCGTGCAACGCTGCTCCGCAGAGCCGGGACCTAGGCCGACAAACAATAAGTATGGCCCCGGCTCAGCATCGCACCGCTTTCGCGCTGCGCTGCGTCCGGGGCACGAGAGGGTTGTTTATTCCGCCGCCTGGCGATGCGCACGCGCCAGCCGCACCAGCGCGTCGTCGTCCACGGCCTGGATCGGCGTGAAATCGCGGTGCGCGATGTATTCGGGCCGCGTCGGGGTGCGGATGTAGTTCGAAACCGCATTCAGCGTCAGATAGACGATCTTGCGCGGATAGGGCGTGATGTTGCCGCTCGATCCGTGAACGAGATTGCCGTGGAACATCAGCATGCCGCCGGCCTTGCCGGTGGGTGCGACGATGCCGCCTTCCTTCACCAGCCGGGTGACGGTCGCCTCGTCGAGCGTCCACAGCGGATAGGACGTCGTCTCCAGGTCATGCGAGGCCTTGAGGTCGCCGGCGTGCTGGCTCTTCGGCACCAGCATCAGGGGTCCGTTGATCGGCATCACCTCGTCGAGGAAGATCGCGATGTTCATCGCGCGCGGCTCGGGCATGCCGTCGTCGCGCTTCCAGGTGCCGTAATCCTGGTGCCATTGCCAGACGTCGCCGGTGAAGGCGGCTTTGGCGTTGATCTTGAACTGGTGCATGTAGAGCTTTTCGCCAAACAGCTGCTCGATCGGGTCGATCATGCGCGGATGCGCGCCGAGCGCGCCGAACGCGTCGTTATAGAGATGCGCGGCAAAGGCGGTGCGCGGCGCGCCGCTCTTCTCGCGCCAAACCTCGGGCCGGTTGGCGTCGTAGATGTTGACCGCCTCGCGCGCGAGGTAATCCACTTCCTCGGGGCTGAATAGCTCCGGCAGAAACAGCCAGCCTTCGCGGTTGAAGAATTCGATCTGCTCTGGCGTCAATTTCATGGCGTTCTCTCCTGTGGTTTTGTTTTTGTTGTCATTCCGGGGCGATGCGAAGCGTCGAACCCGGAATCTCGAGGTTCCGGGTCTGGTCCTTCGGACTATCTCGGAACGACGGGCTTCAATTATGCCGCCTTGTCAGTTGCCCTTAGTCTCTCCTCAGTCATTCGTCCCGCCGTCTGCGCATGCGCCAGTGCCGCGGCCTCCGCGGCTTTCGCATTGCTCGCAAAGATCTGCGCGGCGATTGCCTCGTGCTCGGCCCAGGCGCTTTCGCGGTAATCGAGTTCGGCGAGGACCGTCGCCATCGAGCGGCGCATATGCGGCCATTGCGGCGCAATCATTTCCTCGATCGCGGGATTGCCCGCGAGACGATGGATCGCGCTGTGAAAATCGACATCGAGCGCGATCAGCCGCGAAAGCGGCGTGTCCTTGCTGATAGTGCGTCCGGCCTGCAGCGCGGCCTCGAGTTGGGCGCGTCCCGATGCATCAGACCTGACACGTCCAGCCGCAAGCCGAGCGGCCAGCGCGTCGATGGCGCCGCGCACCTCGTAGAGCTGGCGGATGCGCTCCGGGTCGAGCCGGGTGACTTCAAAGCCGCGGCGGCCGCTTTCGGCGACCAATCCCTGCCGATGCAGCAGATGCAGCGCATGGGAGACCGGTTGCCGCGAAACGCCGAGCTTTTCCGCCAATTCGTTCTGCCGGATGCGATGCCCCGGCGGCAGCGAACGGTCGGTGATTGCCTCCAGGATCCGGGCGTAGACCTGGTCGATCAAATTGGGGAGTGGATCCAAGGGGATCATGCCGGCCAAACCCAGTTCGGAATACGGAATTCCGTATTCGATACCCCCCGGCCGGGCGCGCGTCAACAGTCTTCCCGCGGGGAACGTGCCAAATTCGACGCCGCGCGCTAAGCAACGGCCTCGTCCCAATCCCGGATCGACCGGGCGTTCGTGTCGTCCCCATTCTGTCCGCCACCTCAGAGCGCAACTCCATGCTGCAACCGACAATCCGAAAGCGCATCCTCGGCATCGCCCTCGGATTGATCTTCCTGATGGCGATCACGTCGGCGCTGTCGATGGTGATGACGCGCAAGATTGCCCACCAGCTCGACGAGTTCAGCTCCAAATATGTCGAGGCGTATGGGCATCTGGCGCGGATGAATATCCGTTCGCTGGAGCAGGCTCTGGCGCTGCGCCGGCTGATGATCAGCCGGATGCAGTCGCCGCCCGACGAGCCAGCCATGGCGGATCAGCGGAAAATCCATGAGGCGAAGGGCCAGGAAATCGAGCAGGAAGCGCAGGCGGCGCGTGCCCTGATCAATGCGATTATCGACGACAGCTCGACTGCATCCGATAATGCCCGGCTCGGCCGGATCGACGATCGGATCGAGCGCGTGATCAGCGATCTCCATCGGTACCTCGGTGAAGAATACAAGCGGTTGCTGATGCTGCTCGAGGCCGGGAATATCGCGGAGGCCCGGGTCAGCGTGGCGCGGACCGACGCGCTACGCGACGACCTCAACCAGCGGATCGAGGTTATCCGCACCGACATGCTCGCGCTGGTCCGCGGCGATGCCTTGATGACGATGCGCGACCAGCAAACTGCCATTGTCATCTCCGTGGTCCTGACCCTGCTCGCGGGCATTCTTGGACTGATATTTTCACTTTTTATCAGTACCGGAATAACCGGCCCGGTACGGCGCCTGCTCGAAGGCACCCGCGCTGTCGAAGCCGGCCGGCTCGACGGCTCGATCGACGTCACCACGCGCGACGAGATCGGCCAGCTCACGACGGCGTTCAACAACATGGTCGAACAGTTGCGCCACAAGGAACGCCTGCGCGAAACCTTCGGCCGCTATGTCGACCCGCGCGTTGTTGAAGGCCTGATGGATCGTCAATCGCTGACTGCCAGCGACGGCGAGCGGCGGGTGATGACGGTGCTGTTCTGCGACATGAAGGGCTTTACCAGCCTCAGCGAGGGCATGACGCCGCAAGGCCTCGTCAAGGTGATGAACCACTATCTGTCGACCATGTCGGGGCCGATCCGCAGCCATCGCGGCATCATCGACAAATATATCGGCGACGCCATCATGGCCTATTGGGGACCTCCGTTTACCGAGCATAGCGAGCAGGCGCGGCTGGCCTGCCTTGCCGCGGTCGAGATGGCCGATCGCGGCGCGGCGCTGCGGACCGAATTGCCCGAACTGCTTGGCGTGCGCACGGTGCCGAGCGACTGCGACGTCCGTATCGGTGTCGCGACCGGCGAGGTGCTGGTCGGCAGCATCGGTTCGGAATTCATGATGAGTTACACGGTGATGGGCGACGCCGTGAACCTGGCGTCGCGTCTGGAGAACGCCAACAAGATCTACGGCACTCACTCGCTGGCCTCAGAACCTGCGATTGTGGCGGCCGGCGATGCAGTCGAGGTTCGCGAGATCGACCGGCTGGTGGTGGTCGGACAGACCAAACCCGAAGCCGTGTTCGAGATCATGGGCCGCAACGGCGAGCTCGGCGAGAAGCTGTTGGCGCTGCGGGAGCGATATGCCGAAGGGCTCGCCGCCTATCGCGCGCGACGCTGGGACGAGGCACAGCACGCGTTCCGAGCGGCGCTCGAAGCGGTCCCCGGCGACGGGCCTTCGCTGGCGCTGGCCAAGCGCGTCGAGGAATTTCAGGCTCATCCGCCGGTCGCGGATTGGGATGGCGCGTGGCGTCTCGATCAGAAGTGATCGGCAGAGATCGGCTTGGTCGCGCTTACGCCGCGAGATACTCCAGCACGATGTTGCAAAACGCCTGCGGCGCCTGCTCGAACATCGGATGCGTGGCGCCCGGGATCATCGCGGTGCGCGAGCCCTGCACATTCGCCGCCAGCGCGTTCAGCACCTTCGGCAGCGTTCCCTTGGTGTTGGCGCCGCCGATGAACAATGTCGGCGTCTTGATCGCCTCCGCGTCAGCCTTGGAGAACGGCGGGCGCTGATCGCGCATCTGGCCGATCAGCGTCGTGGCATTGTCGCGCAAAAGCTGTTTTGGCGTTGCCGGCAGCCGCTTCCAGGCACCGGGGCCTTCCAGCGCATCCAGAAATATCTGCAGGCCGCCGTCGATGTCGCCCTTGGCGATCACCTTGGCGGAAGCCGCGATTCGGGCGGCCAGCGGCGAGGGGCCAGGCGTGTAGGTGGGATCGAGCGTGGCGTCGAGCTCGCCGCCAGGCTCGGCCAGGATCAGCCTGCGCAACAGATCAGGCCGCCGCTGCGCGACGCGAAAGCAGATGTGTCCGCCGCGGGAATGGCCCATCAGGTCGAGTGGTCCGGTATCGAGCTTCTCGATGAAACCGATCACGTCCTCGACATGCTGCGCGATCGAATAGGTGTCCCCGACGCCGTCCCAATGCTCGGGGAAGAAATGCCGCAACGAAGGGGCGATCACGCGATGATTGCGGGTCAGCGGTCCGAGTACCGGCGACCAGATCCGGAAATCGCACAGCGAGCCGTGCACGCAGACCAGCGGCGGGCTGTTGCCGTAGGCTTGGCCGACATCGAGATAGGCCATGTCATAGCCGTTGACGTGAAGGGTCTGCATGGGGGCTCGTGAGGTGGGTAAGGGCAGGGGCCATTGAATGGCGTCGTAACGCCCCCAGATCACCGGAAGTTGTTTATGCCGTCAAGTTTCCTCAGGTTTCGGGTGGATAGCAAGAATCTCCAAGCCTAGATTTGGGCCCAGAAGGAAGCTGGATGGCATTGAACAGGAGAATATGGAGCCAGCCATGACCGGGCACCATTTTACGATATTCGACACTGCGATCGGCCGCTGCGGCATCGTCTGGGGCGAGCGCGGCATCATTTCGGTGCAATTGCCGATGGGCGACGAGAAGAAGACCCGCGCCCGCCTGCAACAGCGCCATGACGATCTCATCGAGACGCCGCCGCCCGCGAAGGTGCAGGCCGCGATCGACGGCATTGTCGAGTTGCTCGAGGGCAAGCCCAACGACCTCGCCGACGTCGTGCTCGACCTCGACGGCGTTCCCGAATTCAACCGCGGCGTCTACGACATCGCGCGTACCATCCCGCCGGGCAAGACCATGACCTACGGCGATATCGCCAAGAAGCTCGGCGGCGTCGAACTGTCGCGCGACGTCGGCCAAGCGCTGGGCCGCAACCCCTGTCCGATCGTGGTGCCGTGCCACCGCGTGCTGGCGGCCGGCAACAAGCCCGGCGGCTTCTCCGCCAATGGCGGGGTCGTGACGAAATTGAAGATGCTGTCGATCGAAGGCGCGCCGGTGAACCACACGCCGAGCCTGTTCGATTAGTTAACCCTCTGAAGACCCAGACAACGGTCAAACGGCAACGTGGAGCGAGCCGCTATTTGACCCGCTCAAAGATGGTCGCAGTTCAGTTCGATCGCCTAGGAAACCGCGCCATTGTCGTGGCGTGGTGGCGTTTTGCGTTTTGAATGCTCAAACGCCAGGCTTACAAGGCCGAAGACGCATAGCGCCGCTGCCGACCACATCCGATAGTTTTCCAGCTCCTGATCGCGTTGATAGTCCTCACGCGAGATGTAGACAGTGCGCGCACCAGCCTGAAACGGAATGGTGAGGCCTAATTCAGGCTGAGAAGCTCGGGGACGCTTCGCTGCGAGATGGTTTGCGTGTATCGCGTCTTTGCCAATCGCGACCAACATCAACAAGAAAAAAATGAAGCTGATCAAGGAGAAGAGGCGATGAAGATTCTTGGTCATATGTGAGACCTGAAGGGAAGGCCGTCGCATTATCTGCGCAATATAGCGTAGCCGAACACTCCGACTACGATCCAGAACGTCATGCCAGTGAAGAGACACACGATCTCGTGAGGTTGCCGCCATCCAAACAAGGCGAGCAGCCTTCGGCCAGTTGCGGCGAAAAGCAACTCGAACAGCGCGCCAACTAGGCCTGAGATTAGGTCAGCCATACCTTATGGTGCTGGGCCGTCTAGACAATCAACGGGTTGCATTCAAATGGTTGTATATCAAAACCGCTAAAACTTGGTGGATATGAATCCTCAAATTGGTTCTCTTCACCGCCCCTTGAAGTTCGGCGTTCGCTTCTCGTTGAAGGCCAGCACGCCTTCGCGGCGGTCCTCGGTCGGCACCATCCGGTTATAGGCCTCGATCTCGAGGGCGAGGCCATCCCGCAGCGATAGCTGTAGGCCGCGATGGATCGACAGCTTGGCTTGGCGGACGGAGATCGGCGCGTTGCGAGCGATCCGCGATGCGGTCGCGAGCGCCGCCGGCAATAGCTCCGGCAATGGGCATACCTCGTTTACAAAACCCCATTCACGCGCTTCGGCCGCGGTAAACGGCTTGCCGGTCAAGATCAACTCCTTGGCGCGGCGCTCGCCGACGGCGCGCGGCAAGGTCTGCGTTCCGCCGCCGCCCGGCATGATGCCGAGCGTCACTTCGGTGAGCGCGAAGCGCGCGCTATCGGCCGCATAGAGGAAATCGCAGCAGCCCGCGATCTCGCAGCCGCCGCCATAGGCCGCGCCGTTGACGGCGCCGATGATCGGGACCGGGCAGTCGATCAGCGCCCGCACCATCCGCTCGAAAATGACGTGCTGGCGCGTCCACGCCTCGTCCGTCATGCCGCGCCGCTCCTTCAGGTCGCCGCCGGCGCAGAACGCCTTATCGCCGGCGCCGGTCAGCACGATGCAGCGCAGGCTTTTTGGATCAAGTGCCGTGTCCTCGAAACAGCGCACAAGGTCCCGGCCCATCTGGGTGTTGAGCGCATTGGACGCGTCCGGTCGGTTGAGCCTGACGATCGCCACATGCTCGTCGACCGGCTCGATCGAAAGCGTCTCGAATGCTGGCTGTCCGCGCTCATATCGCCTCGCAGGAAAAGCCATTGCCGTTGCGCCGGATCTTTCCGACCGATGGTGAGGGGAAATGCGCGGTGCAGCACAGCGTGTCGCTGTCGCAATAACGCTCCATGAAATTGCGCCGCGTGGTCGCGGCCTGGGCCTGATCGACGTCGAACTTGGCGGACAATTCCGGATAGCGCGTTTGCAGCGGCGAATGCATCAGGTCGCCCGAGAACACGGCGTCGTTCTTGCCGCGACCGAAGGTGAAGGCGACATGGCCGGGCGTGTGGCCCGGCGTCGGCAGGATGCGCGCGTGGTCGCCGATTGCATAGTCGTCGCGCACGATCTCGGCCTGGCTCGCCTCGACGACCGGCAAAACGCTGTCGGCAAACGGCGGCACGGGCGTTTTCGCGTGTGTTTCGGTCCAGTAATCGAACTCGGTCTTGCCGAACACATAGCGCGCGTTGGGAAAGGTCGGCACCCAGCGGCCATTGTCGAGCCGCGTGTTCCAGCCGACATGGTCGACATGCAGATGCGTGCACATGACATAGTCGATATCATCGACGGAAATTCCGGCAGCAGCCAATGCGCGCGCATAAGTGTCGTCGGTCTTCATGTTCCATTTCGGCCGCTGCGGCCGCGGCTTGTCGTTGCCGATGCAGCTGTCGATCAGGATGGTGTGATGCGGCGTCTTCACCACATAGGACTGGAAGCACAGGATCAGCACGCCGTTGTCGTCGAGCGCGCCGGCCTTTTGCATCCACGCCCGGTTCTCCGCCAGGACTTCCGGCGTCAGGCCTGGCAGCATTTCGAGGGCCGGCAGAAAGGTGTTTTCCTGTTCGATGATGCGGTGGATGGTGAGGTCGCCGACTGCAAATTTCAGGCTCATGCTTTTTCCCGGCTTGATCATCGCGTGTTGTTGTCCCTGACGTAGGGAATGACGAAATTGGCAAGGATGTCGAGTGGAGCATTTCCTTGCCGAGGGCTGCCATAAAGCCCTGCAGTCGTCACTACCACAAGGTCGAGTTCGGGGATGATGAAGATGCGCTGGCCACCGAGGCCCTGGGCGGCAATCCACTTCACATCCTTGTCGCCGGACAGCGTGCGGCCCATCCACCATTGCTGATTGTAATAGAACAGTCCGCCGAAAAAGCCGATCGCCTGGAAGCGCGGCGTGACCGATTGCTCGATCCATTTCGCCGAGACAATCTGCTTGCCGCCCCACGCGCCCTTGTCGAGCACGAGCTGGCCGATTTTTGCGGCGTCGCGCGGGCGCAAGCGAAGGCCGGCGGCCGCCGAAATATGCTCGCTCCGGTACTTCATCCATTCCCAGTCCGAGATGCCGAGCGGGGCGAACAGCGCCTCACGCGCAAACACTTCCAGCGACTTGCCCGATAGGCGCTCGATGACATTGCCGAGCAGGTCCGTTCCGCCGCTGTTGTAATTCCAGATAGTGTCCGGAGGTGCTGAGATCGGCTTCGACAGGACATACCGGAACGGGTCGGCATCGAAGCTGAGTTGCCGTTCGTCATTTTGCAGATCGGCCCAGGGGCGGTTCTGGTCCCATTGCATGCCTGACGTCATGGTCAGGAGGTGGCGCAGCGTGACCTTGTCCCAGCCAGCCGTTTTCACCGCCGCGTAGTCCGGAAAGAATTTGAGGATGGGCTCATCCACACCCTTGATCAGTTCGCGATCGATCGCAATCCCGACCAGCAGTGAAGTCACGCTTTTCGAAACCGACCGCATGTCGTGCTTGGTCGTGGCGTCGAACTCGTGCGGCCCCCTGTCCGTTCCCCAGAGTTCGTCTTGTCCATTGAAGTATTGCTCGAACACCAGTCTGCCATGGCGCGCGATCACCACGGCATGCACGTTGGCATTGGTGGCCGCGAGCTTCGCCGCGATACCGCACAGGCGTGAGCCATCGAGGCCGACGCTCTCCGGTGTCGCCGTCGGCCAGCCATCGTTGAGGGAAGTCGGACTTCCGCAGGCGAGATTGCGCTGGCCGATGGCCAATTCCTGGGTCTGCGCGGTGGCAGCGGATGCTGCGAGCATGAAGAGAGCGGCAAAGCCGAGGCGCCGCAATCCTTTGCCTCCCTCGCGCATGCCGCTATCTCCATTCCCTTACGTTACGCTGGCGGCGGTACCGAGACTTTCACCGACGGCCGCTCCAGCATCTTCTGATGGAAAGCGTCGAGCTTCGGATAGGCCTTGCGCCAGCCGCTATCGGCAAAGCGGAAATCGGCATAGCCGAGCACGCAAACAAGGCCGATCTGTGCGATGTTGAACGGCCCGGACAACACGTCTGGCTTGTTCTCGAAGCGCGCCATGCCGGTCCAGGCCCGGTTCCAGTGATCGTCGGACCACGCCTTCCACCGCAACGGCTCCGGCCGCACCATGCCCTCGTAGCGGCACAGCAGCATGGAATCGAGCATGCCCTGCAGCAGGGAATGGTCGCTCTTCACCTTCCAGCGCTCGGGGCCGGATGCCGGGATCAGCTTTCCGCCGCCGGCGAGCTCGTCGAGATATTCGACGATCACATATGAATCGAGGATGACGTCGCCATTGTCCAGGATCAGCACCGGCAGCTTCTTTAGCGGGGTGATCTTGGAATATTCCTCGTTGGCCTGACCCGGCGCGACGGTCGCAGCGGTGAATTCGATCTTGTCGATCAGCCCGGTCTCGATCGCGGCGATGCGGACTTTTCGGGCGAATGGCGAGGCGGGGGAGAAGGTGAGTTTCATGGTGGGAAGCCCCTTGGAGGTTTTCTTGTTATTTTGCCCGGTCATGACGAGCGCTCGTTGTCATCATCCGCCTTGTGCGCAATTGCGCACTGGGGGCGGATGATCCAGTACGGCCGTGGCCGTTTGGCTCTTTCACCGGGGCCGCGGCGTACTGGATACCCGCTTTCGCGAGGGTATGACGGCTAGGCCGCGATGATTTCCTGCCGCTGCTCGCCGAGGCCTTCGATGCCGAGGGTGACGACGTCGCCGACGTTGAGGAATTGCGGCGGCTTCATGCCGGTGCCGACGCCGGGCGGCGTACCCGTCGTGACGATGTCGCCGGGCAGCAGCGTCATGAACTGCGAGACATAGGAGATGCACTTCGCCATCGAGAAGATCATGGTCGAGGTCGACCCGGTCTGGCGGCGCTGGCCGTTGACGTCGAGCCACATCGACAGTTTTTGCACGTCGGGAATTTCGTCCTTGGTCACCAGCCACGGGCCGACGGGGCCGAAGGTATCGTGCGACTTGCCCTTGGTCCACTGGCCGAGACGTTCGATCTGGAAATTGCGCTCGGAGACGTCGTTGCAGACGCAGTAGCCGGCGACATGGTTGAGCGCGTCGGCCTCGCTGACATATTTGGCGCGGGTGCCGATGATGGCCGCGATTTCGCATTCCCAGTCGAGCTTGGTCGAGCCGCGCGGCTTTTCAACCGCGTCATGGGGGCCGCTCAGCGCGGTGTTGGCCTTGATGAAAAAGATCGGCTCGGTGGGGATCGGGGAGCCGGTTTCCTTGGCGTGGTCCGCGTAGTTCAGCCCGATCGCGACGAATTTCGAAATGCCGGTAACCGGCGCGCCCAGGCGCTGCTTGCCGTCGACGGCGGGGAGTTTGGACGTGTCCAGCGCGGCGAGCTTGGCCAGCGCGGCCGGGGCATAGGCCTCGCCGTCGAGGTCCCTGACCTGGGCCGAAAGATCGCGCAACTGGCCGGATTTATCGATCAGGCCGGGCTTTTCCGCGCCCTTGGCGCCGTAACGAACAAGTTTCATTTTATTACTCCCTACTGGGTTTTCTTGGGATTTCCGGGCGATTTCCGTAACTTCAGACGCTTCATGGAACAGCGGGCGCGGAAATTCAACTGCGGACTGGCCTCAGTCAGCCACATAGCAGACCCTCATCCTGAGGAGGCCGCAACGCGGCCGTCTCGAAGGATGGGCCGCGGGCCTCATGGTTCGAGACGGCGCTAACGCGCCTCCTCACCATGAGGAACGGACTACAGCGCCATGAACTTGAACGCATCCCCGTCGCGCTTGATGTGGCCGGCGTTGAAATGCCCGCCGATCACCAGCGTCGGCGTGTCGGCAAAGCGCGAAAACAGTTCGCGGCGGGTCGCGGCCGACTGCTTTGGATCGGAATCCGCGGTCGACGACCAGTCGAGATGGGACATCTGGCAGGGGTGGTGGGCAACGTCCCCCGTGAGCAGGCCTTCCTCGCCCTCGGACCTGATGTGGATGCTCATATGGCCGGGGCTGTGGCCGGGCGTCGGGATTAGCGTGATTTCATCCGCAAGCCTGGCATCGCTGGCGACGAGGTCGGCCTTGCCGGCATCGGCGATCGGCTTCACGGAATCGCCGAACACCGCCTGATGCGCCGGGCCCTCGCTGTGGTCGCGCCAATGTTCGAACTCGGTCCTGCCGAACACGTAACGGGCGTTGGCGAATGTCGGCACCCATTTGCCGCCGATCAGAACGGTGTTCCAGCCGACATGATCGACATGCAGATGGGTGCACAGCACGGTGTCGATGCTGTCGGGCGGGAAGCCTGCTGCCGTCAGGGTTTCGAGAAACGGATCCTTGCGGTTGTTCCAGGTCGGCACGTTGCGGCCCTGCTTGTCGTTGCCGAGCCCGGTATCGACGATGATCCGGCGCGACGGCGTTTCGACCAGCAGCGAGTGGATCGACATCTTGAGCCGGCCTTCCTCGGTCGCGAAATGCGGAATCAGCCAAGGCAGTTTCTGGATTTCCTCGCTGGTCGCGAGCGGCAGGATAAAACGGGTGCTGCCGACGGTTTCCAGCTCGACCACCTTTGTGATTTTGACCTTGCCCACGGTCCAGTGCATCCGGCGTTTCCCTCTATTGTTGTTCTCGATCCGGCTTTCGATTTTACCGTGCGCAGTCCACGATGACCGTGCCGAGCTTGTCGCCTTTCTCTACCGCCAGATGCGCCTGCGCGGTGTCCGAGAGCGCGAACTGCGCCGCGATGTTATGGATGCGCGAACCCGCCGCCAGCCACTTTGAAATATCCGCCTGCGCTGCCGCCAGTAGCGCGGGTGGCAGCGCGAACAGCACCAGCGCGCGCAGCGCGATGCATTTTTCCATCAATTCGCGCATCGGCACGACAGGCGTGCGGTTGCCGTTGGTGGCGTAGACCGCGATCGTCGAATTCATGCCCATCAGCTTCAGCGTCGTCTCGATATTGCCGCCGAAATCGACATCGACGACGCGGTCGACGCCGCACTGCCCGGTGTAGGCCATCGCCTTGGCGACGACATCCTCCGTCCTGTAATTGATAATGAGGTCGGCGCCCGCAAGCCGCGCCTGCTCGCCCTTGGCCGCCGAACTGACGGTGGCGATCACCTTGGCGCCGCCCCATTTGGCGAGCTGCACCGCGTAGTGCCCGACGGCTCCGGCGCCGCCGGTGACGAGTACCGTCTGTCCCACGATCGGGCCGTCGCAATAGAGGCAGGTCCACGCCGTCATGGCGGGGATGCCCAGCGTGGCGCCTTCCGCAAACGACAGATTGTCTGATAGCGGCGTTACCAGATGTTCGGCGAGCGAGATATATTCAGCCGCGGTACCGAACGCGCGGCCGTTGCGCTGGCCGTTGAACAGCCAGACGCGCTGGCCCGGTTTGAGCCGTATCACGCCATCGCCGACCTGATCGACGATGCCCGCGCCGTCGCTGTTGGGAACAACGTGCGGATATTCCATCGCGCGATAGCTGCCGCCGCGGCGGCCGACGTCGGCGGGATTGACGCCGGACGCCTCCAGCCGCACCCGGACTTCGCCCGGGCCGGCGTTTGGCGTCGGCATCTCGCCATAGGTGAGCACCTCGGGCGCGGGGCCCGTCCGCTCGTACCAGACCGCCTTCATAGCGTGCCCGGAAACGCACCGCCGTCGAGCAGGATGTTCTGTCCGGTGATGAAGCCCGACTTGGCGCCGCACAGGAAGACGCAGGCCTGTCCGAACTCCTCGGGATCGCCAAAGCGGCCGGCCGGATTGAGCTTGGCACGTTCCGCCAGCAACTGGTCGACGGTGATGCCGCGCTTGTCGGCATCAAGCTTGGCCACCGGGCCGCGCACGCGGTCGGTATTGAACGGGCCCGGCAGCAGGCCGTTGATGGTGACGTTATTGATCACGGTTTTCCGCGAGATGCCGGCGACAAAGCCGGTGAGGCCGGCGCGGGCGCCGTTGGAGAGGCCGAGTACCTCGATCGGCGATTTCACCGCGGCGGAAGTGATGTTGACGATGCGGCCGAATTTCCGCGCCATCATGCCGTCCACCGTCGCCTTGATCAGTTCGATCGGCGTCAGCATGTTGGCGTCGATCGCCTTGATCCAGTCGTCGCGGGTCCAGTTGCGGAAATCGCCGGGCGGCGGGCCGCCGGCATTGTTGATCAGAATATCTGGATCGGGACAGGCCTTCAGCGCGGCCTCACGCCCGGCCGGCGTCGTGATGTCGCCGGCGACCTCGGTCACGGTTACGCCGGGATTGGCCTTGCGGATTTCATCGGCGGTTTTCTTCAGCACCTCCGCGCCGCGCGCGGTCAGCGTGACATGCACGCCTTCATTGGCCAGCGCCATGGCGCAGGCGCGCCCCAGGCCCTTGCTCGATGCGCAAACGATGGCGCGGCGGCCTTTGATCCCAAGATCCACTGTTTCTCTCCCGTTGTGTCAGGTGATTTTTGAAGGTGATGCGGCCACTGTAACCAAGTCCAGCGGCCCTGATAAGCCGCCGATAACGCATAATACGATCCCGGAAACCGGTTGCGTCGATGTGCAATCCGGCCCATCAGCGTCATTGCGAGCGAAGCGAAGCAATCCATCTATCCTCACGCCGCGAGGTGGATTGCTTCGCTACGCTCGCAATGACGGAAAGCAATCAACCCGCCCGCATCTCCGCCTTGATCATGTCGGCGGCCTTCTCGCCGATCATGATGGTCGGTGCGTTGGTGTTGCCGCCGATCAGCGTCGGCATGATCGAGGCGTCGACCACCCGTAATCCCTCGACGCCGTAGACTTTCAGCTTCGGATCGACCACGGCCATCGGATCATTGACGCCCATTTTGGAGGTGCCGACCGGGTGATAGACGGTGTCGACGCGGGCGCGCAGCAGGTTGCGGATGTCATCATCGCTATGCACGCCTTCCGTGAACATCTCCTTCTTCTGCAACGCGCGCAGGGCCGGCGTCTCCATCAGCCCCCGCGTGGTCTTGAAGCCCGCCACCATGGTTTCCAGATCGGCCGGATCGCCGAAGAAGTTCGGGTCGATCACCGGCGGGGCAAACGGATCGGCGCTGCCGATCGTGACCCCGCCGCGGCTCTTTGGCCGCAGCAGGCAGACGTGGCAGGTGAAGCCGGCGCCGCGGTGACGCTTGCGGCCGTGGTCGTCGGCCAGCGCCATGCCGAAATGAAGCTGGATATCGGGGATCTCGAGATCGGGCCTTGTTTTCAGGAAGCCGCCGCATTCGGCGAAGTTCGACGTCATCGGCCCCCTTCGTTCGCGGCGGTATTGGCCGATGGCCCGCAGCAGCCGTGGCAGGGCCTTGAGCGAAATGCTGTTGAAATTGGGATTGTCGGACATGTAGCCGAACACGAAGTCCGGGTGATCCTGCAGATTCTGTCCGACGCCGGGCAGATGATGCACGGTGGCGATGCCGTGCTTGCCGAGCACGGTGCTGTCGCCGACGCCGGAGAGCATCAGCAGCTGCGGCGTCTGGAATGCGCCCGAGGACACGATCACCTCGCGCCGGGCGCGAATTTGCCTGAGCTCCTTGCCCTGGCGGTATTCGACGCCGACCGCACGCTTGCCTTCGAACAGGATTCGGGTGGCGTGGGCGCGGGTCTCGACGCGCAGATTGGCGCGATTTCCCATATGCGGGTGGATATAGGCGCGCGCGGCGCTGCAGCGTTCGCCGTTCTTCTGCGTCAATTGATAGATGCCGAGGCCCTCATGCTCGTCGGCATTGAAATCCTCGCGCAGGCGGAACTGCGCTTCCTGCGCGGCCTGCAGGAAGATCTGCTGCACCGGATTGCCGGTGCGCGACTTGTTGACGGCGAGCGGGCCGCCCTTGCCATGATATTCGCCGTCAAAATCGGCATTGTTCTCGGCGCGCTTGAAGTAGGGCAGCACGTCGGCGAACGACCAGCCGGCATTGCCGAGCGAGGCCCACTGGTCGTAGTCGGCGCGGTGGCCGCGGATATAGACCATCGCGTTGATGGCGGAAGAGCCGCCGAGGCCCTTGCCGCGCGGCTGATAGCCGATGCGGCCGTTGAGGGCCTTCTGCGGCACGGTGTTGAAGGCCCAGTTGTTGACGTTGCCGGCGACCATCAGCACGAGTGCGAACGGGGTCGTGACCACCCAATTGTCGTTCTTGCCGCCGGCGTCCAGCACCGCCACCGAAGTGTTCGGATCTTCCGACAGCCGACCCGCCACCGTGCAGCCGCCCGAGCCGCCGCCCACCACCACGAAATCGAAGGTATCCGTCACGCTCAACTCCCCCGGATTTTTTGTTCTGGTGGCCTGACCGGCCGCGCCTTGGGGCGCAAAACTCCGCTTTTGCGGCGTTTATGGCAAGGGCGGTTCCAGGGGGCCGTTTTGGCGCTCCAACCCCTCGTTTTTGCTGTCATAAAATCTGCAAAAGGGCGGTCTTGCCCCTTTCCAAAGCAGGGGGACGTTGATACATACCCCTCGCACCCGATGGCTATGCCCGGGTTGCCTTCTCAGGAAGCCTCCGGACAGGATCGATCGGCGCCGAACACGCGTTGCCCGATTCACTTCCGGTCCGTTTTCGAAGGCAGTGCAACGGTTTAACGCGGGGTGGAGCAGCCCGGTAGCTCGTCAGGCTCATAACCTGAAGGTCATAGGTTCAAATCCTATCCCCGCAACCAAGTCTTGATACCGATTTATCGGTATTCGCAGGAAAAGCCGCCCTTCGGGGTGGCTTTTCTTTTTGCCAGTCGCAACGGCGCCGCCACCCAAATCGTTTCCTCGGGCGGCTCAGCTATTCCTGGATGCGCAGGGGAATGTCAGCTCGCTGAGAGCGTGGACCGTCGATCGCAAGCGCACACCACGTCGTCGCGGTCGGAATATCCAGAGGCTCACGTGCACGCCGGAGGCTGATCAACCGAGCTTCCAGAAATTCCCGACCCAATGTGATGCTGCGCCTTGGTCGAAGGCGGCCAAGCATCCTTTATTCGCTCGGCTTTGGAACGACATACGGCATGGCCCGTTCTGATTTGGACACAACCAAGGCGCAAAAAATGAAAACCCTGTCGACCGTCTCGCTGCTCTTAGTAATTGCATCTGCCGGATTGTCGGCTCCCGCTTTTGCAGGTGAAGAGGCCGCAACGTCTGCGACGGCGGCGAAAGAAGACACCGCAGCTGATTGTTCAAAGCAGGTATGGCCTCACTTTACCCCTACGTGCCTTCGCAATGATCAGGCCACCGTAGTTCGGGTCGTTACGGTCAACCGTCGCTGAGCCGCCTTGGTTAGTGGATTTCACGAAGCCGGCAATCAGGGCGCTTGGTTGGATGGAATGTCCATGAGCAGGGCGACATACCGCCGATTTGCTTCCGTCGAATTACGGGCTTGGAACAGGACTAGGTTTGAAGTCGCGCTCTCGAACATCGGGTTGCTGTCGCCGCGACTAACCATCGGCAAGGACATTTTGAACGCGCTCGGATTGGAGATGGTCGCGCCCAGCTGTTCGGAATGATGTTGCTGGCTCCGGCCAGGGCTTCATTCTCGACAAGGGGTTCATCTTCGCGATCCACGAGCAGGGCCCTGACGACCCGTCTGTTTTTTGTCATTGGAGAAGAATGTGGTCAGAAAGCCTTTCAAGGCCCGAACTCCGGAGGAGCTGATTGGCCTCCTGAGCGCGGTCGCCACGGCAATCCTCACGGCCATCGTTATCATGGTGCTGTATTTTGGTCGCGAGATCATCATACCCATCGCGTTGGCAATCCTGCTCAGTTTCGTCCTCGCTCCTCTGGTCGGCCTTCTCCAGCGCTTGCGGATTCCGCGCGGGTTGGCTGTTGTGAGCGTCGTCACGATTGCTTTCGCGCTGATATTTGCGATGGGAAGTCTGCTGGCCAGCCAATTGACGCTGCTGGCCGGAGATCTACCGCGCTATCAATCGACCATAAGCGAGAAGATCCAGTCATTTCGCGAGACCACCGCCGGTCGGGGTACGCTGGAGCGTGCATCCGGCATGTTGAAGGACCTGAGTAAAGAACTGGACAAGCCCAAGGAGGCTGCGACAGCCCCGGAAGGCAGTTTGAGTTCAAGAGCGCCAACGCCTCTCAAGCCTGTTCCGGTGGAAGTCCGTCAGCCGGACCCCGGCGCACTGGAAAGTTTGCAAAGCCTTATTTCGCCGCTGCTCCATCCGCTCGCAACGACGGGCATCATCGTCATTTTCGTCATCTTCATTTTGCTTCAGCGCGAGGATCTTCGCAATCGGCTGATCCGGCTGGCAGGTTCGCATGACCTGCAGCGTACCACTGCGGCGCTGGACGACGCAGCGAGCCGCCTTAGCCGGCTATTCCTGATTCAGCTGCTTTTGAACGGAAGCTTCGGGGTCATTATCGGATTGGGCCTGTGGCTGATCGGCGTGCCCAGCGCGATTCTGTGGGGCATTCTGGCAGCCATATTGCGTTTTGTGCCCTACATCGGCGCGGCCATAGCTGCTGCGTTTCCTCTGGCACTTGCGGTTGCCGTCGATCCAACCTGGACGATGTTGCTTTGGACGGTCGCGTTGTTCGTTGTCGTCGAGCCCGTCGTTGGCCACGTGATCGAGCCGATGGTCTACGGGCACAGCACCGGACTATCCCCCGTGGCGGTGGTGGCATCCGCCACGTTCTGGACGGCGCTCTGGGGACCGATTGGTCTCGTGCTGGCGACGCCCCTCACGGTCTGCCTGGTCGTCCTCGGACGCCACGTTGAACGTCTCGAATTCCTTGACGTCATGTTCGGAGACCGGCCTGCGCTCTCTCCACCCGAGATATTCTATCAACGGATGCTCGCTGGCGATCCGACGGAAGCATCCGAAAAGGCCGAAGAGTTTTTGAAGGAGCGATCGCTCAGCTCCTACTATGACGAGGTGGCGTTGAAGGGACTGCAACTGGCTCAAATCGACGCCGAACGCGGCGCGCTGGATCCTGAACGGCTGGCCAAGATCAGGGACGCGGTCAGCGAATTCGCCAATAATATTTCAGAGCAGGAAGACCGCCCTCTGCCAAAAGCCAAACTCACCACCGACGCGGAAGCATCGTCGGCGGTGGAGACGGTGGCGGAAGATGCGCCTTACGAGAATTTGCCGGTTCTCAGAAAGGAAGATTTACCCTCGGAATGGCAGGGCGAGCATCCTGTCCTCTGCGTGGCTGGCCGCAGTCTCCTCGATGAGGCTGCCGCGATCATGCTCGGCCAGCTCTCGACGGCGCATGGCCTGGCAGCCCGTGTCGAGACAGCCGACGCGTTGTCGACCGCCAACATCTTCCGGCTGGCGACGGCTGGGGTCGCGATCGTCTGCTTGGTCTATATGGATGCCGCCAGCCCGTCTCACATGCGTTATTCGGTTCGGCGGCTTCGTCGCAAATTGCCGGAGGCAACCATTATTCTGGGGTGCTGGCTGAAGGATATGGAGCCCACTGCACTGGAGGTTCTTCGGGAAGGTGCCAAGGCCGACCTTGCTGCGGCAAGTTTGGGCGAGGCGATCAAGCTGTGTATCGAGGCAACCGGCGTAGAGCACCAACCAGATACGAATGAGAAAGAAAAGCCATCCAAGGTCACGGCGGCCTAGATCAGGTTGTCTGCGCAGTTCGCCTCGCTTACCAGCACTTAAACGAATCCGGGGCGGCCGACGGTTATTCCGTCGTGCCGCCCCGGTCATATCTCGACAGAAGTGCGTTGCTTAGTAAGCCCGGCGCCGGCCTGCGATAACGCTGTAAGCAAGCAGGACCACAATGGCGCCAACCACCGCGCCGATCAGACCGGCGCCTTCGCCGGGCCGATACCATCCAAGCGCTTGCCCCAGAAACGTCGCCACGAACGCGCCGACGATGCCAAGGATGGTCGTCAGAATGAAACCTGACGGCTCGTTGTCGCCGGGCATGATGAATTTCGCGATGACGCCGGCCACGAAGCCAATGATGATCGTCCAGATAATACCCATGATAGTGATCCCTAAGTTGAAAGGTGTTCAGTTCGGAAGACGTCCGTCAGGCGTGTACTGATCAACGGCTGCAGGAAGCTCTCGTGAAAGTCTCGCCAGGAGTTCTTCCTGAGACAGGCCCGTCTGCTGCTCCAGCGCGGCCAACACATCGGCTCCAATTGCCTGTTTCAGTTGAGGGGGAGGAAGCTCCTTATTCGGACCCTTGCCGATCCAGGACTCCGCCGCGTCGCCTTGCCCGTTCTGCTTGAACTGTTCGAGCAACTCGTTCAGTCCGCCGCCAAGCAGACCTCCGGCACCCCCGCCGGCCAGGGCTCCCCCTAGATTGCCGAGCAGGCCACCCAAGGGGCCTTGCTGGTTGCCCGCGCCTGCCGGTGCATTGCCGGTCGCGCCTTTCAGCAACTCTCCGAGTTTGTCCCTATTCTGGTACCCCGCAATCGCGAGCAGGCCCAGTAACGCTGTCATCGATGGAAACCCGCGTGACATATCTACACCCTCCATTGGATATCGGCGCAGCAACGTTCCATCGTGGGTGGAGTTCCACGCCCATGTCGCCGCAGCTTCAGGGATTTGCTCGCCAACCGACCCATCACAGCCGGGTTCGGCGGGCCCCGGGTGTTCGGCGGTGAACTCAGCAGGCCCCCTTTGGACGTTTCCGCCTTGGAACCCCATGGTTTTGGACACGTTAGCCCGAAGAACGCCTAATTGATCGACACAACGGGAGACGTGGATGCCGGCGCCAAAGCGTGGGAAGGCTGATGGCGAGGGCCAAGCGAACTCGAATAATGGAGCGGCGCATCTCTTTGGCGAGATTGCAAACCGCACATCCCAGGCTGCGGGGCGCGGGCTGACATTTCTGATGGCCGCAGGCGTTGTCCTGATCTGGGCGCTATCGGGGCCGATTTTTCATTATTCCGACACGTGGCAGCTCGTCATCAACACCGGTACGACGATTGTCACTTTCCTGATGGTCTTTTTGATCCAGAACTCCCAGAACCGGGACAGCGCCGCCATCCAGGTCAAGCTCGACGAACTGATCCGCGTCAGCACCGCGCACAATTCCTTCGTTGGCATTGAGCATCTGTCCGACGATGAACTCGAGGAAATACGCACCAAATGCGAACGCCGGGCTCAAGCCGAGAAGGCCGGTGAAGAATCCGTCGAGCGGACGGGAAAGAAGGCGAAGCTGGCCGCCGATCGCGTTACCGGATAGCGGCCGTGAAGGTCAGGGACACAGGACCGTTTAACCGGGGGACCATTACCAAGAACATCGAAGCTATTCTGAAGCTCGAAGAGGATGATGAACGAAAATTGTCCTCTCTCCACCGCGTTTCCCACAAGGTGGGCTGGTTCGTCGGAACAATTTATTTCGTGCTTCTTCAGGCGGCCTTCGTCCTGCTGTGGCTGTTTTGGAATGCCGTCGCCGTACAGTCTTTCGATCCCTATCCATTTCCGCTTCTTTCCGCGGTCCTGGCCCTTGAAGCGGTGTTGCTGACGTCCTTCGTTCTGATCCGTCAAAATTCGATGGATCGCCAGTCGGAGCGGCGAAATCACCTCGACCTGCAGATCAATCTGCTGGCGGAAAAGGAGGCGACAAGCATTCTCAGGGCTCTCAGCGAAATAGCGAAACACCTTCAGATCGATCTGTCGACGGACGCAGAGACTGAAGAGTTGGCGGAAGATATCGCGGTCGAGAGCATCGCGCGCGATCTTCGGTCCAAGGAGAAGGAGACTTCACCGGGGCGCTAGTCAGTACTGCCCGCGGCTACGCCGCTGGATCGAGAAGCTCAGAGCTTCAGGAACCATCCCCGCGGCGGCGGCTTGGTCTCCAACAAAGGATGAGATCATGGACAAATCAGCACTACCTGTGGGCGTCGATGCAGGAAAGCAGGTTCCGCCGCGCCGTCACGACGCCGGAAGCGGAGCAAACGAAACCACGGATGGCCTGGATGCAACCAACGAAGCATTGCGCCATGCTGCGGAAGATACCCCATCTGGGGCGTCTCCCGAAGACGTTGAGACGGTGCCAGTGTTCGACCGTGCTGACCTCGCGCCGAAAATCTAGGGGGCGGTGATGGCTGTCAAAAAGCACGGCGTAATCATCGAAACACCGACTGAAGCCCGGCAAGCCGAGCCTGGCCCGTCCATTCTGTTGCTTCTCATCGTGAGTGTCAGTGTCGCCGTCGTTGCCATGGCGATCGTTTGGTTCGTGTTTTTTCGCACGTAGCAAAAATCCAGACTGAACGACGTCCATCGTGGCTCACGATTAGATTCGAGGCACGAACGCGACGACGTGGCATTTTCTCACTTCAGCTAATAATCGCAGGAAACCTCATGGCCAAGTCAACCAAGCAGACAGCCGGCAAAACGGCGGCGGCCGGATCAGCGACAATTCACGATCAGAAGTTGAGCCGCGGCGAAGGCGGCGAACTGCACCAGACCGCCAGTGGCGATATCCCGGTGCTGACCACCGCCCAGGGCGGTCCGGTCTCGGATGACCAGAATTCGCTCAAGATCGGTCCGCGCGGGCCGACCCTGATCGAGGATTTTCATTTCCGCGAGAAGATCTTCCATTTCGACCATGAGCGCATTCCCGAGCGCGTCGTCCATGCCCGCGGCTACGGCGCGCATGGCTTCTTCGAAAACTACAAACCGCTGGCGAAATACACCCGCGCCGATCTCTTCCAGCGCGCCGGCGAGAGAACGCCGGCCTTTGTGCGTTTCTCCACGGTTGCCGGCAGCAAGGGCTCGGCCGACCTGGCGCGCGACGTGCGCGGCTTTGCCGTCAAGCTCTACACCAAGGAAGGCAACTGGGACATCGTCGGCAACAACATCCCGGTGTTCTTCATCCAGGACGCCATCAAGTTTCCGGACATCATCCATGCGGTCAAGGAGGAGCCCGACAGCGCCTTTCCGCAGGCGCAGTCGGCGCATGACAATTTCTGGGATTTCATCAGCCTGACGCCCGAAAGCATGCACATGATCATGTGGGTGATGTCGGATCGCGCCATCCCGCGCTCGTTCCGCTTCATGGAAGGGTTTGGCGTCCACACCTTCCGCCTGGTCAATGCGAAGGACGAATCCACCTTCGTCAAATTTCACTGGAAGCCGAAGCTCGGGCTTGCAATCGGTGGTCTGGAACGAGGCGGTGAAGATCAACGGCGCCGATCCCGACTTCCATCGCCGCGATCTGTGGAACGCCATCCAGACCGGCAATTTTCCGGAATGGGAGCTGCAGTTTCAGCTGTTCGACCAGGAGTTTGCCGACAGTTTCGAGTTCGACGTGCTCGATCCGACCAAGCTCATTCCGGAAGAAATGCTGCCGCCGATCCCGGTCGGCCGGCTGGTGCTCGACCGGATGCCCGACAATTTCTTCGCCGAGACCGAGCAGGTCGCGTTCATGACGCAGAACGTGCCGCCCGGCATCGACTTCTCCAACGATCCGCTGCTGCAGGGCCGCAACTTCTCCTATCTCGACACCCAGTTGAAGCGGCTCGGCAGTCCGAATTTCACGCACATCCCGATCAACGCGCCGAAATGCCCGTTCCATCATTTCCAGCAGGACGGCCACATGGCGATGCGCAATCCGGTCGGGCGCGTCAACTACCAGCCGAATTCCTTCGGCGAGGGGCCGCGCGAATCCCCGCAGCGCGGCTTCACGCCGTTTGCCGACGTCGAGGAGGGCCCGAAGCGCCGGCTGCGCGCGGAAAGCTTTGCCGATCACTACAGCCAGGCGCGGCAGTTCTTCATCAGCCAGACCCGCGGCGAACAGCATCACATCGCGGCGGCGCTGACCTTCGAACTCAGCAAGGTGAAGACGCCGGTCATCCGCGAGCGGATGGTGTCGCATCTGCTCAACATCGACGAGACGCTGGCCAGCAAGGTCGGCACGGGGCTCGGGCTGAAGGCGATGCCGAAGCCGGCCGATGCGGCGATGCCGACCCGGCAGGACCTCGATGCGTCGCCGAAGCTCAGCATCGTCGAGAACGGGCCGCAGCGCTTCGAAGGCCGCAAGCTCGGCATCCTCGTCACCGATGGCGCCGATGCCGCGCTCCTGAAGGCGCTCAAGGCCGCGCTGGCCAAGGAAGGCGCGACCTTCGAAATCATCGCACCGAAGGTCGGCGGTGCCGAGGCGAGCGACGGCAGCTGGATCGAGGCCGATCAGATGATCGATGGCGGCCCATCGGTGCTGTACGACGCCGTCGCGCTGCTGCCGGCGGAGGCTGCCATGGACGATCTGCTGCAGGAGTCGACGGCGCGTGATTTCGTCGCCGACGCCTTCGCGCACTGCAAGTTCATCGGCCATGTGAAAGCGGCCGTGCCGTTGTTCGAGAAAGCTGGCATTGCCGAGGCGGACTTCGACGAGGGTGTTATTGCGCTGGCGTCATCGAAGGATGTCGCCGGCTTTGTCGGCAAGCTTGGCCAGCTTCGGGTCTGGAGCCGCGAGCCGCGCGTCAAGATGAAATAGCGCCCGAGGCGGCGACCGAAACCCTGAAGGCGCACCGACACGTTGCCGGTCCGATTTTCGAAGGCAGTGCAACTGTTTAAACGGGGTGAAGCAGGCTGGTAGCTCGTCGGTCATAACCTGAAGGTCAGAGGTTCAAATCCTCTCCCTGCAACCGAATACAATGCAAAACCCTAGCCTCCCGGCTGGGGTTTTCCTTTTTGGGATAACCGGTCAGGCGTCCTTACACGTGTTGCGCTGGCCGGGCATCAGCCAGTGCCTGGTTGCATGCCTCGCTGGATTCCCGGATCGGGAGGTCATCGGATTGTATTATCGCGACGTTATATCGCAACGGATCCAACCGCTTCACAGCGGCGCGTCATCCTCATTACCCTCGACCTCAACGTCCTTCAGACGCGCGTCTATCAAACGAATGAGTCAAACTAAAGCCCGACGCTCCATCGATCGTTCAAATGATGCCATCGGGATTAACAATCTGTCGACGTAGTTGTGCACCCATAGGCTTAGCCTATGTCATGGCCCGCGTCATTCGGGCGCGCACTTGGAATAAATCCAATCTGAAATCGACACTGCATGATTGATAATGCATGTTGTCAAAACTCTCGACGGGCGCGATCTGTGCGTAAGCATGGCTCAGAGGAAAACATGCGGGCGAAAACGGAGCGAAGGAGTTTCGTAGTGCGAGGCGATCCTGAGCTCGGGTCGTGGCTTGCATACACTTCGATTCCTGTCATCGATGACGAAGGGACATCGTCACCGACAAGGACCGGGCACCGGGCCGATCCTTGCACCAGCCGATATGGTTGCAAAAATCGAGCGCTGTGTCGGCCCGCGCCGCACATGGCGCTCGGGTTTGCCTGCCGGTGCGCGCCGATCGCGGCGCATCGGATCGCTGCATTCCGACATTCTGTGGGTGGTTTCGTCAGGCGCGCTCTTCGCGCCACGGCGGCTGTGGGAGCTTTGGGGAACGCGGCAAATGACAACTGGGAATTTAGACCTCGATACTTTTCCGAAGCTGCTCGCCCATCACTCCAGGGAGCGGGGTGAACGTCCGGCCATCCGCGAAAAGAGCCGCGGCATATGGCGCACCGTAACCTGGCGCGAACTGGCGGAAGAAGCCGCCGCACTTGCCGCGGCAGCGTCGGCGCGAGGCTTGCAGCGCGGTGCGCATGTCGCCTTGCTGGGCGACAACCGGCCGCGGCTATATGCGGCGATGTGCGCGGCGCAGTGGCTCGGCGCCATCGTGGTGCCGCTTTATCAGGATGCGACGGCTGACGAGATCGCTTTGTCGATCGAGAGCGCGAAAGTCACCCACGTCTTTGCCGAAAATCAGGAGCAGGTCGACAAACTGCTCGGAATATTGCCGCGCTGCCCCACGCTGCGATGCATCGTCTACGACAAGGACCGCGGCATGCGCCACTACCAGCAGCGCGAACTCGTCAGCTACGCCTCGTTGCTGCAGCAGGGCCGGGAACTCGCCGCCGAAAAGCGTGACTTCCTGCAAGCCGAGGCCGCGCGCGGCAGCGGCCAGGATTCTGCGTTCGTGTTCTTTACATCCGGCACGACCGGGCCCGCCAAGGGTGTCGTTCTCACCCACGCCTCGCTGATCGATCGCGCGCGCGTCGCCGCGTCGATGGGAGAATTGAAGGATACCGACGTGGCGATGGCCTACCTTCCGCCTGGATGGATCGGCCAGAACCTCTTCGGCTACGTCCAGCCGATGGTCGTTGGCTACTGCATCTGCTGCCCTGAATCCTCCGACACCATGCTTGCCGATATGCGTGAGATGGGTCCGACATATTTCC
The DNA here is from genome assembly GCA_963770135.1 of uncultured Alphaproteobacteria bacterium. GTDB lineage: Bacteria > Pseudomonadota > Alphaproteobacteria > Rhizobiales > Xanthobacteraceae > Bradyrhizobium. The sequence continues at coordinate 45,586 of CAVYOM010000031.1, read as the reverse complement.
TCGCCACACCGCGCGTGCTTGAGACGCTTGCCAAGCAGGTGTCGCTCCGAATGGAGGAGGCCGGCGGCTTCAATCAGGGCCTCTATCGTTATTGCATGGCGGTCGCGCGGCGGATCAGTGCGCGGACGCTGGCCGGCGAACCCCTTTCGATCCGCGATCGGCTGGTGTCGATGGCGAGCGATCTCTTGATGCGCGGTCCTCTCCGCGACGTGCTCGGGATGAGCAAGGTGCGCGTGGCCTACACGGCCGGAGATGCGGTCGATCCCGATCTCCTGATGTTTTTTCGCGCGCTGGGAATCAACCTCAAGCAGCTTTACGGCTCCACCGAAACCGGATTTTTCGTCGCGATGCAGCGCGACGGTGCGGTCAAGCCGGACACGGTTGGATCGCCGGTCGAAGGCGTCGAACTGAAAATGACCCCGCAGCGCGAGATCCTGGTGCGCTCACCCGGCCTTTTCAGGGAATACCACGGCGACTCCGCGCGGACGGCGCAGGCAAAAAATGCCGAGGGCTGGTTTCACACCGGGGACGCCGGTTATGTCGGCCCCGACGGGCAATTGCGGATCATCGACCGCATGGCCTATGTCGGCACGTTGAAGGACGGCACGCCGTACGCGCCCCGGCTGCTCGAGAGCAAACTCAAATTCCTGCCCTATGTCAGGGAAGCGGTCGCATTCGGCGACGGCCGCGACATGGTCTGCGCGCTCATCGACATCGAAATGGCCGCTACCAGCCGGTGGGCCGACAAGCAGAGCATTTCCTATACGGGGCACGCCGATCTCGCCTCGCGCGACGAGGTCTATGCGCTGATTGCGGATTGTATCGCCACGGTGAACGCGCAGCTGGCGTCGGAGCCCGCGCTGGCGCAATCGCAGATCCACCGCTTTGTCATCCTGGACAAGGAATTGAGTGCGGATGACGGCGTGCTCACGCGCACCGGCAAGCTGCGCCGCGATGTCATCGCGACGCGATACCGGGCGGTGGTGGACGCGATGTATGACGGCCGAACTGACGTACGTTTCGAGCCCGGAAGCGGCGAAGAGGCCACCGAAGTGAAAATCCGCGACGCGAAAGTCGTTGCACCCGCGCAGACCCGGAGAGCCGCCTGAGCATGACGATACCGGTACAGTCCTCCATCCTGCAGTCGGCGCAGCGCGCCTTTCCGTTTGGTCCGCCGATCCTCGAACTCGACTCGATCTCGTTGCGCTTTGGCGGCGTGCAGGCGCTGACGAATATTTCCTTCAACGTGCTCGAGCACGAAATCCGCGCCATCATCGGCCCGAACGGCGCCGGCAAGAGCTCGATGCTCAACGTCATCAACGGCATCTACGTGCCGCAGGAGGGCAGCGTCACCTTTCGCGGCGAGCGCTTGTCGGAAATGCGGCCAACGCACGCCGCCCGCCTCGGCATCGCCCGCACCTTTCAGAATATTGCGCTGTTCCGGGGCATGTCGGTGCTCGATAACATCATGGCCGGCCGCAACCTGCATATGCACGCCAGCTTTCTCGAAGTGGCGCTGCAGTTGCCGCGTGCCCGTCGCGAGGAGACCGAAAATCGCGCGGTGGTCGAGGAAATCATCGAGTTCCTGGAGATCGAGCACATTCGCAAGACGCCGGTGGCGCGCCTGCCCTACGGGCTGCAGAAGCGCGTCGAGCTCGGCCGTGCGCTCGCCGCCGAACCGACCATCCTGCTGCTCGATGAGCCGATGGCCGGCATGAACATCGAGGAGAAGCAGGACATGTGCCGCTTTATCCTCGACGTCAACGACCACTACGGCACGACCATCGTGCTGATCGAGCACGACATGGGCGTGGTGATGGACATTTCCGACCGCGTCGTCGTGCTCGACTACGGCAAGAAGATCGGGGACGGCACGCCTGACGAGGTGCGGTCGGACCAGAACGTCATCGACGCCTATCTCGGCGTCCCACACTAAAGGACAGGCAATGCCGGACTTTTGGTTTTTTCTCGAGGTTCTGGTCGGCGGCCTGCTTTCGGGAACGATGTATGCGCTGGTCGCGCTTGGTTTCGTGCTCATCTACAAGGCCTCGTCGGTGTTCAACTTCGCGCAGGGCGCGATGGTGTTCTTCGCCGTGCTGTCCTTTGTCGGCTTCATGGAGCTCGGGCTGCCGTTCTGGGCGGCGCTACCCGTCACCGTCGGCCTGATGATCCTTGTCGGCATGGGCACCGAACGCTTCGTGTTGCGTCCGCTGGTGAACCAGAGCGAGGACACGCTGCTGATGGCCACGATCGGTCTCGCCTTCGTCATCGAAGGCGTGGCGCAGCTGGCGTGGGGCGTCGACGTGCGGCGCCTCGATCTCGGCATCCGGGACGAGCCGATCAACTGGGTGATGGACAATACCGGCATGCTCATCAGTCAGCTCGACGTCACGGCGGCGGCGGTCGCTGGCATCATGGTGGCGGCACTGGCATTGCTGTTCTCGCACACCAAGGTCGGGCGCGGGTTGCGTGCGGTCGCGGACGACCATGCCGCGGCGCTGTCGATCGGCATTCCCTTGAAGCATATCTGGATGCTGGTGTGGGCGACGGCCGGCGTCGTCGCGCTGGTCGCGGGCATGCTGTGGGGTGCGCGCAGCGGCGTTCAATTCGCGCTGGTGTGGGTCGCGCTCAAGGCGTTGCCGGTGCTGATCATCGGCGGCTTTACCTCGGTGCCGGGCGTCATCCTCGCCGGCCTGATCGTGGGCGCGTTCGAAAAGCTCGGCGAGGTCTTCATCGGCCCGTTCGTCGGCGGCGGCATCGAAGGCTGGGCACCGTACATGCTCGCCGTCCTCTTCCTGCTGATCAGGCCGGAAGGTCTGTTCGGCGAAAAGATCATCCGGCGCGTCTGACGTCCCGCAATTCGAGGATTCCGTTTCATGCTCTACAGAGAAGCCGGACAATTCCGCACCAGCTACGCGCAGGACTCGCAGATCTTTCCGCTGCGTCAGGATCGCGTCGGTATCTTCATCATACTGATCGCGGCGGTGATGCTTCCGTTCGTCGCCAACAGCTACTGGCTGAGCGCGATCCTTGTTCCATGGCTCGTTCTTTCCCTGGTGGCGCTCGGGCAGAACATCCTGATGGGCTATGCCGGTCAGCTTTCGCTCGGATCGGCCGGCTTCATGGCTGTCGGAGCGTTCGCCTGTTACAATTTGATCCTGCGCATCGACGGCATTCCGTTTGTGGTAGCCGTTGCGCTTTCCGGCGTCTGCGCGGCTCTCGTCGGCATCGTGTTCGGTCTGCCGAGCCTGCGTATCCGTGGACTATATCTCGCGGTAGCGACGCTCGCATCGCAGTTCTTCATCGTCTGGGCGCTGGACAAGTTCGGTTGGTTCAAGAACTACGACCCGGCGGGCGTGATCACCGCGCAGCCGATCGTCATGTTCGGCCACAACTTCGCAACCCCCCGCGAGAAGTACTGGGTGGTGCTTGCGATCGTCGCAGTCCTGGCGCTTCTCGCCAAGAATATGGCGCGCGGCAGCGTCGGGCGCGGCTGGATGGCGGTGCGTGACATGGATGTCGCGGCCGAGGTGATGGGTTTTTCACTGCTGCGCACCAAGCTGCAGGCGTTTGCCATCAGCTCGTTCTATTGCGGTGTCGGCGGTGCGCTGTTCGCGTTCGCCTATCTGCAGACCGTGGAGCCGTCGGCCTTCGGCATCGATCTGTCGTTCCGAATTCTCTTCATGGTCATCATCGGCGGCCTCGGCACCATCATGGGCTCGTTCCTGGGTGCGGGTTTCATCCTGCTGATGCCGATCTTCCTCAACATCTTCTTTCACACCGTGTTCGGCAAATCCGTCGACGCCACCATCACGTCTGCGCTCGAGCAGGTCATTTTCGGCGTGATGATCATCATGTTCCTGATCTTCGAGCCGCTCGGACTGGCGAGGCTCTGGCAACTGACAAAGGAGCGTCTGCGGCTGTGGCCGTTCAAGCACTGAGCGAAATCGTCCGAAGGAATTCAGTACGTCCGATAAACGCAGCAAGGGGAGAATAAGAAATGTTGACCGACAAGATGCTTCGCCGTGTAGTCCCAGCTATCTCGGCCGCCGCCACCTTCATCGCGATCGCGGCCACATCCACGGCTGCGATGGCGCAGGAGTCCCAGGAACAGTATTTCGGAATTCCGAGCAGCCGTGTCGGGCCGTACTCGGCCATGGGTACCGGCTACTATGGCGGCATCATCGACTATCTGAACTACGTAAACATGAAGGGCGGCGTCAATGGTGTGAAGCTGACCTATGATGAGTGCGAGACCGAATATAACGCCGCGCGCACCGTGGAATGCTACCAGCGCCTGCTCAACAAGGGCGATCAGAAGATGGTCGTGTTCGATACGCTCGGCACGCCGGGCGCCTATGCCGTGATCGGCCGCATGGCGCAGGACCACGTCGTGTTGGCGCAGTACGGCTACGGGCGAACCGATGCCGCCGACGGACGCGTCTGGCCGTGGGTGTTCAACGCGGCAGGCCACTACTGGGGGCAGATCGCGGTCAAGATGAACTACATCGCCGAAAAGGAAGGCGGCGTCGAAAAGATGAAGGGCAAGACGATCGTGCATCTGCACATCGACACGGCCTATGGCCGCGAGCCGCTTCCGGCGATGCGCCAGATCGCCAAGGACTGGGACTTCAAGCTGATCGAGATCGCAGTGCCGGCTCCGGGGCTGGAACAGCAGTCGCAGTGGCTGCAGATCCGCAAGGAGAAGGCCGACTGGGTCACGTTCTGGGGCGCCGGCTCCGGCATGAACTCGACCGCGATCACCACCGCCGCGCGTGTCGGCTTTCCCCGCGAGAAGATGTTCTACGTCACCTTCGGCGGCGCCGAGGAGGACATGATTCCGGCCGGCGATGCGGCGAAAGGCACCTATGTCGCCGCCAACGCCGCGCCCGGCAGAGACTACCCGCTGATTGCCGACATCCTGAAGGTGGTCTACGGCGCCGGCAAGGGCAACATGCAGAACCCGGAGCGGGTCGGGACGGTCTACTACAATCGCGGCGTCGGCGCGGCGGCGATGTGGATTGAAGCACTCAGGAATGCGCAGAAGATCCACAACAAGGTCGGCAAGACGGTCAACGGCGACGAGTTCCGCGATGGCTACGAGGCGCTCGACATCACCGATGACAAGCTCAAGGAGATCGGCATTCTGGGCATGTCGGCGCCGTTCAAGATGTCGTGCGCGAAGCACGATGGTTCCGAGCGCTTCAAGGTCATGCAATGGGATGGCAAGAAGTTCCAGATCTTGACCGACTGGGTGCCGGCGCCCGACCCGGCGTTCATCCGCAAGCTGATTGAAAACTCGGCCGCAAAGTACGCCGCCGAGAACAACATCACGCCGCGCCAGTGCTCCTGATCGACAGGGCATGCCGCAGGCGCGTCTCGCGCGATATCCGGGGGATGGGGCCGCATCCATCCCTCGGACACATCTGACTTTAAGGGAGGCTGCCATGAACGTTACCGTTGCACCGGCCGTTGATCGAACCGCAGCGGTTCAAGCCGCGGCGCAGCCTGTCCTGGCGGTGAAGAATATCGAGGTAATCTACAACCACGTGATCCTCGTTCTTCGCGGCGTTTCTCTTGAAGTGCCGCAGGGCAAGATCGTCGCGCTGCTCGGCGGCAACGGCGCCGGCAAGAGTACGACGCTGAAATCGATCTCGACGCTCCTGGGCTCGGAGAGAGGCGCCGTGACCAAGGGATCGATCGAATTCCGCGGGCAGCGAACCGATCAGCTCACGCCGGGCGAACTGGTCGGCATGGGGCTTGTGCAGGTGATGGAGGGAAGGCATTGCTTCGGGCATCTGACCGCCGAGGAGAACCTGATCACCGGCGCCTACGCGCGCTCCGTCAGCCGGGCGCAACTGCGCGAGGAGCTTGACCGGATATACGCCTACTTCCCGCGGTTGAAGGTGCGACGCTCGAGCCTTGCCGGTTACACCTCGGGCGGCGAGCAGCAGATGATCGCCATCGGCCGCGCCATGATGGCGAAGCCGAGCATGCTGTTGCTCGACGAACCGTCGATGGGCCTCGCCCCGCAGATCGTGGCGGAAATTTTTGAGATCGTTCGCGACCTCAATCAGAAGGAAGGGGTCAGCATCCTGCTGGCCGAGCAGAACACCAACGTCGCGCTGAAATACGCCGACTACGGCTATATCCTGGAAAGCGGCCGCATCATGATGGATGGCCCGGCCAGGGCGCTGGCGGACAACAAGGACGTCAAGGAATTCTATCTCGGGATGTCGTCCGAGGGCCGCAAGAGCTTTCGCGACATGAAGTCGTATCGCCGCCGCAAGCGCTGGGTTTGAGCGGGACGATCGTTCAGGTCAGCCCACGGCCTGCTCATTCCGACACCAGGACGGCCTTCGGGGCGCCGGGCCCCGGGTGTGTATGCACTTCCTTGGCGTGAAGCGGCTCGCCGCATTCGGAGCAGACCATCACCGGGTCGAACTGTTTTCCGCAATTCTTGTGCTGGTGCAGCAGCGGGCGCCCGCGCTCGTCCACCATGTGCATATCGCCCCAGTGCACGATCGACATCACCACCGGATACAGATCCAGGCCGCGCTGCGTCAGGATATATTCGTACCGCGCCGGGCTTTCCTGATAGCGGGCGCGCCGCAGCACGCCGTAGCGCACGAATTTCTTCAGCCGGTCCGCCAGCAGATGCCGCGTGATGCCGAGCCGCGACTGAAACGCCTCGAAGCGGCGAACCCGAAGAAAACACTCGCGCAGGATCAAGAGGCTCCAGCGGTCGCCAATGACCGCAACCGTGCGCGCCAGCGAGCATTGCTCTTCTTCAAGGGTGTCCCAGCGCATCCCGTTCTCCGGCAATAATCAATCGATACAAGGATATAGTCCATGAATTCCAAATCAGAATGCATGGAATAAGCCATTTCCATCACGGCTGAAATAGCAAACAAACCGCGATCGGCTTGACAGTTCTTTTTTAGAACTGTAACGGTCAATAGGCGTACGGGATACCCCAGCCGGGCAATAATTCAGACGAGGGAGGGTCGAATGAGCGGTGCAGGCGCGCCAAAAGTTCAGTTCCAGTTCGATTTCGGCAGCCCTAACGCCTATCTGGCGGCGCGTGTGATTCCGGACATCGAACGACGGACCGGGACCAAATTCGATTATGTGCCGGTGCTGCTCGGCGGCATCTACAAGCTCACCGGCAACAGCTCGCCCGCCGACTATCTCAAGGGCATCAGAAACAAGCCCGACTACATGGCGCTGGAGACCGAGCGCTTTATCAGGCGCCACGGCATCACCACCTTCTGCCGCAACCCGTTCTTCCCGGTGAACACCCTGCAATTGATGCGCGGCGCTGTCGCCGCGGAAGCCGAAGGCGTCTTCTGGCCGTATTTCCAGGCGGCCTATCACCACATGTGGGAAGAGCCGAAGAAGCTGGACGATCCCGGCGCGATGCGAGAAGCGCTCATCTCGTCGGGGATCGATGCCGACAAGATCGTCGCCAGATCGCAGGATCCCGCCGTCAAGAACCGGCTGATGGCGCTGACGCAGGACGCCGTCGATCGCGGCGCGTTTGGCTCACCGACATTTTTCGTCAACGACGAGATGTTCTTCGGCAAGGACCAGCTTCGCGACGTCGAGGAGGAGATCCTTGCGCAACAGCGCGCCGTGGACACTTCCGGCCCGCCGAAGAGCCGCCGCGCGTCTTGAACACTCGCGGCAAGCCGCCGCAGCAGGCATCGACCAGGTTCGTCATCGAGGGGAGGGCGCCCGTGCAGACTGTTCTCGAAAACATCGCCACGAAGGACCTGATCGAGGGCCTGCCTTCGCGGGTGCACGAAGTCTACGCCAGGTTTGCGCAGGAAATTCCTGAACATCCGGCGTTCATCGAAGCCGGACGGTCGTGGAGCTACCGGCAATTTTCGGATGCCGTCGAGGCCGCGGCCCGCGATCTGCGCGAGCTCCAGGTCAGGCCCGGCGATCGGGTGATGGTGGCGAGCGAGAACAGCGTTGCACTTGGCGCGATCCTGTTTGCCACCGGCAAGCTCGACGCCTGGGCCATTGCGGTCAATCCACGTCTAAGCGCGCGTGAACTTGAACAGATCCGATCCCACAGCGGCGCACGGCTTGTCATCTTCAATTCGGCCCTGTCGAAAGAGGCCGCCGATCATGCCTCGCGCACAGGCGCGACCATACGTTCGATCGGACCGTTCGGCGGCTTGGGCGTCGGGCCGTTGAACGAGGGCGCACGGGCCGAGCCTGTTGAGACGGACGCCGCGCGCCAGGTCGCGGCGCTGATGTACACGTCGGGCACGACAGGTGCGCCGAAGGGGGTGATGCTCAGCCACCGTAACCTGCTGGTCGCGGCGAAAACCTCCGGCCTCCTGCGCAACAGCGGTCCAGCCGACCGGATCTATGGCGTGCTGCCGATGTCGCACATCGTCGGCTATTCGATCCTGCTGATCGCAACCCTGATGCATGGCTCGACGCTGCACGTCGTTGCGAAAGCCGATCCTGCGGCGCTGGCCGAAGCCATCGCCAACGACGGGATCACCACGCTTTACGGGGTGCCCGCCACCTATCAACGTTTGCTCGAATACAAGGCTGTGAAAGGCATCTCGCGCCTCGCGCGTGGCAGCCTGCGGATGATGTGCGTGGCGGGCGCGCCGCTCGACCTAACTTTGAAGCGCCGCATGGAGGACGAGTTCGGCATCCCGCTGCTCAACGGCTACGGGATCACCGAGTGCTCGCCGGGCCTTGCCGGCGTGCGGCAGACCCGGCCCGCGCGGGATGAAAGCGTGGGGCCCTTGCTCCCGGGCATCGAACATCGAATTGTCGACCGGGACGGAAACCGGGTGGCCGATGGCTCCGTCGGCGAACTGCATGTTCGCGGTCTCAACGTGATGCTGGGCTATTATCGCGCACCGGACCAGACGGCCGCCGCGATCGACCGCGACGGCTGGTTCAACACCGGCGACCTGGCGCGGATGAACAATGAGGGCAATCTCTACATCGAGGGCCGCACCAAGGAACTCATCATCCGCTCCGGCTTCAACGTCTATCCGGCCGAGGTCGAGGCTGTGCTCAACGCGCACGAACTCGTGGTGCAGTCGGCGGTCGTCGGACGGAACGTCGAGGGCAACGAGGAGGTGGTGGCGTTCGTCCAGCTTCTGCCCGGAGCGAAGATCAGCGCGGACGAACTGAAATCATACTCGGCAGGGCTTTTGACCTCCTACAAGCGGCCGAGCGAAATCCTGTTTCTCGACGCGCTACCCGCGGCGTCGACCGGCAAGATCCTGAAACACAAGCTGCGGGAAATCGCGAACGAGAGCAAGATAGATCCGGCGACGGCCGCCGGCTGACATGATCAGCCGCCGCGAGAGTTTCCGCAGGCAGCGAACAGGAGAAGACCAATGGCCAAGAGAAATGCGACCGCGGCGATCATCGGTGCGGGAGACTTTATCGGCTCCGAGATTGCCAAGAAATTCGCCGCCGAGGGTTTTACGGTCTTCGCCGGGCGCCGCAACGGCGACAAGCTTGCCCCGCTGGTGAATGAAATTCAGGCCGGCGGCGGCAAGATTTTTGCGCGCTCGCTCGATGCCCGCAAGGAGGAGGAGATCACGGCGTTCCTTGGCGATGCCGACAAGGAAGCGCCGCTCGAGGTCTGCATCTTTAATGTCGGCGCCAACGTCAATTTCCCGATCCTCGATACCACCGAGCGGGTGTTCCGCAAGGTGTGGGAAATGGCCTGCTATTCGGGCTTCTTGGCCGGCCGAGAGGCTGCACGCCTGATGCTGCCGCGCGGCCAGGGCAACATCTTCTTCACCGGCGCCACGGCCAGCCTGCGCGGCGGCCGCGGTTACGCGGCCTTTGCCAGCGCCAAGTTCGGGCTGCGCGCGGTGGCGCAGGCGATGGCGCGCGAACTCGGGCCACAGAACATCCATGTCGGCCATCTCATCATCAATTCCGGCGTCGACACTGAATGGGTTCGCCAAAGGCGGATCGAAGCGCTTGGCCCGGATGCGCTGAAAGATCCCGACGCCCTCATGCCGCCGGCGTCGGTCGCGGACGCCTATTGGCGGCTCTACGAGCAGCCGCGCAGCGCCTGGACCTTCGAAATGGAGATCCGGCCTTTCAAGGAGACGTGGTGAATCGGCGGTTGATCGTCCGGCGGAGCGGCATATTGAGTGCGGGTCCGATCCGCTCAGTGTTATCCTGCCTTGAACAGGAGCAACCGCCATGCCGCTATGGACGTGCGAACAATGTGGAGCCCAGTTTCCCGAAAGCACTGATCCACCGCAGGCCTGCCTGATCTGCGAGGACGAGCGGCAGTTCGTGAACTGGAAAGGTCAGTCGTGGCTCACGCGGGAGCAAATGGCGCAGCAATACAAGCTCGTCTGGCGCGACGATCTCGGCATCCCCGGCATTGCCATTGAGCCGGCTTTTGCGATCGGACAGCGCGCGCTTCTGGTGCCCGAGGCGGACGGCTGCGTGATGTGGGATTGCGTGCCGCTGGTCACCCGCGAAGCGGTCGATTATGTCCGCTCGCTCGGCGGCCTGAAGGCAATCGCCGTCTCGCACCCGCATTTCTATGGCGCGGTCGCCGACTGGAGCGAGGCGTTCGGCGGCGTTCCGGTCTTTCTGCATGGCGACGATCGCGCCTTCGTCACCCGGCCGCCCTCCGCCATCGTGCCCTGGACCGGCGACAGTCATCGCATATCGGACGATGTCCTTCTGATCCGCGCTGGCGGGCATTTCGTCGGCGGCACGGTGATGCACTGGCGTGCCGGGGCAGAGGGCCGCGGCGCGCTGCTCGCCGGCGATGTCGCGATGGTGGCCGCGGACCGCCGCTCGCTCAGCTTCATGTACAGCTTTCCGAACTACATTCCGCTCAATGCCGCGGCGGTGCGACGGATCTGGGCTTCGGTCGAACCGCTGGCGTTCGACCGCGTCTATGGCGCGTGGTGGGGCCGCAACGTCGCCGACAATGCCAAGGCGGCGTTCGAGATGTCCGTACGGCGCTATATCGCGGCGATCTCCGGCTGAAAATTCCGCATGACCATCGCTCAAGCCTTGGTCGGCTAGCGGTTGCCGGCGCCGGCCGTGGCTACGCCTCGCGGCATCGGCGCCGGCTTTTGCGCCGGCATGCTTCCGCTTTTGGGCTCGTTGAGCCAGCCGGTGAGACGCGACATCAGGCCCGCCTGTTCTGCAGTCCTTGGCTCCTGCACGAAGGGATCGGTGTAGCACCTTGCGCCCGCAGCCTTTGCAATTCGCGCCACCGCATCGGTCATGGCCGGCGCGCCCGCGGTATAAACCACGTCGTCCGGCGTGAGAGTCGGCAGATGATCGGTCGGCCGGCCGCCCTGAATGGCGTGCGAGATCTGCTGCGGCTCCGATACCATCGGGATCAGGGTGACGTTGGGAAACAGCGCCAGCCGGCACAGCGCGGCATGCATGTAGAGCGAGCGGACGCTGCGGGCCTGCACGATGAAGACCATTTCGCGCTGCGGCTGCTCCATGATCGCGGCAACCGCGACCGACCACATCGGGGCGAAGCCGGTGCCGCTGGCGACCAGCACGATGCGCCCCGAATGGCCCTGCCTGAAAAAGGCGCGGCCATACGGCCCCGTCAGCTTGACGCGGTGCCCGGGGCGGATTTCTTCGCCGAGCGCCGAGGAGACCTGTCCGTCCGTGACCTTTCGGATGTGAAAGTGCAGCAGGTGATCGTGCGGCGCGCCTTCCAGCGGAAAGGTCGGACTGTAGGGCCTTGCCGGGAATCCCTGAAACTGCAGTTTGCAATACTGGCCGGGAAGGTAGCTGAGCGGCTTCGGCAGTTCGATGTCGACGCCCATCACGTCCGGCGCCAGCTGAACGGTCTGCGCCACTTCCGCCGACAGCGCCACCGGCTCGGGCGCCGCCTCGATCGCGATCTCCAGATCGGAGACGATCCGCGCCTGGCAGGCGTGAATCATGTCGTCGCCCCGGCTGTGGCCGCCGAACACCTGTCCGTCGACCAGGCGCACCCGGCAGGCGCCGCAGATTCCGGAGCGGCAATCGTGCGGAAGATCGACGCCGTTCATCAGCGCCCAATCGAGCAGAAGCTCGCCGCGATTCGCCAGAAACGGTTCGTCGTTGATCGTGACTTTGCAGAGCTTTGACATTTATTCCACCTCGATACGAATCGGCCGAACGTGCCGTGTATGTCTGATCTGGCTGTGGTCGAACGCGGCGACCCGCATGAAGACGCCGCTTTTGATTGGCACGTCAAACTTGCTCGTGGTGTCGAGCCGGCGTTTCACCTCGAGCGCCCAAAGGCCGGAGGCCCAGCGGGCTGCACATCGAACGTCGGCGCGATCGCCTGAAAACTCGCCACCCAGGATGACGCCCGGGATCACGGTCCCGGTCGGGATGCGGCCGTCGGCATCGGTCGAATAGGGCACTGAATCCTGATCGGTCATGTACCAGCGCGCGCCGTCGCTCTCGCCATGATTGGGATCGAGATCGATATCGCCCATCGCGTCGGTGGTGGCGGCGACGACTTTGGGAAGGCGCAGCGGGGCGACCAGGCGGCTGCGGCGCGGACCGCCTGACGTGTCGGCCTCGACGGTGAAATTGTCCCGGTAGTTTGCCGTTCCCGGGTCGGTCGCGAAGCCGCCTTTGTAAGGCACGACGTTAGCCACCTGCATCGGGGTCGGATCAAGCGGCGGCCCGAAATGAGCGTCATCCATCCATCCGGCCGCGTTGCTCGTCGCCTTCCACTGCCAGACGTCGGCATAGCCGGCTTCGGTGTAATGCAGTCCGCGGCCGCTCATGGTGGCCGGCGCACCGGCGACCGGCTGCGGCCCCGGATGAAAGGTCCGGCCGCCGGCCAGCGTGACATCCATGGTGGTCAGCAGCACCGAAAACTTGTCTTCATTGTATTGATGCTCGTCGCCGAGCTGAAAGCCGGAGTGCAGCAGGTGCCATCCATCGGCTTCCTTGACCAGTGGCAGCTGTTTCAGCGAGCGCGTCGAATCCTGCCAGGTGAAGAGGAAATACGCATAGGTGCCGTCATGCACCGCGCGGACTTCTATCCTGGCTTCTCCCTTGCCGTCGAAATTTCCGCCTTCTCCGGTCAAGAGCGAGAACGGCTTGACGCCGCGCCACGCCCGATCGGACGTGTCGCCATCGAGCAGCGGTGCGTCGGCGGGATTGATGCGGCGTATCTGCACAGTGTCGACCGACAGCCGATCAGTTGCCACAAGGAGCGAGCCGCCGGTGATTGCGGCGGCGACCGCGACCACGAACGCGTTGGCCTGCAGGGTAGGGTTTCGCGATCGCGCGGGGCCGGCCTTGGGGTGCAGCGTGGGGTCCGGCTCGCGCGTTCGATCGTGGCGCGGCTGCAGCGGATGGGATGGGACCTCGGGCGGCGCGCCAAAATTTTCGGATTCCGATGCGCGCGCCGACTGCTCGGCCAGCATGCCGAGGAGTTCGACGGCATCGAGCCGCGGCGGCGGCGCGGGCAGCGGGGCGGGACGAAAGATGCGTAGCAGTTGCGCAACGCCGCCGCTCTTGTACTGGGTCAGGACATGCAGGACGACAAAGGCGAGGATCACCCACGTTCCCACCCAGTGCAGCATGGCGACGTCGTAGCCGGAGTAGAAGCCGAAATAGAGCAGCCCGCCGCTGATCAGCAGCCCCGACATCGTGACAAAGAAAATCCAGTACGTCAGGGCGATCATGGCGCTCAACCTGACCTGCCCGCGGCGGAACAGCCCGCGCAGCCGAACCCTGTCGACCTGGACGCGGCGTCCAAGGCCGGAGCGGACCATGTAGACGACGTAGCCGATCGCGACCGACACCAGCACGACCGCGGCCTGCATATGGGCGACCCATGCGCTGCCGCGCGGCAGTACGGCGTCGAACCAGTTGATCCAGGTCCGGTCGGGAGTTTCAGTCGCAATGCGTAAACCGGTAACGAGCGCAACCGCGAAGGCCGCCACGAACGTCCAGTGAAGAATAATGGTCCCATAGTCCGTCTTACGCTGCCTCACACATACGCCCCGCTACTTCACTTGCCGAACAGCAACGGCGCCGATTCCACCAACCGCCGATGTCGCTAATGATGCTCCCAAAGCCGTCATCGGGGGCCATCGTTCCTTGCGGGCGCATGCGGGCGAAAGCCTCTTCTCTGCGTCCGTTGCGCGAGCCGGATCGGCGAACGCGTTCTTGACTCGATGTATCGGCCTCCGGCATCCCCGGAGCATCGGGGACGTCGGAGGCCGCGCCGCGCGCCGCTATCCCCACGTGTGGTGTAGATGATGCGCCAGATCGGGCATGCCCGAATTCGCATGGTCCTCGACCCCGATGGTGACGTCGGACGTCGCGACGATGACCGGCTCGACGTTGATGGCGGGGGCCGCAGCGTGTGCCGGGGCCGGTTCTGCTGCGGGGGCGGTGGCCGGCGTTTCGGCCGCCGGCACCGTCGCCAGGACTTCGGCAACAGTCACGCCATCGGTATTGTAGTGGCTTCCGATGACGGAGACGTTGCCGCCGCCGACATCGGCCGCGTTGCCGTGCATCTGGTCCGCAGCCGCCGTGACCAGGGTGACGTCGCCGGATTGCAGTCCCTTGATCATCGCGGCAACCTCGGCGCCGAGCGCGCCGGTCGCATCAAGCAATGCGTTGCCGCCCTGAGCTGCGTCGAAATCCGCGACGAACTTTTCGAATGCCTTGAGGTCGGCGATCAGCGCGGCAATGGCCTTGGTATCGCCGCTGCCGACGAGGTCGATGGCCTGCTGCCCGAGCGAATTGGACTGCGCGATGAAACCGGCCGTGAATACCGTCTGCACATCATTTTCGAGATGCGCCGGGCCCGGATTTGCGGCATCGGGAAGCGGGGAGAAGCCGCTGACGCCGCCTTGCGTCGCCATGTCAGCCAGGTTGGGGTCGCTCTGAACGATATCGATGATGTCGAGGATGTTGTCGATGCTGGCGCGTGCCGCATCGGGGCTGATGTTGGGGTCGTTGATATAGGTGAGCTCAAGCTGAAGCTGGCGCACTACCGCGTCGGCATGCTCGCCGGTCGCTCCCTCGAACAGTTGCGGGTTGGCGCTGATCAACGCCTCCATGTCCTTGATCACGGCATTGATGTCGTCGGTGATCTCGGCCCGGTTGGCATCGTTGACGCCGCCGAGGATCTTGTCGGCCGCGTCGTTGAAGATCACGCCGATCTCCGCGAGATTGGCGTGCGGCGCATCTGGCGCCGTGGGGGTACCCGGCGCCGACGCAAGTGCGAGGTTGGTCAGTGCGACATCGGTCTTGACCGCATTGACGGTATTTACAATCTCCAGATTGCTGGCGCGAAGCGATTGCTCTGCGGCGGCTGTATTGCCGGCCGCGATGGCGCTGTTCGCCGTGGCGTTGGCCGTCGAAATCGCGGTGTTGATGTCGGACAGGATGGCCTGAACATGGCCGAGCGCGGCGCCGGATAGCTGCCCTTTGCTGACCTCGGCCAACACGCCGTTATGCACCGCCGTGAGTTCGTTCGCAAAATTGTTGACGCTGCCCGTCCCCTGGGTCCCTTGGTCAACCGGGGTTTGCGGCAGGCTGCTCACGGGCGCTTGAATGGCGTTGTTGAAGGTCGTGCCGAGCCCGGAGAAAGTCGGAGCGGTGGATGGTGAGGGCGTATCGATGAGCGGAGGCGCTTCCTCCGGCGGTGTCGCGGACGGAGGAGCGGGGGCAACCGGCGGGCTCGGGGCCTCGTCGATCGGCTGCTCGAGATCGACGCGGCGCTGATCTCCCTTAAGAGTGAAACGAGCCATTCTTGGTCCCCTGTCATCCAGTCGAATTCATTGACGCGTGACCGCCGTCATCCGCCAGGGAGCAGGATGTGCGCACGGTGAAGGATCGTTTAGCTTCGTGGCGTCATTCGGCCCACACGGCGACCATTGAGCGCCGAAGCAAGGTCATAGACGGACGAATCGATGACGCGCGCCGCGCCGAAAAGAGGCGAATGAAACCCGCGCAAGGGAAGGAAATTGCAGCCGTTATCGACGTCCTCCGCGCGAATCCGGATGGTCGACTCTCCCGTGCTGGAATTTTGCTCAGCGACGCCGCTCGGACAGGCCACAACGCGGCGTTTGCCACCTTTCTACCCGCGAGCGAACTTGAACAATCGGCATTCGTCGCATTCTCGTCGAAAAATGGTCTGCATCGCGCGGCAAGGAGGCTTGCAGGGAAACCCGACGCTCGCGCGGGTCGAAGGGCAGTTCAATGAGTATCGCTCAGGGGCAGGCACAGTATCGAGCGCGGGCAGCGTCGACGCCACGCGCCATTTCGGGGCTGCTTTCGACGCTGGCCGCCGACGATCCCGTCGCGAGCGCCCTGCGCGCGAGCGCGCGCCGCATGATCGGCGTCGCCGTGTTCAGCGGCGTCATCAACATCCTGATGCTGTCGGGCTCCCTCTATATGTTGCAGGTGTACGACCGGGTGATTCCGAGCCGCAACCTCGCGACACTGTTCGGTCTGTCCCTGATGGTGCTGATCGCCTACCTGGTGCAGGGATATTTCGACGCGATGCGATCGCGGATGTTGTGCCGGATCGCAACGCTGTTCGATGGCGCGCTGCAGGGGTCGATCCATTCGGCGCTCGCCACTCTGCCGCTGCGCGGGGTGAAGCCGGTCCTGATGCAGCAGCCGCTGCGCGATCTCGACCAGGTGCGCACCTTCATGTCAGGCATGGGGCCGACGGCGTTCCTCGATATGCCGTGGATTCCCATCTTTCTGATCGGGTTGTTTCTGTTCCATCCGCTGATCGGCTTCACGGCGCTGCTTGGCACCGCGGCGATCATTGCCATGACATTGGTGACCGAGCGGATCTCGCGCGGCGCGACCAAGGCGGCGTCGGACTTGAACGCGCAGCGGCAGGTGCTGGCGGACGCAACGCAGCGCAACGCGGAAATCGTTCGCGCGCTTGGCATGACGGACCGGCTGACGGCGCGCTGGTCGCAGGCCAACGAGCGCTATTTGCAGGAAAACATCCGCGCCACCGACGTCTATGCCAATCTCGGCTCGAGCGCGAAGGTGCTGCGCTACATCCTGCAATCGGGAATGCTGGGCATGGGCGCCTATCTCGTCGTCGCCGACAAGGCGTCGGGCGGCATCATGATCGCGTCCTCGATCCTGATGGGCCGCGCGCTCGCGCCCGTCGAAATCGCGCTCGGCACCTGGAAGCAACTGTCCGCCGCCCGCCAGGGCCTTGCGCGTCTGCGCGACATCTTGAAGGCGACGGCGCAGCCTCCCACGCCGCCAGTGAAGTTACCGCGGCCCGGCCGCGAATTGTCCGTGCAGAATCTCGCGGTGGCGGCACCGGGTTTCGACATGCCGATCGTGTCGGGCGTCTCGTTTTCGCTCAAGGCCGGCTCGGGGCTCGCGCTGCTCGGCGCAAGCGCATCGGGCAAGACCTCGCTCTCAAAGGCGCTGGTTGGAATCTGGCCGGCGCATCGCGGCGCCGTGCGGCTCGACGGCGCGGCGCTCGATCAATGGCGCAACGAGGACCTCGGCCGCCACATCGGCTATCTGCCGCAGGATGTCGGCCTGTTCGACGGCACCGTGGCGGAGAACATCTGCCGCTTCGACGAAAACGCGAACTCGGACGCCATCCTGAAGGCCGCCCAGATCGCCGGTGTTCACGACATCATCCTGCGCCTGCCGGAGGGCTATGCGACGCGAATAGGGCAGGGCGGCATGTCGCTGTCGGCGGGCCAGAAGCAGCGGGTTGGCCTGGCGCGGGCGGTATTCGGCGATCCCTTCCTGCTCGTGCTCGATGAGCCCAATGCCAATCTGGATGCCGACGGCGAGAATGCCTTGACGCGCGCCATCGGAATCATGCGCCAGAGCAAATCCATCGTCGTCGTCATCTCGCATCGCCCGAGCGCGCTCTCCGCGCTGGACATGACGATGGTGCTCTACGAAGGCAAGGCGATCGCGTTCGGCCCGAGCGCGGAAGTGTTCGCACGTGTCCGCAACGCCGGTGGCAAGGGGGTGCCGGGATCGCCGCAGCCCGCGCCGCAAGCCAAGGCAGAACAGCGCCCGTCACTTGCCGAGAGTGTTCCATCATGAAGGGTTTTGATCACGTGCATGCCGATGAAAGAGGCGCGCGCCGCCGGTTCGGCGGAACGGATGAGGATGCCGCGGCGCCCCAGGGCCAGGCGCTGATCCTCGAACTGCAGCGATTGCGGCAGGCTTTCGAACTCGACAATCAGCAGGACCAGCGGCCGCCGCTTCGCCGCCCGGCGAACGACGAAGGACGCCCGGGATCCCGGCGTCCGCGGCAGGCCCGGCCGAAGCGGTCGAAAAAGAAAAGCAAGATGGGCCGGGTGCTGGATTGGCTCGGCCCGTTCGGATCCCAGTCCGAGGTTCTCGATCCCGAGCCGCCGGCGCCGCGCAGACGCAGCGCGCGCGATCCGCAGTTCATGACCCCGCCACCGGCGGACGGCATGCGCGCTCCGACAGGCAATGCTCCGGCAAATAATTTCTGGCCGAATGAACGGCAGGCACGCGGCCCGATCATTGCGCCCGACGATCCATCGCTCATGAATATACCGAGGTCGAGGCCGGACGTGTTGTCGATCGACGACCCACGGCTGCAGCCCCGCATTGAGGCGCCTCAATTGGCGCCGCCGAGCCCGGCAGGCCCGGTGCTGCGCGAACGTTCCGTGACGAACGTCGTCCGCAACGGCCTGACCGCCGGCGTCGCATTCTTGGCCAATCGCGACGGATCGACGGATGTGGCGGGCGCGCCCGGCGACAGCATCGTGCAGCGGGCGGCGCACGCCTTCGAGGGCGAATTGCGCACGGGCTTGCGGGCGCTGCTCGTCGTCGGCGGGGTGGCAGGCGGCTGGATGACGCTGGTGCCGTTGTCGGGTGCCGTCGTGGTGCCGGGCAATCTGGTGGTGCAGTCCAACGTCAAGACCGTCCAGCATCCGACCGGCGGCGTGGTCGCGCAGATCCCGGTCCATAACGGCATGCGGGTCAATGCCGGCGATCTGCTGCTGCGGCTGGACTCGACGCAGGCACAGGCCAGCCTCCAGGTGGTCAGCAAGCAACTCGACGAAGTGCGGGCGAAGAGCGCGCGGCTGGTCGCCGAGCGCGATGGTCTGCCCCGGCCGGCGATCCCGCCGGAAATGTCGGGCCGACTGGACGACAATAACGTCAAGACGGTGCTGGCTTCTGAGGCATCGCTGTTCCGGGCGCGTACGACCGCCCGCGAGAGCCAGAAGGAACTGCTCAAGAGCAAGGTATCGCAGCTTGGCGAGGAGATCGTGGGCCTCGAGGCGCAGGTCGCATCCAAGGCCAAGCAACTGGAGTTGATCACGGGCGAACTCACGGGCGTGCAGGAGCTGTTCGATAAGCGTCTCGTGCCGATCGCACGGCTGACGGCCTTGCAGCGCGAGAGCGCCAGGATCGAGGGTGAACGGGGCCAGTTGATCTCCACTATCGCCGAGACCAAGACCAAGGTCGACGAGGCGAAGCTGCAGTTGGTCAGGCTTGACCAGGATGTCCGCACCGAAGTCGTCAAGGATCTCGGCGAGGCGCAGGGCAAGGAAGCCGAACTCAGCGAACGAAGCGTCGCGGCCCGCGACATCCTCGAGCGCATCGAGATGCGCGCGCCGGCGTCGGGCGTGATCCACCAGTTGAACGCGCACACCATCGGCGGCGTGATTCGCGCCGGCGACGCCGTCATGGAGGTGGTGCCGGACTCCGATGATCTGCAGATCGAGGCCAAGTTGCAGCCGAATGACATCGACCAGGTGCGCAAGGGCCAGCAGGCTTTTGTCCGCTTCTCGGCCTTCAACCAGCGGGTGACACCTCAGTTGATCGGCCAGGTGTCCTATGTCTCGCCCGACACCACGAAGGACCAGCAGAGCGGCACGTCCTATTTCACGGTCCGCATCATGCTGCCGGAAGAGGAGCGCCGGCGGCTGGCCGGGCTGCAGCTAAGCTCGGGCATGCCCGCGGAAGTGTTCATGCAGACCGGCAGCCGGACCATGCTGAGCTACCTGCTCAAGCCGATTATGGATCAATTCCAGCGCGCTTTTGTCGAGAGGTGAGGGGGGGCGGTATGGGGTTGCGGCGACGCTAAATCTTGCCACCCCAGATGGTATCGCTATATCAGGGCTTTGCTTTTGCCCTGTTCCCAGCGAGCCCCAGATGACAACCACCACCGCCCCCGAATCCCAGCCATTCCAGGCCGAGGTTGCCGAGCTTCTGAACCTGATGGTGCACTCGGTCTATTCGGAGACCGACATCTTCCTGCGCGAGCTGATTTCGAACGCATCGGACGCCTGCGACAAGCTGCGCTATGAGGCGATATCCGCGCCCGAGCTGATCGCCGACGGTGCGCCGCCGAAAATCCGCATCGTGCCGAACAAGACGGCCAATACGCTTGGCGTGGTCGACAGCGGCATCGGCATGGACCGGCAGGAGCTGATCGACAATCTCGGCACCATCGCACGCTCCGGCACAAAGTCCTTTCTGTCCCGCCTCACCGAGGCCAAGGACGGCACCAATCTGATCGGCCAGTTCGGCGTCGGCTTCTATGCGGCGTTCATGGTGGCCGATCGCATCGTCGTCACCAGCCGCCGCGCCGGTTCGGATCAGGTTTTTGTCTGGTCGTCCTCGGGCGGCAGCGGATTTGAAATTGCGCAAGGTAGCGACGAGGATGCCGGGCGGGTGACGCGCGGCACCGAGATCGTCCTGCATCTGAAAGAGAATGCGCAAAAATATATCGAGACCCACGAGATCGAGCGCATCGTCCGCGCCTGGTCCGACAACATCCAGTTTCCGATCGAACTGGTGCCGGAGGAGGGCGAGCCGCGCCAGATCAATTCGGCCAGCGCGCTGTGGCAGCGGCCGAAATCGGAACTCTCGACGGAGGACTACAAGCAGGCCTATCAGTCGATCGCCGGCGCCTTCGACGAGCCGGCGATGACGCTGCATTATCGCGCCGAGGGCCGGCAGTCCTATGCGGTGCTGCTGTTCGCGCCGTCGACCAAGCCGTTCGACCTTTTCGACCAGGCGCGCAAGGGCAAGGTCAAGCTCTATGTCCGCCGCGTCTTCATCGCCGACGACGCCGATATCCTGCCGGCCTATCTGCGTTTCATCCGCGGCGTGATCGACAGCGAGGATCTGCCGCTCAACATCTCCAGAGAGATGCTGCAGAACAATCCGCAGCTCACCCAGATCCGCAAAGCCGTCACCGGCCGCGTGATATCGGAACTGGAAAACCTCGGCGAGAAGGAGCCGGAAGCGTTCGCAAAAATCTGGGACGCGTTCGGCCCCGTGATCAAGGAAGGTATCTGGGAAGATTTCGAGCGCCGCGAGAAATTGCTGGGCCTGTCGCGCTTCACCACGACCAACGGCGAAAAGCGTTCGCTCAAGCAATATGTCGAGGACCTCAAGCCGAACCAGACCGACGTCTATTATCTCACCGGCGAGAGTGTCGAACGCCTGAAGGCCAACCCGAAGCTGGAATCCGCGACCGCACGCGGCATCGAGGTGCTGCTGCTGACCGATCCGGTCGATGCGTTCTGGACCTCGGCGCCGCTCGATTTCGGCGGCAAGCCGCTGAAGTCGCTGAGCCAGGGCGATATCGATTTCGCCCTGATCCCGCTGCTGGACGACAAGGCCGACGACAACAAGGACGAGCCCGGCGCGGATGAAGCCACGACGATTACGCTGATCAAGGATGCGCTCGGCGAGCGCGTCTCCGACGTCCGCGCCTCGCAGCGGTTGACGGCGAGCGCGTCATGCCTGGTCGCCGGCGGCGATGCGCATGACCGCATGCTCGAGCGGCTGCTGGCGATGCAGAACAAGGCGCCCACCACCAGGCCGATTCTCGAGATCAACATGCGCCATCCCCTGGTGGCGGCGATCACCGGCGACAAGGAGGCGGCCAAAGACCTGTCGTTCCTGCTGCTGGAGCAGGCGCAGATCCTCGATGGCGAGTTGCCGGAAGACCCGGCGGCATTTGCCAACCGGCTGAACCAGTTGGTGCTGCGCGGAATCGTGAAGGGGTAGGACGATCTGTCGCGAACCGAATTTCAAAATCGGCCGTATCTGCTAGAAAGCTGGAACTCCGGGGCAGCCTCATCGCCATGACGACGCCTGACGGCACCGACATTTTCTACGGCGCGATCCCGGTCTTTCGCGGCTTTGGCAGCCTGATGGACCCGGCGATGTATGCGCCGTTGCCGGACGACTGGACCCTCGGTGTCGCCGACATCGTGGAATCGACCAAGGCGATCGCGAACCAGCGCTACAAGGCGGTCAACATGGCCGGTGCCTCCGTTATCGCCGCGGTCACCAACGCGCTCGAAGGACGCGAATTCCCGTTCGTGTTCGGCGGCGATGGCGCGAGCTTTGCGGTGTCGCCCGATGATCTGGAGCGGGCGCGAGAGGCGTTGGCGGCGACCGCGATTTGGGTCGAGGAGAGCCTCAATCTCGTGATGCGGGTGGCGATGGTGCCGGTGCGGGCGGTGCGTGCGCAGGGCCTCGACGTGCGCGTGGCGCGTTTCGGGCCGTCGCCCAACCTCTCCTATGCGATGTTTTCCGGCGGAGGTCTGGGATGGGCGGATGCCGCGATGAAACGCGGCGAGTTCGCGGTCCCGGCGGCCCCACCCGGCACGCAGCCCGATCTGTCCGGCCTGTCGTGCCGATTCGAGGAAATTCCTTCCACGCGTGGGCTCATCCTGTCGGTGCTGGTGGTGCCGGCCAGCGGCGCCGATCCGCGCGCGTTTCGCAAGGTGATCGAGGACATCATCCGCCTGGTCGAAAAGTCTCCGGATGCCGGCCGGCCGGTGCCGCCGGGCGGGCCGCCGCTGCGCTGGCCGCCGGCCGGCATCGAGTATGAGGCGCGCGCCGCGCGCGGCGGCCCGCTGTTGAAGCGACGCACCGTCGTTCTCGCGGTGACGCTGTGGGCCTATGTCGTGATGCGCTTCGGCATCAAGGTCGGCAATTTCGTGCCGAAGAATTACGTGCAGCAGGTGGTGGAAAATTCCGACTTCCGCAAATATGACGACGGCCTGCGGATGATCCTCGACTGCACGGAAGAGCTGGAGCGCGCGCTCGCAGATCTGTTGGCCGACGCGGCCTCGAACCGGATCGTGCGCTACGGCCTGCACCGGCAGGATGCGGCGATGATGACCTGCTTCACGCCCTCGGTGATGCGCAGCGACCACGTCCATTTCATCGACGGCGCCCGCGGCGGCTATGCCTCGGCGGCGACCGCGCTCAAGGCGATGGCGGCTTAGACTTCGTAGGGTGGGCAAAGCGCAGCGTGCCCACCATCTCTCCAGTTCGTTGCTTTGAATGGTGGGCACGCTGCGCTTTGCCCACCCTACGAACTAAACGCATCCTTTACTCTATCTTAGGTAGCTTACGATGCGGAGGCCGGGAATATGATACTGAAAACCTTCTCTATTGTACTCGCGTCGGTGCTGCTGACTCCGACTTTGGCGCTCGGCTACTTTGCATTGCAAGCAAGCCATGAGCAGCTGGCAATCGTCCTCGGCGTATGGATGTTTGTCGGACTGGTCCCGGCGATTATTGGATCCATGCTTCTATTCAATGCTACGCGAGCGTGATACGGGATCGATGAATCCGGCTTACCGTCCCACCCGCGTCCAGGTCTCGCCGCCGCAGAGCGCGCCGACGCATCCTTCCACCCGCAACGTATCCGGACCCGCCACCGAGACACTGCTGGCATAATTGGAGCCGTCATCGGCGTTGTAGATCTGGCCCGACCATTTGTTGGGACCGGAGGGCTGCATGCCGCTGAACAGCGGCAGGCCGATCATCGACCTCTTCTTCAGTGCCGGGTTTGGATTCTTGTCATCGACCTGGGGCTTGCCGGTGGCCGGATCGATCGGCTCCTTGAGGCCGACAATCACGCCGCAGAGACCGCCGCCGCATTTGCTGACCTTGACCCGCGCGTCGCCGGACTGTGTCAGCCACACGCCGGTCGGCTCACCGGCGCCCTGCGCGCGAGCCGAGGGGGCGGCCAGCAACGCCGCCGCGATCGCGATGATAAAAGCCGTCCTGCAAGCCATGATTCATTCCCCAAAAAAGCAGGCTTGCATAGCAACAAATCAGATTCGTGCAACTTCACATTAAGTTTGGCTTGCAACCTGTCCGATCATTTGCCCCAGCGGGTGAGGCGGATCGACAGCGCCGTGCCGAGGCCGTAAACGACCATTGCGAGGCCTACCAGCGCAAACAGGGTCCATGCCGGCGCGCCCGCCGAGGCCAGCCACCAGCCGCCGCCGGCGACGATCAGCAGCCGCGCGGTACCGGCCATGACCGGACCGCCGACCTTCGCGGCCCCCTGCGACGAGAAATAGAGGCAGGCGCCCAACCCGAAAAATGCGAACAGCGGGCCTGCCAACATCAGGTAGGAAGACGCCGCGGCAGTGACGCCGGGATCGCTGGTGAACAGCGAAACCCAGAGGAACGGCATGGCCGCAACGATAAGTCCAATGGTGCCGACGGTGATGGCGGCCGCTGCGCCTGCGGTCCACGCCACCTGCCGCGCGCGCGTCACCAGCCCCGCGCCCATTGCCATGCCGACCATCGGCACCGAGGCAACGCCGAACGCAAACGCGATCGGCGTCAGCAGAAATTCCAGCCGCGAGCCCATGCCATAGCCGGCCAACGTCTCGGTGCCGTAGCCGGCCAGGATTTTGGTGAAGATCAGCACCGTCAGCACGGTCTGCAGCGGCGACAGGCAGGACACCGCGCCGACCCTCAGAATGTCGAAGAACATGTCGCGCTGGAATTTGAAGCCCTTGAAGTTCAGCGCCAGCCGGCTGCGGCCGCTGACGAGATACCAGGCCAGGAACAGCGCGCCGAGCGTGAAAGCGGTGAGTTGGCCGGAGGCAACGCCAGCCATGCCGAATTTCGGCAGGCCGAACAGCCCAAGGCCGAGCGCGCCGCCGACCGCGATCTGCACCAGCGCGGTGCCGATCAGCGTTACCGATGGAATCCGCATGTCGCCGGTGCCGCGCACCACCGAGGCCAGGGTGTTGACCAGCCAGATCGCGATCGCGCCGGAGAACAGCACGTGCGAATATTGCATGGCCTGTTCGAGCACGCCGCCGCGTCCGCCGAGCAGCGTGTAGAATGCGCGGCCGAAGGTCAGCATCATCGTGGTGAAAAAGATTCCGGCGCAGGCGCCGATCATCGCGGCATGCAGCGCCAGCGTCGCGGCGCGTTCGCGATTCCCCGCGCCGATCGCACGGCTGATCGCGGAGGAAACGCCGCCGCCCATCGCCCCCGCCGACATCATCTGCGTCAGCATCACGAAGGGAAACACCAGCGCGATGCCGGCGAGCGGCTCGGTGCCGAGCCGGCCGATATAGGAGGTCTCGGCGACGGCAACCAGCGTGGTGCCGACCATGGCGATCGCATTGGGCAGCGCGAGCTTCAACAGCGTCGGCAGGATCGGCGAGGCGAGCAGGCCGTTGATCGGCGCGGATGGAACCGCGGCGGGGCGCATGTCGAGCGGGGCGTCAATGGTCATACGTTGCAGGTCATCCAAATCCAATAAATTATGGCTGACATATTATCCGGCGGCGCCAGCGCAAGCTACCCGCGCACCGCGCAGGGGTCACCACGGCAGGCCGCATAGGTCGATTATTCCGTCGCGCGGCTTGCGGGTGAAATCGAACACATATGGCGCCATCGCTTCGAAGCGAATTCTTCCACCGGGCTGCTCGGCATAGACCTCGCCCTGGAACGGATGCCAGCCGCGCGCCTGGTAGAACGCTTCATTGTGCGGCTCGCAGAACAGCATCGCAAAGCGCACCGCCTCGTGATCGCGCATGGTCCTGATCGCGGCGTTCAGCGCCAGCGTGGCGTAGCCGCGCCCCCGGCAATCCGCCCGCGTCGAAACGCCGCCGATACCGCCGATCTCGACCTTGCGCCCGTCCCACATGGCGGTGCGGAAATAGATACCGACATGGCAGGCAAGACCCGATTGGGGCGCGTCCTCCGGTGCGTCAATCAGTACGCGCAGATCGGCGTGGGCCCATTTGATATGGCCCCAGGGCAATTTTTCGATCACCTCGCGCGGCCAGACCGCCTGCATCAGCGGCTCAGCCCGTGGCCATGATGCGTTCCCGTTCAGGACGTCGATCTCGATGCTCATGTCGCTCCTCGTCGCGGGTGCCCCGTCCGTCATACGCTGGACGCGGAGGGGCGTTACGCAAGACGGCTTCTGTTTTGCCAAATTGCGGTGTTTAACCGCAATGGAACCTTCTATAAGGGTTCCCGTTAGATTTAGTCTCCCATCAGTTCGGACATCACCCATGACCTTCACGCTGCCCAATCTTCCCTATTCCCACGACGCCCTTGCGCCCCACATGTCCAAGGAAACGCTGGAATATCACCACGACAAGCATCACCAGGCTTACGTGACCAACGGAAACAACGCGATCAAGGGGACCGAATTCGAAGGCAAGTCCCTGGAAGAGATCGTGAAGGGTTCGTTCGGCAAGAATCCGGCCGTGTTCAACAATGCCGGCCAGCACTACAACCACCTGCATTTCTGGAACTGGATGAAGCCGAACGGCGGCGGCAGCAAGCTGCCCGGCCGTCTGGAAAAGAAGATCACCGAAGACCTCGGCGGTCTCGACAAGTTCAAGACCGATTTCGCCGCCGCCGGCGTCGGCCAGTTCGGCTCCGGCTGGTGCTGGCTGTCGGTCAAGAACGGCAAGCTCGAAATCTCCAAGACCGCAAACGGCGAGAGCCCGCTGGTCCACGGCGCGACGCCGATTCTCGGCTGCGACGTCTGGGAGCACTCCTACTACATCGACTACCGCAACCGCCGTCCCGACTATCTGAAGGCGTTCTGCGACAGCCTGATCAACTGGGACTATGTTGACGAGTTGTACGGCAAGGCCGGCGTCTGACACACCGTCATTCCGGGGCGATGCGAAAGCATCGAATCTACGGTGCGGAATTCTCGAGATTCCCCGATGCGCAATTGCGCATCTGAGGTTCGTCGGTTTCGCGCCGCAAGGGATGACGACGGAGTAAACTTCGGAAGGGGCGGTAGCTGCGGCTGCCGCCTTTTTTCGTTGCGGCCGTGCTTTCCCGATCCTTGCGAGGATCGCTCACCTGCGGCAAAAGCAGCAAGCCGGGTTGATTTCGCCGATTTGGAAAATGCTGCGATGAGCTATTTGCTGGTCTTTGTCGGTGGCGGGCTTGGCGCAAGTCTGCGCCATTTCATCAACGTCACCTGCGCCCGCTGCATGGGCACCGGATTTCCCTGGGGCACCTTCATCATCAACATCACGGGCTCGACCGTGATGGGCCTGATCGCGGGCTATCTCGCCTTCAAGGGCGAGGCGTCGCAGCCCTGGCGGCTGTTTCTGATGACCGGCATCCTCGGCGGCTACACCACCTTTTCGGCGTACTCGCTCGACGCGGCGCTGCTCTACGAGCGCGGCGAACTTGGCCTTGCGGCGCTTTACGTCATAGGCTCGGTCGTGCTCTCGATTGCCGGGCTGTTTGCCGGCCTTGCGCTGGTCCGCCAGTTCACCTGAGCGGTTGGCCCGTAACTTACCGGGCCACGTGACGTCCTCGCATGGGCATGCCTGAGATCCGCATGGGTATCGTGCGAGCTTCCGTTTGCGTCGCCACCATGGCGGGACTAAGCAGGGTAGAACCGCATCACCCCGCAAAACCCATCGCCCTTGTCAGAACATCCGATAAAAGACCCGGCGCCTGCCGATGACGCCGAGCCGAAGCCGCGGCGCGCCCGCAAGCCGGTCGGCTGGTCGATGATCGTGATCGGCGCGCTGGTGGTGGTTTGCGCAGGCCTGGTCTGGCGGCGCGACGGCATCGATGGCGTGCTCAAGATCCTCACCCATGATCTCTGGCTGTTCGGGGAGATCATGCCGCGCGTGCTGGCCGGCTGCCTGCTCGGCGGCTTCATCGCGGAAATTCTGCCGCACGACAAGGTCTCCCGATCGCTGGGGCCGAAGTCCGGGCTGAAGGGATTGCTGATCGGCACGGCGTTCGGCGCGATCCTGCCCGGCGGTCCCTTCACCGCCTATCCGGTGGCGGCGGCGCTGCTCACCGTCGGCGCCGATTTCGGCGCCACCATCGCCATGGTGGTGAGCTGGACGCTGATCGGCTACGGCCGCGCGGTAGCCTGGGAATTGCCGATCCTCGGCGTCGACTTCACGCTGTGGCGGATCGTGATCTCGCTGCCGATCCCGGTGCTGGCCGGCGCGCTCGGCCGCTTCGTCTTCGTGCGGATGTACCCGAAGGGCGAGCCCTCGTGAACATCTCCGCGCTGATCATCGACGTCACCCTGTGGGGCTCGGTCTTGATCCTTGGCTTCATGGCCTGGCAGCGCGGCCGCGTCGTGCTGGTGTCGTCGGTGCGCGAAGGCAGCATGGATTTCATCAACATCGTGCCGCGCATTGCGCTCGGCGTGATCGGCTCCGGCTACATCGCCGCCGTGATCCCGCCGGAAGTCATCACCGGCTGGCTCGGGCCTGACAGCGGCTGGTTCGGCGTCCTGACCGCCGTCATCGCGGGTGCGGCCACTCCCGGCGGTCCGGTGGTCGGCTTCTCGATCGGCGCGGTCGCGTTGAAAGTCGGCGGCGGCCCGCCGCAGGTGATCGCCTATGTCGTGGCCTGGGCGCTGTTCGCCTTCCAGCGCATGATCCTGTGGGAAATTCCGTTTATGCCGGCCCGATTCGTCTGGTTTCGCGCGGCGGTCTCGGTGCCGTTTCCATTTCTGGCCGCGGCGATCGCGATGGCGATTGGGCGGCCTTGAGTTTGCCGCGCAGGAAATGTATCAGGAATTCCGCAGTTTTGGTGCCATCTTCCTTCGCAGAAAGACTCGCAGCCCGGAACCCTGGCCACACCCTCATCGTTATGAATGCATGAAAGCCATCACCGCCGCATTCGTTGCCGTGTTCATCCTGTGGGTCGTTGATGTCAATCTCAACGGCTCCCGCTACACCGACGCGGTCACGCGAATGATCCGTTCGGCGGTCGCGTCGATCGGCGTTCGAAACTGATGCTGCCGTGGTTGGCAGTCATCTTGACTGCCGGGCGCGATGACTGCCGGCACGCGCGACACCGCGGCTTGCCTTCGACGAACATTTTCTTTCCAAGAAATCCTGACTGCAGCTTAGCCGGCGCGGGCGGCCGGCTTCTTGATCGGCGAGTCGCGGCCAAGATTGACGTCGTTCGGCGCGGGTGATCGCCGATATCGTGGCCTGAACCTGTGCTCCAGTGCGCTGTGGCGAACTTGCCGCACTAACGAATTCCAAACCGTAGTTGTACGGGAACAACAGTTTTCCCGGCCGAAGCACCTTATAGAACGAACATTAGCGCATGGGGTTGATTCACGATAAGGGGCCGCCATGAGAAGATTTTTAAGTTGTATTGCCTTGAGCGTCTTCCTTCCGGCTTCGGCGATGGCCGCCGATTTGGCGGCACGGATGCCCGTCAAGGCGCCGCCAATTGCGGCAACGGTTTTTAGCTGGAGCGGCTTCTACGTCGGCGGCCACGTGGGTTACGCGTGGGGCCGATCGAGGACCGACGTTGGCCTGCCTGACGCCTTGGATTGCGGCGGCGGTCTGAGCTGCGAAAGCATCGCCCACGACGTGAATGGCGCCTTCGGCGGCGGCTTCATCGGTTACAACTGGCAGGTCAATTCCTTCGTCTTCGGTCTCGAAGCGGAAGGCGGTTATATCGGCGCCAGACATACGGTGTTCTCGGCGATTGCAACGGATCACCGGTTCGAGACCAGCTACGGCGGCTATGGTGCTTTCACGGGCCGGCTTGGCGTGGCCGTCGATCGCGCGTTGTTCTACGCCAAGGGCGGCTTGGCCGTCGCCAGCATCAAGAATGAAGCGTTGGATGATTTCCCGACGCCCGATCCCGAGCATATCGGCCGCAGCAATTCGACGCGCTTGGGCTGGGCGGCCGGCGGTGGTGTCGAATATGCCCTCACCAACAACTGGACCATCCGCGGCGAATATCTCTACATGCAGTTCGAGAACAAGACGGTGTTCGATCTCGGCGACGGCAGCGGTGGCGTTCCGCCTGCGACGCAGCCGAGCCCCTATACATTCCACGATCATCTGCACACGGCGCGTCTGGGACTGGCCTACAAGTTCTGAACGATGTGAATACGATTGCGCGGCGGCGCGGTGTGTTGTTTGAAATGAAGACCCCGGGCGTGAGCCCGGGTTTTTATTTGGTGCAGCAGTGCGGTGCTTGCAGCTACCGATCCTCCGTTAGATTGCGGCGCGGGCCTGGAGGGCGGCACCAAGGCGAAGGCGCTGCGGTATGGCTTGATCCAACCTAACGTCAATGGAGCCGAAACTTTGCTTCAGCTTCGCGGCGGGCTGCCGAGGTCCGCCCGTCGCCAGCGGCTATGCTCATGCCCGAACCGGACGGCCGGAGAGCTTGATATATGTCAAGGGGCGCTCCACCAGCCGAAGCACGTTTTAGCGCGGGGACCTAACTACCTAATGGAGGACTGCATGAAAACGACCTTGAGAACGGTGGCAGTTGCCGCATCGACGTTCGCATGTGCGGCATTGCTTTCGCCTGGCTGGTCCGAGCAAGGTGGCGTATCGCTGTCGGTCGGTAAAGCCGAGGCGCAACAGCGGGTCTATATCACACGTGGCTATGCCGTGAACGCGGCCTATGTCGAGCCGGGCTCCTGGTACGCTGTGAGGGCCTACTACTACGGTGGCCCCTGGAGCGGTCTTGGGTACAGCTACGCCGGCTGGGCTGACTACGCAGCGCGCAATGGCATTGGCTGCACGCCTGGTACCGCGATCAAGGGCGGGGACAGCATAATGTACAATTGCCAGTAGAATTGTTTTATCGAAACGCGGGGCCAGGTCGCTGTTTTGGCGGCCTGGCCCAACACGTTTGTTTCCGTCGCGAATGCTCTGGTTTATGTCTGCTGCGAGGGTAATCCGCAGCACTGATCCATCTCACCGCCTCATCTCGATCTATCGGTGCCCAGCCCTTCTCGGTGACAACCACGCTATCGCAATGTCGCGAAGCCTCTGGTCTTCAGTGGGAAAACACCGACGCGTGGTATCCCCGGATCACTTATCGGCAGTCCTGAATGCCCTAGTGATCGTGGACTCCTGTAATGTTATATTATAACGTCTCCTCATGCCTCACGACCATTCCCACGACCACGGCCATCACCATGGCCATGCCCATTCCCACGGCCCGGCGACGCCGCATCCGGCGCAGGCCGCGCCGTGGTCGATCCTGCGGATGACCGTGACCGCCCGCCTCGCCGCGGCGCTCGCCGTCAGCGCCGGCCTGTGGGCCGTCGTCCTGGTGGCGATGAGGTGAGCATGGCCGCGCAGATCAAATTCCGCGACGTCACGCTGGGCTACGACCGCCATCCGGCGGTGCATCACCTCAATGGCGAGGTCGCGCAGGGGGCGCTGCTGGCGGTGGTCGGGCCGAACGGCGCCGGCAAGTCGACGCTGTTTCGCGGGCTCGCCGGCATCCTGAAGCCGCTCGCAGGCTCGATCGATCTCGGCGGCCTCGATATCCGCGACATCGCCTATCTGCCGCAAAGCGTCGACATCGACCGGACCTTTCCGATCTCGGTGTTCGACCTGGTCGGCACCGGCCTGTGGCGCACGACCGGCTTTTTCGGCGGCATGGGCAAGCCGGCGCGGGACAAGATCACGCAGGCGCTCGCCGCGGTCGGCCTCAACGGTTTTGAAAACCGCTCGATCGGCACGCTGTCCGGCGGCCAGATGCAGCGCATGCTGTTTGCGCGCGCGCTGCTGCAGGACGCGCGGCTGATCGTGCTGGACGAGCCGTTCAACGCCATCGACGCCAAAACCTCGGCCGACCTGCTGGCGCTGGTGCGGCGCTGGCACGGCGAGGGGCGCACGGTGCTGGCGGCGCTGCACGACATGGATCTGGTGCGCGAGCCATTTCCCGGAGACGCTGCTGCTGGCGCGCGGGCCGGTGGCGTGGGGCGCTACCGCGCAAGTGTTGACCGTCGAAAACCTCACCGAGGCGCGGCGGATGTGCGAGGCGTTCGACGACACGGCGGCCGCCTGCGCCGTGGACGTCAGGCCGCCGCGGGCCGCCTGATGTTTTATGACGCGCTGATCGCGCCCTTCACCGAATTCGAGTTCATGCGCCGCGCGCTCGCCGCCGTGATCGCGCTCGCGCTGGGTGCAGCACCCATCGGCGTCTTCCTGATGCTGCGGCGGATGAGCCTGGTCGGCGACGCCATGGCGCACGCGATCCTGCCCGGGGCCGCGATCGGCTTCCTCGTCTCCGGGCTCAATCTGTTCGCGATGACGACGGGCGGGCTGATCGCGGGCTTTACGGTCGCGCTGCTTGCAGGCCTTGTCGCGCGCCATACGGAATTGAAGGAGGACGCCTCGCTTGCGACCTTCTATCTGGTGTCGCTGGCGCTCGGCGTCACCATCGTTTCCGTCAAGGGCACCAATATCGACCTGCTGCACGTGCTGTTCGGCAACATCCTGGCGATGGACGACCAGACCCTGCTCGTCATCGCCTTCAACGCCACCATTACGCTTCTGGTGATGGCGGTGATCTACCGGCCGCTGGTGATCGAATGCGTCGATCCAGTGTTCCTGCGCACCGTCTCGCGCGCCGGCGCGCCCGCGCATCTGGCGTTCCTGGCGCTGGTCGTGATCAACCTCGTCAACGGCTTTCACGCGCTCGGCACGCTGCTCGGCGTCGGCCTGATGATCCTGCCCGCCGGCATTGCGCGGTTCTGGTCGCGCGACATCACCGGCATGATCTGCATCGCGGTCGTCAGCGCCATCGTCTCGGGCTATGCCGGGCTGGTGCTGTCGTTCCAGACCAAGATTCCTTCGGGGCCTGCGATCATCCTGGTCGCGGCGGGGATCTACGTGGCGTCGCTGTTGTTCGGCCCCGTCAGCGGCCTGGTGCGGCAGATGTTTCCCGGCCGTCATCTCGAGGCGTAGCCATGATCCGGCTCTGGCTCATCGCTCTCGCCATGTTGGCGGCCGTTGGCCCGGTCCGCGCGGCGGATCCCCTCAACGTCGTCGCCAGCTTCTCGATCCTCGGCGATTTCGTCCGCAATGTCGGCGGTGATCGCGTCGATGTCACCACGCTGGTCGGCCCCGACAGCGATGCGCATGTCTATGCGCCGACGCCTTCGGATGCAAAAAAAGTGGCGGATGCGAAACTCGTCTTCGTCAATGGTCTCGGCTTCGAGGGCTGGCTGCCGCGGCTGGTGAAGTCCGCCGGCGGCAAGGCTTCGGTCGCGACCGCGACAACAGGCATCGCGCCGCTCAAGCGCGGCTCGCAAGCCGATCCGCACGCCTGGCAATCGGTCGCAAACGCAAAAATCTATGTCGCCAATATCCGCGATGCGCTGGCGGCAGCAGCGCCTGCCGACGCTGAAGCCTTCAAGTCCAGGGCGCAAGCCTATCTGGCCGATCTCGACGCGCTGGAGCGCGAGGTGCGCGAGGCGATCGCGAAAATTCCGGAAGGCCGCCGCAAGGTGATTTCGACCCACAATGCCTTCGGTTATTTCGCCGCCGCCTATGGCGTCGAATTCATCGCGCCGCTGGGTGTCTCGACCGAATCCGAGGCCAGCGCCCGCGATATCGCAGGGATCATCACCCAGGTCAGGACCGCCAAGATACCGGCGGTCTTCCTGGAAAATATCACCGACCCCCGCCTGATGGGCCGGATCTCGGCCGAGACCGGCGCCAGGGTCGGCGGAACGCTCTATTCGGACAGCCTGACCGGTGAAAAGGGCGATTCTCCCACTTACATTGCAATGGTCAGGCACAATATAAAGGCCCTGACCAGCGCGCTGAGCCCATAGGGCAGGGGCCTCCCTGCTTGCCGGCGCGCGCTACAATTCCGTTCCGGAGCCGTTATGTCTGAACCTTCGTCCCAGAAAATTCCAGTGACCGTGCTGACGGGCTATCTCGGTGCCGGCAAGACCACGCTGCTCAACCGGATCCTGTCGGAAAACCACGGCAAGAAATACGCCGTCATCGTCAACGAATTCGGCGAGATCGGCATCGACAACGATCTGATCATCGGCGCCGACGAAGAAGTGTTCGAGATGAACAATGGCTGCGTCTGCTGCACCGTGCGCGGCGACCTCGTCCGCATCCTGGACGGGTTGATGAAGCGCAAGGGCAAGTTCGACGCCATCATCGTCGAGACGACGGGACTGGCCGATCCGGCCCCGGTGGCGCAGACCTTTTTCGTCGATGAGGACGTGCAGAAGAACGCGCGCCTCGACGCGGTCGTGACCGTGGCTGACGCCAAATGGCTGAGCGACCGCCTCAAGGATGCCCCCGAAGCCAAGAACCAGATCGCCTTTGCCGACGTCATCGTGCTGAACAAGACCGACCTTGTCTCCAAGGCCGAACTGGCCGAAGTCGAGGCGCGGATCCGCGGCATCAACCCTTACGCAAAACTGCACCGCACCGAGCGCTGCAAGGTCGCGCTATCTGACGTGCTGGAGCGCGGCGCGTTCGATCTGGATCGCATCCTGGAGATCGAGCCGGAATTCCTCGACGCCGGCGACGGGCACGATCATCACCATGACCACGATCATCACGGCCATGGCCACGATCACAGTCACAGCCATGGCGGGTTGAAGCACTACCATGACGAGGACATGCAATCGCTGTCGTTGCGGTCGGACAAGCCGCTCGACCCGACCAAATTCATGCCCTGGCTGCAAAACCTCGTCGCCACCGAAGGCCAGAAGATTTTGCGCTCGAAGGGCATCCTCGCCTTCACCGACGACGACGACCGCTACGTGTTCCAGGGCGTGCACATGATGCTGGAGGGCGATCACCAGCGGAAATGGAAGGACGGCGAGGCGCGCGAAAGCCGCGTCGTCTTCATCGGCCGCGAATTGCCGCAGCAGATGATCCGCGACGGTTTTGAAAGCTGTATTACCACGTGATGAAAGAGTTCGATCCGGGCGACGCGCCCTCCATCGCTTCCCTCACCGACAAGGTGCGGAAGCTCGCCGTCGGCATGCCGGTCACCTCGATTCATTTCCTCGGTGACACCGCGGTGTTTATCGGCGCCGAGGAAACCGCGGCGATGGTCGGTGAAGGCGATGAAATCTCCACCGTCGCCGTCCACGGCGGCGCCATCCTCTGCGCCGTGTCTGACGGTAAGCGAATCGTCACCGGCGGTGACGATGGCAAGGTCGTCGCGCTCGACGCCAAGGGCGAAGTGACGGTGCTCACCACCGACGCAAAGCGGCGCTGGATCGACAATGTCGCGCTGCATCCCGAGGGCGCGGTGGCGTGGTCAGCGGGCAAAACCGCGTTCGTCCGCAGCGGCAAGGGCGATGAGAAAAGCTTCGATGCGCCCTCGACCGTCGGCGGGCTTGGCGTTCGCGCCGAAAGGCCTGCGCGTGGCGGTTGCCCATTACAATGGCGTGACGCTGTGGTTTCCCAACATGGCGGCGAAGCCGGAGTATCTCGAATGGGCCGGTTCGCACCTTGCTGTCACCTTCAGCCCCGACAACAAATTTCTGGTCACCGGCATGCACGAGCCGGCGCTGCACGGCTGGCGGCTTGCCGACAACAGGCACATGCGGATGAGCGGCTATCCCGGCCGCGTCCGCTCGATGTCGTGGAGCGTGGGCGGCAAGGGTCTTGCTACGTCGGGCGCCGACACCGTGATCATCTGGCCGTTCACCAGCAAGGACGGACCGATGGGCAAGGAGCCGGCGATGCTGGCGCCGCTGCAGGCGCGGGCCTCCATGGTCGCCTGTCATCCGAAGCAGGACATCATGGCCGCGGGCTATAGCGATGGCACCATACTGATCGTGCGGCTCGAGGACGGCGCGGAAATTCTTGTGCGCCGCAACGGCGGCGAGCCGGTCTCGGCGTTGGCCTGGAACGCCAAGGGCACGCTGCTGGCCTTCGGTACCGAGGACGGCGACGCCGGGATGCTGGAATTCTAGGCGGTTAGGACGGGGCTTGGGCCCCGCGGAACCTTGCGCCCCGCCGGCCGTTAAAGCCCACGAACAACCTTGTGGGTGAACGACATGCCTGCCGATGACCGCCAACGCGAATACCGACGGGAAATGCTGCTTGCATCCATGCTGATTGCGGCCGGGCTGGCCGTTTCAGCGGCCGCGATTACCGTACTCAGCACAAGCGAGCCCACCCAAATCGCGCAGGCGACGCCGCCTACGCAATCGACGCCTGGCGCTGAAACGAAGCCGTCCGCGCCCTCTGAACCGGCCACGACCGGCCAAAGACCCTCGGACATTCCGCCGCAACCGGCTCGACCTGATCCGGACGCGCAGAAGGCGGGTGCTCAACCCGCGTTGCCGCCGGCGCCGGCGGAGAAGGTTGCGCCGCCGATCCGCGAGAAATAACCCCACTTCCACGGCGCCGATTGTGCAATCGCAAAATGAGTGGGCCAGCGGACCTGCGCCGCGCGATCTGATGCGCGAATGTGCAGCTATCAATTTGTATGAGGGGGCGTCAGCGTCGCCCTCGAACGCCTTGTGTTGATCCCCAACAAGCGGTTAGGCTTGCTGCAATAATGGCCGGCGGCTCGAAAAACAGCCGGCAACTCGGGGAGTGACGCATGCGTGAGCTGACGCCTGAAACGATCACGGACGCCGTGCTCGACCAGATGGCGACGACGCCGGACCCGCGCCTGAAGGCGATCATGGCGTCGGCGGTCAAGCACCTCCATGCCTTCGCCCGCGAGGTCAATCTGACGCCGGCGGAATGGATCAAGGGCATCGAATTCATGACCGCCGCCGGCAAGATGTGCTCGCCGGAACGGCAGGAATTCATCCTGTTGTCCGACACGCTCGGCCTCTCGGCGCTGGTCAACGGCCTGCACGACGCCACCGCCCTGGAGGACGCCACCCATACCAGCCTGCTCGGCCCGTTCTACCGCGAGGCCACGCCGACGCTCGCCGCCGGCAGTTCGATCGCCAAGAATCCAAAGCCCGGCAGCGAATGCGTGCTTTACGGCCGCGTCACCGATGTCACCGGTAAGCCGGTCGCCAACGCCACCGTCTCGATCTGGCAGACCGGCGCCGACGGTCTCTACGACATTCAGTCCAGCGCGACATCGGTCGATTATCGCGGCGTGTTCGCAACCGATGCGGACGGCCTTTATGTGCTGCGCACCGTCAAGCCGCTCGGCTATTCGATTCCCATGGACGGGCCGGTCGGCGCCATGGTGAAGGCGCAGGCGCGGCATGGCATGCGGCCGGCGCATATTCATTTCCTGGTCGGCGCAACCGGCTATCGCGAGCTCGTCACCGCGCTCTATCTGCGCGACGATCCCCATCTCGCCGACGACGTCGTGTTCGGCTCGTCGGGCGATCTCGCCGTCGACGTGGTCGCCAACGATCCGGACTGCCCGATCAAGGGCATGCCGAGCATCCGCTTCGACATGCGGGTTTCGCGCGAGAGCGAGGCCGACAAGACCAGCGGGCGCGTCGGCGCCGATCCGTCGGCGATCATGAAACAATCCGCCAAGAATCAACCCGCGCCGGTGGGGGCCAAATAGTCTTGGTCTGACACCAGCCAATCGCAGCGACCGGGCGGAGATCCGGCGGAGCCGCAATCACTGACAACAACGACAAATGAGGGGAAACAATGAAACGCAGGACATTTCTCGGTGGCGCGATGGCTGTCGCGGTGGTCGGGCAGGGCTCGCGCGCGCTGGCGCAGCAGCCGCCGATCAAGATCGGCATGTCGATGCCGCAGACCGGCGGGCTTGCGGGCGGCGGCAAGGCTTCGCTGCTCGGAATCGAAATCTGGCGCGATGATATCAATGCCAAGGGGGGCCTGCTCGGCCGCAAGGTCGAACTGATCGTCTATGACGACAAGTCGAGCGCCTCGGAGACGCCGGCGATCTACTCCAAGCTGGTCGATGTCGACAAGGTCGATCTGTTGTTCGCGCCTTACGCGACGGTGCCGACCGCGCCGATCATGCCGTTCGTCAAGCAGCGCGGCCTGCTGCTGATGGGGAATTTCTCGTTCCAGGTGAACAGCAAGGTCGGCCACGACATGTGGTTCAACAACGCGCCGTGGGGGCCGGCCGACAGTTGGGCCGCCTCGTTCATCGATCTGGCGCAGAAGGCCGGCGGCAAGAACATGGCCTTGCTCGCGGCCGATCAGGAGTTTGCCCAGAACCTGGCGCTGACCGCCCGCGATGTCGCCAAGAAGCGCAACCTGCCCGTCGTCTTCGATCAGTCCTATCCGCCGAACACGGTCGAATTCTCGTCCATCATTCGTGCGCTCAAGGCCACCAAGCCCGATATCGTCTATGTCGCGTCCTACCCGCCGGATTCGGCCGGCATTCTGCGTGCCGTGAACGAGATCGGAATCGGCGATGACGTCAAGGTTTTCGGCGGCGGCATGGTCGGCTTGCAGTTCGCCGCCGTGATGGGGAATCTGGGCTCGTTGCTCAACGGCGTCGTCAACTACAACACTTGGCTGCCGGAGCCGAGCATGTATCACGCCGGCACCAAGGAATTTTTCGAGGTCTATACCAAGCGCGCCGTCGAAGCGAAGGTCGACCCGCTCGGCTATTATCTGGCGCCATACGGCTACGCCACGGGACAGATGATCGAGGCGGCGGTCAACGCGACCAAGTCGCTCGACCAGAAGGGCCTCGCGAAGTATTTGCGTGAGAACGAGCACAAGACGATCGTCGGGCCGATCGCGTTCGCGGCCGATGGCGAGTGGAAAGAAAGCGCGACGGTGCAGGCGCAGTTCCGGGGCGTGGTCGACAAGGACATCGAGCAATTCCGCAAGCCTGGCAAGCAGGTGATCCTGTACCCCGACAAATTGAAAACCGGTACGCTCATCAGTCCCTTCGAGGCGGCCCGAAAGTAGGTCTCGTGGCTGTTCCGGCGCGGAGCCGAGGGGGGACCTGACGTGTTTTCGATGGACCTGCTGCTTGGCGCAGTGGTGTTTGGGGTGCTGCTCGGCTGCTTCTATGCGGCCGTCAGCGTCGGGCTGTCCGTTTCATTCGGGCTGCTCGACGTTCCCCATGTCGCGCATCCGGCCTTCCTGGTGCTCGCCTCCTATGGCGTGTACCAGCTCAACGAGAGCTACGACATCGATCCGCTGCTGGCGGGGCTTGCGATCACGCCGCTGTTTTTCGTGTTCGGCCTGCTGGCCTACCGCGTCTACTACGAAACCTTCGAGCGGCGCGGCAGCGACGCCGGCGTCCGCGGCATCGCGTTTTTTTTCGGCATCGCCTTCATCATCGAGGTGCTGATCGTCCTTCAGTTCGGCGTCGACCAGCGCTCGGTGACGGCGACCTATATCGGCAAGTCCTGGCGGTTCGGCGAATTCCGGGTCCCGATCCGCCAACTGGTGGCGTTCGCGGTGGCGCTGGGGCTGACGGTGCTGCTCGGGCTGTACCTGTCGAAAACCTTCATGGGCCGCGCGATCCGTGCGGTCGCGCAGGACGAGGAGGCGCTGCGGCTGATGGGCGCCAACCCGGTCCGCATCAAGCAGTTCGCCTTCGGCATCGCCACCGCCGTGCTCGGGATCGCGGGCGCGCTCCTGATCATCGTTGCTCCCGTGGAACCGACGCTCGACCGCGCCTATATCGGGCGCACTTTCTGTGTCGTTGTCATGGCCGGGCTCGGCAGCATCAGCGGCACGCTGATCGCGGCCATCATCCTCGGCGTCGCCGAATCCATCGTGATGACGATGTTCGGCGCCTCCTGGGCGCCGGCGATCTCGTTCGCGATGCTGCTCGCCGTGCTCGCCGTCCGGCCGCAAGGTCTGCTCGGCCGATGAACAAGCGCAGCCACAGCATCGCGTTCTGGGCCGGCGTGGCGGTCTTCCTCATCGCCGTGCTGGCGATGACGCAGATCGTCCGCAACGAGTATCCGTTTTTTGCCGGCTACGTCATCCTGCAATTCATCGCGCTCGCGGTCGCCTGGAGTATCCTCGGCGGCTATGCCGGCTACGTCAATTTCGGCACCAACGCCTTCTTCGGCGTTGGCGTCTACACGGCGGTCGCCTTGTTCAAGGCGACGGGAGCGCCGCTCGTGGTGCAGATCGCAGCCGCCGCTGTTATCGGCATGCTGCTCGGCTTTGGCGTCGGCCTTCTGACCCTGCGGATGCGCGGCATTTTCTTCTCGATCGCGACCATCGCGCTGGCCATCATCATCGAGACCTGCGTGATGAACTGGCGCTTCGTCGGCGGCGCGGCGGGAATCCAGATCCAGCGGCCGCCGGTGACGGCTCCGTTCGACAGTTACGTGAAGATGCTGTTCTTCGTGCAGGCAGTGCTGGTGGTCATTGCCGTTTCGATCTCGCGCTACATCCAGAATTCCCGGATCGGCCGCGGCCTGCAGGCGCTGAGGGACGACGAACTTGCCGCCGAATGTACGGGAGTGCCGACCCTGAAGCTGAAACTGGTCGCCTGCATGATATCGGGCGCGCTGATTTCCGCGGCCGGGGCGCCCGCCGCCATGTACCTGCAATATGCCGATCCTTCCTCGGCGTTCAATCTGAGCTACTCGGTGTCGGCGCTGGCGATGGCGCTGATCGGCGGAACCGCGCACTGGATCGGCCCGGTGCTCGGCGCCATCCTGCTCGGCTCGACGCAACAGCTTCTCGCCGTCACTATCTCCTCGGAAGTCAACGTGCTCGTACTCGGCATCATGCTGGTGCTGTTCGTGGTCGGCGCGCCCAAGGGCATCATTGGGCTGCTGCGGCCGCGCTACCGCCTGCGCGCGGGGGGCAAGTCATGACGGTGACGGAAGCGCCCCTGCTGCAAGTCGAAACCTTGACCAAAACCTTCGGCGGCTTCACCGCGCTCGACAATATCAGCGTCGACATCAGGAAAGGAGAACGGTTTGGCCTGATCGGGCCGAACGGCTCCGGCAAGACGACCCTGATCAACTGCATTTCCGGCGCGCTGAAACCGCAGGTCGGCAGCGTGGTGTTCTGCGGCGAGGACATTACCCAACTGCCGCCGCACCTGCGGGCGCGCCGCGGCATCGCCCGGTCTTTCCAGATTCCGCGGCCGTTCAAGAGCATGACGGTACTCGAAAATCTCCTGGTCGGGCTCGACTTTGCCACCGTCGGCTCCAGCCTGCCGGAGGAAGACGTCGCGATGTCGATCCTGACGCGGATGGGGCTTGCATCGAAAGCCGGCGCGCCGACGGACACGCTGAGCCAGGTGGAATTGCGCAAGATGGAGCTTGCGCGCGCGATGGCGGTGCGGCCGAAGCTGTTGATCTCGGACGAGGCGATGGCGGGGCTTTCCCATTCGGAGGTCGACGAGGTGCTCGATCTCCTGATCAGCCTCGGCGAGGAGGACATCACCATCATCATGATCGAACACATCATGCAGGCAGTGATGCGCTTTTCGGAGCGGGTGATGTGCCTCGACGCGGGAAGAATCATCGCGATCGGCGCGCCGGCCGAGGTGATGGCCAACAAGCGGGTGCAGGAGGCCTATCTTGGCACTTAGCCTTGCCATCGAAGGGCTCGATGCCGGCTACGGCGCCGTCAAGGCGCTGCGCGGCGTCACGCTTCATGTCGAGGCCGGCGAAACCGTCGCCTTGCTCGGCACCAACGGCAACGGCAAGAGCACGCTGATGAAGTGCATCATGGGCCTGGTCCGCCCGGACCGTGGCCGTCTGTCGCTGACGATCGACGGGCAGGTGCATGATCTGACCAAATTCTCGCCCGAGGCGATCGTCGATCTCGGTGTGGCGCTGGTGCCGGAGGGACGGCGGCTGTTTCCCAAACTGACGGTCGCGGAAAACTTGATGCTGGGTGCTTTTCGCAAGGCCGCTCGCAGCGCCATCGATCGCAATCTGGCGCTGGCCTATGAGACGTTTCCCGCACTCAAGGAGCGTCGTAGCCAACTCGCCGGTACCATGTCCGGCGGACAGCAACAGATGCTTGCGATTGCGCGCGCGCTGATGTCGTCGCCGCGGCTGCTATTGATCGACGAACCGTCGGTCGGACTGTCGCCGCTGTTGGTGTCGCAGACCATTACAAAGATCGGCGAACTCAAGGAGCGGGTCGGACTTACGGTGCTGATGGCCGAGCAGAACTTCAATCAGGCGATCCGGATCGCCGACCGCGGCTACATCATCGTGCACGGCGAGATCGCGGTGGCGGCGCAGTCGGTCGACGAGTTGAAGGCCAACGATATCGTCAAGCGGCTCTATCTCGGCGGCGTCGTCTGACGGAAATGACGGCATCGTGACGGTGTCTGGACGTTCTGCCGATTTTACAGCCTCGCCTGTTGCCGCCGGCTGCCCCATAATCTCTCATCGCGTTAGTGCAGATGACAGATGAGGCAGGCAATGAAGATCGACGACGTCAGGCGAACCGCCTATTCGATGCCGCTGACCAACCCGTCATTCCCGCCGGGCCCCTATCGTTTCTTCAACCGCGAATATTTCATCATCACTTACCGTACCGACCCCGAAGCGCTCGCCGCCGTAGTGCCCGAGCCGCTCGAAGTCACCGAGCCGATCGTCAAATACGAATTCATCCGCATGCCCGACTCGACCGGCTTCGGCGACTACACCGAAACCGGCCAGGTGATCCCGGTCCGCCTGGAGGGAGAGGAGGGCGTCTACGTGCACTCGATGTATCTGGATGACGAGGGGCCGATCGCCGGCGGCCGCGAGCTCTGGGGTTTTCCGAAGAAACTGGCGTCGCCGAAAATCGCCGTCGAGAGCGACGTGCTGGTCGGCACCTTGCATTACGGCTCGGTGCTGTGCGCCTCCGCCACCATGGGCTACAAGCACCGCCCGGTCGACCCCGACGCGGTACTGAAGGGAATGAAGGCGCCGAACTTCATGCTCAAGATCATCCCGCATGTCGACGGCACCCCACGGATCTGCGAACTGGTGCGCTATTATCTGGAAGACATCACGCTGAAGGAAGCATGGACCGGCCCCGCGGCCCTCGGCCTGTTTCCGCACGCGCTCGCCGACGTGGCGCGGCTGCCGGTGCGCGAGGTGGTCTCCGCGCTGCATTGCAAGGCGGATTTGACGCTAGGACTCGGGACGGTGGCGTTCGATTATATGGCGAAGTGACGCGCGGGCT
Organism: uncultured Alphaproteobacteria bacterium; assembly: GCA_963770135.1. Lineage (GTDB taxonomy): Bacteria > Pseudomonadota > Alphaproteobacteria > Rhizobiales > Xanthobacteraceae > Bradyrhizobium. The sequence continues at coordinate 2,489 of CAVYOM010000031.1, read as the reverse complement.
TTTGGCCGGCGATCAAATCGCGCCTCTTAGCGTGCAGGCGGTCGAGCAGGTCGTGATCACGCCGCGCTCGCAGGCGATGCACACCGCGACGCACTGTTTCTTGTCCTTGGGATTGTACTGGCTGTAGAGCTTTCGGGCGCAGTTGTCGATCGAGCCCGTGACGTCGTTGCTGCTCTCAGGCGTGCACGCGACGAGCGCCGCAGCCGACAGGACGATGGCAAGAATGACGCGCATATTGGCCGCTCCAACCGGGAGCCCTCGCTCAAAAACCGCGGCGACGCCCCTGCGCCGTCGCAAATTTCCCTCAGGTTCGCGCGATTGAATTAATCGAGTGTTACAAGACACCGGGTTCCCTTGCGTAGTTCTACGCCGGGAATCGCGCCGCCTGCGTGCACTGCAGCGGAACCCGCTCAGAAGGCGAGCGGCGCTACGTCGATTTCGGCAATGGCCGCGCGGCCCCCCGGCTGTACCGTGCCGTCGCGGCTACCGCACCAGCACGTTGCGGAACTGCCAGGGGTCCGAGGTGTCGATGTCTTCCGGGAACAGGCCCGGCCGGTCGGTGAGCGGCGTCCAGTCGGTGTAAAAGCCTTTCACTGGGCCGAGATACGGCAACTGAATTTCCAGCAGACGGTCGAAATCCATCTCGTCGGCTTCGACGATGCCTTCGTTCGGGTTTTCCAGCGCCCACACCATGCCGCCGAGTACGGCGGAGGTCACCTGCAGGCCGGTGGCGTTCTGATAGGGCGCGAGTTTGCGGGTCTCTTCGATCGAGAGCTGCGAGCCGAACCAGTAGGCATTGTTGTCATGGCCGAACAGCAGCACGCCGAGTTCGTCGATGCCATCGACGATTTCGTTCTCATCGAGGATGTGGTGCTTTTCCTGCATCTTCGCTGCGCGACCGAACATTTCATGCAGCGACAACACGGCATCGTCGGCCGGATGATAGGCATAATGGCAGGTCGGCCGATAGATTGCCGTGCCTGATGCGTCACGCACCGTGAAGTAATCGGCGATCGAGATCGAACTCGTTGTGGGTGACGAGGAAGCCGTACTGTGCGCCGCGGGTCGGGCACCAGGTGCGCACGCGCGTGTTGGCGCCGGGCTGCATCAGATAGATGGCGGCGCCGCAGCCGGCTTCGTGGGTACGCGCATTCTCGGGCATCCATTTTTCATGGGTGCCCCAACCGAGTTCAGACGGCTGTACGCCTTCCGACAGGAAACCTTCCACCGACCAGGTGTTGACGAATACATCCGGCTCTTTCGGCGACTTGGAGCGCTGGGTGTCGCGTTCGGCAATGTGGATGCCTTTGATACCAGCCTGCCGCATCAAGTCCGCCCATTCGGCTTTGGTCTTCGGCTTGGGGGCATTGAGCTTCAGATCAGCGGCGACATTGAGTAGCGCCTGCTTAACGAAAAACGAGACCATGCCGGGATTGGCGCCACAGCAGGAGACGGCCGTCGTCGAGCCCGCGGGACGCGCCTTCTTGGCAGCCAGCGTCGCTTCGCGAAGGGCGTAGTTGGAGCGCGCTTCGGGGCCCTTCGATGAATCGAAATAGAAGCCGAGCCAGGGCTCGTTGACGGTGTCGATATAGAGAGCACCAAGCTCGTTGCAGAGTTCCATGATGTCGGTAGAGCCGGTATCGACTGAGAGATTGACGCAAAAACCCTGGCCGCCGCCTTCAGTGAGCAGCGGTGTCAGCAACTCGCGATAATTTTCCCTCGTCACGCCCTTCTGGATGAAGCGCACATTGTGCTTCTCGCAATGCGCCTTGCGACCCTCGTCCTTGGGATCGATCACGGTGATGCGCGACTTGTCATAATCGAGATGCCGCTCGATCAGCGGCAACGTGCCTTTGCCGATGGAGCCGAAGCCGACCATGACGATGGGGCCGGTAATCTTCGCGTAGATCTGCGAGGCGGGGCTCATGAGCGGGTCTCCGGAAAAATGCGATCTGTCGTGGATGTAGGATCAGGCGGTGCGGCGCTTTGCGGTGACTTCGATCTCGACCTTCATCTCGGGTCTTGCGAGGCCAACGACGATCAGCAGCGTCGCCGCGGGGCGAATGTCGCCGAGGACTTCGCCACAGACGGCGAAGTGGGCATCCACGTCCTTGGCGTCGGTGACGTAGTAGGTCGCGCGGACGATGTCGGCCATCGCGAAGCCGCCCTCTTTCAGGGCGGCCTCGATGGTCCTGAAGCAGTTCCGTGACTGGCTCGTGACATCCGCCGGCATCGTCATGGTGGCGTAGTCATAGCCGGTGGTACCGGCGACGAAGGCCAAGTCGCCGTCAATGACGGCGCGGCTGTAGCCGACGGTCTTCTCAAGGGGCGAGCCGGTGGAAATCAGGCGGCGGGGCATCAGGAACCTCGGTCCAGGCTTTGGGGAGCGGGATTGGCGCGGTTTAAGGGCTTTTCCCCAACGCACGCAACCCCTGGCGAAAGCGCCGTCAGCGCCCGCCATCACGTGTTATCGGGTCGCCGCGTCCAAC
>CAVYOM010000030.1:0-205026 GCA_963770135.1 uncultured Alphaproteobacteria bacterium | reverse complement strand
GCTGGCCGCTGAGCCTGATAAGCGGTTCGGAGATGGGGGCCGCCGGAGAGTCTCGCAACGTAGTCGCCAAAGCGTATCGCGGCTTCGGAATAAAACGTCTCCCCCAGGATGTTGTTACCTGCCTCACCAAGCGCCTTCAACACCATTGGAATACTGGACGCCAGTACGGCTGGAGAAATTGACGAAACCTCGCCCCACGAAGCCCAGGAATTGTCAGTCCAAAATCCGGCGTCCGCGGCTCCCACTCGAAACTGCGCTGTGCGCTCAAATAAGCGGCAGCATCCGCAAAATAGCTCTTGGTCAAGGAGAAATCCTGATTGGTCGAAGTATCCCCCGGCAGCGCTTTACGACCGCTCACGCCCAAGACCTTGATGGCCATGCCGCGCGGAACGCGGATGCGGTCACTGCGGATATCGCCGAACGCGGTGGAGAGACGCACGATGATCGGATGGGTGCCGGGTGATGCAAACATCCCCTGACGCAGGTGAGCCGGCAAATTATCATGAATCTTCAGCTCGCCTCCGAGTATCCTTGACCTTTCGGGCATGCTGCTGGCGAATGCCACGGTGGTGCCTGTCGAAGCTGGATTTGTTGGTCCTTTGGATCGAACCGACAATTGCTGCGATTGTTTGCGCCTCATCCGGCCGTGGTTGTTCTACGAAAGGCTCATAGCGTAGATACCTATCGTCTGGCATGGCGTTCTTCCTCCGGCCGCGCAGACGTGTCCTCGGCGCCCATTCGCGCGGCGAGGTCGATATGAGATGCACGCAAGCCGCGCGGGCAACTGCATCGCACGTCGCGCGAGCGCCAGGCCTGGTATTTTGCGAAGGACAGTCTTCCTGGACTTAATATGGATGGAGCGTGTATCAGTGCTTCGGTCGCATTCCCCGAACCCCTGCGGCTCAGCGATCAATCGACACGCACCTCGCGGATCTCGGGCATGACAATGAGGACCGGCTCGGCCGGCCTTGCGCAAACGCTTTGCGTTTGTCGCAGAAATACCGAATAAACGCTTGGCGACCTGTTCGTGTCCCCCACGACTGGTGCCCAGCTCCGAGTCGCCCGCGCAGCATAGGTGCCATTCGTGACGCGGCGACAGTCGCGCTTGCCGACCTCCGTGCACCCGCCCTAATCTTGTCAGCGGAAACGCGACAAGAAAAACAGAGGGAACGGACAGGCATGGCTCAGGCGAGTGCAGCGCGTCATTCCGAAACGGGAGAGTTTGACGCCATCGTGGTCGGCGCAGGCTTTGCCGGCCTGTACATGCTGCATCGGTTACGGGGACTCGGATTCACCGCGCGGGTTTACGAAGCCGGCGGCGGCGTTGGCGGAACGTGGTACTGGAATCGCTATCCCGGCGCCCGCTGCGACGTCGAGAGCCTGCAATATTCCTTCTCGTTCTCCGAAGAGCTGGACCAGGAATGGAACTGGTCGGAGAAATATTCGCCGCAGCCGGAAATCCTCGCTTACGCCAACCACGTCGCCGACCGCTTCGACCTGCGCAGCCAGATCGTGTTCGATACCCGCGTCACCGCGGCGACCTTCAACGAGGACACCGATAGCTGGCTGATCGAGACGGATCGCGGCGACCGGGTCACGGCAAAATTCTGCATCATGGCGGTCGGCTGTCTGTCGGCGCCGAACCGCCCGGCCTTCCCGGGCATGGACGACTTCCGCGGGCCGATCTATCACACCGGCGAATGGCCGCACGAGGGCGTCGACTTCACCGGCCTGCGCGTCGGCGTCATCGGCACCGGTTCGTCCGCGATCCAGTCGATACCGATTATCGCGCAGCAGGCCTCGCAACTCACCGTGTTCCAGCGCACCGCGACCTGGTCGGTGCCGGCGTGGAACGAGGCGCTGTCGGAAGATTATCTGAAGGAAGCCAAGTCGCATTATCCGGAACTGCGTGCGAAGGCGCGCGCGCGGCCGACCGGGTTCTATTTCCCGTTCAATCTCCAGCCGGCGCTGCAGGCAAGCGCGGAGCAGCGCGAAGAGCAATATGAGGCGGCGTGGCAGCGCGGCGGGCTTCCCTTTCTCGGCGCCTACGGCGACCTGCTGTTCGAAAAGTCGGCCAACGACACCATCGCCGAATTCGCCCGGCAGAAGATCCGCAGCATCGTCAAGGATCCCGCGACCGCGGAGCTGCTGTGCCCGCAGAACGTATTCGGCTGCAAGCGGCTCTGTGTCGATACCAACTACTTCGAGACCTATAACCTGCCGCATGTGAAGCTGGTGGACGTGTCCAAAACGCCGATCGAGCGTTTCACCAACGACGGCATCGTGGTGGACGGCACCGAATACAAGGTCGACGCCATCGTTTCCGCGACCGGCTTTGCCGCCATGACCGGCTCGTTCGACAAGATCAAGATCACCGGCCGCGGCGGCCGCACGCTCGCCGAGAAATGGCGCGCCGGCCCGCGCGCCTATCTCGGCCTCGCCTCGGTGGGCTTTCCGAATCTCTTCATGATCACCGGTCCCGGCAGCCCGTCGGTGCTGGCCAGCATGATCCAGGCGATCGAGCAGCATGTCGACTGGCTGGCCGATTGCCTCGGCCACATGCGCGATGTCGGCGCCAGCAGCATCGAGCCACTGCAGGACGACGAGGACGCCTGGGTGGCGCACGTCAACGACGTCTCGACGGTTTCGCTGCGCTCGACCTGCAGCTCCTGGTATGTCGGCACCAACATTGCCGGGCGCCCGCGCGTGTTCATGCCCTATATCGGCGGCTTTCCGGTCTATGTGCAGAAGTGCAACGAGGTGATGAACAATGCCTATGAAGGCTTTGTGCTGAAGGGTGCGCGCGCCAAGGCAACACGCCGCCGCAGGTGCACTTCACCGAACGCTGGCAGGTGCCGCTCGATATCGAGGTGATTTCGCCGGCCGCCGTGGCTGCGAAGCGCGTACCCGTCGTTTGAACCGGAGGAAACGAGACATGAGCCGCCATCCTGATTTCGTGCCGCAAGGCGTCATCCCGGCGGTGCTGCTGCCGTTCCACAACGATTTCTCGATCGACGAGCCGAGCTTCCGCGCTCACCTGCGCGATGTCGCCGCGGTGCAGGGCCTGTCCGCCATCACGATCAACGCTCACTCCACCGAGGTCGCCTCGTGCACGTCGGACGAACAACGTCGCGTCATGGAGATCGCCGAGCGAGGAAGTCGGCGGCAAATTGCCGATCGTTCACGGCGTCTGGGCGGACGGCAGCCTGGAGGCGGCGCGGATCGCCACGGCAGGCCCAGGCCGGCGGCGCATCGGCGCTGCTGGTGTTCCCGCCGGGACCGTTCACCATGGGCCAGTCGGCCGAGATGGCGCTGGCCCATTTCAAGACCATCGCCGATGCCAGCGATCTGCCGATGATCCTGTTTCAATATCCGCTCGCCACAGGCCAGGGCTATCCGTCGGCGACGCTGGAGCGGCTGTTCGACGAAGTGCCGACCATCCGCGCGATCAAGGACTGGACCCAGACGGTGCCGCATCACGAGAGCCAGATCCGCGCGCTGCAGGGGCGCGCGCGTCCCATCAACGTGCTGTCCACCAACAGCGCATGGCTCCTGAGCTCGCTGGTGCTCGGCTGCAACGGCCTGCTTTCCGGCAGCGGCAGCGTCATCGCCGACCTTCAGGCCAGGCTCTTTCGCGCCGTCAAGGCCAACGATCTCGCGGAAGCCCGCCGGCTGAACGACCGGATTTATCCGACGGCGCGCGTGTTCTACGCCGATCCCTTTGTCGACATGCACAACCGCATGAAGGAAGCGCTGGTGCTGCTCGGCAAGCTGCCGCGCGCCGTGGTGCGTCCGCCGCTGGTCAAGATATCGGACGCGGAAATTGCGCGGATCAGGGACGCGCTGATCGAGGCAGGGCTGCTCGACGCCCGAACCGCGCAGGGGCGCAACGCGGCATAATCAGGGCTGATGACATTGCAACCATCCCAGCAGCGCCTCCTTGTTTGAAAAGTTCGAATAGAAGGCGCCAGACGTGACGCCGGCCGATGCCGCGACGCCGTCAACCCCAATCCCATTAAAGCCGTTCGTTCTCAGAGCCCTGGCTCCGGCCTGCAGGATCGCTTGTTTCGCCCTCGCTTTTTGGTCCGACGGATATCTCATCACCAGCCTCTGACAATCGCTTGATCGCGCTCGATAGCGCTTGATCCTTAGAATAACGACCGTTATATAACGATCGTTATTCTAATGGCAATCCCCTCGCGATCGTTATCTAACCTCGCGATAAATCGAGAGAAAAGCGATGAGCATGACCTTCGAAAATGCGGCGACCCAATCGGTCGATGTGAACGGCACGAACTTCGTCTACCGGGAAATTGGCAAGAAGGGCGGCATTCCCGTGGTGTTCCTCCACCATCTGACGGCGGTATTGGAGGACTGGGATCCGCGGGTCGTGGATGGCCTGGCGGCGAAGCACCACGTTATCGTGTTCGACAATCGCGGGGTCGGCGGCTCCGGCGGTTCTACACCCAAAACGGTCGAAGAGATGGCCCGGGATGCCGTCGCGTTCATAGGCGCGCTCGGCTTCAGCAAAGTCGATCTGCTGGGCTTCTCGCTCGGCGGTTTCGTCTCTCAGGCCATCGCGCAACAACAACCCGGTCTGGTCCGCAAAATCATTCTCGCGGGCACCGGCCCGGTCGGCGGCGAAGGCATCGCCAATGTCGGTGCTGTTCTACAGGACGCGTTTGGCAAGGCCGGCGCCGCCAACAAACATCCGAAACATTTTCTGTTCTTTACACAGACGAGCAACGGCCAGACAGCCGCCGACGGCTTCCTGCAGCGCCTGAAAGAACGCACCAAGGACCTTGACGCGCCCGTCAGCAACGAAACCATCCAGGCTCAGCTTGCGGCGATCCAGGCCTGGGGACAGGGTGATGCCTCGAAGCTCGGGACGGTTCAGCATCCCGTCCTTGTCGTCAATGGCGATGACGACGTGATGGTGCCGTCGTCCAACTCATTCGAACTCGCCCGCAGGCTGCCGAATGCACAGTTGAGCATTTTCCCCGACGCCGGGCACGGCGGCATCTTCCAGCACCATGCCGCCTTCGTTCAGCAGGCGCTCACGTTCCTCCAGCAGTAAGCCGAGCTGACTCATGGTCCGGCGCGATGCCTCGCGCCCGACCATGAGTCCACCGAACGTCCATCGTTTCTTTCATGTTCAGGTCGCCTCGTGTCGCGGCGCCGACATCGCAGGGAGTATTCTGCAACGACCGATTACGTCCTAATCCACGGCGCGTGGCAAACTTTGGACACACTAAGACGACCTGAGGTCGACATGCACAACCGCATGAAGGAGGCGCTGGTGCTGCTCGGCAAGCTGCCGCGCGCCGTGGTGCGTCCGCCACTGGTCAAGATATCGGACGCGGAAATTGCGCGGATCCGGAATGCGCTGATTGAGGCAGAACTGCTCGACGCCCGAACCGCGCAGGGGCGCAACGCGGCATAATCAGGGCTGGAAGACTAATTGCAACCATCACAACAGGAGGGATTCCAATGACGTCCCGCCTAACGATGTTACGCGGCCGCCGCACGGGCGCTAGTCGTCGCGTAGCCTGAGTTGCTCGACCATGGACGCTATTTCTCCCTCGAAAGTCGCGAGGCGGTCGCTCTGAGCCTTGAGGCGGTCGGATAGCCTTTGCATCTCGTCACGCTCCAGCGACTGCGTGAGCCGATCAATGATCTCGTCGCTGATCGAGCGCCCGTTTGCCATCGCCGCTTCGACGAGTTTGTCTCGCATCCCCTCTGGCAGACGGAGCTGAACTCGATCCGCAGTCCTGCCAGTCGCTGTCGCTTTCTTTATCCGGGGTGCCACGTCCGTGACTGATTTCGGTAAGGTTGCCTTTTTCTTGGCCACGCTCGTCTCCCCAAAGGCCAAGCCGCAAGGAATTGCGCCTCGATGAAGCTTGCGAAGCAATCCGACAATTCAGGCGTGATTGAGGACGTTGACCAAAGATCAGGCGCGCTGCATTCGATGCTTGACTGCCCACAAAAGTCCCCGCCCGTCTCAACTCGCGGCCCCGGCGTCTTTAAACGTTGCCGGCACAGCAACGGGGCGAGAAATGGCAAAGAAAACCGTCAACAAGCGGAAGAGCGGCGCGAAGGCAGCCAAGAAATCAACGAAGAAATCGACGAAAAAGTCCGCCGGTCCGCACGACCGCAAAAACACAGAAGAAAGCGGTCTCACAAAAACCCGCCAAGGCGCGCCCGCCCAAGGGGCCGGTTTGGCAATGGTCGGCGCTGCAGACGGCAGCCGCCATCCGCTCCGGTGCGATTTCCTCGGTCGAAGTTGTCGAAGCGCACATCGCGCGCATGCGCGACGTCAATCCAAAGCTCAACGCGGTCGTCGTCGATCTGTCGGAGGACGCGCTGAAGGCGGCCAAAGCCGCGGACAATGCCCAAGCAAGAAAGAACGAGCTCGGCCCGCTGCACGGCGTACCGATCACGATCAAGGAAAACGTCGACTATGAGGGGCGGCCCAACCCCAACGGGGTGGCCGCGCAGATGAACATCATCGCCCCCTCCGACGCGCCTGTCGTGCGCAATCTCAAGAAGGCCGGCGCCATCGTGCTCGGCCTGACCAATACGCCCGAGTTCTCGTTCCGCGGCTTTACGGACAACCCGCTGCACGGGCTGACGCTGAACCCGTGGGATCCCGATATCACCTGCGGCGGCTCGTCGGGCGGCGCCGGTAGCGCGGTGGCGGCCGGCATCGGCACGATCGCGCACGGCAACGACATCGGCGGCTCGCTGCGCTGGCCGGCGCACTGCAACGGTGTCGTCACCATCAAGCCGACGCAGGGCCGCGTCCCCGCCTATAACGAGAGCGCCGCGGCCGAGCGGCCGATGCTCGCGCATCTGATGTCGGCGCAAGGGCCGCTGGCGCGCAGCGTCGGCGACGTCAGGGCCGCGCTCGAAGTGATGAGCCAGCGCGATCCGCGCGATCCCTGGTGGGTCCCCGCGCCGCTGGTCGGGCCCAAACCAAAAGGCCCGATCAAGGTCGCGCTGGCAAAGCTGCCCGACGACATGGACGTCGCGCCCTCGGTGCGTGACGCGCTCCGGCAGGCCGCCGACCATCTCGAGCGTTCGGGCTACCGCGTCAGCGAAATCGACGTTCCCGACATCAACGGTGTCTGGCAGACCTGGTGCGACATCATCGCCAACGAAACCGCGATGCTGCAGGAAGCCGCGATGCTGAAAGTGACGTCGCCGGATTTCCATGCCGCCTGGAGCGGCATCAAGGCGAAGGCAAACACGCTCGATCTGCTGGGCTGGATGCGCGCCACGGCGGCGCGCAACAGCCATATCCGGGCCTGGCAGTTGTTCTTCGAGGATTTCCCGGTCGTGCTTGCGCCGACGACGGTGAAGCCGACGCCCGGCCCGCGCGAGGACGCCATCAGCCCGGAGCGCACGCGCGAACTGTTCTGGAACGACCTGCGTTTCATTTCCGCGATCAACGTGCTCGGCCTGCCCGGCGCCGTCGTGCCTGTCGCCCTGCATGAGGGACAGCCGATCGGTGTGCAGTTGATTGCAGGACGCTATCGCGAGGACCTCGCCCTCGATGCGGCGGCGGCCATCGAGAAGCGAGCGGGAACGCTGGTGCCCCGGCTGTGGGAGAAGATGGCCTGATCCCCGGCCGCTGCCGCGCGCCATCGGCTTGACTTCACGAGGCAATCCATCGAGAGGTGGATCGCCTTCGCCATGGCGGAGCAAGAAAAGTCAAATGGGAGCCGCCCGATGTCGTCGCGCAAGTCAGCCAAAACCGCGAGCGCCGCGCTCACCGTGAAAGAAGCCACCTTCGGCCTCCTACGCGCGTTCGGCATCAAGCGCGTGTTCGGCAATCCCGGCTCGACCGAACTGACGTTCCTGAGCGACTGGCCCGACGACTCGGTGCCGCCGAGGCTCACCGCCAGCTTGAGGATTTGCAGCGCGTTCAGGAATTTGAATACGGCAGCCTGGCCGCCAACGATGTCGAACGAGAACGTGGAGCCCGCGCCGGTGCATTGCCTCGCGAACAGACGGCCGGCCGGAGAAGCCCAATGACTGCGCAGCGGGGATTGACGCGGCGACGAAGCCTCGCGGCCGCTATCCGGCCTTGACGTATTTCCGCCAGTTGTGCGCTTCCTGGAAGCCCAGCACCTCGCGCGCCTTCCGGTTCGACAGCGGCGCCTCGTACTCGCCGAGTTCGCGGGTGATCGGGACGTTGGGACAATAGCGGCTCAGCACTTCGCGGGTCGGAATGTTTGATGTGACGGTGTCGTTGACGGCGTTGAAGACCTGAAAGCCGAGCCCGTCCTTCTGGATCGCCAGATGCACGATCTCGCCGAGGTCGCGGGCGTCGATATAGCCCCAGGCATTGCGCTTTCGCGACGGCAGATTGGCCAGGAAGCCGGGAAACATGTCGTATTCATGCGGCTCGATGACGTTCGCGATCCGCAGCGCATAGACGTCGATGCCGTAGCGCATCGCGAAGGCGCGCGCAGTCTTTTCATTGACGACCTTGGAAAGCCCGTACGAGTCCATGGGATCGGTGTCGTAGTCCTCCTCGAGCGGGAAGCTCCTGAAATCCTTCTCGCCTTCGGCAAAACAGACGCCGTAGGTGGTTTCGCTGGAGGCGATCACGATCTTGCGGACGCCGAGTTTCGCCGCGGCTTCGATCACGTTATAGGTGCTGACCGTGTTGACGCGAAACGTCTCGTTGTCAGGCTCGATCAGTACCCGCGGTATCGCGGCAAAATGCACGACGGCGTCCGGCGCCACCGGTGGCCTGCCGGCTTCGAAACGGTCGAAGCCGAAATGCGTGGTCAGGGCGTTGAAAGCCTGGCCGCTGTGCGTCAGATCGGCGATCAGGGTACTGATGCCGGGATAATCGAACGGCTTGAGATCGACATTGAGAAGGTCGTAACCCTTGCTCTTCAGATGCGGCAGGACATGCCTGCCGGCCTTGCCGGTTCCCCCGGTGAATACTACGCGCCTGCCTGTCATTTTCTTCTTCCGTCCGTCGTTGATGGAATGGTGGAGACGTAGCGTGATCCGGCCGCGCTCATGCCGGCGACCGGAAATTCCGGATCCGGTCGAAGGCCACGGCAATGATGATGAACGTGCCGATAAAGGTACCCTGCCAGAACGCGCTGATGCCCAACAGGCCGAGACTGTTGCGGATCACCTCGATCAGCGCCGACCCGATCAGGGCGCCGAAGGCGGTCCCAATTCCACCGGCGAGATTGGCGCCGCCGATCACCGCCGCGGCGATCACCTGCAATTCCATGCCCGACCCGAGGTTGGTGGTGACGGCGCCGAGCCAGCCCGTCTCGATCACGCCGGCAATGCCGGCCGAGAGCGCGGAAATCATGTAGACGGCCACTTTGGTTCGCCGTACTGGCACGCCCGTCACGATCGCAGCATGCTCGTTGCCGCCGATCGCGAACACGTAGCGGCCAAATCGCGTGAAGTGCAGCACAAAACCGGTCAGCAGCGTGAACGCGAGCATGTAGATCACGGGGTTGGCGATCCCGAACAGCAACGCGCCACCACCGAGGAACAGCAGCTTGTCGTGATCCGGACCGAACTGGTACACCACGGTGTTGTTGGAGGCGACCATCGCGAGACTCCGCGCGATCGACAGCATGCCCAGCGTGACCACAAATGGCGGGATACCCAGATAAGCGATCAGCACGCCGTTGATCGCGCCGATCAGCAACGCCGTTCCGAGCGAGGCGGCTATGCCGACCTCGATGCTGTAACCGGCATGCATGACGACCGCGAGAATCATGCTGCACAGGCAGAGCACCGAACCGACCGACAGATCGATGCCGCCAGTGATGATCACTATCGTCATCCCGAGCGCGACGATCGCGACGAAGGTGAAGTTGCGGGCGACGTTGAAGATGTTGTTCGAGGTTGCAAACGAGTTTGTCGCGAACGACAGAAAGATGCAGGCCAGGATTACCGCGACCGAGACCCAGAAGGCCTGTCGCGAGGTCAGCCAGGTGAGCAGCGGAAATCTTGCGCGCTTGATGTTGTCGTCGAACTGAATTTCCATCAATGAAACTTTCGGTTTCCAGCAAGCGCCGAGATGCTTCACTACGCGTATTCGATCGCCCCGGTAATCAGCCCCGTTACTTCCTCCGGCGAACTGGCGGCGACGTCCTTGTCGGCCACCTTGCGGCCGCGGCGCAACACCACGACGCGATCGGCAATGCTGAATACATCCGGCATGCGATGGCTGATGAACACGATGGCGATGCCGTGATCGCGCAGCCGCCGGACAAGATTGAGGACCTCGGCGACCTGTCGCACCGAGATGGCCGCGGTCGGTTCGTCCATCAGGACGATCTTGGCGTCGGCAATCCGGGTTCGGGCAATGGCTACCGCCTGTCGCTGTCCGCCGGACATCTGCCTGACCAGATCGCGCGGCCGGGTTTCGGATCGCAGCTCGGAGAAGATCTGACCGGCCCGGCGATACATCGCGGCATAGTCGAGAATTTTGAACGGACCGACGCCTTTGCGGATCTCGCGGCCGAGGAAAACATTGGCGGCAGCGCTGAGATTGTCGCAGAGCGCGAGATCCTGATGCACGATCTCGATGCCATGCCGGCGGGCTTCGATCGGCCGGTGCATGGACAAATCCTGGCCTTCCATCCGCATCGTTCCATGCGTTGGTCGAAAATTTCCGGCGACGATCTTGACGAGAGTGGACTTGCCGGCCCCGTTGTCGCCCATCAGTCCCACGACCTGGCCAGGCTCGAGCGACAGCGAAACTTCGTTGAGGGCATGGATGGCGCCGAAATGCTTCGAAACATTTTTCAGTTCGAGAAGAGCCATTCCGGGGTCACCTTGCGCGGAGCCGTTGCCGCGATGCGCGTCTTGTTCTTCATAAGACGTGAGCGGGCATTGAATTACAGGGCCTGTGGTCAGTCAATGATCTCAGCGGGAATCAACGCTGCAGCCTCGCAAAAAGATATTCTGCATCTGGTGCAACGCACCAAACAAAGCCTCGTCATATTTCTCGGCACATATCCGTTAACTCATCGGGCGTCCGAATTATCCTTATCAATCGCTGATTGTGGCTGTCGTAATTGGCCTCTGTCGTCACTGCGGATCACATTCGAGGACAAGCTCGAAATAGTGCGGATGCTAGGGACCTGATAGCCACCCCCTCCCATCAAGCGGTTTCCTTGCCCTCGTGAAGTTTTGAATCAGACGAACGTCGGCAAAACGGGCGAATAAACGCCCGCTGCAACACGTGGGAGGGACAAATGAACAAGGCACTATTGGCGTTGGTCGCTGCGGCGATGAGCCTGTCGGCCGGATCGGCCATGGCTCAGAAGAAGCAGCTGGTCATCGTCGTCAAAGGCCTCGACAATCCGTTCTTTGAGGCCATTCATCAAGGCTGCGAAAAGTGGAACAAGGAAAACGCCAGTTCTCCCTATCATTGCTTCTACACGGGGCCTGCCTCGACCTCTGACGAGGCGGGCGAGGCCCAGATCGTCCAGGACATGCTTGGCAAGTCCGACACCGTGGCGATTGCGATCTCGCCTTCGAACGCGCCGTTGATCGCCAACGCGATCAAGGCCGCCAAGCCCAAAATTCCCGTGATGACGCTCGACGCCGACCTCAAAAAGGAAGACGCAGCACTTCGCAAGACCTATCTCGGCACCGACAATTACCTGATGGGCTTTCGGCTCGGCGAATATTTGAAGAAGGCAAAGCCGAACGGCGGCACGGTCTGCCTGATCGAGGGCAATGCCGCCGCCGACAACATTCTGCGTCGCGCCTCCGGAACGCGCGATGCCTTGTCCGGCAAGAAGGATCTGGACAGGCTGAAGGGCGAAGGCGGCTGGACCGAGATCGCAGGTTGCCCGGTCTTCACTAATGACGATGGGCCGCGGGGCGTGCAGGCCATGTCGGACATCCTCACCGCCAATCCGAAACTCGACGCGTTCGTGATCGAAGGCGGATGGCCGCTGTTCGGCGCGCCGCAACCCTATCGTCAGCTCACGGATCAGTATAAGGCGCAGATCGCCAGCAAGTCGCTGGTGATCGTCGCCGCCGATACCATCGGCGATGAAGTCGCGATCGCCAAGGAAGGTCGCGTCGAAGCGCTGGTCGGTCAGCGGCCGTTCGAGATGGGTTACAAGGCGCCGTCGGTCATGATCGATCTGATCGAGGGCAAAAAGGTGGATGACCCGGTATTTACCGGCCTCGACGAATGCACCAGGGAGACCGCCGATACCTGCATCCAGAAATAGCTGCGCATCCGGGTGCAGGGATCGAGCACGGTCGCGTGTTCGCTTGAAAAAGGGGGGAGGCGCGTGGCGCCTCCTTATTTGTTTTCGCGGGCCGGCTTGACTTCGTAAAGCAATCCCTTGAGACGTTGATAGCTTCCATCTTCGCCCAGCAGCGATGGCGGAACACAAGAAAATCCTGATAGGAGCCGCCGCCCGATGTCGTCGCGCAAGTCAGCCAAAACCGCGAGCGCCGCGCCCACCGTCAAGGAAGCCACCTTCGGCCTCTTACGCGCGTTCGGCATCAAGCGCGTGTTCGGCAATCCCGGCTCGACCGAACTGCCGTTCCTCAGCGACTGGCCCGACGACATCGATTATGTGCTCGGCCTGCAGGAGGCCTAGCGTCGTCGGCATGGCCGACGGTTATGCGCAGGCCACCCGCAACGCCGGCTTCGTCAATCTGCATTCCGGCGCCGGCGTCGGCAATGCGCTCGGCAATATCTACACCGCCCACCGCAACCAGACGCCGCTGGTCGATCACCGCCGGCCAGCAGGCGCGTTCGATCCTGCCGCTGCAGGCCTTTCTCTACGCCGAGCGCGCCTCCGAATTTCCGCGGCCCTATGTCAAATACAGCGTCGAGCCGGCGCGCGCCGAAGACGTGCCGGCGGCGATCGCGCGCGCCTATTACGTCGCGATGCAGCCGCCCTGCGGGCCGACCTTCGTCTCGATCCCGATCGACGACTGGACGCGGCCCGACGCAGCCGATCGAAGCCCGCCGCGTCAGCCGCGAACTCGGCCCCGATCCGGAGGCGATGAAGGCGCTGGTCACCGCGCTCGCGGCGAGCAAGCGCCCTGCCCTCGTCGTCGGGCCCGGTGTCGACCGCGCCGGCGCCGTCGATCTGATGGTGCGGGTCGCGGAGAAGGCAAAGGCCGCCGTCTGGGTCAGCCCGTTCTCGGCGCGCTGCTCATTTCCCGAACGGCATCCGCAGTTCGCAGGTTTCCTGCACGCCTCGCCGGGGCAGCTATCGGAAGCGCTGCGCGATCATGACCTCGTGCGTGGTGATCGGCGCGCCGGTGTTCACCTTCCATGTCGAGGGCCATGCCGCGATCTTCGACGGCGCCACCACGATCTTCCAGATCACCGACGATCCGGATGCCGCCGCCGTGACGCCGTCGGGCGCCAGCATCGTCGCCACCATGAAGCCGGCGCTTTCAATGCTGCTCGACCTGCTTCCGGAATCAAAGCGCGCGATGCCTGCAGGCCGCACGCTGCCGTCGGCGCCATCCGCCGCCGATCCGCTGCCGGTCGAATTCCTGCTGCATTCGCTGTCGGAAGCCATGCCCGCCAATGCGGCGCTGGTGGAGGAAGCGCCCTCGCATCGCCCGGCGATGCAAAAGTTCATGCCGATGCGCGGCCAGGACAGTTTTTACACCATGTCGAGCGGCGGCCTCGGCTACAGCCTGCCCGCCGCCGTCGGCATGGCGCTCGGACGTCCCGGCGTCCGCACCGTCTGCCTGATCGGCGACGGCTCGGCGATGTATTCGATCCAGGCGCTGTGGACCGCGGCCCGGCGCAACCTGCCGCTCACGGTGATCGTCATCAACAACGCCGGCTACGGCGCGATGCGTTCGTTCAGCCAGGTGATGCAGGTGCGCAACGTGCCGGGCCTCGAACTGCCCGGCATCGATTTCGTCAAGCTCGCCGAAGGCATGGGCTGCCACGCCGTGCGGGTGACGAAATCATCCGAACTCGCGGGCGCGCTCAAGCACGGGCTGTCGCATGACGGCACCAGCCTGATCGAGGTGATGGTGGATTCCGCCGTGCCCCTGCTCTACGCGCAAAAGGGGTGAGTCGATCCCATCCACGTCATTGCGAGCGAAGCGAAGCAATCCATAGTGCAGCAAGCGGCAGGCATGGATTGCTTCGTCGCTTCGCTTCTCGCAATGACGTGGAGAGAGCTTCGTTCCATCCGGGCTACGTTGTTCTGCGCGCCGCGGCGATCTCGTTCGCCAGTCGCCCGTAGTCCGCCCAGACCAGATACAGGAACAGCGGCGGCTCCTGCCGCGCCTGCAGCATCTGCGCGTAACGCTCCTTCGCGCCCGTCCATCTCCCACCATTTCTGCGCTGATGCTGCGATCTTGCGGAAATGACTGAGCGTTCCCGAAAATGTCCTGCGGTCGGCCCCGGCAAGGCCGGCGCAATGATTGAGCCAGTTGAATCCGGCGATGACGGCAATCGCCAGATCGCTCATCGTGTTGCCGGTGAATTCGATCACCGTTTCATCGTGCGGCAACTGGCGAAGATAGCCGTCCAGTATCGCCGGTTGCGCGTCAGGCTCGGCGAGCAGCCTGAATTCGCCCCGCGGCACCATGAGCAGATAGCGCACGGCTTCCAGCCGCGTGTGGTGGCAGATCTGGTCCTTGTCGCCGCCCGCATCGGCCGCGGTCCGCTTGCTGGCCGGATACACCCATTTTCCGTTATCGGCCTCGTCGAGATATTGCTTGCCCTGCCTCTCGATCTCGGCCAGCAGCGCATGCGGAGCATCCGGCGCCGGTGGCGCTTTACCGAATGGCCAGGCACGCCAGCTCATGAAACCTCTTTTGATTCAAAGGCCGGCCAGTTCGTAGCTGCCTTGATCACCTGCCGGTTTCACCCACCGCATCCGGCATTTGCTTGATCTAACGCAAGGCATGGCCCCTTACGCTCGCACGACAATTGAGTGTGGGGCACCCCCGGAGAGAAAACCATGAAACATGCAAGTCTGGGAAAAACTGCCATCGCGGTCTCCGTCTTTGCGTGCGCGACCATGCTCTCTTTTGACTGGACCGAACAAAAGGGCGTCTCGCTGTCGGTCGAGAGCGCGCAGGCACGGGTCGGTCGGCCGCTCACCCCTGTCAGCGTCGCGGGCGTTGCCCGCCGGCAGGGGCGGCGGGCCGCGATCGGTGCCGCCGTGGTCGGCGCCGGTGTGGTGGGCGCCGGCGTTGCCGCAGCCGGCTATTATGGAGCAACAGCCCCGTATTATGGAGCCACGGCCCCGTACTACGGAGGCGGCGGCCCCTACGCCTACTATGGCGCCCAGGACTACGCGACGCGGAACGGATTCGTCTGCCAGCCCGGCACCATGGTCCGCCTGGATGACGGCCGGATGTACCCCTGCCAGTAAGAGAGGTCATCGGGAAAGGCGGCCGAAAGGCCGCCCTTCCCGCGACGCTACTTCCCGTAACTCTCCCGCATCTTGGCCTGGATCTTCGCCATGCCCGATATCCAGCGGTCGTAATTCTCGGTCTTCTTGCGCATGTAGCCCAGCACCTGCGGGTGCGGCAGGATCACAAAGGTTTCCTCTTCCAGTCCCTTCAGCACGTCCTGCGCCACCTGCTCCGGCGAAAGGTCGCCGTCGCCGGATTGCGGGCCCTTCGGGATCGAGCGCAGCATGTTGGTATCGACGCCCTGCGGGCACAGGATCGAAACCTTGATGTTGTCGGCCTTGTGCGAGATCGCGAGGTTTTCGGCAAAGCCCACCGCGGCATGCTTGGTGGTCGAATAGGCCGGGCTGCCGACCTGCGAGAGAAGGCCGGCCGCGGAAATCGTGTTGAGGAAATAGCCGCCGCCGCGCGCCTTCATGCGCGGAATCAAATGCCGCGCCGCGTAGACATGCGCCATGACATGAACGGCCCAGCTTCGCTGCCACGGCTCGTCGGAGCTTCCGCCGGCATTCACCGACAGTGGATCGAAACCGCCGCCGATGCCGGCATTGGAGCAGAACAGCGCAATCGGGCCGAACTGATGCTCGGTCTCCTCGATGACGTGAAGGATATCCTTCTCCTTTCCGACATCGCATTTGAAGGCGGCCCCGCCGATCGGCGTGGCGACGGTTCGCGCGCCATCGGGATCGATATCGGCGACGACGACCCTGGCTGCGCCTGCGCGATGGAACGCCTCGCACATCGCCTTGCCGATGCCGTTGCCGCCACCGGTGACAACCACGACTTTGCCGGTCACCTGCATGGCCGCTCTCCCTCCTGGAGCATGATCCGGAAAAGTGGGAACCGGTTTTCCGAAAAGATCATGCTCAAACCAACAAGTTTTTTTACGTCAAAACGATCAGGTCGAGTATAGCCGTATAATGGCAGGCCGCGCCGAGCAAGACGAAGCAATGCCAGATCGCGTTCTGGAAGCGCAACCGCTGCCAGGCATGGAAGATCACGCCGGAGGTATACAATACGCCGCCTGCGAGCGTGAAACCCAGCGTCAGTGTCGGCAGCTTCTCCACCACGGCGTCATAGAGCATCATGCCGCTCCAGCCCATGGCGAGGTAAAGTCCGGTCGCCAGCCGGTCGTACCGGCCCGGCAGTGCGATCTTCAACACGATGCCGACGATCGCCAGGCACCACACCCCGATCAGAACCGCGATGGCGAAATAGCTGTCCTTCAGCTGCATGATGAACGGCGTATAGGTCGCCGCGATCAAGAGATAGATCGCCGAGTGATCGAAGCGGCGCAGCACCCATTTGGCGCGCGAGACCGGCCAGAGATTATAGGTCGCCGACAGCACCAGCATCGCCAGCAGGCCCGCGACATAGATCGACACCGCGGCGATATCGACGGCGGTGGCATAGACGGCGGTCAAAACGATCAGCGCGGTGGCGGCGACGAGGCCAAAACAGACGCCGACGATATGCACGACTCCGTCGGCAATCAGCTCGGCGCGGTCGTAGTTCCAGTGCATGGCGCCGGCCGCCGCATGGAAGGATGTCGAGGCGAGTTGTTTCAGTCTGAAGATCGTCATGCAGATTCACCTGATCTGGTGAGGGAGCGATTGAGACGTGGGAACGAACCCATTCAACGCCACCGCCGTGGCAATTTCGTGCTGCCGGCGAACGTATATCCCCCGTAGAAGTCCGTGGGTCACCCTATCACGGACGCTTGATTTTGGCGCGCCAATCGCCACTTTCCTGACATCGCCCACCAACGCTGCTTTCGAGCCTTTCACGCCCGCATGGCCCCCAGTTTTTCAGACATTGTCGAGGAAGCGCGCCTGTCGGCGCGGGCGCTTCTCGACTACGGCGACAGCTTCTTCCATCCCACCGTGCGGCTCGGCGTCACCGGCCTGTCGCGCGCCGGCAAGACCGTGTTCATATCAGCGCTGATCCACGGCCTGACCCGCGGCGGGAGGTTTCCGATCTTCGAGCCGTATGCCACTGGCCGGATCGCCCGCGCGCGGCTGGCGCCGCAGCCGGACGATGCAGTGCCGCGCTTCGCCTATGAGAACCACGTCCGTACCCTGATCGAGGAGCGGCGCTGGCCGAGTTCGACCACCGATATCAGCGAACTGCGCTTGGTCATCGACTACCAGCGCCAGAACGGCGCCGACCGCACGCTCACCGTCGACATCGTCGATTACCCCGGCGAATGGCTGCTGGATCTGCCGCTGCTCAACAAGAGTTTTGAGCAATGGTCGGCAGAGAGCCTCGCGCTGTCGCGCGAGGGCCCGCGCGCAAAGCTCGCCGCGCCGTGGCACGAGCATCTCAAGACGCTTCAGCCCGAGGGCGCTGAGGACGAACAGGCAGCACTTGCCGCCGCCAAACTGTTCACCGACTATTTGCGCGCCTGCCGCGACGAACGCTTTGCGATGAGCCTGCTGCCGCCCGGGCGCTTTTCTGATGCCGGGCAATCTGGCTGACACACCGGCGCTCACCTTTGCACCGCTCGACGTCGCGATCGACGGCAGCGCACCCGACGGCTCGCTGTGGGCGATGATGCGGCGGCGCTATGAAGCCTACAAGGACGTCGTGGTGCGTCCGTTCTTCCGCGATCATTTTGCCCGCCTCGACCGGCAGATCGTGCTGGTCGATGCGCTCGCCGCGTTCAATGCCGGGCCGGAAGCGCTGCACGATCTCGAAGCCGCGCTGACCGGCATTCTCGATTGCTTCCGCATCGGCCGCAGCACGATCCTCAGCAGTCTTTTCCGTCCGCGCATCGATCGCATTCTGTTCGCCGCCACCAAGGCCGATCATCTGCACCACCAGAGCCATGACCGGCTGGAAGCCGTGCTGCGGCGCGCGGTCGCCAAGGCGGCCGACCGTGCCGAATATGCGGGAGCTGCCATCGACGTGGTCGCGCTGTCGGCGGTGCGCGCGACGCGCGAGGCGCAGGTGGCGCGCGGCCGCGAAAAACTGCCGTCCATCATCGGTACGCCCGCGCCCGGCGAGACCGCCAATGGCGAGGCTTTTGACGGCGAGACCGAAGTCGCGACGTTTCCGGGCGACCTGCCCGCCGACCCCGAGGAACTGTTCAACGGCGGCTTTCGCGGCCTTTCCAGCACCGCTTCAGAGCAGGCCGATTTCCGCTTCCTGCGCTTTCGGCCACCGCTGCTGGAACGCACCGCCGACGGCGAGCCCGCGCTGCCTCACATCCGCCTCGACCGGGCCCTCCAGTTCCTGATCGGAGACCGACTGCAATGAGCGAGAAAACGCCGCATCGGCGGCCGGCCACGTTCAAGCTCGACGATCCCGGCGTGGTCGTGATGGGCCCGGATGAAACCGGACGCCCGGCCCGCGGCACCGTGCACATCACGCCCGAAGCCGATCCTGCGCTGTTGCCGGTGCCGATCGAGGCGCCGCGCGTTTTGGCGCGCCGCGGTTTTCGCTGGGGCACGCTGTTCTGGTCCGCGGTCGGCGGGCTGGTGCTGCTCGGCTCAGGGCTCGGCGTCGTCAACCTGATCGAGGATCTGTTTGCGCGTAGTCAAACGCTCGGCTACGTCGCGCTGGCATTCGCCGCCGCCGCGGCGCTGGCGCTGGCGGTCGTCATCGGGCGCGAAGCCTTCGGGATGGCGCGGCTGGCAGCGATCGAGAAGCTGCATCAGCGCGCCATCGAAGTTCTGCGCAGCGACGACCGCGCCGAAAGCCGCGCCGTCGTCAACGATCTGCTCAAGCTCGCGCATGAAAACCCGCAACTGGCGCGCGCCCGCGCCGCGCTGGTGAGCCACTGCCGACGACATCATCGACGGCGCCGACATGATCAAGCTCGCCGAGCGCGAATTGATGGCGCCGCTGGACGAGGAAGCGCGCCGGCTGGTTTCAGCCGCCGCGCAACGCGTCTCGGTCGTCACCGCGGTGAGCCCCCGCGCCCTGATCGACGTGCTGTTCGTATTCGTCGCCGCGATGCGGCTGATCCGGCAACTGGCGCGGCTCTATGGCGGCCGGCCCGGCACGCTCGGCATGATCAGCCTGCTGCGTCACGTCATCGGCCACCTCGCCATCACCGGCGGCATGGCGGTCGGCGACAGCCTGGTGCAGCAGGTGCTCGGCCACGGCATCGCAGCAAAACTCTCGCAGCGGCTCGGCGAAGGCGTGCTCAACGGCCTGCTCACTGCGCGGCTCGGGCTCGCCGCGATCGACGTGACGCGGCCGCTGCCGTTCACCGCGCTGCCGCGGCCGGCGCTCGGCGATCTCGCCAAGGATCTGCTGCGCAAGCGCGACGACGAGGCGTGAGGTTCGATTCCGCCAGAGAGCGCCACAGACTCGAACCGACGAACAACAAGACGAAATTGCAGATAGTTATTCCGCAGCTCTTGATCGGTGTGCACACTTAGTTGCGCACCTGCAGCGCCGCAGGCCTCCTCGATTCACGCGCTAACGACTTATGGAAAGTCAGGGCGTGAACTCCCAAACCAGACGCGTTGGCGAACGTCCGTTTGGTTCGCATAGCAGCCTCAGGTCGGACATCTTGGCCACGTCCGAAAAGGGGCCAGAAGCGGACCTCAAAGATCTGGCCGGCTGTTCCGGTCATTCTTGATCTTCCTTTGCTTCAACCCGCCAGCCGATGCGAGCCAAATGCTGGTGCACTGATCGTAGGCGAGATTCATTGCGAGTGCCACCCCACGGATCCCAGTCACTGAAGCATTCGCCCAACCCTCGCAGGTCCGCTACGAGGCGCGCTGCGATACCATTGCCGGCGGGCCAACCCCACAGTTCGCCCTTGTAAAACTGATGCTGCTTCAAAACCTCATAGGTCGCATCAGCGAAACCGTCATCCTGAAGCGCTTCAAGGAATTCTGCGTCGTGAGCCAGATCGGCCTCGAGATTTGGGACCGAAGTTCTCTGAGGCGGCTTGTAGATGGGTTGCTCTCCGTCACTGAACGTTACGTCATCCGCCTTGATTTGAATGGTTCCGTGGATCCAATTCCGAGCGTTCACGGCCAAGCGGCGCCATCGGCCGTAGCCGTTCTTCTGCACGACACCGCGAGTTCGATCGGGATAAAGCGCGAAATCGATCCTGCATGGCTCGCCCAGGCTCCAACGCACGACCGCATCACCGTGGCGCGTGCTCCAATGTGTTTGCCCGTCCCATTTTTTCCCGAGAGGATCAGACACCCAGCGCCCAGGCGGCTCCGAGTCTCGCTCGATAAAGGGGAAATTCCTATCGAGAGAGGCTTGATGCTCTGTATCGGTGAGTTTGTTCGTCATTGGCCCGATTTATATCACAAACACCCAAGGGATAATTCTGCAGTTAGCGCATAGCCACTACGGGTCAAAAGGCGACCGTCGGGCGCGGCTGATTTAGGTCTGTTCAACCCCCAACAGCGGACATCGGAACACTGCCGCAGCACGTTCGAAAAGTGCCAAATTCGGCCATTCGCGAATGGAGGCCCTCGGCTTATTTACATCTTGATGCCTCAACGTGCGTCGCCGGCAAATGGCGTTTCGCTGCAAATCATTTTGTTGCTGTCAGGATCGTCAAAGATCGACGGTTCAACGCATTTCTTGACTTCCAGTTCAACGCCATTATGCGCGACCTCGATGCTGACTGTCGTTTCGCCGCTTTTGCAGGGGTTGAGCACTATTAGCCCGATGCTCTTTCCATTAAGGATAACTTCTGCGTTGTCGACCATCCTACAATAGCTCGACTCCTCGCTGTTACGGTCGAGATGTCCAATGACTTTGACCTCGAAACCGGCCCGCTCCCCTTCTCCGTACCCGGGCGGGGATTTGAAACTAGCGATAGAGCAGGTGAAAGGCTCGCGTTCCAAGCCATCACTGTCAAAAATCAGGTTGTCTCGCCGTAAGGCTTCAACAGTTCCCGGATCCGGCTCAAGTCCCTCCGTCAGATATGGCCCCTTGCGCGGAAGGTTCATGATCGTGATCCGACGTATCGAGAAATATCCAAGCGAGGGTGCGCACACCATCTGCGCAAACATCCAAACTAGTCAGCGTGCGCGGGAGAACACAGCGCGACAGTCACGAGCATTGAAAGGGCCGAAGCAACGTTGCGCGAACTCATGGTCCAAGTCTCCGTTCTGTCGCAAGTATCATACTATGCAACTTAAACTTGCCGTCGCCAACTGATGCGTGACCGCATTGTTAAATGTCGTTTAGGGTCATTCTCTCACTTCGAGCAGCGCAGCCGCGCGGTCCGCTTTGCCTCCTGGACCGGATAATCATCAAGCCGAAGTTGAAGTCGCGCCGCCAGGGAGCGCCACCGAGTTCGAACCGGCAAAAATAGTATGAAATTGCCGGGCTGGTAGATCAGATGCGGCTCATCGACGGGTAGCCCGACGGGTTCCGTGGGCTCATAGACATCACCCTCCACCGCTCGCCAGCGCCTCTTCAGAATCCGAACTTCATCTCGGGCAACCGAGGTCGCGCGCGGCGAACAGACGCCGATTTGATTGCCGGCCAACCTCGCACGAGCGCGCGTGAGGGTCATCACATTGGACCGCGCCCGACTTCGATACTCTGCCTGCATCGAACGCAACGCAGTTTCTCGAACTCAACAAGTGGGACGCAATGACCGCAATGACCGCAACGATCGCAGTGCCGCCATCGGCACAGGCGCCTACAGCAGCCGTCGGGGCTGCGCTACGCGCCTTCGTGGCGGGAGGCAAGGAAATCCGGTTGTCGCCGCTGTGGAAGCAGGCTTTTGCCGGCAAGCGCAAGGATTATCGCTACTACGACATCGTCGAAGATACGATGCATCCTGAGATCACGCACCGCTATCTGATGATCACGGATCAGCTCAGCCAGGCCGGCACCGTGCAGCCGTTCTTTGTCACGTCAATCGACATGGCCGAGGGCGTGAGCACGAGCGTGAAATCCTGGATCGACACCGTTCGCCGGGCGTGGCCGGGCTTCCTGCGCACGCGGGTACTGATGGTGGGATGCGTTGCAGGCGAAGGCGTGCTCGACGGTGACGTGACGTGGCAGATGCAGTGCATCCCAATGCTGAAAGACGCGCTGGTCGAAGAAGCATACAAGCTCGGCGCGAGCCTGATCGTCTTCAAGGAATTTCG
Source organism: uncultured Alphaproteobacteria bacterium (assembly GCA_963770135.1). Lineage (GTDB taxonomy): Bacteria > Pseudomonadota > Alphaproteobacteria > Rhizobiales > Xanthobacteraceae > Bradyrhizobium. Next base: position 182,515 of record CAVYOM010000030.1, on the reverse strand, counting down.
TGCCTCCCATCGCGCGGTGCTCGATCGCCTGCAGGCCGACGGCTTTGCCCGTGTTCCGAGCATGCCGATGACGCGGCTGAATTTCGACTTCGATTCATTCGACGAATATCTGTCGAACAAGCTCGGTTCCGCCACCAGGAAGAACCTGCGCCGCAAGTTCAAGGCGATCGACGCCGTCGATCCGATCGAGCTGACCGTCTCGACCAACATTGAGGCGGAGGTCGACGAGCTCTATCCGCTCTATCTGCAGATCTATGAGAAATCCTCGATGCACTTCGAGAAGCTCACGCCCGAATTTCTCGTGCAGCTGGGCCGCGCGATGCCCGACAAGGTGCGCTATTTCGTGTGGCGGCAGAATGGTCGCCCGATCGCCTTCAGCATTTGCACGATCGACGGCGACACCATCTGCGACGAATACATCGGCATCGACTATCAATCGAGCGTCAGCGCCGGCCTCTACCACTACACGTTCCGCGACATCGTGAACTGGGCGCTCGGCAATGGCCTGAAGGCCTATGCGAGCACCGGCCTTTCCTACGACCCGAAACTGCATCTCAAGCAGGAACTCGTGCCGCTCGATCTCTACGTCCGGCACCGGTCCGCCATCGGAAATTTCGTCATGAAGTACATCGTTCGATGGCTCGATCCGACGCGCCACGACAAAACCCTTGCGGAGTTTTCGAACTATGCTGACCTCTGAAACGGCCCTGCCGGGCTATAGCTTGAAGCTCTCGGCCAGCACGAAAGCCTACATCAAGCTCGGCGCGTGCGCCGGCCTGCTCGCGGCCGGAGAGATTCTCCTGAAGATCGGAGCGACCGCCCAGCCGGACTCGCCCATGACGCATTGGGCCACCTGGATCGGCATCGTGTTCTACGTCCTGAACTTCGTCGCGTGGCTCGAAGCTCTCAAGACGATCCCCGTGGGTATCGCCTTCGCGGTGCAGAGCATCGTTCAGTTGATGGTGCCGATCTCGGCCTGGCTCTTCCTGCACGAGCAGATCAGCTCGGGCCGCGCGCTGGGAATCTTGTTGGTCTTCGTCGGTGTCTTCCTTGCGGCGGCGCCTTCGGCAGTTGCGGATGAACGCCTATGACCGCCTTCACGCTTTTCCTCTGCCTGTTCTGCCAGGTCCTCGTCGTTGCCGGAAACCTCCTGCTCAAGCATGCGATGGCCGGAAAGGACGGACAAGAGCGCTCGCGGCTTCAGACCGGCTTGTGGCTCTTCGCCGGCATCGCCCTGTTCAGCCTGTGGTTCTTCTTGTGGCTGGATCTCCTGAGCAAATATGAGCTCAGTCAACTCTACGCCTTCGAGGGTCTCGCGCCGGTCTTCCTGATGGCTGCCGCCTGGCTGTTCCTTGGCGAGAAGGTGCCGCTGCGCGGCTGGATCGGCGTCAGCCTGATCGGCGCGGGGCTGATGCTCGTGGCAGCGGCCTAAGGCGAAGGCACTTCGGGACCAAGAGAGCCACTGAGCCCTCATCAGGCAGAGGTCTGGGGCGCGATGATTGTCAGCCGGCCCGCTCTGGGGTCGACTGCGTCGGTCAGGTGAGGCGGTCTTGATGCGGTTTGTTTGCCTTTATGAAGGCGAAGATAGCGCCGACCATCGTGGGCAATCCGAAGAACATCCACACGCCGAACGCGATCGGGGCGCCGTCCGACCCGGCACCCACACCCATGGCCGCGATCAAAACGGTTGGGACGAGCAGCACGAAACCGACAAGCACGAGCAGGATTTTCTTCATGAAGACAATTTTAGGTCGCAAACGTTAACAAAACATCCAGTTGTCAACGGGCATTGCGCGCCTTGACGATGGGCTCGTTGTCACGCGCCGCCCCTGTCTCCGGCGGTGCGGCCATTTCCCTCCGGCCGGCTTGAGCCGCCCCGGCAACGCGGGACTCAATAAGCGCCGCAGTCGCCTGCTTGATCGATTCTTCTGAACAATCCCGGATCAGCAAAAACTCACCGCGCGCAAACGTTGCCGCGCTGGCGGTGACGGCGGCGTCCTTGGGACATATGCCAAAGCAGTTCGTGAGCACAAGCCGCGCGCGCCCCTTCCTCTGGCCGCCGTTACGTTGTTTGAGGCCGGCTTTCAGGCGTCGTTTCAGCTTGCCGCCATCCGCCATCCGCTTCAGACATTTCCGGCACATCAGGACGGGGCCGGGCCGCTGCAGCTCCAGAGCGCGAAGCGAGGGTTTCTTCGACATGGCTCTACGCGAGCATGCCGCGACAGCGCTCGATCATACGGCTTCGGCTTGCATCGACACTGCGGCATCCGGCTCGGTGGCGGCGATCACCGCAGCCGTCGGTGTTTGCTTCGGCAACGAGAGGCACTGCCTGGCGCCGGCTTCCTTGCTGATGGCAGAGATCGAATTGCCGGTCTTGCGAATAATGTCGGCGAGCTGTGCATCCGTGATCTTCAAACGCTTTCTCACAACCTTGACCTGGACGCGGTCACGCACGTCAAGGGCGTTTCGCGAGAGGTTTTTCCGTCGCATCATCATGTGGCTACCCGCTTAGTGGGAGAAGGCCACGGCAAGCGGGCATTACACCGCTTGACCGTGACCGGCGACTGTCCCGCTCCTCGCGAAATTCCGTCTCCGCGGCGATAACCGCAAAACCCAAGCGACGTTCCGCGCGAGAGAAAAATAACGCCTGCGTCGCTTTCGGAAGACGGGCTTTGTGCAGCCGCGAGCGCCCGGCAATGCACGTCGTTCCTGCTCTGGAACCATCAAGGGCGTATCTCGTTGTCAGCGCATCGCAACTGAGGAGGATAACATGGGCTTTGGCAAAGGCGCGTTACTCTGGCTTCTCGGCATTCCGCTGCCGATCATCTTGTTGCTCGCATTGTTCTGGCATCACTAGTCCGAATCATCCTCCATGGAGAGGCCCGCGAATTTTCGCGGGCCTCTTATGTTGATTTACAAGCCTGCCTGCGATTTCTGCGGACTGATTTGCTTTGAGCGCAAGTGCAACTTCGTGCCACCGCGTGCGGCTAACTGGCACGACGAGCAAATCACTTCTGATTTTCAGAAATCGTGTCAAGCCCGGGATTGAAAAATATTCCGCTTTCGTTCTCACGCAAATCAGTCGCATAACTCCGCTCGTCTCACGGCGGATGAGGGGCGTTGGCCATCGTCACGAACGCGCGGTGAGATGCGATGGACGCGAGAGCTGCGACTGACGTGAGCGGCTCAAACGTACGGTGAAGTCGTGCGGTTCGGGCGCCGCGGTGCTGGCGTTAAGTTGGCGGGATCTGTCTCGCTGGCGACGGAGGCAAAAGAGCCGTTCTCCAGGAAGAGCACGAAGTAAGCCGTAAAGCCATTGCGCAGGGAAGGCCGGGATGCTTCCGCCGAACCTGTATGCTCGTGTGCGCGTTGTTATGCGCAAATTGCACACGGGACCGTAGGTGCGGCGTGCACCCGGTCTTCCCTGCGCCCTCTGACCAAGAGGGTGGAAAATTTGATAGCAAACCTCGGACGCCATGCGCCGCGAGAATGCGAAACTATATCCACCGTCATTGCGAGCGCAGCGAAGCAATCCATTGTCACCTCGTGCAACGAAAGATGGATTGCTTCGCTGCGCTCGCAATGACGGCCGAGGAAATTTCTCACCAAAGCGAAGGCCCGTAGCCCGGATGAGCGCAGCGATATCCGGGGACCACTCTAACACCGTCCCGGATATCGCTGCGCTCATCCGGGCTACGAGACTACGAAGCTCCATCGAACCTCACAACTCCCGCCAGCACGCGCCACCGAAACAGCGGCGAGTCCGGCGGGGGCGAAAGTTCGGGCGTCCAGCCCGTCAATTTTTCCAGCGCGTAGGTATCCATCACCGCGCCGCGCCAGACGCGCTCGACCCGCGCCAGCGGTTGGCGCTTTGCGGTGGTGAGATCCCACAGCGGCAGGCGATGGTCCGGCTCGCGCGCGACATAGAGACCGGGATGATCCTTGACCGCGTTCATGCCGGGATCGCCAAAGCCCTGAAACCGGCCGCGTTCGTTGATCTGGACGACCGGCACCTGCCCGTTGAAATGCCAGCGCAGCATCGCGTAAGTGCGATAATCCGTCGTCGCGATCCAGCTCGCGCCGGTGGCCTGCAACTGCTCTCTCGCGCGCGCCACCACCTGCTCATAACCGGCCTCGCCGCCGACAGGATCGGTCCTGCCGATCAAATTCCAGGGCGCGGCGACGTAATAGAAGAACACGCCGACCACGAAGGCGATGCCGGAAATGACGGCCACCCTCGCCCACCAGAATGTCGATCTGACGAACCAGTCCGGCCGGCCTTCGCGCGGCAGCATGGCGAGATTGATTGCGGTGGCGGCGAAACCTGCGGGCCACAGGAACATCGGCCAGGTGTCGCCGACCCGCAGCGTCAGCGACTTCCAGAGGAAATACAGGAACGGCACCAGCACCGCCGTGGACAGCAGAATCGCAACCGGCTCGCGTGTGCGATAGCCACGCCAGGCCGAGAGCGTCACACCGGACAGCACCACCGGCAGCAGCACGAAGCCGACGAGACCGAATTGAAGCCCGATGAATTCGCCGACGGTGCGGAACGAAAATGGATGGGTCGCGACCGCGCGCACGAACTGGAAGCGGAACGACGCCCAATCGTGCTCCGCATTCCAGATCAGCACCGGCAGAAACACGATTACCGCAATCAGCGCCGCCAGAAACGGCCAGGGGCTGAGCAGCCAGCGCCGCCGCCAGTCCGGCACCAGCACGAACGCTGCGACCGCCGGCAGCAGCATGATCGCGGTGAATTTCGACAGCAGCGCCAGCCCTGCGAACAGACCCGCGGCCAGCCACCAGCGCGGATTGCCGCTCTCGTGCAGGCGCACCAGCGACCACAGCATCGCAACCGCGCAAGGGATCATTGCGGTGTCGGGCGCGACCTTCGCCATCAACAGCCCGTAATACAGCGCCGCTTCCGGCAACAGCACCGCGAGGATGACGGCGCGCGCATCATGCGTCACGCGCCGGACGATGTCGGCGAGCAGAAGCTGCGTGACCAGCATCGCGACGATGCCGCCGAACCGTACGCCGAGACGGGTGTCGCCGAAGATCGCAGTGCCGAACCGGATCAGCCAGGCGATCCCAGGCGGATGATCGAGAAAGGAAAGCGCGCTCTCCTTCGACCAGGTCCAGTAGTAGGCCTCGTCGGTGCGCAGATCGAGCGCGCCGGCATAGACCAGCCGCATCGCCGTCAGCGCGGCAATCAGCAGCGCAACCCAAAGCCATGGCGGCGCGGCGGAGCGGTCCGGTTTAGGCTGGCTGATATCGGGCGGGGCTGTCGTCACGGCGCTTTCTCTTCGACAACCCCCGGGGTGTCAACGTGCCGCGGCGGAAAAACTCTATCGTCTTCGGCGTTCGCAGGGACGACGCCAGACGTATTCACCGCTGGAATAAAACGCTACCATCACCGATATTGACCGTATGGACCGTATGGCAACCCTATCCAAAGAACGCATCACGACCTTCATGCGCGGCATCAGCCTTCGGCAGGTCCGGCTTGCCAGCGGCGTGGTGCTGTTCGCCTATCTGGTCAGCCATTTCATCAACCATGCGCTGGGCAACATCTCGCTGGAGGCGCTCTCTGCCGGGGTCTATTGGCACCTTTTGTTCTGGCAATTCCTGCCGGTCACGATCCTGTTCTACACCGCGTGCGTGGTGCATACCGCACTCGGCATCTGGGCGCTGTACGAACGCCGGCAATTCCGCTGGAAGGCGATCGAGCCGCTGCAGCTCGTGCTCGGCCTCAGCGTGCCGATGCTGATCATCGGCCACGTCATCGGCATCCGGCTCGGCCAGACGCTGTTCGGTCATGAAAGGCTCTATCCGCAGGTGCTGTTCCTGTACTGGATCTGGGCGCCATACCGGGTCTGGATGATGCTCGCGGTGATGACGATCGCGTGGGTCCATGGCTGCATCGGGCTGTATTTCTGGCTGCGGATGCGGGCGTTCTACAAGCGCGCCGCGCCGTTCCTGCTCGCCACGGCGGTGCTGATTCCGACGCTCTCCATGCTCGGTTTCTATCAGAGCGGACGCATGGTGATCGACAACGACAGCATGGAATGGCGCGCGGAGACCCAGTCGGAGAGCCAGATCGGCACACGTGCCGAAGCGCAGGCGCTCGAGCGCATCACGGACTATTTCCTGTTCGGCTATTTCGGCCTGATCGGCATCGCGCTGCTCGCCCGTGCCGCCCGCGCCATCAACGAGCGCCGCCGCGGCATGATCAACCTCTCCTACGGCAACGGCCGCACCGTGCGCATTCCCAGAGGCCTCAGCGTGCTCGAGGCGAGCCTGCGCAACAACGTTCCCCACGCCAGCGTCTGCGGCGGCCGCGCGCGCTGCTCGACCTGCCGCATCCGCATCATCGGCGACCACAGCGACCTGCCGGAGCCCTCGCAGCGCGAGGCGTTCGTGCTTGGCCGGGTCGGCACGCCGGATCCTTCCATCCGCCTTGCCTGTCAGTTGAGGCCGACCTGCGATATCTCGTTCTTCCAGCTCTTCCTGCCGCACACGATGTCCACCGACGGCCACGAATCGAACCCGACGCGCATTGGCCAGGAGCGCTATCTCGTCAACATGTTCGTCGACATGCGCGGCTCGACCCGGATGGCAGAAAAGCGCCTGCCGTTCGACACCGTCTTCATCGTCAACCGGTTCCTCGGCGCGGTGTCGCAGGCGGTGCTCGCGAGCGGCGGCATGCCGAACCAGTTCGTCGGCGACGGCATGCTGGCGCTGTTCGGCCTGTCGACCACCCGGCAGGAAGCCTGCCGCCAGGCGTTGCGCGCGGCGGCGATGATCGCCGCCAATGTCGACGAGTTGAACAAATTTCTCGAGCATGATCTGCGTGAGCCAATTCGGTTTGGCATCGGCATCAATGGCGGCGAGGTGATCGTCGGCGACATCGGCTATCGCGACCACATGGTATTCACCGCGCTCGGCGACGCCGTCAATGTCGCCGCCCGACTGCAGGACATGACCAAGAGCCTTGCATGCGAGGCCGTCGTCTCCGACGAAGTTCGCGCTACCGCTGGCGTTGCCGCCGATGCATTGCCGCAGCATGATGTCGAGATTCGCGGACGCAACGAGCCGATGATCGTGCGCGCCGTCGCGGATGCGCGAACGCTGCCGGCGCTGGTTAACGAAGAGCAAAGTGCCGCAGCCTGAAACCGCTGCAGTGATAGCGTTTCGGAGCCTGTGTGATGTTTTTCACATCTGAATAATCGTTCAGGAAATTGTCGCGAACCCGCTCTGTGACGCGGGCGACAGATTGGCGATGGGTAAGACTGAAACTTAAAACCCGCGCCAGGACAAAACCGTCGAACGCGCATTTTTTGGAGAACGACCATGTTTCGCAAACTGACTCTGGCGGCTGCTGCTGCCGCTTCGCTCAGCCTGATGGCGCTGGCGCCCACCTCCGCTTCGGCGGGCGGATTCTGGCCGCATCACCATCACCACCATCACTGGGGTCACGGCCCCGGCTTCGGCCTCGGCTTTGTCGGTGGCGGCGGCTATGACGGCTGCTGGCAGACCCGCCGCGTGCTGACCCCGTTCGGCTTTCGCTGGCGGACGGTGAACGTCTGCTACTGAATCGGGCGCAGACGTGCCGTTCGGAAGCCCCGGTCGCCCGCGCGGCCGGGGTTTTTCGTATGCGATATGCCAGGCCAAAGGCCCCGCCTTCAGTTCCCCCCAAGCGGTAAAACAGCGTCCACCGGTTGCAGTCGGCCCAATGGCCCAACTTTCGAATCAGCGGGGTTCAGCAGCCCAAATGGCCGAAAAACCAGCAAAACGGCGGAAATCGGGTGCGAATGGGCACTTTTTTGACGAAACGGGCATTCCCTTTGCGCTACCCAGCCCGCCTCAACCCGCGTATCCTGATGCCGCGGGCGTGCCGGTTAGTGCGGGGACCGACGGCTCGATTACTTTTTTTGATTCCGCGGAGACGACGTGAATGGCTAAAGGTACGGTGAAGTGGTTCAATCCAACAAAGGGCTACGGGTTCATCCAGCCCTCGAATGGCGGCAAGGACGTGTTCGTTCATATTTCGGCAGTTGAGAAAGCTGGTCTTTCGACACTCAATGAAGGGCAGACCGTCGAATACGAAGAGATCGCCAATCGCGGTAAGACTTCGGCCGAGAACCTCAAGGTTTAGCGCAGACGCGCGATCGGCAACGGCGCGCTCTCGGACTCACATCCGGGAGTAGGGCTAAAAAAATTTCTCAACAACTGTGAGCGTTCGGCGGAGCGGGCACCCGCTTCAGCACGTGCGATAAATCCTTCGTGCGCGAGAACCGACCGCTCAATCTTCCGTAACCCATTTCTGGACCGTCATCACGTCGGGTGGCTGCAGATAGCCGCGCGGCCAGAGATCGACGACCCATTCGACCTTGGTCGCGCGATCGACCAGCACCGCGGTGTTGTGCGGCGTCTGCAGCACCAGCGTATTGCCGCGATATTTCGGATCGCCGATCGCGTGATGTTTCAAGAGGCCCCATTCCTGCAACACCAGCAACAGGCTGGTGGTGTTCCGCGTCGTGTCCCAGCAATCGTAATTGTGCTTGTCGTCGAAGTAGCGGAAATCCGCCTTCGCCACCCGCTTGTTGGTGCCGAGGATCGGCCCCATGCGGCGGTCGAACCACACCACCGCCTTCTGCACCGCGGCGCGTTCGGCGGCGGCCGATGCACGACCTGCCGCCATGATTTGTGTGATCGCGCTGCGGTCGCCAGCCGTGAAGTCGAGCATCTCGCGGCGCCGGCAGACAAAGCCGTAGCAGACGGTCATGGATGTGGCGGACGGCGGATAGATCGAAACCGAGCTGTACAGGTAGGCGATCGCGGAACTCATCTCGGCGGCCTTGGCCGCCGGGGCGCCAAACAGTGCGGCGAGGAACATGCCAAGCACGACCGCGAAGACATTCCGCGTGCGGCTTACCAGTATCGGCGGAGCGGCGTCTCGCATGATCCCTGCTGTTCCCAAGCGACGGCGTGCCCCGACGATTAGCGCGGCTCCCTCGCGCTGCCAACCAGCAAGCCTGTGATCTGTGGATCGAGCCTGCGGAAATTCCGGCCGCTGTGTTTTCCATGCGCCACTCGGTTCCTCCCGCATGGGCCGGGACTAACTAACCGGCAGTGGCGCGTCGCGCTTGACCTCCTCCATCACGGCATAGGTCCGCGTCTCGCGCACGCCCGGCAACGCCAGCAGGGTTTCGCCCAGGAACCGGCGGTAGGCCGTCATGTCGGCGACCCGGGCCTTGATCAGGTAATCGAACCCGCCCGCCACCATATGGCACTCCAGCACCTCAGGCGCCGTCTGTACCGCCTTGGCAAACCGCTCGAAGATGTCGGGTGTGGTCTTGTCGAGCATCACCTCGACGAACACGAGCAAGCCCAAGCCCAACCGGTGCGGGTTGAGTCGGGCGCCGTAGCCTTCGACAAAGCCGTCGCGCTGCAGCCGTTTCAGCCGCTCGCCGGTCGAGGTCGGCGACAGCCCGATCCGCTCGGCCAGCTCGACATTGGCGATTCGGCCATCTGCTTGAAGAATTGAGAGGATTTTGCGGTCTAGCTTGTCGATTTCCACCATTTATCCGGCCATTTGGATACATATCCAAATTTCCTAAGGCAAAACCTCGTATTTGTCTATCGAACTACGGTTCGACCGGCAGTAAAGTGGATCGAGACCTAAGAGAGTCGCATGCCGACCCATCCGCCATCCCCTCCGCCTTTCAGCGCGCCCGACGATCGCGCAATGGCCACCCGCCTCCTCCGGTCCGTCCGGCTGGATGCCGCGCAGGAGGCGCGCATCAATGCGACGGCGACGCGGCTGATCGAGGCGATCAGGGCCAATGACGATCCGCTCGGCGGCGTCGAGGACATGCTGCGCGAGTTTGCGCTGTCGACCAGGGAAGGGCTGGCGCTGATGGTGCTGGCGGAAGCGCTGCTGCGGGTGCCGGACGCCCGCACCGCCGACCAGTTCATCGAGGACAAGCTCGCCCAGGGCAACTTCATCCATCACGAGACGCGATCCAGCGCCTTTCTCGTCAACGCCTCGGCGTGGGCGCTCGGGATGTCCGCCCGCGTGATCCAGCCCGGCGAGACGCCGCAGGGCACCATCGGGCGGCTCACCAAGCGGCTGGGCGCGCCGGCCGTGCGGGCGGCGACGCGGCAGGCGATGCGGCTGATGGGCAATCATTTCGTGCTAGGCGAGACCATCGAGGCGGCGCTGTCGCGGGCGCAGCCGCATTCCTCGCGCCATCAACGCTACTCGTTCGACATGCTCGGCGAAGGCGCGCGCACGGCCGATGACGCCGCGCGCTATTTCAACGCCTATTCAAGCGCGATCGAGGCGATCGGACGCACCGCCGGTGACCGCCCCCTGCCCGACCGCCCGGGCATCTCGGTCAAGCTCTCGGCATTGCATCCGCGCTTCGAGGCGGTGAGCCGGGCGCGGGTAATGGGCGAACTGGTCCCGCGGCTGATCGATCTCGCCCGGCAAGCCAAATCCCATGACCTCAATTTCACCGTCGATGCCGAGGAAGCCGACCGGCTCGAATTGTCGCTCGACGTGATCGCGGCTGCGCTCGGCGATTCATCGCTGGCGGGCTGGGACGGCTTTGGCCTGGCGATCCAGGCCTACCAGAAGCGCGCCTCTGACGTGATCGATTACGTCGATCGTCTCGCACACAGCCTCGACCGCAAGATGATGGTGCGGCTGGTCAAGGGCGCCTATTGGGACACCGAGATCAAGCGTGCGCAAGAACGCGGGCTCGACGGCTATCCCGTGTTCACCCGCAAGGCGATGACCGATTTGAATTACGTCGCCTGTGCAAGACAATTGCTAGCGCTGCGTCCGCGGATTTTTCCGCAGTTCGCCACCCACAATGCGCTGACGGTCGCGAGCATCCTCGAACTGGCAACGGACCAACGCGGATTCGAATTCCAGCGCCTGCACGGCATGGGCGAGGCGCTCTACGCAAAGCTCGGCGAAGACCGGCCCGATATCGCCCATCGCACCTATGCGCCGGTCGGCAGCCATCGCGATCTGCTGGCCTATCTGGTGCGACGATTGCTGGAAAACGGTGCCAATTCATCCTTTGTCGCGCTCGCCGCCGATGAAACGGTGCCGGTGACGCAACTGCTGCGGCAACCGGCCGACATCATCGGCAGTGCCGACAACGCCGCGCATCCAAAAATCCCGTTGCCGCGCGATCTGTACGGAGCCAGCCGGAAAAATTCTCGCGGAATCGAATTCGGTGAACGCGCGGCGCTGGAGCAACTCGTTTCAGCCATCGCCGCCGAACCAACCCCCGCTGCGGGGAGTATCACCGACGCAACCGAGAGCCAGGCGAACGCGGCGATAGCGGCTGCGCACGGCGGCTTCAAGCAATGGGCCAGAACGCCAGCCGCGACCCGCGCGGCGGCGCTGGAGAAGGCCGCCGATATCCTGGAACGGCGGACGGCGCATTTCATCGCGCTGCTGCAACGCGAGGGCGGCAAGACGTTGGACGATTCGATCTCGGAAGTTCGCGAGGCCGTTGATTTCTCCCGTTACTATGCCGCGCAGGGACGCGAACTGTTCGGCGAAGGCAAGGCGATGCCGGGACCGACGGGCGAGAGCAACGTGCTCCGCCTGCGCGGTCGCGGTGTCTTCGTCGCGATCTCGCCGTGGAATTTCCCGCTGGCGATCTTCCTGGGTCAAGTCACCGCGGCCTTGATGGCAGGAAACGCGGTGGTCGCGAAGCCGGCCGAACAGACGCCGCTAATTGCGGCTGCCGCCGTACGTCTGTTGCATGAAGCCGGCGTGCCGGCGTCGGCGCTGCACCTGGTGGCGGGCGACGGGCGGATCGGTGGCGTGCTGGTGGCGCATCCTAATATCGCCGGCGTTGTTTTCACCGGCTCGACCGAAGTCGCGCGGACGATCAACCGCGCGCTCGCCGCCAAGGATGGACCGATCGTGCCGCTGATCGCCGAGACCGGCGGCATCAATACGATGATCGTCGATGCCACCGCGCTGCCCGAGCAAGTTGCCGACGACGTCGTGACCTCGGCGTTCCGTTCCGCCGGCCAGCGCTGCTCGGCACTGCGATTGCTGTTCCTGCAGGACGACGTCGCCGACCGCATGATCGAGATGATTGCGGGCGCGGCGCGCGAACTCGTCATCGGCGATCCCGCAGATCCCGCGACGCATATCGGCCCGGTAATCGACGCCGAAGCCAGGCAGCGGCTGGACGCTTATATCGAACGCATGAAGAAGGAGGCCCGGGTGCACTTTGCCGGCGACGCGCCCGACGGCAATTACGTCGCGCCGCATATCTTCGAATTGTCCGATGCCGGCCGGCTCACGGAAGAAGTGTTCGGCCCTGTGCTGCACGTGGTGCGCTACCGCGCCGACCGGTTCGACCAGGTGCTGCAAGCGGTCGAACGCTCCGGCTACGGGCTGACGCTCGGTATTCATTCCCGGATCGACGACACGGTGGAGGACGCGATCGAGCGGCTCCAGGTCGGCAACATCTATGTCAACCGCAACATGATCGGCGCGGTCGTCGGCGTGCAGCCGTTCGGCGGACATGGGCTGTCGGGCACCGGGCCCAAGGCCGGCGGACCGCATTACCTGGCGCGTTTTGCAACGGAACAGACGGTGACCGTCAATACAGCCGCAGCAGGCGGAAATGCAGCGCTGCTGTCCGGCGGGGAGTAGTTGCATCGCCCAGCCAAGATGGGCCAAATGGCGTTTGAATGGGATCGGCCATGAGCGAGATCTCAGCAAGAGCAACGAACGTCACGGAGCGACGCCACGATGGACAAGGGTATTTTCGACGGCCTCAAGGTTCTGGACTGCGCGAGCTTTATCGCCGCGCCTGCCGCCGCCACGGTGCTGTCGGATTTCGGCGCCGACGTCATCAAGATCGAGCCGCCCGGCACCGGCGACCCCTATCGCAATTTGCCGAACTTGCCGGGCTACCCGCAAAGCGAGCATAATTTCGCGTGGATGCTGGAAGCCCGCAACAAGAAGAGCCTCGCGCTCGATCTCTCGAAGCCCGAGGGCCAGGTGGTGCTGCATCGGCTGGCCGCGCAGGCCGACGTCTTCATCACCAATTATCCACCGCAGGTGCGCGAGCGGCTGGGCATCACCCACGCCCATCTGGCGCCACAGAACGAACGGCTGATCTACGCTTCCTTCACCGGCTATGGCGAAAAGGGCGAGGAAGCCAACAAGCCCGGCTTCGACAGCAACGCCTATTGGGCGCGCTCCGGCCTGATGGACCTGGTGCGGGCGGACGAACACACCACGCCGGCGCGATCGATTGCCGGCATGGGCGACCACCCTTGCGCGATGGCATTTTACAGCGCGATCGTCACCGCGCTCTACAAGCGCGAACGCACCGGCAAGGGCTCGCACGTCAGCTCGAACCTGATGGCCAATGGCGTCTGGGCCGCTTCGGTGCTGGCGCAAGCCAAACTGGTCGGCGCAAAATTCGGCGAACGCCGCCCGCGCGAGCGCGCGCTGAACGCGGTCACCAATCACTACCAGTGCAAGGATGGACGCTGGCTGATCCTGTCCCTGCTCAACGAGGACCGGCAATGGCCGACGCTGGCGCGCTGCCTCGGCCGCGAGGACCTCGTCACCGATCCGAGGTTCGAGGCCAAGAAGGAGCGTCATGCGCGATCGCTCGAACTGATCAAGATTTTCGACGAGACGTTTGCGACCAGGGACCTTGCCGAGTGGCGCAAGATCCTTGACGGCAACGGCCTGGTGTTCGGCGTGGTCGGCATCCTCGACGATATTCCGAACGACAAGCAGATGATCGAGAACGAGGTGCTGGTTCCGTTCGAGAACGACACCATGCTCACCATCAGCAGCCCGATCTGGGTCGACGGCAGCAAAAAAGTTCAGCCGCGCAAGCCGCCCGGCCTTGGCGAGCACAGCGACGAGATCTTGCGCAATGCCGGCTATGACGAAGCCGCGATCGGCAAGTTGCGCGCGTCCGGCGCGGTGGCGTGAGGCAGCAAACTATGCCCAGCTATCGCCTGCATTACTTCCCGGAGTCGGGAAACAGCTACAAGCTCGCGCTGATGCTGACCCTGTGCGGGCAGAAGTTCGAGCCGGTCTGGACCGATTTCGGCGGCGGCGTGACCCGCACGCCGGAATGGCGGCGCGACGTCAACGAGATGGGCGAAATCCCGGTGCTCGAGGTCGACGGCGAGCGCCTGACTCAGACCGCGCCGATCCTGCTCAAGCTGGCAAAGCAATTCGGCAGGTTCGGCGGCGAGACCGAACAGGAACAGTTCGAACTGCTGCGCTGGCTGTTCTGGGACAACCACAAGCTCACCGGCTACATGGCAACCTATCGTTTTTTCCGGGCCTTCACCCCGTCACCGGACGAGCACGTGCTGAAACATTATCGCAGGCGTCTCGACGATTTCCTGTCGATCCTCGAACAGCACATGCAGAAAAGCGCGTTCGCGATCGGCGAGCGGCCGACGGTGGCCGATATTTCGATGATGGCCTATCTGCATTATCCGGCCGACGAGACCGGATACGATTGGGCGGCAAGCCATCCCGCGATCCACGCCTGGCTCGGACGCATCGCGCAATTGCCGGGCTGGAAATCGGCCTATGATCTGCTGCCGGGAAAACGCCTGACGCACTACGCCAAGTGATCTCTTGGGCGATTATCAGCGGTTAAGCGCGTAGCCCGGATGAGCGCAGCGACATCCGGGACGGTGCACGTCGAGTTCCCGGATATCGCTACGCTCATCCGGGCTACGAAGTTGCAAGCCGGCGGAATCTACCATCACTGGGGATTTTCAGCGGTTGAGCCATGCCCAGACGATGCCGAACACAATCAGGCCGGCAATGATCGCAACCGCGATCGCCCAGACGCTGACCCTGACATCACCGACCACTTGCCGATTGGCTTCGTTTTCCGCGATCTCGCGATTGCGTTGCCTGTCCTGGTCGGGAGAGCTCATCGCCAATCTCCGCTCGGCTCGCTGCTGCCCTGACTTAGCACAGTTCGCGAAGACCTCTTAGCGGCTTT
This sequence comes from uncultured Alphaproteobacteria bacterium, assembly GCA_963770135.1. Classification (GTDB taxonomy): domain Bacteria; phylum Pseudomonadota; class Alphaproteobacteria; order Rhizobiales; family Xanthobacteraceae; genus Bradyrhizobium. The sequence goes on along the minus strand of CAVYOM010000030.1, from coordinate 167,468 downwards.
TGACGAAGCACATGCCGATGCGCGAGATTTTTCCGGCAGCCTGACAGCTCAGGCCCTCGGCGCAAGTCCAGTCGCGGAAACTTCCGTCGTTGCCGGCGGCCTGCTTGCCCTGCACATAGCAATGCGCACCCCACCCGTCGTAATAATTGGTGCCGGCGAGTTCGGTGCTGCCGCGCAACTGCGGACGGCTGGCGAAGCCACGCGAATAATCCGGCGGCTTGCCGTCGCGCAGGCTTGCGAGAATATCGCGGCGGCGAATCTGGTCACCGAAGAAATGCGGCGACGCCGGCACGACGGTCGTGTTCGACGGCTTGTCCGCCATCCAGTCGACACCGGGGAAGTGAAAGCCGCCGATGCCTCGCGTCTGGTGGCAGCCGGCACAGGTCACGTCGTTCAGCCTGCGTTCGAACCCGGCAGGCGAGCGGATGTTCTGCAGTTTCACGCCAGCTTCCGCAGCCTTTCTCAGCGCAGCCACGACGTCGGCTTCGCTGAACACGGCGCCCTCGCCCTGCATCAGTCCGAATTCAGGCTCCAGCTCCGATGGATCGAACCCGACCGGCGTTGGCGCAATCGCGCCGCTGGCGAGGAATTTTTCCGGGATCAACGCGGTGCCGCGATCGAACGTTGCAAGATTGACGGGATCGAGCAGCCAAGTCCTGAACTCGCGCTTGAGGCCATCGTCCGCCAGAAGGCGCGCGCGGTCGATCTGGTTTTCCATCGGCGCTTCCGCAAAGACGCGTGCATGCCCGTCGTAACGAAACACCTTCAGCAGATAATCTGTGCGGAAATCACGAACCGCAGATTTCGGCGCGTGCGCGATCTGGAGATTGGTCTCGATGCGGTCGATGTTCTGATAGCCGATCAGGTCGAGCGGGCCATCCTTTTCCGACAGCGTTCCGCCGGGCGAAGCAGTGAGCCAGCGATTGGCGATCTCGGCACAGGTGATCGTGGATCCCTCAGCTTTCGCTTTCAGCACGAGGTTCAGGGTCATCGGCAGCCGCGGCGGAGCGGCGTCATCGCCAGCCGCCTTGTTCATCCGCGTCAGGCGGTAGATCAGGCGGATCTCGCCGCAGCTTGCCTCCGCAACGTAAGTGCGATCCATGCGGTTGACGATCCCGGCCAGCACGAACCGTGTGTCTTGGGAATAAAGCACCGCGCGATCGACCAACTGGAAATCAAAGCCCGCGCCAACGCCGATCGTCTCGTTCGGCAGGTTTGCACCGTGCCGTGCGATATAGCGATCGAACTCGGCATCGATCGCTTGCCGGACCGGCGCCATCGAGGGCAAGGCGAACACCGCGCTGTTGGCGAGCGGGACATCCGCCGGCCGCGCCGGCAGCAGCATGCGATAGAGACGGAATTTTCCGCTATCGAGTTCGCGCAGCGTCGCGGGATCGGTGATGGCTGTGCCGCGTTCCAGCGCGGCATCCCCTGCCGAAAACGCCGGCAAAGCGCCGCACAGCAGAGCAAATAAAATGGCGAGAAATCCTGGCGCGCGGCTCATGTTTCAAATAACACCGCGCAAACAGGTCTATTCAAGGAAAAAGGCGCCTCACATCGCCGTGAAGCGCCTTCTTGTTTGCATATCGTTCCGTCAGCGCGCGACGATCAGGCCTTTGCTGGTCACAACCACCCAGCGGCCGTCCTGCTTGCGAATGGCGTCGACGCGGCCGAGACCGGGTATGGGATCGCCGGCATAGACCTCGTACATGCCACGGCGGCTCTCGATCAAAGCGCCGCCGTGGGCGACATCCCGCAATATCCAGCCTTCCACGGTCGGCAGCCGGGCCATTTCAGGCTTGGGCGGCGCCGCGGGTGCAGAGGCAGGCGGCGTTACGGCCGCAACTTGCTGCGGTATCGAGCCAGTAATGTCCTTTGCGGCGGCCGGCGCGGCAGCAGCCGTCGTCGTAGCCTGGGCGGAACGAAGCTTGTCGATGGTCTCGCTGAGCTTGGCGAGTTTCGCGGCCGGCTCGGCTTGCGCCTTCTCGACCTTGTCGAGCCGGTCGCTGGCCTTGTTGAACTGGCCCGTCGTCGTCTTGGAGTTATGCTCCAGGCCGGCTTTCAGCGCGACGATTTCGGCGTCGAGACGCGCGACCGAGGCTTCGAGTGCGCTGTCCTTTGCCGACGCTTGGGTCGATTCCTGGACCGACTCTCCGGCCATCAGCTTTCCAATTCCTACGGTTGCCAGCGCGCCACCCAGCGCACCCGCCACGGTCGCCAGCGCCACCACGGCAGCCATCGCTCCGAACCGGCGCTTGCCGGACGATGCCTCTGCCGACGCAGCCTTGGCATCGACGCGGTCGCCGGGTGACATGATCATCACATTGCCGGGAAAGCGCGGCGCTTCCGGCGTCACGGCGTCGATCTTGGGAGCCTCCGCCTTGGGAGCATCGATCTTGGGAGCTTCGGCCTTTGCGGCCTCGACCTTTGGCGCTTCCGTGCTGACGGCGTCCACCTTGGGCGCGTCGGCCTTCGACGAGGTCTCTTCCTGATCGGGTGCGAGTTTCGCCGCCTCGACCTCAGCCACGGCCGTTACCGGCTCATTCGACGCAGGCACGTCAGGAACGGCCGGCGCGGCGCCGAGAGTTCCGGTTTCACCGCTGGTGGGCTGGGATTGCTGATCGCTCACGTTGGATTCTCCAGAATTGGTTGACCATTTGGTAACTTTTATTGCTTGCCAAATCCTTACCGGCGGCGGCCTTACCGAAATTTTAGGAACTCGTCCGGCCCGGTTTTGGGCCACCAAACGTCGGCTGGCCGGTCCCGAGCCACCTATGCTGCCCTGCGGCATCCTTGCCGGTTCCGTTTGCGCCGGTCTGTTTCCCGATTAACATGGACCGAGCAGCCAGGAAGGCAGGCGTCGCCATGACCATCGAAAAATGCATCAACGAGTTTGATGCAGATGACGTCATTTTTGAGGAAGGTTCGACCGGGCGGGAACTGTTCGTCGTGCTCGACGGCCAAGTCGAGATCGCCAAGATGAACGGCGCCAACAAGACCGTGATCGTCACGCTCGGCAAGGGTGAGTTCTTCGGCGAGATGGCCGTCATCGACGGCTCGTCCCGTTCGGCCACGGCCATTGCGGCCGCCCCAAACACCCGCGTGATGCGGATCAACCACGCCCGCTTCGTGTACCTGGTCAGCCAGCAGCCGGCCTTTGCGCTGATGATCATGGATGCGCTCAGCAAGCGCTTGCGCGCCTCCAACACGGTCGCCTTCAGAACCGCGGCGCCCTCATGAGCGAGCGTAAGCCAAGCCCTTTCAAGACCCTGCTCGACAGCGACGTCTGCACGCTGATCGAGGCGACCGAACACGTCTATCAGGTGCGCTTCAAGAACCGCGCGGCGAACGCCTATCTGGTGCGTGGCAGCTCACGCACGGTCATGATCGATGTCGGGCTATCTTCGAACTACCCGCATCTGCTGACGTGTCTCGGCCATATCGGCGTGAAGCCCGGCGACATCGACATGGTGGTGCTGAGCCACGAGCATCTCGACCATATCGGCGCGGCCTATCACTTCCATGGCAGCGCCTTCATCGCCGCGCATCGGCTCGCCGCCAACAAGATCATGCTGCGTGACGACTTCTCGATGCTACGCAAGATGTTCAACGAGCCGAACGTGCCGATCAATGTCGATCTCTGGCTGGAAGAAGGCAATTTGATCGATCTCGGCAATTTCCGCCTCAACGTGGTGTACACGCCCGGTCACACCTCGGCCTGCATCACGCTGTTCGAGCCGGACAAGGGATTGCTGTTCGCCTCCGATACTCTGATGCCGGGCGGCGTGATGGGCGGCGTATTCGGCTCCGGCAGCATCGCCGACTACATCCAGTCGCTGGAGCGGCTGAAAAGCCTGAACTCCAGGATTCTGCTCTCGGGCCACGGGCGGCTATCTGATACGCCGCAGGACGACGTGCGGATCGCAATCCAGCGCTCGCACGGATTGCTGTCGGACACCGCCCAATTGTTCGACGCACTGGATGCGCGATCGAATTTCGAGCCTATCATGCAGTCGGTGCGCGACCTCAACAAGCTCGACGACTGACCCCGTCATTGCGAGCGAAGCGAAGCAATCCATTGTCCCGGCGCTGGAAGAATGGAGCAGCCGGCGGGGCCATGCCGATTTGACAAATCCAGCAGTGGCCTGTTCAACAGCTCCCAACAAAATTTCCTCAAACAAGAAACAGGGAGAGAAAACACCATGAAGTTGTACAACTCGGTTGGGCCGAATCCGCGCATCGTCCGCATGTTCATGGCGGAGAAGGGCATCGAGGTGCCGAAGCAGGCCGTCGATCTGCGCAAGGGCGAAAACCGCGAGGCCGAGCATCTGAAGCGCAATCCGCATGGACAGATGCCGACGCTCGAACTCGACAACGGCAACTACGTCTCGGAGATCACCGCGATCTGCGAATACCTCGAAGAGAAGCATCCCAATCCACCGCTGATCGGGTCGACGCCGGAAGAGCGCGCCGAATCCCGGATGTGGACGCGCCGCATCGATCTCAACATCTGCGAGCATATGGGCAACGGCTTCCGCTTCGGCGAAGGCCTGAAGTTCTTCGAGAAGCGGATTCCCTGTGCGCCCGAGGCCTCGCCTGGGCTCAAGATGATCGCCGCCAACCGCCTGCAATGGCTCAACGGCCAGATGGCCGACGGCCGCGACTATCTCTGCGGCAAGCGCTTCACGCTGGCCGACATCCTGCTCTATGGCTGGCTCGATTTCGCCGGCCAGGTCGGCCAGCCGCCCGATCCCGCCAATAGCCACATCGTGGCGTGGATGGCGCGCGTGGGGGAACGGCCTTCGGCGAAGGCGTGATCCCACACTTGCCTGGAAGCGCCTCGGAGTTGATCCACGGGCCAGGGTGCGCCTGCGCTACCGCGCGAGCTACATCACGTGCAGCTCAAGCCATTCCGGCCGGTGGGTGATGCGTTCGGGCAGTTGGACCCGAGCAGTGGCAAGCGTTGAACCTGGTCCGTGACTAGCACATCCGAAGATGGCGACCTTGATTGTAGACAAGCTCCCAAAGTTCGCTCGCGTTCCAACGCTCACTCTTCCCGTTGAGCTTTTCTGCAACCGCAATCGCGAAATCGTCGGCATCTGGAGGCTCTTTTGAAATGATCCGGCAGCAACCCAATGACGGGTTCGTCGGCATCGCCGTAGCAAGCCGCCGACAAATACGCGCAGCCAACGCGACTGCATCGGCTGGATGCACGCCCTGCTCGTCGCGCAACATCTGCGTGATTATTCGTTCTGCTTTGCCTGCATTAATTCGAATTTCTGACATTTTAGCCTCCCTTCTGACGAAGCCACTCTGCTTGCCGCTTGGCGCTGTCACCGGAGGTGCCTGCCAGTATATCCCACAGCCGAAGTAGGCTCATCGGCAAGAATATCAAATGCGGCAACAAGACGGGCAGAAGGCACATCACGATACTGAGGATGACAACCGCCACACGGCTGAGCATCCCGAGTGCGTGCGAAATCATCTCCCTGGTCATCAAGAGCACCATCATCGGGGCTGCGTTCCCGACAAGATCGATCACCCTGATCATGGCTTGCCCCTCCTCAGGCTGGCGGACAACGGACAATGCTCACGAGCAACCTGCGCCTCGCGATTACCCAATGTCGCGAAGCACTCCCGAAAAGGTTGCAAAATGAATCCGAATTGAGCCGCCCGCCGCGAGCGTCCAAACGGCGCGAAGTCTTTGTTATCGCGTTGACTTCATCCTGATGAAGGAGTTGACTTCCGATATATTATTTTTGATTGACGGGCAGGCATCGATGGTCATTGAACGATCGGAGCCCAATCTTTCCCATCTGCATGGCGAAGCGCCCCCCGCGCGCGCCGCTAACCTTGAGTGGCGGATGGGGTCGCTCGTGCTGGACCCGGTCGCGCGCATTCTAATTCATGACGGCACCCCCCTACCCCTGGGTGAGCGGGCTGTTTCCATTCTGCTAATGCTGGTCGAGCGATCAGGTCAGCTGGTCAGCAAGGAAGACCTCATCGCGTTTGCCTGGCAGGGCTTGGCTGTCGAGGACAGCAATCTCACGGTTCAGGTTGCTGCGTTGCGGCGGGCTTTGGCGCTGGTCTCTGGAGGGAGATCCTGGATCGAGACTTTGCCGCGGCGCGGCTATCGTTTCGTCGGTACCGCCGTACGATCCGGGGACAGCGATACGCCGACACCGGATGAACCACGGGCAGCCCGATCGTCTTATGAAATGGCAAAGCTACCCTCGTCCAAACTCGTGGACGATCAAAAAGACCTGCCGACAGTGTCCGCGCTCACCGATTCACGCACGCACCATATGGTTGGACGCGCCGCCCCGCTCGATATGCTGGACCGGATGGCACAGCGCATGCTGAGCGGCCAAAGACAGATTGCGTTCGTCACCGGAGAGGCCGGAATCGGAAAGACGGCCTTTATCCAGATGGCAGTGGACCGACTGTCGCAACAGGGCGTCGATTTATTGTGCGGGCGCTGCACCGAGAGGTTCGGCACCGATGAGGCCTTTCTGCCATTGATCGACGCGCTGGTGACACGTTGTCGCAGCACGAATGGCGCAGAACTGCAGACAGCAATTCGTACCCACGCGCCAACCTGGATGCTGCAGATACCAGGACTGATTGGTGCGACGGAGCGCGCCGCGTTTCAGCGCGAAGTATTCGGTGCGACCCGCGAGCGCATGCTCCGCGAATTTTGCGATCTTGTGGAAGCACTGAGCGCCGATCGTCCATGGGTAATCATTCTCGAGGATCTGCATTGGAGCGATCTGGCAACGCTGGACGCCCTCTCCCGCTTTGCGCGAGGAGATAGCAAGGCCTCGGTGCTGATCCTCGGTTCCTATCGGCCGGCAGACAGCATCATCGGCCAACATCCCATTCGGCGCCTGCATCAAGATCTGGAGATACACGAGCGCTGCGGCGAGTTGCGCCTCGATCGATTGTCTCGAATGGAGGTCGAGCGACATCTCGCACTGCGGTTCCGCGATGATGCAGTGGCGTCCGCATTGTCCGAACCCGTGTTCGAGCGAACGCAGGGACAGCCGCTGTTCATCGCATCGTTGATCAAGTTCTTCATCGATCAGCGAGTGATCGTCGAAACCGACGGCGCATGGCGCCTGCCATCGGAAGCGCCGATTCCACAAGATGGCATACCCACCGACTTGCTGAATATGATCAATTATCAGGTAGGCCGCCTCACGGAGGATGAACGGCGTCTTCTCGAAGTCGCCAGCGTGGCAGGCGGAGATTTTTCCGCTGCCCTGGTGGCAGCCGGCTTGTCACGCGATGCCGTCGAGGTTGAGCGTGAACTGGAAGCACTAACCCGCAAGGATCACACGCTGGTCCCGTCGGGTGTGTCTGAATGGCCGGATGGCACGTACTCGGGATCGTATGCTTTCCGACATATTCTGTATCAAAACGTCGTTTATCAGCATCTCGCGCCGGGACAGCGCGTGCAAACGCACAGGCGTCTGGGCAAGAGGCTGGAACAGGCATATGGCGATCTGACCTCGGAAGTCGCGCCGGTGCTCGCGCTTCATTTCGAACAGGGCCGGGATTTTCCGAGCGCCTTGCGCTACCTGGGACAGGCGGCAGAGAGTTCTGCGAAGCGCCTTGGTCACGCGGAAGCGGCCAGCTATCTAACGCGTGGTCTTAGTATTCTCGATCGCTTTGATGCGCCGGATAAGTTCAGGCTGCGCATTTCTGTGTTGCGCCATCGTAGCCTTGCGCTTCGCTCATGTGGCGATCTCGCCGGTTCGGTTCGTGATCTCAAGGAGATGATTGTCTACGCTGGACACGCCGGCGAGCTTCGACAGGAGGTCGCCGGCCTTGTTGCCGTTAGCCGGTTCTGCTTGCACGCAGATCGACGCCTCTGCCTTCAGGCGGCCGAAGAAGTGCTGATTAAAAGCCAAGCCCTGGAGGACGACACCTTCAAGGCCCTGGTACAAGGCAGCAGCGCCAGCATCAACCTGTATCTCAAGGGATGGCACGAACAGGATGCCGCTCGTTGCATGAGAGCAATGGAATTGAGTGCCGGCGCACAGGACCACGGTACGTTGATCAGGCGTTATGGAATTGAGGGAATTCTTGACTGTTGGCGCTCGCGGTACCGAGAGTGTCGTCGCTCGGCGACGCATGGAAAGCGATTGGCCAGCGAAGCCGGGGATATTTACGTCTTTGTCCTTTTCAATGTGCTGGAGTCCACCGCGCTCCTTCATCTGGGCGAGTGGCGGGATTTGCAGCGCGAAACTGCAACGGCCCTGGAATTTGCGAGAAAAAACGGAAATAAACAGGCCAGCGGATTGTGTCGATTGACACTCGCATGGTTGCACGTCGAAGCAATGGATTTTGAGGGAGCCCGCGCCCTCTGCGAAGGCGTCGACGAGAACACTCTCAATGAAAACCAGTTTGCTTATTTCTTTCAGCGAGCGGTCCTGGCGAAAGCTTTCGTGGGATTGCGCGACCCGCAACGAGCAAGCAAACAGTTCAATGACGTTCAGCGCCGCCTCGAACAAGATGGAATTCCGCTGGATTTTACAATATCCACGCAGCTTTATCACTGTTTGGGGGAATATTGCCTGCAGATTGCCGAATTTGATCAGGCGAGAAGATGGGCAATCCAGCTGCGCGACTACGCCGCCCCGGCGCCCGATCAGAACCATCTCGCGCTCGCCCATGGTCTGTTAGCTCGGATCGCTTTTACTACCGGCGATCGGGACGAAGCTCGGGAACACTTGTCGCGCGCTTTGTCGATCGTTGACAATGCCAACTTTCCTCTCGCCGCATGGCGAGTTTATCTCGGCGCCGCGAAGATATTCGAAAGTATCGGTGAAACTAACGATGCTACCGCCTGTCGGATGCGTTTTGAGACCGTGATTCGAACTCTGGCTCGAAATTTTGAGCCAGACGATGCCTTGCACAGGTCACTGTTGAACGCTCTGACGACTTGAACGGCATGATCGATCTCGGCGTCTGACGGCAAGATTTCGGCGGCCGGAACCTGACGCCGGCCTGCGCACGAAAAACGAGTTTTCCCAAGATCTTCTGAGCAGGAAATCACTATTCGCCGGTGACGGCTTTCACCACTCTGCCAATTTCGACCACGCGGCGGACCGTATCGTCGTCCGACGCTCCTGGAAGAGCCGGGCCGCCCATGCCGAGATTGAGCACCGCGGTTTTTCCGCCGTACTCAATGGATATCTGGCGGGAATTGACCGGAGCGGGCTCGCCGATACGCGCGGGCAGTGTCTCGACCGCCGCCGCGGACAGCGCGGCGGCGAGCTGTGACTGCTGCTCGGGTGTGAGTTGACCCTTCAGATAGGGCGGGCTGACCTCACCACCGCGCAAGCGTGCAACGTCGTAGCTGCAGTCTGGCTTGATGGTCCAGACCGTGCCGGTCGTACCTGCAAATCCGTCCTGCGTGTCTTTAACAGTGAGCATTGGCTTCACCGGGCAATCCGCCGCCTGCGCCTGATGCGACAGCGCCATGCAAGCAACCAGCGATGCAAGCAACCATAACGCTGTTCGTGCGGTTCGAAGTTGCATCGTTGAATTCCTGAGCGTCGGATGGGGCGATTGTAAGGCTTGTGTCCTTGTCATTGTGACGGGGCGGACGGACCGTCCGCCCCGTCATTAGGTTACTGCCGCACCGTGGTGATGCCCCGCCCGGCTTCGTCACGCGACATCCCGATGGTTGGCGCAGCAGGCGCGAGATTGGCGCCCACAGTAGTCGGTTCGTTCATCGCTGCGCTCTGTCCGCCGGCCTCTGTTACCGCTGCCGTGAGGGCCGACGGACCACCCGCGGGTTCGAAAGCCTCGACCATCAGTGTCCCCGCGCTCAGGGATAGCGACCCGCCGGCGATCCATATCTTCCAGTAGATCGTATGGTCACCTGCCGGGAGATCGATCGCAAACATGGTGCCGACCTGAGCCCATTGGTTCGCCGTTGGCAGACTGAGGCTGCGGAATGAATCAGTCCACACGATGTTGACCGATGCTGCGTTGTAGACCCCGGTCTGGAACTGAACCGGTGTGGTACTGCGGGCGCTGGTGTTTGCCGAGATATGCACCTTGCCGGGCTTATCGAGGTGAATGCTTGCCTGCAGGATGTTGGAGTTGGCTGGCACGACCTTCACCGGCGTCCAGGGGAACGAGGCGTCGGCGCTGACCGAGGGTCCTCCGACCTGGGGATCGGGGAGCCGCGGAATCTTTCGCGAATCCGCTGCGTTGGCGATCGCCCGGAAATGCGGCGTGCCATTGGTCAGATTGCCGTCATTGTCGTCGACGATGAAGCTCAGGCGGACGGCGTCGGCGATGTCGGACGGATTGGCCGCAGCAGCACCGAGCACCAGCCGTGTTGCGATGGCGTAGGATTCATCCTCCGAGAAGGTCTGCTTGAGCTGCTGAACCAGCTCCCAGGTGAAGCCGCCATAAGGCCGGCCTTGCGTATGCACGCCACCGGGCGATGGCCATAGGATCACGTCGCTCGCCGACCGCAGGCAGGTGCCCGCTCCAAAGAAGTCGCGTCCGACGCAGGGCTGACGTGTGGCTAGAACCGCCATCGCGTCACCGAACCCTTCGCTGTAGCCGCCGTTGACGATACCGCCTTTCACGGCATCGATGCCGTGACCATATTCATGCATCACCACGTCCCCATAGGCGGTGTTGGGACAACCGTTGCCAGCCTTGAAGAAATTGATCGACGACCCGTCCCAGAACGCGTTGCAGGTATCATTGATATTGGTCCGCACAGGCAAACCGGGAAGCTCGGCCGGTCCGAGGATGTTACGGGCGAGGTCACGAGCGACATTGGCCCAGTAAAATGCGGAGTCCTGCGCCAGTTGATCCTCGCCGCTGGCGCCCAGATGAAGGTTGATCGACGGAATTGCTGGTCCGGTCTGAGCGCTCTCCAATCCCGGACCGGATTGATTATTGATGATGAACCACGGTCCGCGAAGCTTCGCCCTGACTTCGGTGCTAGCTGCAGGTGTCGTATAAGTGTAGCGGCCTTCGGCGTTGGTGATTGCCTTCTCATTTGGGAGAAGACGAGTAACCTCAAGCGACGGAAACGCTCGGCTCTCGGTCGCCTGGAACGGGCTCGCGGCCCAGATGTTGCCGCTCACCACGCCGTTATGGTTATGATAGACTTGGCTTTCCCAGTTCAGGACGCGAGGCTCGCCGACTGCCGCTACCCAGTATTTGCGAACGTTGGAATCGCCCACTGCGCTCGGCCCCAGCGTAAAGGTCCACGACAGATTACCGTTCTGCCGGTCGTCGACCCATATCTGCAATTCAGGCTTGGGATCTGGCCCGGCGGAGGCGGCACCGGCATCCCGGCGGGCAACCTGAACGGCTTCCCCGGCGGAAACGGTCGGCTGGGTGGCGTCGACCTTGCTCGGCATCGCGCGCTTGCGCGTCGCCTGGATCTGGCCGGTGCCATCCACGATGGTGAGATAGTCGCTGCCCTTCGACAAAGGCACACCGCGGTATGCCAGCGGGAACACCGTGATGAATTTTTCGGTCGAACTCGCGACGCGATCTGCGGCCGGAGCCATGTTTGCGCCAGCCGGTTGGTCAGTGCCTCCAACATGACTGGTCGGCGCTGCCAACAGCGAGAACCCTTCCGGCAGGTCGGTTTGAACCGCTGCTGCCGATGCAAAGCCCGCCGAATTTGCGCGCACGCTGGGTGCAGCCGACGGCAAGACGACCGCTCGCTGAACCGAAGAATATTGGCTCTGAAGTTTACTGCCGTCGGGATAGCGGTTCTCCACGGGAGCTGCCGCAACCGGACTCGTCGGCCGCTGCTGCGCTGAAGACGGGATGACTGTTGCAGCGAGGACGGAAATCGTCCCCATGAATTTGGCGGAAGTCCAAATCAAATCACGTTGACGCATAACGGGCCTCCTCTGACGCCTGTTGGTAGGTTATCGCGAGGTAGCCGGGAGTATTCTCCGGCTGGCACAGTGCCAGACCGGAGCCGCAGAACGACATGTGAGCTGAGCAGGTAGAACACAGTGCGTACTGCATACTCCCTCGACGATCAGCCTATGCCTTCGTCCGGAGGTTGCGATATGAGCTGGTTCACAATCGCGGGCGCGCCGGCATCTGCGCAAAGATCAGACGGCGCTCGAAGAGATCACTCTCTAACGCGAGTATGGGCAAACCGTACCGAGGTAGGGCTCATCCTATCGAAGCGGACTATCCACTGGTTTGGGCGATGATGGCGATCTACATCACCACTGGTGCATCAGGTAGTTCATTCGGCCCGCCGCCACTCCTCGGAAAATGCGCGGCCAGCTCGCGCGACACGGCCTCGACGCCCCTGATCACGCCGCCTTCAAAATTTCCGGCCCTGAACTGCGCTTCCATCTCGACGCAGATTTTTTCCCAGCCGGCGTGGCCGACCCTGGCGTCGATGCCACGGTCGGCAACAATCTCGAAATCGTGGTCGGCCAGCAGCAAATAGATCAGGACGCCGTTGTTGTGGACGGTATCCCATATCCGCAATTGCGAGAAAATATCCAGCGCGCGCTCCCGCGCGGGCTGATTGCGAAACAGCGGCGCGCCATCGAGCGCGCCCTCGACCACGAAACGCACCTGCCCGGAATGGGTGGCCTCGCCTGCCTTGATCGCCTGCTCGATCCTCGCCAGCGACTGGGGCGGAAGGATGCGCCGCAACCGCCAGCGGTGCTCGAGGAGATGCCTGCCGATGCGCCTGATACTCATGCTACCAGCTCCCCGATGCACCGCCGCCGCCAAAGCTGCCGCCGCCGCCACTGAAGCCGCCGCTGCTGCTCGAGCTGCCGCCGCTGGACCATGAGCCGCCGGAGCCTCCAGACCAACCGCCGGCGCTGCCCCGACGGCCCGGCGGCCCTGCTGACGTGAAACCGTCGCTGATCAGCACAAAGAGCGACGCGATCACGCCGGCGATCACCGCCGCCAGCATCGAGCCGACCATGAACCAGGCAATCAGAGCCGTCAGCGCGCCGGCGCTCGCCGAGCCCAGCAGTCGTCCCATCAGGCTCCGCAACAGCCCGCCGAAAAATATCGCCGGAATGATGAGAAACGGATTGAACAGGTCCGACGGATCGAACGACTGCGAATCCTGCCAATGCGGTGGCTCGGGCTCCGGCAGCTTCTCGCCGTTGACGATGCGCACCATCTTGTCGACCCCGGCTGCGACACCGCCGCCGAAATCGCCGGCCTTGAACTTCGGCGTGATGTCCTCGTCGATGATGCGCTTGGTGGTCGCGTCGGTGAGCGCGCCCTCAAGGCCATAGCCGACCTCGATGCGCAAGCGTCGATCGTTCTTAGCAATAACGAGTAGCGCGCCGTCGTCGATTTTCTTGCGGCCGATCTTCCAGGCTTCCGCCACGCGCAGCGCATATTGCTCGATCGCCTCGCCGTCGGTTGTCGGCACGATCAGGACCGCGACCTGGCTGCCCTTTCGCGTCTCCAGATCCTTCAGCGCTTGCGTCATCGAGGCGATGTCGCCGGCCGCGAGCGTGCCGGTCTGATCAACCACCCGTCCGCTCAGCGGCGGCACCGCGACGAGCGCCAATGCCGCACCCGCCCAGCAGAGCAGCAGCGCAAGAATGGAAGCTCTTGCAGCGTTCATCGCAGTTGGTCTTTTCCGCCGCTACTTTGCCGGCGCCGGTGTCGGATTGAAATCCACCTTCGGCGCCGTCGAGATCGACTTCTCGTTCTCGACCGTGAAGTTCGGCTTTTCCTTGTAGCCGAACAACATCGCCGTCATGTTGTTCGGGAAGGTGCGGATACCGACGTTGTAGTCCTGCACGGCCTTGATGTAGCGGTTACGCGCCACGGTGATGCGGTTCTCGGTGCCTTCGAGCTGTGACATCAGATCGCGAAACAGGGCGTCCGATTTGAGTTGCGGGTAGTTTTCGGTCACCACCAACAGCCGCGACAGCGCGCTCGACAATTCGCCCTGGGCGGCCTGGAATTTCTGGAACGCGGCCGGATCGTTCAGCACCTCGGGCGTCGCCTGGACGCTGCCGACCTTGGCGCGGGCATTGGTGACGCCGAGCAGCACGTCCTTTTCCTGCTGCGCAAAACCCTTCACCGAATTGACGAGGTTGGGCACCAGGTCGGCGCGGCGCTGATACTGGTTGACCACTTCCGACCAGTTCGCCTTGACCTGCTCGTCAGTGGTCTGAATCGCATTATAACCGCAATTAGTGAGGCCCAGGCACGACAGCATCGCCAGCACGGTCCAGAATCTGCGCATCGCACTCTCCCCAAAAGAAGAACAAACGCAATTCTAGCAGATTGGTTGCGTCAGGTATGCAGCCGTGAGTCGCCTTCCGGTCCATTTCGCAGATGATGGCCCTTGCCTATCGAGCGCTGAAATAACAACATGGCCCGATAATAATATGGGAGGGTTCATGACCACGTTCGAGACCATCGTCGTGGAGCGGCCGGAGCCACGCATCGCGCGGATCGTGATGAACCGGCCCGAGGCGCGCAACGCGCAGAACCTGCAAATGACCTACGACCTCAATGCCGCCTTCGACGAGGCGGTGCAGGACGACGCGGTCAAGGTCATCATCCTCGCCGGCAACGGCCCGCATTTTTCGTCGGGGCATGATTTGCGGCCCGGGGCCAAGAATGCCGCCGGCGTAGATTTTCCGCCGGTCGGAAATTGGGGCGGCTTCGCCGAGCCCAACGCCCACGGCCGCTTCGCGCGCGAGCAGGAGATCTATCTGCAGATCACGCGACGCTGGCGCAACCTGGCCAAACCCACGATCGCGGAAGTGCAAGGCAAGTGCATCGCCGGCGGCCTGATGCTGGCCTGGGCCTGCGACCTGATCGTCGCGAGCAGTGATGCGGAGTTCTGTGATCCCGTGGTGACCATGGGCGTCTGCGGTGTCGAATGGTTCGTGCATCCCTGGGAGCTCGGCCCGCGCAAGGCCAAGGAATTGCTGTTCACCGCTGACGTCTGGAGCGCGGAGGAAGCGCACCGTCTCGGCATGGTCAATCATGTGGTGCCACGCCCCGAGCTTTCCTCATTCGTCATGAAGCTGGCCGAAAGGATCGCCGCAAAACCGTCGTTCGCGCTGAAGCTGACAAAGGAAGCCGTCAATCGCTCGGTCGACGTCATGGGACAGCCCGCGGCAATCGAGCAGGCGTTCGCGCTGCATCAGCTCTGCCACGCGCATAACCTTCAGGAATTCGGCATGGTGGTAGACCCCGGAGGCCTGCACCCCTCCGTCAGAAAACCGGCACAAGCAAAATAGAAAGTAGAACAAGCAAAGCAGATCAGATGGACCTTACCCCAAGCGACGAGCAGCGGTTGCTGCGCGAAAGTGCCGATCGCTTCGTCAACGAGACCTACACCGCCGAACACCGCCGCAAGGTCGCGGGCGATCCGCTCGGCTTCAGCGCCGAAATCTGGAAGCAGTTCGCCGAACTCGGCTGGCTGGCGCTGCCGATCGCCGAAGCCCATGGCGGGCTTGGCGGCGGCGCGGTCGAGGTCGGACTCCTGATGGAAGCATTCGGACGTGGGCTGGTCTCCGAGCCCTATCTCTCGACCGTCGTGATCGGCGCGTCGCTGATCTCCGAATGCGGCACGGACGCGCAGAAGCAGGCGCTGCTGCCTGAAATCGCTGATGGTTCGCTGGTTCTCGCATTCGCGCATTCGGAACGTCAGGCACGCTTCGATCTCGCCGACGTGCGGACCGCGGCAAAGAAGACGCCGGACGGCTGGCGTCTCGACGGAAACAAGACTGCTGTGCTGGACGGCAATGCCGCCGGCCAGATCATCGTCTCGGCCCGCGTCGATGATGGCTCCGGCAAATCCGGCAAGCTCTGTCTGTTCCTGGTGGCGCAAGGCACGCGCGGGCTTGCCTCGCGCGATTACCCGCGGCTCGGCGGCGGCAGAGCCTGCAACCTCGACCTCAGCGGCGTGCAACTCCCTGCGGACGCCCTGCTGGGCGATGGCGACGACGCCTTGCCCGCGATCGAAGCCGTGATCGACCGCGCGATGGCAGCACTTGGGGCTGAGGCCGTTGGCATCATGCAGACCCTGCTCGACCAGACGCTGGAATACACCAAGATCCGAAAGCAGTTCGGACGGCCGCTCTCCGCCAACCAGGTGATCCGCCATCGGCTCGCCGACATGGCGATGCAATGCGACGAGGCGCGTTCGATGGCGCTGCGCGCTGCGTTGATGGCCGATGCCGAGCCTATCGCGCGCAGCCGCGCTGCGTCGGGAGCAAAGGCCAAGATCGGCAAGTGCGCGCGCTTCGTCGCCGAACAGTCGGTGCAGCTTCATGGCGCCATGGGCGTCACCGAAGAGCTCGACGTCGGTTCCTATTTCAAGCGGCTGCTCGCCTTTGACACGCTTTTCGGCGGCAGCGCCCATCATTATCGCCGCCATGCCGCCCTCGGCGGCCGTGCCGTCCAGGCTAGATAAGGAGCGCTATCCATGGATCTCACTTTCAACGCCGACGAGCGCGCTTTCGAGAAAGAGGTACGCGACTTCATCGCGGCAAACCTCACGCCGGAAATGAAACGCGCCACCGCGCTGACGCCCTCGGTATTTTCAGATCCTGACATCGGCATGGCCTGGCAGCGCGCGCTGAACAAGAAAGGCTGGAGCGCACCGGGCTGGCCGGTCGACCATGGCGGCCCCGACTGGACCCCGGCGCAGCGCTGGATCTTCGAGTCCGAATTCGCCCGCGCCGGCGTGCCGAATGTCAACGTGATGGGCGTCAAGATGGTTGGCCCCGTCATCATCGGCTTCGGCTCGCCCGAGCAGAAGAATTTTTACCTGCCGCGAATTCTCTCCGGCGAGGATTACTGGTGCCAGGGCTATTCCGAACCGGGCTCCGGCTCTGACCTGTCGTCGCTGAAAACCCGAGCGGTGCGCGACGGCGACGACTACGTCGTCAACGGCACCAAGATCTGGACCACGCACGCCCACCACGCCAACATGATGTTCGCGCTGGTGCGCACCAACGAGACCGCGCGGCAGCAGGACGGCATCTCCTTCATCCTGATCGACATGAAGAGCCCGGGCATCACCACGCGGCCGATCCTGACCATCGGCGGCGACCACGAAGTCAACCAGGTGTTCTTCGACGACGTGCGCGTGCCCGTCGCCAACCGCGTCGGCGAGGAAGGCAAGGGCTGGACCTACGGCAAGTATCTACTGGAGTTCGAGCGCGGCGCCGGCATCGCCTCAGCCAAACTGCGCGACGCGCTGAAGACGATTTCCGATCTCGCCGAATCCGACTTGACCGGCCGCGCCATCGACGATCCCGATATCGCCATGCGGATGTCGGAGATCGAGGTGGACATCGACACGCTCGAGATGACCGAGCTGCGCGTGCTCTCGGCACTGCAGACCGGACAAAATCCGGGCGCGGTGTCGTCGATCCTGAAACTGCGCAACAGCGAAATCCGCCAGGCGGTGACGCGGCTCGGCGTCGACGTGATCGGCAATGACGGCCTCTATGTCGAGCCGGTGCGGCCGCTCTACCGGCTCAACGAAGCGCCGGGGATTCCGGAGGAGTTGCTGCCGGTGGTGCCGGAATATCTCAACGGCCGAGCGTACACGATCTTCGGCGGCTCGTCGGAGATCCAGCGCGAGATCGTCGCGAAGATGGTGCTGGGGTTGTAGGCCTCTCCCCCGTCGTTCCGGTGCATGCGTCCGTTGGTCTTGGCGATGTCACGCGCTCCGGCGGATGCAGATGTGATCAGGCACCGGCGACAATCGCCCGGCGCGTCTGGAATAGTCTCAGGACTGCGAAGCTCGCGGCAGCGGCTGCAAGATGCTTGAGCGTATGCCCACTAAGAACTCGACCAACTGAAAAGATTTCATGGTCATAGAATTCCAACACTTTGGCGAGCGCGTAAAGCGCTGCAGCGATGACCCAATAGAACGTGCCGGTGTACTTTGGCGGGAAGAATTGGAGGATCATCACAAGTGCGAGGAATGGGAAAAATTGCGCCCAGGCATAAAGCCGCAAATCGTCGGTCCAGCGCCACAGCAGAAGACTGAAAATGCCGATCGCCAGCAGCGGCCTTAACAATGCCCTCCCCGCTTTTGCATCCACACGCTCCTCGACAACTGCAGCAAGGATTGCAGCGAAGCAGAGTGTCATCGGCAGCCTATCCCAAAATAGGGTGGAATTGTTCGGATTCAGATGGTAGTAGGACGAGCCAAAGCCCGTCAAAAATATCCCTGAAAAGAGCACGGTGGTTGTCGCGTCACGTCGCAATAGCAACAAGCCGGCGGCACCGACTGCTATGAAGGGTAGATTTGAGACTACGTTCCAGAAGTTCGGTATGCCGAACAGATCGCGTTGGTCGGCGAACTGATGATAGACTTGGTTTTGCAGTAGCGGCGGAAAGGGCAGCAACCCGGCGAGCGTGGCAATCATCAACCCATACAGAACCGGTACGGGCCGATTTCGGATCATATTGCTGATTGTCATTTGATGGCACCGTTGATCGTTACCTTACGTCGTCCGCGGGGTGGGCGGCGAGCTATCCTTCGGCTTGCAAACAAGTTGCCACTGCCCACCGCCACCATACTCATCGATGCCAACGACTTGAAACGAATTCTACGCTGACGAGGAACACCGGATCTACGGGAACGGGTTGAACAGTGGAGCCAGGTCACAACAGAATGCGCGGGAGAGGTCGATGAGTTTGCTGCGCAGGCTCCTGTCTCGGTCCTTCCGTTGGCTAATCGCGGCAATCTGGTTTCTGTGCCGGATCGCGATCATCGCGTGGGCCGCCCTTGCGATCTACTATTCGAATTTACCGTCGGCCGAGCTGCGTCTTGGGCTGGCGGTCATCTTCCCTGCCTTCATTATATGGGCTCTTTGGCTTTCGCGCCAACGAAGCATGTCCGCGATCGCGATCGTGCTGCTTCTCATAGTGGCCGCATGGTGGATCGCCATCCCACCCTCACATGATCGCAACTGGCGACCGGAAGTCGCGGTGATGCCGCGAGCTGTCATCGACGGGGACCGCGTGCGCCTCACCGGTGTGCGCAACTTTGATTACCGCAGCCGGAACGACTTCACGGTTCGCTATGAGGAGCGCGAGGTGTCGCTGTCACACCTGACGGCCCTCGACTTCTATGTGTCCTACTTTACCCAAGGGCCCGTCGGACACACGTTCGTGAGCTTCATCTTCGACAATGCGCCCCCACTGAGTATCTCCATCGAGACACGGCCGGAGGTTGGCGAGGGGTTTGCGCCGATCGCCTCCCTCTTCAAACAATTCGAGTTGATCTACGTGGTGGGTGACGAGCGCGACCTCGTGGGCGTGCGCACCAACCACCGACGGGAAGCAGTGTATCTCTATCGTCTCAACACTTCGGCTGACGATGCACGCCGACTACTCCTGGTCTATCTCGCGCGGATCAACGAACTCGCCGATCGGCCGGAGTTCTATCATCTGCTGACCAACAGCTGCACCATCAACATCGTGCGTTACGCAAACGCAGCCGGCCGGACTGGACGAGTTGACGTGCGCCACATCCTCAACGGTCTTGTCGATGGCTATCTCTACCGTTCGGGTCGCATCGACACGTCGTTGCCGTTTGAGGAGCTGCGGCGACGCTCCCAGATCAACGACGCCGCGGAAGCAGCCGAAGACGCACCCGATTTCTCACAACGTATACGTCAATCCTTGCCGACAATTACCCGGCCCTGAATTGGTGCGGACGGCAGCAGCCGAAGCTGCACCGTGTTGCCGATGTCCGCTTTGGGTCCAGGTTGCGTAAGAAACGCTGCGCGTAACGCAGCGCCAAGAGGTGCCCCGGAATGACGTTGGAGAGTGTGGCTGCTACACCCCCGCCTTCGCATCCCTGATCGCCTGCCACACCTTGGCCGGCGTGAGTGGCGTGTTGAGCTGCCGGATACCGAGTTCGCTCAAGGCATCCATCACGCCATTGGTGATGCAGGGCGGCCCGCCGATCGCGCCGGATTCGCCGCAGCCCTTGGCACCGAGCGGATTGGTTCGGCAAGGCGCGGAATCGTCCAGCGTCACGACAATCGGCGGAATGTCGTCGGCGCGCGGCACGCAGTAGTCCTGGTAGCTCGCGGTCAAAAGCTGGCCTTCCTCGCTATAGGCGACACCTTCATAAAGCGCCTGCCCGATGCCTTGCGCGACGCCGCCATGCACCTGGCCGCTCACCAGCATCGGGTTGACGGCGATGCCGACGTCGTCGACCGTGGTGTAGCGCACCACCTTGCTGACGCCCGTCTCTGGATCGATCTCGACTTCGCAGATATGCGTGCCGTTCGGCCAGCTCGGCCCGTCGACTTCGCCTTCGGAATCGACGGAAAGCCGCGCACCATCTTCCTTCCTTGCAATCTCGAACAGGCTGATGCGCTTGTCGGTGCCGACCACCGTCAGCCAGCCGTCGCGATATTCGATATCCTCGACCGACGTCTCCAGCACGTTCGAGGCCTTCTCGCGCGCCTTGTTGATCATGTCGTTGGTCGAAACCGCCACCGCCGTGCCGCCGACGAACAGCGAGCGCGAACCGACGCTGCCGAAACCCGTTGCGAGATCGGTATCGCCCTGCACGACGTCGATCTTGTCCATGGCAATGCCGAGCGTATCGGACACCATCTGAGTGTAGGTGGTCTGCAGCCCCTGCCCCATCGCCATCGTGCCGGAATGCAGGACGATGCGGCCCTCTGCCGTGGCATGCAGGCTGACCTTTTCGGTATGCGCGCGCCCGCCGGTCCATTCGATGTAGCTGGTGAGGCCGCGGCCGTAGAGCAGGCCCTTCTTCTTCGCCGCCTTCTTGCGCGCGGCAAATCCGTCCCAGTCCGCAAGCTCCGAGGCGCGCGACAGCATGTGCGCAAACGCTCCGGAATCGTACACCTGACCGACCGCATTGGTGTACGGCAGTTGCGCAGGCTTGATGTAGTTCACCTTGCGGATATTGCGCGGGTCCATTCCGATCTGGCGCGCGGCGGCATCCATCAGCCGTTCGACGATGAATACCGCCTCGGGCCGGCCCGCGCCGCGATAGGCGCCGACCGGCGCGGTGTTGGTCATCACCGACTTCACTTCGAAATGCACCAGCGGCAAATCGTAGACGCCGGTCTGCACGAACGGGCCAAGCACCAGCGGAATAATATTGGCAGCCCCCGATGAGTAAGCCCCCGTGCCGCCGACCGAACGGACCCGATAGGCCTGCACGCGCCCCTTGGCGTCGAGGGCGAATTCGGCGGTCGAGGTCAGATCGCGACCGTGGGTGCCACCGACAAATTCGTCGGTGCGGTCACCGCGCCAGCGGATCTTGCGCGACAATTTGGTGGCGGCGTAAGCGACGATGCCATCTTCCGGATAGAGATTGGTCTTCTGACCAAACCCGCCGCCGATATCGCCGACCAGCACGCGCACGCTTTCCTTCGGCCGCTTCAGCACGGCTTCCGCCAGCACGTCGCGGGTCGAGGCCGGCGTCTGCGATTGCACGTGCAGGATCAGGCGTCCGGTCTTCTTGTCGATCTCGGCTATGGTCGAGCGCGGCTCCATGGCCGACGGCACCAGCCGCTGACTGACCAGATCGAGCGAGACCGTGTGCGCGGCATTGGCAAAGGCTTCCTCGACCTTGGCCGCGTCGCCATAGCTCATGGCCGCCACGATATTGTCTGGCGCTTCCGGCCACACCACCGCCGCGCCCGGCTTGATCGCTTCCAGCGGATCGACCACCGAGGGCAGCACCTCGTAATCGACGGTGATCGCTTCAGCCGCCGTCTGCGCCAGCACCCGCGATGTCGCGACCACGGCCGCCACGGCCTCGCCGGCATAGCGCACGATTTCATGGGCCAGCAGCCGCCGCGGCGGTACCGTCATCGGCGAACCGTCCGGCCGCTTGAAGATCGCGAGCGTCGGGATGGTGCCGATATTGTCCGTGACCAGGTCAGCGCCGGTGTAGACCGCCTCGACGCCCGGCATGGCAGTGGCGGCGGCGCTGTCGATCGAGACGATCTTCGCGTGGGCATGGGGCGAGCGCAGCACATAGAGCCACAGCGCGCCCTCCTCCGGCTTGTCGTCGATGAACTGCCCCTTCCCGGTGAGCAGCCTCTGGTCTTCCAAACGCTTGACCGGCTGGCCCGCACCAAAACGCATATTGCCGGGAAGAATGTTCATCAGTTTGTCCTTCGAGCTTCTTGTCGGATTGAGCGGGGTTTTAGCGGCTTTTTGGCTGGAGACAACTCATTCAATTCGCTGCAATAAATGCGCCAGCCCATCGGGTGCATTGGAGGGGAGCGGGTATGATTTTGCCGCAGGACAGCCGCTTCAGCGGGCCTTTACCCGAGATCGCGCAACGCGCCCTCGACCACCTTGCGCTGCTCGGCCGTCAGCGCAGCCTGCGGCGGCACGGGGTCGCCGACCGCGTACCCCTGGATGTCGAGGCCGGCCTTGATGCAGGCGGCCAGGTTGAAGCGGGCAAAGGCCTCGTTGATGCGCCACAGCCTGCGTTGCAGCGCCATCGCTTCATCCCAGCGCGCTGCCTTGCAGAGGTTATAGAGTTCGACGCTTTGCCGCGGGATGATGCAGGCAGGGCCGGCCATCCAGCCCAGCCCGCCGATCAGCATCACCGCCGCGGGAATATGGGCGGAAGCCGAGAACACTTTGATGCTGTCGCCGCAGCGATTCATGATCGACAGCAGCCGGCCGGTATTGGTCGAAGCATCCTTGATGTAGCCGATGCGGGGATGGGGCGCGAGCCGTGCGATCACGTCGAGCGTGAGATCCGAGCGCTGGAATTGCGGGTTGGTGTAGATCACGACCGGAATGTCGACGGCGTCGGCAATGGCGCGGAAGTAGGATTCGACCTGCGCGTCGCCGACCGGGAAATACGCCTCCATGATCGCGAGAATGCCATCGGCGCCGAGTTTTTGATGCGCCCTTGCCTGCGCCACCGCGTCCGCCGTCGAGGTCGATGCGACGCCGGCAATGACCGGCACCCGGCCCCTTGCGGCCTCGATGGTGGCTTGCACGACAGTCGCACGCTGCGCCTGGTCGAGATAGGCGAACTCGCCCGTCGAGCCGAGCGGCGTCAAGCCATGCACGCCCGCCTTGATGAGGTCGTCGCAGAGCCGGCCAAGCACCTCGGTGCGGATCTGGCCTGACGCATCGATGGGCGAGACCAGATAGGGAAAGACGCCGTGGAAATCAGCCATGGTTGGAAATATGCCCCGCGCGGGAGAGTTTGTCCGTCATGGCTATCCGGAATGCCCGGGCAAGGCAACGCTCCCCAAAACACCGCGCGTTTCAGTCATTTGCGCTCCCTGATCCAGGCATCGATCGCCGGCAGCGCGCGGGTTTTGAGGTCGGCGGAGATTGCAATCACCTCCTGCGCTCGGCCCGCCATCACGCGGCCGCCCGAGGTCGCCTGAACCGGCGCGAAAGCTGCGAGCTCGGCGGCGTGGCCCTCGTCGCTGAAGTTGGTCATGAAGTTGGCGATAAACTGGTCGCGGAATTGCGAACCCTGCTTTGCGAACAGCGCATCGTAGTTCTTCTGCAGAAAATCCCAGGCCAGCTCAGGTTGCTCTCCGGAGGACGCGACCGAACCGATCAGGCCGGTGACGATCGTGCCCGGTACCTCTTCGCCAAGGGCCAAGTCCAGCGTGGCGCGTGCCAACGCCGGATCGCGCGCCGCAGCCGCGGCAAAGTAATAGCGCAGACGCTCATTGGTCACGGTGCTCTTGCGCGCCAGCCCCAGCAGCGTGTCATACATCGCGCGATCCGCCGTGATGCCGACGACATGGGTGACGGAATCGCGCAACGCCGCCGGCAGCGATTGCGGATCGCGGAGGAAGCCAGCGAACCGCCGCTTTGACTCCGCAATGATCGCTTCGTCGCCGAGTTCGCCAAGTGTCCAGATCAGGCTGCCGCGCAGCAGCGTGTTATCGTCGTCGCCCGAGCCGCTACCGTCCCAGCCGAGCCGGTCGAACACGGGACGCAATTTGCCGCTGATGTAACGCTGCAGCGCCGCGCGCTCGGGCCGATCGCGCGACAGGCGGTTGAGCGCGGAGAATGCCGTGACGACCTGATCCCATATTGGGCGGCGGTCATCGACGCCGATAGTCTCGACCAAGGCGAGATAGGATGACGGCTCGGCCCGGCCGGCCTGCACCATCGCCCAGCCGTCGGCGAGGAAATTGACGCGGTCTGCCGGCGACATCTGCGGCAGCGCCCTCGCCAGCGCGGCCATGCTCGCCGGGCCGTACTCGACCCGGTAGTAACCGATGTCGCCGAGATTGACCTTGACCGCGTCGCCGCAGGATCCGGCCGAGATTTCGGTCGAACCCTGCAGCAGTACGACATCGACCGATGGCGCGATGCCGACCTTCCCGATCGCAACCGGTATTTGCCAGTTGCGCGATGGCAAGGCCGCTGTCCGCGCCGGCGCAACCACGAAACGGCCCTGCCGCAGCGTCAGCCGCTGTGCATCGTCGTTGCAGGTGGTTTCGGCCGATATCAGCGGCACACCGTCCTGTTCGGTAAAGGACGCCGCGATTTCCGTCACCGGCTTGTGGCCAGCACGCTCCAGCGCCCGCCAGAGATCGGCGGTGGTGGTGTTGCCATAGGCATGCGCGGCCATGTAGGCACGGATGCCATCGCGGAACGCCGCTTCGCCGAGGTAGTTTTCCAGCATGCGGATCAGCGCCTGTCCCTTGTTGTAGGTAATGGCGTCGAACGCGATCATCGCCTCGCTCTCGTTGGCGATCGGCTGCTGGATCGGGTGCGAGGTGCGCCGGGCATCGAGCGCCATGGCGAACTGCTTCGCCCCGTAGCCGTTCAGCCAGCTTTGCCATTGCGGATAAAATTGCTCCGCAGCCTTGGTCGCCATCCAGGTCGCAAAGCCCTCGTTGAGCCAGAGATTGTCCCACCACGCCATGGTGACGAGATCGCCGAACCATTGATGCGCCATCTCATGGGCGATGATGGAAAAGATGCCGCGCCGCGCGCTGTCCGGGTTCGTTGCTGGATCGAACAGCAGCCGGCTCTCGAAGAAGGTGATGCCGCCCCAGTTCTCCATCGCGCCACCGAAGCCGCCGGGCACCGCGATCAGGTCGAGCTTGGGCAGTGGATACTTGACGCCGAAATAGTCGTTGAACCACGCCAGCAGTTTCGCCGCGCTCTCCAGCGCGAACTGCCCTTTCGCCGCCTTGCCGATGGTTGCGACGACACCGATTGTCACGCCCTGCGCCTCGGCGGTGATCCGCTCCAGTTCACCCACCGTCAGCACGAACAGGTAGCTCGACATTTTGGGCGTGGGCGCGAAGCTGACGTTCTTCAGGTTCGGCTCGAGCGGCTCTTCGCGCATGACCGGCATGTTGCCGACCGCGAGGAAATGGCGCGGCACCCGCACGGTCAGGGCGAAACTCGCCTTGAAGGCCGGCTCGTCCCAGCACGGAAATATCCGCCGTGCATCCGCCGGTTCGAGCTTGCTCGTCAGCAGCCGCTTCACGCCGCTGTCGGTCGGATAATCGACAAAGAAGAAGCCGCGGTCGAACTTGTTGATCCGCGCCGCAAACTCGATGCGCAGCCGATGCACGCCGGCAGCCAACGGCTGCGCGAAAGTAAAGGTCGCCGTCTCGGCAGCGGCATCGAGCGCGACGGCTGCGCGCTCCGTCCCATCATCCGCGGTGACGGAAGCAAACGTAGTGTTGACGGCGTTGAGGGTCAGCCGTGCTGTCGGTTCGCGCACCTCGATGTCGATCACTTCGACGCCGGGAAGTGCGAGGCTCTCCACGTCGGGTCTCAGCTCGATCGAATAGCTGATCGGAACGACCGTCTTCGGCAGTTTGCCCGGCGTAGCGTCGAACGAAAAAATTTGTTCGGCGTGCGCCGCGCCTGAAACAACAAGCATCACCGCGAGCATCGCACTGAAGTATCGCGCCAAGGATGCGGTCTCGATCGACTTCACACAGAGCTCCTATGTCAACCAGCACAACAAGATGCCGGAACATATAGCCGCATTGCTTGCTGGGAAACACCTGCGAGACGCCGCGTTTTGCAGCATTTGGCGGCCACACATAGGTAATAAGATGTCCACAGATGTTCACAGGTTCTAACTATTTAACTCACGATAATTTCACGACTTTCTTCGCAGTCTCGCCGCCCCGGCCAAGCGCGAAAGTAGTCTTGATGGCTCTGCAGAACGTCGCTGATGCGTCTTCTTTCGGAACTTCCGAGTTCGATACGCACACCTCTGCTCCGGCGGCGACAATGCCCGGCTTTCGTCATTTTCTCGGCACGCCGGCACCATCGCAACGCTTCCGCGCCTTCGGTGTCGATCCGCTCACTTCGCCGTCACGCCATGCAGAACTCCGTGGACTGATGCATCGCCTGTCGCGGCGAATGGATGCCGCAATCAAGTGGCCGCAACACCAGGTTCGATCAGCAGAATACTGGGAAAATCCCTTCATCCCCTCCGGCTATACCTATTTGCTGCAGTTCGTGGCGCACGACCTCGTGCATTCGGCGATTCCGCTCTCAGTCGCGGGCGGTCTGGGCGGAGGAACCACGAATGCGCGCCGCATGCCGCTTCGGCTGGAGACGCTGTACGGCAGCGGTCCTGTCGGATCGCCGCACATCTATGCGCTCGATGCGCCGAATGACGACCGTCGCACCAAGCTGCGGCTCGGGCGAATGCGCTGGAAAGAGAACGAGCCGGCGAGCGGCTGTCCCTTCCGCGACATCGCGCGGACCCCGGCCGAGAACGTGACGGGGATCGACCGCAGCATTGCAGGTGTCCGCGTTGCCCTCACCGAAGCGCTGGTCGCCGATCCGCGCAATGATGATCATGCCGTCATGTCGCAGCTCACCGCGCTGCTGGCGCTGCTGCACAACGGGCTCATCGATATCATTCGCCGCCATGAAGGCAATTCGGGGCCAAACGGCAAGTTCGGCGCCGCCTACAAGCGCTTCCTGTGTGCCCGCGAGGCATTGATAACGATCTATCACAATGTCCTGCGCCAGGACCTGATGCGGCGGGTAATCCATCCGGCGGTCTACGACGTGTATCACGGACCAAGCGCTGACTTCATCGATCGCCCCCATTCCGCGCAACGCTTTCCGACCGGGGGCTGGGAAATTCCGCTTGAGTTCTCGCACGGCGCATTCCGCTTCGGTCACGCCATGGTGCGACCCGAATACCAGATCAACGACCTGTCCCTCCACGACCTCAACAACACGCTCGAAAAGAGTTCGGTCAACGATCCCGCGAATATGCCGCTCGATGAGACGTGGATGGTGCAATGGTCGCGCTTTTTCGAGATCAACGGATCGACGCCGAACTTCAGCCGCCGCATCGGGCCGCATCTCAGCGATGGGCTGGGCAATGATCAGATCTTTCCGGCGTTCGACGAAACGGAACGGGTCGGCCTGCTCTATCGCGACCTGCTCGGCGCGGGGCTGGCCGGAATGTGGTCGGTCGACGCGCTGATTGCGGAGATCGGCAATCGCAGACCGCAGCGCATTGCCGCGTCGCGCCTGCTGACCGACCGCGCCTACCGTGTCGATCAGCTTCGCGAATGGCTCGTCTCGGGACAGGCCTACGGCGCGCTCACGGACGCGGACATCGAAACCCTCTCGAACGAACCGCCGCTGCCGTTTTTCATCCTTTTCGAGGCGATGCAGCAGACGGAAGGTCTGCAGCTCGGGCTGCTCGGCTCGATCATCGTATCGGAAACGATATTCGGGGCGCTCGCGAGCGACCCGCAATCGGCGGGCAGCGGCTCGCTCGCCGACCAACTGAATCTCATCTCCAGTGAATTTTACCTGACAAACGTACTTCAGGAAATTCCAGACATCTCAAGCATGGCCCAGCTGGTGGAATTCACCACCGAGATTGCCGATCTGCAACAAGCCGTGCCCGCATTTTTGTGAAGCGGAATACTCCGCTTCACGCAACCCGGAGGAGAAAAAAGATGGCCCTCGAAAGAATGCAAGTGACCAATCATGAGCGTTGGGGCAACCTTATCAAGACTTGGTCGACCGGCAAAAACTATCTCGACGACGACAACGAATATCCGATCCCGACCACCATCGACGAATTCAAGGAGCAACTCGCCAGGGCGCAGGTATTCATGACGGTGCCGGACCGCTACACCAAGGTTCAGTTCGTTGAGCAGCACATCGACACTGTCGTCGTGCGTTTGCCGCCCGCCTTCGCAATC
The DNA here is from genome assembly GCA_963770135.1 of uncultured Alphaproteobacteria bacterium. GTDB lineage: Bacteria > Pseudomonadota > Alphaproteobacteria > Rhizobiales > Xanthobacteraceae > Bradyrhizobium. The sequence continues at coordinate 139,275 of CAVYOM010000030.1, read as the reverse complement.
GAAGATTCCGAAGAGAAGCTCAGCAAGCCCGGCGCGACCTATCCGCTTCCGCCTTTCTACAAGCGCCTGTTCAACGGGATGGATCCGGTGATCCCGGAAGCGGACAAGTTCAAGGTGCATGCCGAGCGTATCGGCGATTACACGATCAGCCTTTGTGCCTGACCAATCCAGCCTAAGCGGATAGCTGGACAATACCGTCGACCGGAAGCCCTGCGCCACGCAAACCGTGGCGGAGGGCGTCCCATCGCTCGCTGACACTGATTGGGTGAGCCTGCAGAACCCAGCGCGCTATTACCTCGTCTGTCGGGGCCGATTGTCCGACCCAGAAGGAGCGCAATCCATTCACGAAGCGCTGTGCTTCCTCTTGCGCCGTTTGTCGCTCACCAAGATAGAATAGTGCCGCCGCCCGCCATGCGGGCAGGATCGGCACTACTTCATGAGCACGATCATAGGCTTCGAGCGCGCCCGCATAATCGCCAGTCAGGAAGCGGATGATGCAGTGGTAGCTCCATTCGAGATAGGAAGGCGCCGGCGAAAGCGAGAGCGACTGCTCCGCCCGAAGGCGGGCCTGCTCAATCGAACCGCAGAACGCGTCATAGTGCGCGCTCGAAAGCAGCGTCCATGGATCGTTGTCATTAAGCTCGCAGGCCAGCTGCATGTGCGGTGCGGCTTCGGATTCTCGCAGCGCCATCATATAGGACCAGCCACAGCACAGATGCGCTCGTGAATCGACCGGATCGAGTTGAACGGCGGTCTTTGCGAGCTCGAGCGTTGCCCGCGCCTTGTCGAAATCGCGAAACAGGCCCGGATGCACGAAATGCTCGATGTTGTTCATCTGCACCAGGCTGCTGTAGCAAGGCGAGAAACCCGGATTGTCGCGGATCGCATCGCGGAAAATGGCGACCGCCCGCCGCCAGCTTTCCGGATCGAATTTCGACATCAGATTCTGCCCGCGCAGCCAGCGGTCATGCAGGTCGAGCGATACGTCAGGCTCGCCCGCCAGCCGCATCAGCCGCTCGGTCGACAACTGTACGTTCAACGACGTCGCGATGCGGCGGATGATACGCTGCTGCGTTTCGAACCAGTTGCCAAGGCCGAGCCGGAAGCTTTCGCTCCAGATGTAGATTCCCGTGGTGTCGTCCCGCAGCACCATCACGATATTGATTTCGGCGCCGGCCTGATAGGCAGTGGTCTCGATGCAGTATTGCGTCGCCGCGCTCGAGGCGGGAAGCACGACGGCCGCGGGAGGACGATCGACCACGCTCCATTCGCGGAAGCGAACGAGACAGGCGGCAAGATGCTGCGAGAACCCCTGCACCAGATGGCTGTGATCCTCGTCGACGCCATGCATCGCAAACGGCCGCAGCACCAGCCGCGTCCTGGCCGATACGTTGACCGATGGCGACATCGGGGCCACCGGCTGGAGAGCGGTGCCCCGGACCATCCGGACGGCGAATTCGTCATTCGCTGCCGAGGCGGCCCGATCGGCCGGCGCCCGCTCCAGAATGCCGAGCTTGATATTGGCAACGAGTTCCTCGGTCGCCGCCGACGGCTCCATCGCGTAGTCGCGGTCCAACAGATCCCACAGCGCCTTGTAGATGCGCAGCGCACCGGCGACGTCGCCCTCTTCCGCATGCGCCCGCATCAGATAGCGGCAGGCATATTCATGGGTCGGATCGAGATTGGCGATCGCGGCCGCGATCCTCTTTTTGGCGTCGGCGGGAACGTGCGCGGAGGTCAAGCCTTCGTCGAGATTTCGCATCAGCCGTTCATGGATGGTCTGCCGCTTGGCCAGCACCCATACCCGGAACGACGGATCGAGATCATCCATCCCTTCGAGCAGCCGCCCGTCGAGCTGCGGCGTATCGAGCAGCAGCGGGTGAACGCGTCCGCTTTCGGCGAGCTGGATCACGCTTTCGATGTCGACTTCGATTCGCCCGACGTCGAGGCCGATCATCAGCCGCTCCGCGACGAAGCCGTCATAGCCGGCTTCCTCGAGCATCGACCGCAGCTCTCGAACTACCTGCCGCAGCGAGGCGCGCGCCTTTTCCTCGTCCGAACGACTCCAAAGCAGGCCGACCAGCCGCTCGCGGCTCTCCTGCTTCGCCTCCAGCAATGCGAGGTAGCTCAACACCGCACCGGCCTTGCGGGTTCGCAGTTCGATCGGCCGGCCGTTGAACCGCACGCCGAGCCGCCCGACCAGCGACACCGACAGACGCGGAGCGCTTTCGGGCGCCGCCGTGGCGTTGTCTGCTGTGATGGCGTTTACGCTGGCCCGCATGCAACGGTTTCCGGAACCGGTTGATTAATACCGCCCAGTCTATATCAAAGGGATACCCCCGGTATAGGTTGCACCGCCTCCGGTCCCCGCAATCATGTCCTGCAGTCTTGCCGTGACAATTTGGGATGGCTCGAGTTGCAGTCCTGGCGCAATCACGCGGACCACCGGAACGGCGAAGCGCTGGCGCGTAAAATCAATACAAAATGTATCGATTCCGAGCTTCTCCAAACGCTCGACGATCAAGTTGAATATGACGCTCTCTTCAGTTGCGTGGAAGAGGAAATGATTCGCGTGCCCCGCAACCGGCTGCAACAATTTGCACTGATCGGCATTGATCGCGGCGCGCTGCAGATGGATGCGATCCGTCGCGTTGAGCGCGTCATCGCCACGCTCGCTGCGTTTGGCTGCGACGACGGCATCGGCCAGTTCGAGCTGACACATTTCCAGAATCGCGGAGCGGACCGCGGCCACGAGCTCCGGCCGCGCGGCAAGGCCGAAAGCAAAACCGGAACCGTCCGCCCGGCACGAGACGGCCGTGACGCAGGGCACGCCGATATCCGTTGTGATGTCGAGCAGCCATGTCCGGCGCTGCACCGCTGCGCCATGCCGGAGCTGCCGCAACAATTCTTCTGCCACGGCGCCGGCTTCGTGCTGCGGTGGAATGGATCGGGGCAGTTGACCACCCCGCCACCACAAGCTGGCGGCATCACGCTCGATCAATTCCAGCAGGCCGTGCAGTGCCGCGGCATCCCATGACGGACCGGCGGCCGATCCGATGCTCAACGGGAATGGCGGCGCGAAGTCGCGCTGCGCCGGCGGACGCCGCAGGCAGATGTCGGCCGGAAGCCACACGTCGCCGCCATCGGTCAGCCTCGTTGCGCGGCACCAGGAGAGCGCCCGCTCCGGTTGCAACCGGCGTTCCGACAGGGCGGTGATCAATTTCAGCGCGTTCGGACCGAGTTTTCCGGCCCAGTCGTCGACGCCGGGTTGGAGCAACAGGTCGGTCCCGGCCTGCAGTTGAGACAGATATTCGATTCCCTCGCCGATACAGCCCTGAAATGCATCCCGCAGCGTCAGGCCGACGCCGGAAACGCCGACCATCGGGCTCCCGTCATGCAAGGGATCGGCGAGTGCTGGATCGAATTGCGCTCCAAAGCTGAACAGGCCGGGTGCATCGGACGAGGTCAGTTCGAATACCCGCGCAAACCGGGAAGCCGCGGTAAGCAAATGGGCACGATTCGCGGTCTCCGGATCATTCCGGTCGCTGGATTCCAGGGCATATTCCAGCGCCCGCAAAATACGTCTGGCATCGTGATCGCCGCCGCCGTCCACTTCGTTGCCAAGAAGCAACGATGCCGCGCGTGCCAACGATTCCTGTATCGAATTTTCGGTGCCGCTCACGGTGACCTCACGACTCGACGCGCAAACTCCGAACGAGAGGCCAGCCCGCCCTCGCCCTGGAGGAAATTTATGCTCGCTAAAGCCCTCGTCATAGCCATGGCAGCAGATATTGCCCGTTCAGACTATGCCAAGCCAACCTTGATTCGCAGCCGCAGCCGCGAGTGGCTGATCGCCTGCCGTTGGGGACCGGAGGGCGAATACCTCTCGATCGCGACGGCTGGCCCGATCACGGAGCCGCTCGCACTGGTTGCACCGCAGGTGATAGCGCCGATCCACAGCCTGGTCGGCGTACTGGTTTCGGAGTCGGAATCGCAATCCACCAGCACGTTCCTGTTGGTGCGCCAGTTGCCCGGTGCGATCGAGCTCGCCGGTACATTTTTTCCGGCCGACGGCTACGTGCTGCTGCAGGACCACGGTGACATCCATCTCGTCTGCAAGGCACGCTACTCGCACAGCTGCGGCTGGCTCGACGGCAAGGAAATCCGCAAGGACATTCCCGATCCGGCGCCCTATTCAGCCGAGGCAATGTCCTGGCATATCGAAGCGACGCGCCGTGACTGGATCGGCGAGTTCATTCCCGGCAGCAGGCCGCCGGAGCGGCTTGCGATTCGCGCCACCGGCTGACGCCTTCAACCTGATTGCGGACAAGCACGAGATTGCCGCTCGTCTTCCCGCGGAAGGCTATCCTCGCGAGGGAAACTTCCGCCGCTCACCAAGATCGACAGTATGAAGATCGACAATATTCAGCCGCGCAACCGTGGCCTTCGCGGAAGTTCGATCGGCGATGCTTTCAACCAGCCTCGCGATGCATGAGCGGACGCGCGGACCGGGCTTTCGCGCACAGGCCTTGAGGGCGCGCCAAGCGCCCGGCTCGGCGAGCAAGTGAACCGGCGAATTCAAGCCGGGTGGCCCAGTCCGGGAAGATTCGAAAAACTCGCCAACCGAAACGTCCAGCACGGAAGCGATTTGCGCCAACCGGCTGGCGCCAACCCGGTTGGCGCCTTGCTCGTATTTCTGCACCTGTTGAAAGGTAACGCCGATACGTTCCGCGAGTACGGTTTGGCTGATGCCGCGGTTGACCCGCAACAAGCGAACCTTGGCGCCCACCATCGCATCGAGTGGGCCAGACTTCGTCATCGCCATGGGCAGGCTCCCAACTATTCAAGTTGGGAACCTTTATCACAACCTCAGGGAGCTTAGGGCACTAATTTGCGATCACAGGAAGCATTTTGACGCGCTGCGCGGCATCCGCGTTGTCAATCGTCAATCGCCCATTCGGGTCGATCGCCGCCTTCATGGCCGCCGGGCGACCGGATTCGAGAAATTGCTGCAGAACAGCCCGGCTCTCGTCCGAAAGCGCGAACAGCCCACGAATCAATTCAAAAAATCCTGGCTCTTCCGCGACATAGAGCAATTCGCGCAGTTCCGCGCCGGTATAGTGTCCCAATGCCGTCAAAAGCCATTCGGTTTGGTCATTCGGATCGTTCTCAGGCACGCGATTCAGATAGTAGACGACCGATTCCGCACTCATTTCATCCCCCGGTAACCTCGTGATAGCTTACAGGCCTCCCGATCCCGGACGGCATTCTGGCAGCTAGCTCCCGAGCCTAACACTGCGTGGGGCTTCGTGATTCCAGCGTGATCGCAAACCCGGAGGCGCCCGAAACTGGATTTTGCAGTTCCCGTCCGGTCAGGAGTGTGCCGAACCGGTGCAACGAGCAGCTCGGCGCAATATTCTTTCGTTACGCGGCGAGCGGTCGGTTATTTCCCGTTGCCCCAACTGCCTCACCGCGAAATCAGAAGGCCTTTGCGATGGCGCGCTGGGCATCCTGCTGAATTGTCTTCAGATGGTTCTGGTCCCGGAAACTCTCGGCGTAGATCTTGTAGACGTCTTCGGTGCCCGACGGTCGCGCGGCAAACCATCCCGCCTCGGACTCGACCTTGATGCCGCCGAAGGATTGATCATTGCCCGGCGCGCGGGTCCGAATCGCGCTGACGGGTTCGCCGGCAAGCTGACGCATATCGAGCTGGTCCGGTCCGAGCGCCTTCAGCGCGCTCTTCTGCTTCGGCGTCGCCGGCACGTCGATTTGCTCGTAGTAGGGCACGCCGAGCTCGGCCGTGAGGGTGGCAAACAACTGGCTTGGGTCACGGCCGGTGCGGCCGAGAATTTCGGCGGCGAGCAGCCCCATCACCATGCCGTCCTTATCGGTCGTCCAGACCGAACCGTCGCGCTTGAGAAACGAAGCGCCGGCGCTTTCCTCGCCGGCAAAGCCGAACGCACCGGTGCCGAGGCCTTCAACGAACCATTTGAAGCCGACCGGGGTTTCGACCAGCTTGCGGTTCAGCTTCTTGGCGACACGGTCGATGATCGAGCTGGAAACGATGGTCTTGCCGATCGCAGCCTCACTGCCCCATTGCGGCCGATGCTCGAACAGATAGGCGATCGCGGCGGCGAGAAAATGGTTCGGATTCATCAGGCCGCCGGTGCGCGTCACAATGCCGTGCCGGTCGGCGTCGGTGTCGTTGGCAAAGGCGACGTCGAACCTGTCGCGCATCGCAATCAGGCTCGCCATCGCGAACGGCGACGAACAATCCATCCGGATTTTTCCATCCCAGTCCGCCGTCATGAAGCGGAACGTCGGATCGACGGCGTTGTTCACGACAGTCGCATTGATTCCGTAATGCTCGATCAGCGGCGCCCAATAGTGAACGGCAGCGCCGCCGAGCGGATCGATTCCGATTTTCACGCCCGACGATTTGATCAGCGCCATGTCGACGGCATTGCCGAGATCGGCGATATAGGGACCGATGTAGTCGTGCAGATGCGTCGTGGCGGCCTTGCGGGCGCGTTCATACGGCGTCCGCGCAGCGCCCTTCATGTCCGCTTCCATATAGGCGTTGGCGGCCTTTTCGACCTTGGCCGTCACGTCGGTATCGGCCGGGCCGCCATGCGGAGGGTTGTATTTGTACCCGCCATCCTCGGGCGGATTGTGCGACGGCGTGATGACGACGCCGTCGGCATGTCCGCTGGTCCGCCCCTTGTTATAGTTCAGGATAGCATGCGAGATCACCGGCGTCGGCGTGTAGCCGCCGCGCTCGTCGATCATGATGTCGACGCCGTTGGCGGCAAACACTTCCACCGCACTCGCCAGCGCCGGCTCGGCGAGCGCATGGGTATCGATGCCGACGAACAGCGGGCCGGTCAGTCCCGTTTCGCGGCGGTGATCGCAGATCGCCTGCGTCGTCGCCAGGATATGGTTTTCGTTAAAGGAGTTCTTCAGCGACGTCCCGCGATGACCCGAGGTTCCGAAGGCAACGCGCTGGGTGGGATCGGAAGGATCCGGCTTCGATGCGAAATAAGCCGTTACCAACCGCGGCACGTTGACAAGGGAGGCGGAGTTGACCGGTTTGCCGGCAGCGGGATTAGAGGCAGTCACATGACCTCACTGAGTGGGTGGTTTCGCCGCATTATACGTAGAAGCGATGGCATGGGCAAAGTTCGGCATGACGCCGAAGCAGCCGCCTCTAGTAAACGCCGCGGTGCCGAGGCAGTTTCCTGTCGCCCTGCGCGAAATACGGATTGATCAGGCACTGCGCCGAGCGGCCCGATGCGGACGCTGCGCACTGCGCCAGCGAAGTAAAGCTGCACTCGATATAGCTGCCGTCAATACCGTAGGTTTGCAGGCAAACCGGGTAGCCTGGATCATAGGTCTGCGCGCGCACGGGCGCGGCGACCAACGCCGTTGCGATCGTCAGAATTGTGTAAGCCAATACGCGCATGGGGAGCTCCTTCGGGACAGACGAACAGGATACCGAGATTGACTACTTCCTGTCCACGAACAGATAGGAAGTGACGTGGAAACCGGCCACCTCAAATAAGGGGGTCGCTCGACGTTCACTGCTTGCGAAACTTCCGAAAGGACGGCTCGACGGGTTGGTCAGGAAACAGATGACTTGAAGAACGCCGTGAAGCGCGCGATGGAGCAAGCCCGCCCTTGATATGAGTTGCATGGCTAACGGCGCAGTTTGTATCCAGCCGCATCGCGATCCCAGGTGTCGGGCGTTTTTCCGGCCTCGCGCAGCGTGACTTTTCGAATCTTGCCGTTCTCGGTCAGCGGCATTTCGGCGACGATCCGGACAAAGCGTGGAACAGCGAAATAAGCCATCTTGCCCTCGCAATGCCTGACGATATCGATCGGCTCCAGCGCGTGGCCGGGTTCGAGCTGGACAGCCGCCGCGACTTCGTCTTCTCCGAGCTCGGACGGCAGCGGATAGATCGCGCAGGCAGCGATTGCCGGATGCTTCAGCAGCACCTGCTCCACCTCCCAGGATGAAACATTCTCGCCGCGCCTGCGGATCGAATCCTTCATCCGGTCGACGAAGCGATAATGGCCGTCCGCGTCGCGCACGACGCGGTCGCCGGTGTGAAACCAGAGATTTCGCCACGCTTCGGCCGACTTGTCCGGCATTTCGAAATAACCCGTCGAGAATGCAAGCGGCTCGCGCGAGCGTAGCAGCAGTTCGCCGGGTTCACCGTCGGGGAGAGGCGTATCGTCCGGACCGACGATGCACGCCTCCACGCCCTCGACGAGATGGCCCATCGTGCCGGGGCGATCGGACGGGATGGAGCTTGCGAACACGAAATTCGTTTCGGTCGAGCCGTAGCCGTCGAGCAGCGGCACACCAAAACGTTCGAGAAACGGGCCGTGAAATTGACCGGGGACGCCGCCGCCGAGCGCGACCCGCAGGAAATGCGCGGTGTCGTCGGCGGATTTCGGCTGCGCCAGCAACATCACGGCCATCGCGCCGAGGAGATAGCCGACGGTTGCCCGATGCCGGCGCGCCGCCACCCAGAAACCGGAGGCGGAGAATTTCGGCTCCAGCGCATAGGTGCAGCCGTTGAGCAGCGCCTGATAGAACGCGTTCAGCGCGTTGGTGTGGAACAGCGGCAGCGTCGTGAACAGCACATCGCCCTGGCGGATGTCGAGCGCGCGCGCCGAATAGACGCCCCACCAGAACATCTGCGCCTGCGGGCAACAGACGCCCTTGGAAGGTCCCGTGGTGCCCGATGTATAGAGGATCGCGACCGTATCGTCCGGCTGCACCGGCGCGGGGGATACTCCCTCGCCAAGCGGAGGCAGCGGCGAGACCGATCCTGATGCGGCCGGAGGCACGGCGGCGTCTTCTCCGATCGTCCAGATAATATCCGGCAGCGCGACACCGCTTTCCAGCGTTTCGATGGCCTGCATGAAAGCAGACTCGATCACCAGCAGCTTCGGCGTCGCGTTGCGCAGGATGTGGCTGAGCTGGATGCCGCGCAGCGCGGTGTTGATCGGCACTGTCACGGCGCCCATCCAGGCGCAGCCGAGATAGATTTCCAAAAATTCCGGCCGGTTCGAGCACTTCAGCGCGACGCGGTCGCCTGCCTGAACGCCAGCGCGGATCAGGCGGGCCGCGGATGCGGCGGCGATAGCAACCGCGTCATCATAGCTCCATCGTACTTCGCCGAAGACGAACAGCGCACGGTCGCGATATTTCGCGGCCTGTCGCGTCAGAATGGTCGATAGAATTCGGTCCGCCGGCGGAAAGCGTTCAACCGCCTGCGACCAGATCGGCCCACCTCGCCCCTGTCCGGGCGCGTTGCTATTACCTGACCGCACCCGCGCCTCCCGGGGTTTCGCCGGACAGATCTGCGATAGATCGCACTTGGCCGACGAGATAGTTTAGACTTAAAGTATTCACGAATGCTGCCGCCGCAGCAAGGGCTGCGTGCGGGTTCCGGCTGCCATCGCTTGCGGCGGCTGGAGGCATCAACAGGAGCTGTGTCCGCAATGAGCCCCGACACGTATCGATCGCCATCCGATGCCTTCGCGGCCACGGCCGCGAGGCGGCCGGACGCGCCATTCCTGCTGGCGCCTGCAAGCGCGGGGCTGTCCTACGCGCCGCAAGGATTTAGAATTGAATACGGCGCCTTCAAGACCGAGGTGGATCGGCTGCGCGCCGAATACGCAGCAGCCGGCTATGGCCGCGGGGCGCGGGTTGCCTTGCTGCTCGAAAATCGGCCGGTCTTCTTTCTGCATTGGCTCGCGCTCAATGCGCTCGGGGTTTCGATCGTTCCGATCAACCCTGACGTCCGTCCCGACGAATTGTCCTTCCAGCTTGAACTGTCGCAGGCCGACCTGTTGGTCGCGACGGCGGATCGCCTCCATGTGACGAAGGGCGCGGCGCTCGGACGCGCCCGCTTGATCGATACCGACAGCAATATTCCGCCGTGCCAGACGAACGTCGTCGCGCAGCATGCCGACTTCAACGCTGAATGCGCGCTGCTGTTCACTTCGGGCAGCACCGGCAAGCCCAAGGGCTGCATGCTCTCGAACCGCTATTTCCTGCAGGTGGCCGACTGGTATCTCGGACAGGGCGGCGTGGCCGAACTGCAGCCGGACCGCGAGATCAACCTGACGCCGCTGCCGATGTTTCACATGAACGCGCTGGGCTGCAGCGCGGTCGGCATGATGGTGCTCGGCGGCGCCGTAGTGCCGCTGGACCGCTTTCACGCCAATCGCTGGTGGCAGTGCGTGGCCGATAGCGGCGCAACCGTCGTGCATTGTCTCGGCGTCATCCCGGCCATTCTGCTGCAACTGCCGGTGACCGAGGTTGAACGACAGCACCGCGTGCGCTTTGCCTTTGCGCCGGGCGTCGACGTCCGCCACCGCGCCACCTTCGAGGAGCGTTACCGTATTCCGATCGTCGAGGCCTGGGCCATGACCGAGACCGGGGGTGCTGCGGCCACGACCACGTCGCGCGAACCGGCCGGCTTTGGCGCGCGTTGCGTCGGCCGTCCGTCTGAAGGCATGGAGTATCGCCTCGTCGACGATCACGGTGCCGATGTCGCACCTGGAAAACCCGGCGAATTGCTGGTCCGCGCCAAGGGCGATGACGCGCGCGCCGGCTTCTTCAGCGGTTACCTGAAGGACGAGGAAGCCACCGAGGCCGCCTGGCAGGGTGGCTGGTTCCACACCGGAGACCTGGTCTTCGCCGATGACGACGGATTGATGTATTTCTTCGATCGCAAGAAGACCATCGTGCGGCGCAGCGGCGAGAACATCGGCGTACTCGAAGTCGAAAGCGCGCTGTACATGGATTCACGCATCGGCGGCTGCGCGGTGACGCCGGTTCCCGACGACATCCGCGGCGAAGAGGTTTTCGCCTTTATCGTGCCGGGTGAAACGCTCGATGACCCAGACGCGCTCGCGGCTTCGATCGTCAAGACATGCGCCGAGCGCCTCGCCTATCACAAGGTGCCCGGCTATATCGCGATCGTCGACGAACTGCCTCTGTCGTCAACGCGCAAGCTTGCCCGGGGCGAGATCAAGACGCTCGCGGCAGAAGCAGTCAGCGCCAATCGTGCGATCGACATGCGCGCGCTGAAGGCGAAGCTGCGCCACGCCTGAGCACAAGCCGCTACTACGGCAGCAGCTTGTATTTTCCGTTTTCGATCTGCACCATGATCCGCGCGCGGCCGTCGACGCCATGGCGGTCGGCCGGCGTGTAGGTGTAGATGCCGTGCGTACCCACGACCTCCTTGGTCGTGAACAGCGCCTCGCGTAGCGCGTTGCGGAAGGCAGGCGTGCCGGGCGCAGCGCCCGTCGCCTTGGCGCGTTTGGCGGCATCCATGAACACCAGCCAGCCATCGAAGGCATAGGGCGAAAACGCATCCGCCGGCGCCTCGCCATTGGCTTTCTCATAGGCCGCGCGGAACGCCAGCGCCACTTTACGAATCGGATTGCTTTCGGGAAGCTGCTCGGCTGCCGTCACCGGGCCGGTCGGGCAGATGATGCCCTCGGCCGATTTACCGGCGAGCCGCAGGAAGTCGGCGCTGATCATGCCATGATTGCCGTAGAGCGGGCCCTTGTAGCCGCGTTCGGCCAGCGCGATCACCGGCAGCGCGCCCGGCGTTCCGGTCCCGCCCAGCATGATCGCGTCGGGCCGCGTGGAAATTGCGCGCAGCACCTGCGCGGTGACCGAGTTGTCGGAACGCGCATAGCGTTCGTTGGCGATCACCTTGATGTCGGCCTTCTCGGCGGCTTGCAGCAGCGAGTTGTACATCAGATCGCCGAACGCGTCGGAGAAGCCGACGAAAGCCACCGTCTTCACGTTGCGCCCCTTCATGTGATCGACGATACCCTGGACGAGAAGCGGCGTCGGCTGCGGCGTCTGCACCACCCATGGCCCGCCTTCCCCGGCCGGCACAGGTGCAATCGGCGAGACCGCCACCATCGGCACCTTCATCTCGATCGCCGCGGTGGCCATCGCCAGCGTCTGCGGCGCGCCAGATGTGCCGATCAGGAAATCGACCATCTCCTGTTCGACCAGCTTGCGCGCGTTTCGTGTCGACGCGGCCGGGTCCGAACCATCGTCGAGCTGGATGACGCGGACCTTTTCACCGTTGATCTCGCCGACATACGCCTGGCCCGCAGCCAACCCCTTGGCGTTCGGTACGCCGATCGAGGATACCGGTCCGCTCAGGCCGGTGACGAAGCCGACGAGAATTTCAGCACGCGCCGGCACGATGGCGCCGAGCAGCAGCGCCGTGCCGATCAACAAGGCTTTTTTCATTTTGATGATCTCACTCGATGTGGACGAATGGGCTCAACCCTGCCCGGGTACCAGCGCAAGCACGCGCAGCGGACTGCCGGAGCCGTTCTGGATCTTGAGCGGCGCAGCCACGATCACCGCGCCGGTCGGCGGAAGCTGATCGAGATTGCACAGGCATTGCAGGCCGTAACGCCCGCCGCCGTGCAGGAAATGGTGCGCCGGATAGGGCGGATCGAGATGACCGGCCTGGCCGGCATCGGTCCCGATCGTCTCGGTGCCGAAGCCGATGACGCCGCGCTCTTCGACCAGCCAGCGCATCACGGCGGCATCCGGCCCGGGCGTATGCGCGCCGTCGTCCTTCAGATTGGCGTAGTCGCGCCAGCCTTTCTTCGACCAGTCGGTGCGCAACAGCACCCAGTGCCGTTCCGGAATCCGCCCGTGGCTTTTTTCCCAGGCCTCAATGACCGGTATCGTTAAAAGGAAATCCGCGTCCTTTGCGGCCTGCGCCGAACAATCGATCACGCAGGCCGGCGCAATCATGTCGCGCACCGGCAGCGTATCCACCGAATTGTTCGGCAGGTCCTTGCCGGTGAACCAGTGGATCGGCGCGTCGAAATGGGTGCCGGTATGCTCGCCGAAGGTCAGGTTGTTCCAGTACCAGGCCGGACCACTCGCGTCGTAGCGCGAAATCTGCTGGATGCGCACGGGCGCGGCCTGGCCGAATTCCGGCGGCAGCACGATGACGGGAAAGTCCGGACTGAGCGTAAACGTCAGATCGACGACGCGCACCGCGCCGGATGCGACCGCGCCGGCAAATTGCATGAGACCATTGCTGTCCATTGCGCTTCTCCCGCTTTCAACAAGCCCGCTTACGCCCCGAGTTCACGTTCGACCGCCTTGGGATTGGCCGCAAGGCGCTGGCGAATATCCTCGGCGACATCGCCCACAAACACATCTTCCAGTCCGCGCTTGAGCGCCGACACGATTGCACTCGCGACCGCACGGGGCGCGACCTTCGGCGGCGGCACCGTCTGAAACCACTCGATATCGAGCGGGCCCGTGAGCACGTTCACCACCTTGACGCCACCAGGGCGGAGTTCGGCCCGCAGCGAATGCGACAACGACAGACAGGCGGCCTGCGACGCTGAATACGCGCCGAACACCGGCCAGTTTGCGAGCGCATAGACCGACAGGATATTGACCCAGGCAGCCGCACTGTTGACGCCATCGGCGCCCCGCATCCGCATCGCCGGCCCGAACGCCTGCGCCAGATGCACGAAGCCGAGATAGCTCTGGTCGATCTCGTCGCGCACCACGCTGGTGCCCTGCCGATCGAGCAGCCCGCCCGCACGAACATGTTCGGTGGTGTTGACGAGAATATCGACCTTGCCGCCGATATCGGCTGCGAGATCCGCGACGGATTTTTCGTCGCCGATATCGAGCGGCACGATCTCGACGCCCTCCAGCGCCCTCAACGCCTCCTCGCCGCGGAACGGCTTCCACGGTTCCGCGACGCCGACGAATACGATCGACGCGCCGGCCGCCTTCAGTGCGGCCACCACTTCCTGACCGACGATGCTGCGCCCGTTCGTCACCAGAACGCGCCGGAATTTCGGATCGGCGGTCATCTCGCGCCACTGCCTGTCATCAGCCATGTTGGGGGTCTCCCGTTCGGGATGCGCGAAGGCCACGGCCTGCCCGCTCTTGTCCAGTTGAAATGACATCACGACCGGCCGCCCCTCTTCGCAATCGGCATGCAGGTGCGTCACGAGAGTCGGTCCGCATTCCATCGCAACCAGCCCGACGCGCCATGGCGCGCGCTCGCGGAAATGCACGTCGGCCGGGACGTGCAGCGTGGTTTCAGACAAAAGCGTGCCGCGCGGCGGCGCGTCCGCGAAGACGAGATCGGCGGACAGGCACGCCGGACACGCATCGCGCGCCGGATAGCAGAACGCCCCACACGCACCGCAGCGCTGCAGCATGAAGCGGCCCTCGGCGGCGGCCCGCGTGAAACCGTGCGATGCGCGGCTGCGCGCGCGCGGCGGCGACGTCGGCAGCCGCGTCCGCTGCAGTGGGTTCTTCCGGCGCGGTTTGACGATCGGTTCAATCATGAGCCTGGTCCCGCGAGGATCGCCGCGCCCGAGGCGAGGCCGCGATCATAATTGATCATCCCGAAGCCCGACGCCAACCCGATGCGCGCATTCCCAACCTGCGTCGGACCGGCCTGCCCGAGCACCTGCCGCATCGCCTCGACCACCCCGAGATAGGCGCCGCCTGCGCCGGCCTGCCCGACTGAAAGTTGCCCGCCGGAGGTGTTGTGCGGGAAGCTGCCGTCGATCGTGAGATCGTGCTGCCGCACGAATTCCGGCCCTTCGCCCTTGCGACAGAAACCGAGATCCTCGAACTGCATCATCGAGATGACGGGATAATCATCGTAGGTCTGGACGAAGTCGATATCGTCAGGCTTTACGCCAGCCATCGCGTAAAGCTCGTCGACATCCATCGCCCATCCACCCCGCACCTGAACGGGATCGTCGCCGAACGCATTGTGGCGCTCGATCGTCGAGAGAATTTTGGCGGCAGGCAGCTTCAGCGAAGCCGCGACGTCCTCGCTCATCACCAGGAACGCCTCCGCGCCCGCGCACGGCATCACGCAATCGAACAAATGGATCGGGTCGGCGATCGGCCGCGCCGACATGTACTGATCGAGGGTCAGCGGCGCTTTCATCAGGGCATGCGGATTGCGCAACGCGTTGCTGCGCTGGGCGACCGCGATCCTGCCGAAATCCTCGCGCCGCGCGCCGAACGTTCGCATGTAGTTGCGCGCGATCAACGCAAAGCTCGCATTGGCGCCACCGGCGCCATAGGGATAGACGGCATCCTGGTTGAAGCGCGAGAAATTCTCGAGTGTGTAGCGGAAAGAATTGACATGGTTGGTGTCGCCAGCGACGCAGGCCACGATGCGGGCGTCGCCCGCCTGCACCGCCCGCGCGGCGCGGCGGAGCGCTGCAATCGCGCTCGCGCCCCCGAGCGGAATGGTGTCGATCCATCGCACGCACAGGCCGAAATGCTGGGTGAGGCTGATCCCGCTATCGAGACCCGCGGTAAAGCTCGAAACACAGAACCCGTCGATATCACGCGGCGTGATCCCGGCGCCATCGACCAGCGCCTTCAGCGCGCGGCCGATCCACCATTGCGCGCTCTCGATCGAATAGCGCACATAGGGAATTGTCACTGGAACCGCCATCACGACCCGATCATAAGGTGTTCGGATGGAGCTCTGCATCGGACTACCGGGTTCCTGTGGGCCGTTCAGAGCACGGTCAGCTTGACGTCGATATTGCCGCGCGTTGCGTTGGAATAAGGGCAGCGCTCGTGGGCGCCGGCAACCACTTCCTCAGCGACGGATTTCTCCAGCCCGGGGAGCTGCACCTTGAGTTCGACGGTGGGCGCGTAGCCAACCGCAACCGGTCCCATGCCGACCCTGGCGGTGACGATCGGCTCCGCCGATGGCGTGATCTTGCGCGTGCGCGCGACGAGTTTTACCGCGCCGAGAAAGCACGCGGCATAACCGGCGGCAAACAGCTGCTCCGGATTGGTCCCCGGCCCGCCTGGACCACCCAGCGATTTCGGCAGCGATAATGACACCGACAACAACCCGTCGTCGCTGGCAGCCTTGCCGTCGCGTCCGCCGGTCGCCGTCACTTCGGCTTCATACAGAATTCTTGTCCGGCTGCAGCATGTCTGGTCCTCAAGGGGTCTTTGGCTTGTCGGGTCGCGTGTGCGCCGCGGCAGCGCGGAAATCCTGGCGGGCGCGGTCGTTGGCCAGCGCAAAGCTCGGCCCCCGGCTCGGCTCGGTACCGTTGAGGCGCTGCAACTGCACCCACATCTCCGCGCTCTTCAACGCCACCGCCGCGCAGTTCACCACCGGCGCATGCCCGATCTTGAAACCGTGCTCGCTTGCAATGAGGAGACCGGGCAACACGCCGGCCGGGATGATGACGTCAGCGCCGCGATCGACCAGCGGCTGGGCGCAGGCCGCGAAGTCGGTCAGCATGCGCGCCTTCGCCGCCGTATCGCCTGCAAACGCAGCGCTGAAATCCTCCGGACGGCAGCCCATTCCGGTGACATGCGCTACACGACCGAAAAGCCCGTAGCGATCGGCCTGCTCGTAGTGCCAGACCTCGAAAGCGGCATCGAGCGTGACGAGACCGAGCCGCCGCCCCAGTTGCGAAGCCGCGAGCAGCGTCGCCTCGCCCGTCCCGACCACCGGGATCGTCAGCGCCGAGCGCAGTTCATACAGTCCAGGATCCTGGAAGTGGCCCATGACATAAGCGTCGAAACCGTTTTCCTGCGCCGCGAGCCCGTTGTCGACCGCCTGGATCGCGCAACGAAATTCGCTCAGGCGGCCGAAGTCGCGGTCGGCGGGCGTGATGCCCTCGACATGAACGCTGGTGCCGGGCGCCGCGATCTCGTTCAGATAGGCCGCCAGCTTCGCCATGTAGGGCGCGCTCGTAGCCTGGTCGACGAAGCTCTGCCAGAAGATGCGCACAGCGGGTATCCTGTTTCACAGGCGAACTGTGCCGAGCCTCAAACCGCCGCGGTCACGGAGGGCGACGACACGCACAAGCCTGTCATTGCGAAGGCGCGTTGCAGCGTAACGCCATCCCATCGACTGAAATATTTCAACCACAAAATAATTTTGGCGTCAATTGAACCGCGCGCCGGCGCACGCTGCGCGCGACAAGACCGGTTTGCCGAAAGGACAGGCAGAGAGCGCCTCACCCTTTTGCACAAGCGAATTCAGCTTTTGCGGCCGTACGCGCCACCGCGAAGTTTTTCCGTGACGCGCGAATCTGGCGTATTGACCTGCGGCCGAGAAATACTTTAGGCTTTAAACAATTGACGGGGAGTGGGCGCCGTGCAGATGGACGTCGCCTTGATAGTTGCGTTGATAAGGGCTCTTCAATCGTGGCTGAGACCATCGACCTCGGGACAGCGAGTGCTTCGGGCGGGTTCGCATTCGCCGCGGCTGGCCTCGCCGTTTCAGGACCCGCTTCCGGTCCTGGTCGTCTGAGCGGCAATGAAGTCGCCGACGAGGCCGGCGAAAGCCTCCGGCATCTGATCGGGAAGCGGCACCATGCCTCCTGAGAGCTCGCGCAAGATGCTGCCCTCGATAGCTCCGGCGACCTTCGGAGCCACGGGATGAACGTGCGGATCGCCCGTCGGAGCAATGACCAGCGTGGGACAGCGGATGTTCCCCAAACGGTCCTCCATCCGATAGCGATTCACTACCCGATGGCCTTCAGCCGCCATCTCGCCGGCCCGCAGGGCGTCGATCATGAAGCGACGCAGCAGATCGATATCTTCGGCAGGGTAGAATGGCTGCCGGCGCGCCCAGAGCTCGGTGAGATGGGCGCCGTCGGTTCGTGCTTCCACATCGTCGATGACGCGCGTGCCGTGGTGTTTGGCCCGGCGCGCCGCATCGACGAAAGGACAGGCCGAGAGCACCAGCGCGCTGACGCGCGCTGGTGCGGAGGCCGCCATTTCGACCGCGATCGCCGCACCGGTATGATGGCCGACGACCGCGGCGCGCGGTTGTTCCAGCGCATCGAGCAGCGCAAACGCCCCTTCCGCCCACAGTTCGATCGAAGGCTCGCCGGCGGGGGAATCGGAATCCCCGAAGCCGAGCGTGTCCATCGCGATCGCATGGAAATTACGGCCGAGCAGCGGCAGCACATCGCGGTACTCGTCCCACGAGCGCGGCGTCTGGTGCAGCAGGAGAACGGGAAAGCCGGTTCCCGCCATGGCGACGTGGATACGGCCAAGAGGCGTCGTGACGAAACGACGCTCGATGCCCGAACCGGTTCTGCTGGCGCTCATCTCAAAACTCCCATTCCGACGCGGGGATCATGCCTGCGCCGGGTTTCGGCGACAACTGCGGCATCGATCGTGCTGGTCCGACCTCGATCCATGCCGACATTTCGCTCAGGTCGCGGCTGTTTTCAACCAAGGGGAATGCAATGCGCAAGATGTTGAGTTTGACTGCACTCATCGGCAGCCTCGTGGCGGCCTCGACCGCACAGGCAGACATTACGATCGGATTCGTGACGTCGCTCAGTGGACCCGGCGCCTCGATCGGCATCCCCTACGGCCGCGGCATCCAGGCCGCCGTGGAATACAAGAGCGAGGTCAATGGCGAGAAGATCAAGCTGATCCAGCTCGACGACGGCTCCGATCCCTCCGCCGCGACCCGCAACGCGCGCAAGCTGATCGAGGAAGAGAAGGTCGATCTTCTGATCGGCACGGCTACCGCGCCGTCGACCATCGCCATGCTGGCGGTTGCGAACGAATTGAAGGTACCGATGATCGCGGTGTCCCCGGTCATCGGACAACCGAATCCGGCCGATCAATGGGGCATTTGCGTTCCGCAACCCGCCTCATTGCTGGTCAAGGTGGTCGCCGACCGCATGAAGCGCGACGCCATGAAGAACATCGGCTATATCGGCTTCTCCGATGCATGGGGCGACCTTGTCTATAACGGCGCCAAGGCCGTGGAAGCCGAAGACGGCATCAAGGTACTGACCAACGAACGCTACGCGCGCGTCGATACGTCGGTCACCGGACAAATCCTCAAGGTTCTCGCGGTGCGTCCGGATGCCGTGCTGATCGGCGGATCGGGCACGCAGGGCGCGCTGCCGCTGCTCGCGCTCGGTGAGCGTGGTTTTAAAGGCAAGACCTACGGCACGGTTGCGCTGGTCAATCCCGATTTCGTGCGCGTCGGCGGCAAGGCCGCGGAGGGCATTCAGGTCTCCGCCGGTCCGGTCATCGTGGCCGAGCAGCTTCCCGACAGCCATTTTGCCAAGAAGCTCGCACTTGATTTCCGCGCCGCCTTCCTGAAGGCCAACAATGTCCCGACCACGGACGGATTCTCGGCCTATTCCTTCGACGCCTGGAGGATCTTCACCACTGCCGCCGAGCGCGCGTTGAAGACCGCAAAACCCGGCACCGTCGAATTCCGCAAGGCACTGCGCGACGAGATCCTCGAAACCAAGGAGCTCCCGGGCGTGCACGCGGTCTACAACTTCAAGCCCGGTGCCTACCACGGCGTCGACGAGCGCGCGCTGGTGATCGTCCGCCTGGTCAACGGCGCCTGGACCTACGAGCCCTGAGCGAGACCGAAGCGTAACACGGAAGGGCGGCCGACCGCATGACGGCAGACATCGCAGCGATCCTTGCGATCGACGGAATAGCCACCGGGGCGGTCTACGCCCTGGTGGCGATCGGCACTGTGCTGATCTTCACCGTGACGCGGGTGATCTTCATTCCGTTCGGCGATATCGCAGCTTTTACCGCACTGACGCTGGCGGCGCTTGATGCCAAGCAGCTTCCCGGGACGGTCGGGCTGGTCGTCGTACTGGCGTGCATGGCCAGTGCGATGGAGGTGACCTCGTTGGCACGCGCCGGCGAACTTCGTGCGGTGCCAAAGGCCGTCCTCGGCTATCTCGTGCTGCCCTTGATCGTCGTCGGGATTGTCTGGCTGACGATGCGCTTCAATCCGCCGATGCCGGTCCGGATCGTGCTGGCGCTGCTCCTGATCATGCCGGTCGCGCCGCTGCTGGACCGGATCGTGTTCCGCCCGATCGCGGACGCCTCGGTTCTGTTGTTGCTGACGGTCTCGGTCGCGCTTCACTTCGCGCTGGTCGGACTTGGGCTGCTGTTCTTCGGTCCCGAAGGTGTGCGGACCGAACCGCTGACGTCGATGGCGATCGAAATCGCGGGCGTTCACGTTTCCGGACAGACGGTGCTGATCCTGGCGGCGGCGCTGGTGTTCAGCGGCCTTCTGTTTCTGTTCTTCGACTTCACGCTGGTCGGCAAGGCGCTGCGCGCGACCGCGCTGAACCGCACCGGCGCCCGCCTGATGGGCATCCGTCCCGCGCGCGCCGGGACCATCGCCTACCTGTTGGGATCGCTGATGGCCGGCGTATCCGGGATCCTGATCGCGCCTGTCAACACCATCTTCTACGACTTCGGATTCCTGCTCGGCCTGAAAGCCTTTGTCGGCGCCATCATCGGCGGCCTAGCCAGCTATCCTGGCGCCGCGCTCGGCGCCTTCGGCGTCGGCATTATCGAAAGCTTCGCTTCGTTCCAGAGCAGCACCTTGAAGGACGTCATCGTCTTCTCGCTGCTGATCCCGGTCCTGCTCTGGCGCTCGCTCGCCTCGCAGCATTCCGAAGAGGAAGTCGAGGAATGACGCTGCAGCAGATCCGTCTTATCATTGCCGCCGCGATCGCCTGCCTCATCGCGGCGCCCTTCGTGCTCAATCCGTTCAGCATCACTTTGCTGAACTACATCGGCATCTACTCGCTTGCGGCCATCGGGCTGGCGCTGCTGACCGGCGTCGGCGGCATCGTGTCGTTCGGCCAGGCGGCTTTCGTCGGCGTTGCGGCTTACTCAACCGCCTGGGTCACGGCGGTGAACGGCTATTCGCCATGGCTCGGCCTGGTGCTGGCCGTGGTTCTTACCTGCAGCGTCGCCGCGATCCTAGGCTTCGTGACGCTGCGCCTCGGCGGCCATTTCCTGTCGCTGAGCACGGTCGCCTGGGGACTGGCGATCGCGTTCCTGTTCGGCAACATCGACGGCCTCGGACAACATAACGGCATCTCGGGTATTCCGCCGATCTCGATCGGCCCGTTCGCCCTGGTCGAGAGCCGACAGATCTATTTCCTGATCTGGGCCATCGTCGTGGCGGTTCTTTTCGTCTGCTACAATTTGCTCGACTTCCGCATCGGCCGCGCCATGCGTGCCCTCCGCGGCGGCAATACGCTGGTCGAAAGCCTCGGCATCAGCGCCTTCCAGATCAAGCTGGTGACGTTCGTGATCGCCGCTTTCCTCGGTGCGCTGTCCGGATGGCTCTATGCCCATCTTGGCCGCTTCGTCAGCCCAGGACCGTTCGACGCCAGCATGGGTATCGAATATCTGATGATGGCGATGGTCGGCGGCTCCGGCAGCATCCTGGGCGGCGTGGTGGGTGCGGCCATCGTCACGCTTCTGAAGAATTCAGTGCAGGACTATCTGCCGCTGATCGCGAAGGGCGCTTCCGGCCAGCTCGAGATCGTGGCGTTCTCGGCGCTGTTCATCCTGTTCCTGCAACGCGCCCGGCAGGGCATCGTCCCGTTCCTCTCGGGCTTTCTGCCGGAACTCAAGCAGTCCCGTCCGCAAGCAGCGTCCGAGTTGCCGCGCCGCGAGCAGCCGGCGCCCGGCACGCTGCTTCTCAAAGTGAGCGACGCGCAGCGGCGATTTGGCGGTCTCGTCGCCGTCAACAACGTCAGCTTCGAGGTCAGGTCCGGCGAAATCCTCGGGCTGATCGGGCCGAACGGCGCCGGCAAGACCACGATGTTCAATCTGCTCACGGGGGCGTTGCGCGCCAACAGCGGCGAGATCGCGTTCGCGGGCCACTCGATCACCCGCGACCAGCAATTCCACATCGCCCGCGCCGGAATTTCCCGCACCTTCCAGCACGTCAAGCTCCGCCCGCGCATGACATTGCTCGACAACGTGCTGCTCGGGACCTATTCGCGCACCAAGACCGGCCTGCTCGCCGGCGCCCTGCGCCTGAATCAGGCGGAAGAAGCCAGCGCCCGATACGAGGCACTGCGGCAGCTTGAACGGGTCGGGCTCGGCGACAAGCCGTTCGAGCTCGCCGGCAATTTGCCGCTTGGCAATCAGCGCGTCCTCGAGATCGCCCGCGCGCTCGCCGCCGATCCGACGCTGCTCGTCCTCGACGAGCCGGCGGCCGGCCTGCGCCGCCAGGAGAAGCTCAAGCTCGCCGAACTGCTACGGTCGCTGCGCTCGGATCATCTGACAATCCTCCTGGTCGAGCACGACATGGAATTTGTCATGTCATTGGTCGACCGCATCGTCGTACTCGATTTCGGCTCAAAGCTCTGCGAGGGCGAACCGGCGGCGATCCGCAGCGATGCGCGCGTCCAGGAAGCCTACCTCGGAGGTGTCGCGTGACCCAGATGTTCTCGATCGAGAATGTGTCGGTCGCCTATGGCAAGGTGGAGGCGGTGCGAAACGTCTCGCTATCTGTCGAGCAGGGGCAGATCGTGACCGTGATCGGCCCGAACGGCGCGGGCAAGACGACGCTTCTGATGGCCGCCATTGGTCTGCTGAAATCCACCGGCCGGATGATGTTTCAAGGCGCCGATCTGGCGCGGATCGATGTCGAGGGACGCGTCGAACGCGGTCTCTGCCTAGTCCCTGAGAAGCGCGAGCTTTTCGCCGACATGTCGGTCGCCGACAATCTGCTGCTTGGCACCTACAGCCTGCGCGACCGGTCGACGACGCGCAAAAGCCTCGACGACGTGTTCGACCGTTTTCCGCGGCTGAAGGAACGCAGCAAGCAGGCCGCCGGCACGCTGTCGGGCGGCGAGCGGCAGATGCTGGCACTCGGCCGCGCGCTGATGGCGAAGCCGAAACTCCTCGTCCTCGATGAGCCCAGTCTCGGTCTCGCCCCGCTCATCGTCCGCGAAATCTTCCGCACCATCGCCTCGCTGCGCAGCCTCGGCGTCTCGGTGCTGCTCGTCGAGCAGAACGCCCGCGCCGCGCTGGAGACCGCGGATTACGGCTACGTGCTGGAAACCGGCGAAATCATCCAGTCCGGTCCGGCGGACACCCTGATCCACGACCCGAAACTGATCGCGGCCTATCTCGGCGGCCACTGAAGCGGCGCGTGGCGTCGGACCCGCATCAAGCGACGGGTTCGCGCGCCAGCCCCATGGCGCGCAGCGCCGAGGCAAACGCCGCCAGACGCTTCTCGCGATAGGCGGCCTGGTCGACGCCTTCGTAGTTCATGAAGCCCTGACCGGTCTTCATGCCGATACGCCCTTCGCGCATATTCGTCGCGATGATTTCGGGTGCGGCGTAACGGCTATCGCCAAGCGCCTCGACAAGATAGCGGCTGGCGTGATGCAGGATATCGCCGCCGCCCCAGTCGATGAACTCGAGCAGGCCGAGCACCGCAAAGCGGAAGCCGAAGCCATAGATCACGGCCTTGTCGATATCTTCGGCCGAAGCAACGCCCTCCTCCACCATGCGCGCGGCCTCGTTCATCGCCAGCGACTGAATTCTGGGAACGATGAAGCCCGGCCGCGCTGCGCAGACAACCGGCACCTTGCCGATGCCTTCGAGCAGCGCCTTCATTCGCGCTGTCGTCTCCGGCGCGGTGAGCTTCCCGGGCGACAATTCGATCAGCGGTACGAGATAGGCGGGATTGAGCCAGTGCGCATTAAGAAATCGGCCGGGATGCTCGACCGATCCGGCGAGATCGTCGACCAATATCGTGGACGTAGTCGACGCTATGATTGGGTCGGCGCCCGCCAGCCGCGAGGCCTCGACGAAGGCTGCCTGCTTTAACGCGAGAATCTCCGGCAGACCCTCGAAGATGATATCGCAGCGCGGCAAGGCGGCTGCCGCCGCCTCCTGCGACACCACCGTGATGCGGTCGGCAATCGTGGGCACAAGTTCTGCCGGGAGAAGATCAATGCGCGAGAGAATTTCGAGCGTCGAGCGGATTTCAGCTCTGGTCTCGGCCGCCAGCGCGTCGAATGCGGATGACTCCCGCTTCTTGAAGTCGATAACGACAACCTGGTGACCGGCAAACGCAAAAACCACCGCGATCCCGCGGCCCATCCGTCCGGCGCCAAGGCATCCGATCACTTGTTTCATCGGAAGCCCTCGACCAGAAGGCTTTGCAACGCAGCCCGGTCGAGACCGCCGAGGCCGAGCGAAGAGAGTGTCCTGCCCGTCACCGCGAAATCCTGTCCCGTGATGGCCGAGCCGATCGCCAGGAACGCCTGGACGAGCGGCGTTTGCACGCCCGCGAGGCCTGCCACCGAAGCAAAGAACGACAGGCCGAGCCGCAGATCCTCCAGCATGTAGCGGTGCTCGACGAGAACGAGGCGTTCGGACCAATCGCCGGAATCCGTGAGCTGGTCGTGCGCATCGCGCGCATACATCCAGGGTTCGCCGTCCTTCGAATAATGGTTGGCCAACGGGAAATGCGGCCCTCGGTAGCCAAGCGCATCGCGGATGGCGATACGTTCGGCATCGAGCGCGTCCGTCACGCGGCGTATCGCCGGCTGCGTTCCTTCCTTGTGGATGTCCCACTTCTCGAAATGTTCGATCGGGCCGGCGTTCATGGTGATCAGCGGCGGATGGATGATCGGACCGGCGTTCATCAGCGCGCCCGACAGCGCATCGCCGCAGGGCTCGATGGCATTTGGAAACGCGCGCTCGATCACATCAAGCGCATGCGGGGCGAGGCGTAACGGAAACACGCCCGTCGGCAGCCGCGCGCCCCTGCCCGAGATACGAACGGCATAAGGCCCCTGCTTGCGCGCCAGCCACGGCAAGGTCCCGGTCTCCGCGGTCGCAATTTCCGCGCGGTTGCCCGCATCGCGCGCGGCACGCGCGAAGATGTAGGAGCCGAATGTGCCGGGCGGAAGAAACACGACCTGGCCATCGCGCAAATACGGCGCAGCCAGTTCGGCGATCGCGGGCTGCGCGAAGGCCGGCGCCGGGCACAGGATGAGATCGGCGGCGTCGATGGCCTCCGCGATCGACGACGTGATCATGGCCAGTCGGCCATCCCGGCGGCCCGATCGATCGATGACCGTTATGGCGCCGCCCTGCGCGCGATGCGCCTGGACATCTCCGGGGTTTCGACGCCACAGCCGGACTTCGTGACCGGCCAAGGCGAAGTCGCCGGCAGCCGCGAACGAACCGTTGCCCCCACCCAACACTGCAATCTTCAAGATGTCCTCCGCTTCAGATCCCGCTACGCCGGTTTTGCCTTGACGTTGTTTTCCTGCCACGCCGCCCAGCTTGGGCGGTCAATCTGGAACAGGTCGGTGGAACGCGCATACCAGCCGCTGCCGTGCATGCGGGCGATCAGGCGCAGCGCCTGCGTGTCGATGTGACAGCGCTCCTTGTCGAGGATCACCGCATCGTCGACATGGGCGCGAACGATACGGCCGATGACGGCGGTCTGTCGTGGCCCCGTCACCAGCGACGTCAGGACGCGGCATTCGAACGACACCGGCGATTCCGCAATGCGCGGCGGGCGCACCGCCTGCGAGGCTGCCGGCGTCAGCCCGGCCAGCGTCAATTCGTCGATCTCCGGCGGCGCATCGATACAGGTGATGTTCATCGCCTCGGCGTTGCTCTCGGCGACCAGGTTCACGACGAATTCGCTGGTATCGAGGATATTCGCGGCGGTATCCTTGAAGCGCTCCGAGCCTGCCAGAAGCCCGATCGCGACGGTCGGAGGCTCATGCCCCATCACATTGAAGAAGCTGAACGGTGCGGCGTTGATCACGCCGCTCGCGGAGATCGTGGTGACCCAGGCGATCGGCCGCGGCGTCACCGTGGCCGTCAGGATCTTGTAGCGGTTCTGCGCCTCCAGCGTCTCCATGTCGAAGATCATGCCGGCCTCTCAGATCGCCACGACAGGATGGCGCAGCCGCCCGATGCCGGTGACTTCCGCTTCCACCACGTCGCCCGGCCACAGCCATTCCTGCGGAGAGCGCCCGGCGCCGACACCCTCGGGCGTCCCTGTTGCGATGATGTCTCCCGGTTCCAGCGTCATCGCCGCCGAAATGTCCGCGATCAGCAGCGGCACCTTGAACAGCATATGGCGCGTGTTGGAACGCTGCTTCTCGACGCCGTTCACCGTCAGCCAGAGATCGAGCGCGTGCGGATCGTTGATTTCATCTGCCGTGACGATGCACGGCCCGAACGGCGCGTAGGTATCCTGCCCCTTGGAATAGATCCACTGGCCGGCACGGCGATTGTCGCGAGCGCTGACGTCGATCATCACGCTGTAGCCGAACACGAAGCCGAGCGCCTCGGCTTCCGACACCCGCCGCGCGGTTCGCCCCATCACGACGGCAAGCTCGACTTCCCAGTCGAGTTGCTGTGTGATCGCCTTGTTGTGGTGGATCGCTTCGTCCGGCCCGATCACGCTGGTCGGTGGTTTTGAGAAGATGATGGGCTGCTTGGGCAGGTCCTTTCCCGTGTCGAGAGCGCGTGAAGATTCCGCGACGTGCTCGACATAATTCAGGCCGATGCCAAAAATGTTTTTGCGGGGCCGCGGGATTGGCGCCAGCAGCCTGACATTCGCCAGCGGCAGGGCGGCTCCCACCGGCCAGCTATCCTTGCCTTCGTTCAATATCTTCTTGAGGGCCGCCAATGCGGGCGGCCCCAGATCGATGAACTCAAGCATCGAAGAGGGAAGGGAAACCCCGGCATGCTGGCCGGCGTTCTCGACGTCCACGACCAGATCGTCAACAACCGCGCCAAGACGGGCAGCAGCTTCAACCGTGCTGCGATAGGTAACGAGACGCACTGCTTATCTCCTAGGCTACGAGCGGCTGTCGGCCGCCATTGTCGCCAAACGCTTCCTCGCGATAGAGGCCCAGCGCGTGCATGACCGGCAGGTCGTTGAAGGTGAAGAGGCAAGCGTCCTCGCTGGCCGACGCATTCACATGCTCATGCCAGGCCCAGGATGGCACGCAGAAGATGTCGCGCTCCTTCCAGTCGAAGCGCTTGCCGTCGATGATCGAGTGACCGCTTCCCTTGGCGACCTGATAGATGAAGCTGCCGGTGTGACGATGCGCGCGCGTGCTCTCGCCCGGGCGCAGCATCTGCATCGATGCGCCGATCGTCTGCATCACCGGCCCGCCGGTCACCGGGTTGACGTAGTTCATGAGAACGCCGTCATAGGGCGAACCGTCGGTGGCCTTGCCGTAGCGCTGCAGCGCCTCGTAGGTCGGACCCCACTCATATTTCAACAGCGGCGAATATCCCTTGGACCATTCGGCGCCCGCCGGACGCAGGCCGGGATTGCCCCAGGTGTGGGTCATGTCGTCGACGGGATAGCCGACGCTCTGCTGCAGGTCGGGGTGAACCACATAGAAATTGGCTTCGAGCGTGTTGACCAGGGGAATATCGAGACCGTCCTGCCAGATGCACGGCGTGCCGTCGCTGGAGACGCCGTGTTCGTGCCAGGTACCGTTCGGCGTCAGCACAAAGTCGTTGGCGCCGAGCGTCATCTTGTGGCCGTCGACGATGGTGTAGGCGCCCTCGCCCTCCATGATGAAGCGAAGGGCGGAAGCCGAGTGGGCGTGGGCGGACGCGACCTCGCCCGGATGCATCACCTGCAGGCCGGAATAGAGCCAGCCGACCGCAGCGGCGTGATCACGGCGGCCGGGATTGTTCAGATAGATGACGCGCCGTCCCGCCTTCTCGGGCGACACCAGTTCGACCGAGCGCAACACATGCGCGCGAAGGTCCTCGTAGCGCCAAAGCACCGGAACGGAGGATGATTTGGGCGCCCAGGGCTCGATCTTGTTCGCCACCGTCCAGAGCGCGCCGGCCTCCAGCCTTTCGAGTTCGTCGTAATAAGCGAGCAGTTCAGGCGTATCCTCGACATTGGCCCGTCCGGCCACGTCTTCACGATGGTTTTCACGAGCTTTCGTTGCCATGCCGCCCTCCTGTATTGGCGCCGTGTCCGGCGTCGCGCTGTCAGTCCATCTAGTCGGGAATCATCGCGATCGCCTGGATTTCGACCTTGGCGCGATCCTCGATCAGCCCCGATACCTGCAGCGCCGTCATGGCCGGAAAGTTCCGGCCCATAACATCGCGATAGGCCACGCCGATTTCCTTCAGGCGCGCCGAATATTCCTTCCGATCGAGCAGGAACCAGGTCATCGACACGATATGCTCAGGCCCGGCGCCGCCGGCGCGCAAGACGGCTGCGACGTTTTTCAGGGTGCGGCCAGTCTGCTCCACCAGATCGTCGGACTCGAACTTGCATTGTTCGTTCCAGCCGATCTGGCCTGCGACGAAGACCATCTTGCCGCGGGCGGCGATGCCGTTCGCGTAACCGCTCGGCTTGGCCCAACCGGGCGGCTGCAAGAACTCAAACATTTCAAACTCCCGTAACAGGACGCGACTAAACGCCCGCGCGGCTAGGCCACCTTCAGGACGTCGCGTCCGATAATGAGTTTTCTGAACTTCGGTCGCGCCTTCAGAAATGCGCAACGCGCGTATTCGCTATGCCGGGAATCGAACAACGGCCACGCGAGATGTTCGCGAGACGGCCCGCGCAACTGCGAAACCGGAGTCATGTCAGTCTCCCGCAAAGGCCGCTTCAGCGTACGCCGCAAGCCGCAGCGCACCGCAATAATGTTTCATGGCTAAAATATCCTGTCAAGCGAACCGATCCGGCGCCAGCGCCGGCCGGCTGTGCACGAAGCTCACGAAATAGGCTGCAAAATTGCGGATGGATGCGCGCCAAGTGGTTTTGCCGCGTGCAACATTGGAAGTCCGATTGACATCATTTTTGTTTGATGTCTAAAATTATATTCGGTCATCCGGAATTCCGGGCGAGGCCTCAGGAGGCGAGCATGGCAGAACGCTCTTTCGCGCGCGAGGTGGAGGACCTGAAGCTCGGCGCCGGCCAGGAATTTCGCGGCGAAGGCATCCTCGCTATCACAAAGGCCTTGCTCGAATGCGGCGTCAGCTATGTCGCCGGCTATCAGGGCGCGCCGATCTCGCATCTGATGGACGTGCTGTCGGACGCGCAGGATATCCTTTCCGATCTCGGCGTGCATTTCGAATCCAGCGCCAGCGAGGCGACCGCGGCGGCAACGCTGGCCGCCTCCGTGATGTATCCGATCCGCGGCGCGGTGACCTTCAAGGCCCCGGTCGGTATCAACGTTGCTTCCGACGCGCTCGCCAACCTCTCCTCGGGCGGCGTGACCGGCGGCGCGCTCATCATCATCGGCGAGGATTACGGCGAAGGCTCCTCCATCATGCAGGAGCGTTCGCATGCGTTTGCGATGAAGTCGCAGCTCTGGCTGGTCGACCCGCGGCCCAACGTCGCGTCGATCGTGAAGGCCGTGCACGATTCCTTCGAATTGTCCGAGGCGTCGAATACGCCTGTCATGCTGGAGGTGCGGATACGCGCCTGCCATGTCCATGGCCGCTTCGCCACCCGCGACAATGTCCGCCCCAGCTTTCCGCTTGCCCGCGCGCTCGATGCGCCGTCGCGCGACACCAACCGAATCGTGCTGCCGCCGGCCTCGTTCCTGCACGAGAAAGAGAAGGTCGAGCAGCGCTGGCCGGCGGCGGTGGAGTTCATCCGCGCCCGCGGCATGAACGAGACGTTCGAGGGCGACATCGACGATATCGGCATCATCATGCAGGGCGGCATGTACAACGGCGTCATCACCGCGCTGCGCGAGGCTGGCCTCGCCGACATCTGGGGCGAGACGCGCGTGCCGCTCTATGTGATGAACGTGACCTACCCGATCGTCGACCGCGAGGTGATCGAGTTCTGCCGGACCAAGAAGGCGGTGCTGATGGTCGAAGAAGGCCAGCCCGAATTCATCGAGCAGTCGCTGCACAAGATCCTCCGCAATGCCGACATTCCCGCCAAGCTGCACGGCAAAGACCTTTTCCCGATGGCCGGCGAGTACACCTCCCAGGTCATGGGCGCGGCTATCGGCGCCTTCATCCGTCGCTGGCGATCGGATGTGCTGCCGGCCTCCGCACGTGCACCGAACATCGACCGGGTCGAGGTCGACGATAAGATCCGCGCGCTGGCCGACGTGGTGCCGCCGCGGCCGCCGGGTTTTTGCACCGGCTGCCCGGAGCGGCCGATCTTTTCCGCGATGAAGCTGGTGGAGAAGGAACTCGGCCCGCACCACATCGCCGCCGATATCGGCTGCCATTTGTTCTCGATCCTGCCGCCGTTCAATATCGGCGCCACCACCATGGGCTACGGGCTCGGCCCCGCGTCGGCCTCCGCCTTCAACGTTCCCGCGAGTAAACGATCGATCTCGATCATGGGCGACGGCGGCTTCTGGCATAACGGGCTGACCAGCGGCGTCGGCAACGCCGTCTTCAACCAGCACGACAGCGTGATTGTCGTGGTCGACAATTACTATTCCGCCGCGACCGGCGGCCAGGACATCCCTTCCTCGCGCGCCGACAACCGTTCGCGCTCGACCAAGCATCCGATTGTCGAGGCGGTGAAAGGCGTCGGCGCCAAATGGGTTCGCCAGATCGACCACACTTACGACGTCTCGCATATGCGCGACACCCTACGCGAGGCGCTGACGACGGAGGAAAAGGGCCCGAAGATCATCGTCGCCTCGTCGGAGTGCATGCTGAACAAGCAGCGCCGCGTGAAGCCGCTGGTGGCTGCGGCCGCCAAGCGTGGCGAGCGCGTCGTGCGCGAGCGTTTTGGCGTCGATGAAGACACCTGTTCCGGCGACCATGCCTGTATTCGCCTGTCCGGCTGCCCTTCGTTGTCGGTGAAACCCACAACCGATCCCCTGAAGGACAATCCGGTTGCCGCGGTCGACAACACTTGCGTCGGTTGCGGCCATTGCGGCGAGGTCGCGGACGCGGCCGTACTGTGTCCCTCCTTCTACCGCGCCGACATCGTTTCCAACCCCACCGCGTTCGAAGCTCGCCTCGACCGCGTCTGGCGGCGCATGATCGGCGCCTTGCAGCGCTGGCGGGCGGGACGGCGGATCATGTTCCAACAGGAGACGGTATGAACGTCTCGGTCGCCCCCTCATCCGTTGGCCTCAGCCAGGCCCGCCCCCTCACCGTCGCGGTGCTCGCGATGGGCGGCCAGGGCGGCGGCGTGCTGGTCGACTGGATCGTCGCGTTGGCCGAACGGCGTGGCTGGTTCGCGCAATCGACCTCGGTGCCCGGCGTCGCCCAGCGCACCGGCGCCACGATCTACTACATCGAGATGATCGCACCCGACGCCGGCAAGCCGGAGCGTCACCCCGTGCTGTCGCTGATGCCGGCACCGGGCAAGGTCGACATCGTCATCGGCGCCGAATTGATGGAAGCCGGCCGCGCTATCCTGCGCGGATTGGTCTCGCCCGACCGGACGCTTTTGATCGGCTCCTCGCATCGCTCATTGGCCGTGATCGAAAAGACCGCGCCGGGCGACGGCACCGCCAATGCGTCGCAGGTCTACGAGGCAGCGAACGTCGCGGCCAACCGCTTCATCGCGTTCGACATGGCCGAGATCGCGGATGCCACCGGCAGCGTGGTCTCCTCGGTGCTGTTCGGCGCGCTCGCGGGCGCCGGCGCCCTGCCCTTCACGACAGAGGATTTTGAAGCAACGATCCGGGCCGCGGGTGTCGGCGTCGATGCCAGCCTGCGCGCCTTCTCCGCCGGCCGCGAGCGGGCCGCCGCCACGCTCGCGCAGGATCCCAAGATCAAGCCGGCAGCGAAGCCGCCACTCGCAAAACGCTTTCCGCGCCTCGAACCGATCGGTCACGCCGATTACGACGCGCAGGTCGCGCGGGCGCGGCAACTGCCCGAACCTCTGCATGGGATCGTCGCGGCCGGCCTGCAGCGCGTGGTCGATTATCAGGACGTGGACTATGGCCGCGAGTATCTCGATCGGCTCGAAGCGATACCGCGCGACGCGACCGGCCTGATGCAGGCTTTTGCCAAATATCTCGCCATCGCCATGGCATATGACGACGTGATTCGCGTGGCGGATCTCAAGACCCGTGCGGGACGGTTCGACCGGGTGCGTCGCGAGGCGCGGGCCGGCGATGACCAGATCCTCGGCATCACCGAATTCTTCCATCCACGAATCGAGGAAATGGCAGGGCTGTTGCCGCCGCTTCTCGGCGAAAAGGTCGAGCGCAGCGAGTGGATCGCCCGGCTGATCGACCGCGGACGCAGATTGCGCACGACCTCACCCTCGGCGTTCCTGATGCTGTACTGCGTGGCCGGCCTACGGCGCTTCCGTCGCCGTACGCTGCGGCATGCCCGCGAGATGCGCCATCTCGATGTATGGGCGCAGCGCGTCCGAAAATTCGCTGCAAGTGACATCGCACTCGCAACCGCCGTGTGCGAGGCCCGCCGTCTCGTTGGCGGCTATTCGGACACGCATTCCCGCGGCGAATCGAAATTCGACAAGGTCATGCAGACGGCCGAGCGCCTGGCCGGCCGGCCCGATGCGGCCGAATGGGTGCAGCGTCTGACCAAGGTCGCGCTGAAGGACGCCGACGGCGCCGAGCTCGACGGCGCGTTGCGTACCGTCGAAACATTGTTCGAGGACGCCTGAGGATGGATCAATTCGAGGTCGTGGTGTCGAAGGCCGAGGCGCTCACGCCGCGCATTCGCGAATTCGTGCTGGCGCGCCCCAACGGCGCCCCGATGCCGGGCTGGGCCGCGGGCGCGCATATCGACGTTCACCTGCCTGACGTCGGCCGGCGCTCCTATTCGCTGATCGAGACGGCGTCACCGCGCGCGGCCGCCGAACATCCGACCGCCTACCGCATCGCCGTGCTGCAGGAAAGCAAGGGCCGCGGCGGCTCTGGTTTCATGCACGGTCTCAAGGCCAGCGATCGCCTGACGATCTCGCCGCCGGCGAACAATTTTCCGCTTGGAGCAGGCGCGGGCGAAGTCGTGCTCGTCGCGGGCGGCATCGGCGTCACGCCGCTGCTCGCGATGGCCTGCGCGTTGAGCGCGGCGGAGCGGCCGTTCTCGTTCCATTACGCCGGACGCAGCCGCAGCGAACTTGCCTTTCTCGGCGAGATCGAGCGACTGGCCAGTGCCCGCGCGACCATCCATGCCGACGACGAGGCCGGCCGCTTCTTCGACCTCGAAGGCCTGATGACGCGGCTCGCGCCCGACGTGCCGCTTTACCTCTGCGGACCGCTGCCGATGATCGAATCGGCCATTGCGCACGCCAAGCAGATGAACTGGGCGCAGGGGCGGCTGCATTTCGAAATCTTCACCGCGCCCGAAGAGAAGTCTGGCGATACCAGTTTCGAGGTCGAACTCAAGAGCAGCGGGCGCGTCTATGAGATTCCTGCCGGCAAGACCATCCTCGACGTGTTGCTCGAGGCTGGCGAAGACCCGATGCATGACTGCAAGCGCGGCGATTGCGGCATCTGCCAGACCTCCGTCATCGAGGGAATTCCCGATCATCGCGACTACATCTTGAGCGAAAGCGAGAAGGCGTCGAACAAGGTGATGCAGATCTGTATCTCGCGCGCGAAAACCAAAAAGCTTGTGCTCGATCTGTGATGGAGGAACGCATGACCCGATATGCCGGCAACGCCGCAGCGCTCCGCGCCCTGGTCCGCGACCAGGAGGTTCACCGCGACGTCTATGTCAGCGAAGAGGTGTTCCAGCTCGAAATGGAGCACATGTTTCCGAATAGCTGGGTCTATGTCGGCCATGACAGCCAGGTTCCCAATGCCGGCGATTATTTCGGCACCACGATTGGTACACAGCCTGTCCTGCTGGTCCGACATACCGATGGCAAGGTGCACGTGTTGCACAATCGCTGCCCGCACAAGGGCACGCGCATCACCTCTGAGACCTGTGGCAACACCGGAAAGTTCTTCCGCTGCCCCTACCACGCCTGGAGCTTCAAGACCGACGGCTCGCTGCTCGCGATTCCCCTGAAGAAGGGCTACGAGAACACCGGCTTCGAGCAGAGCCATGCCGCGCCCGGAATGGCGCCGGTGCGTCATATCAGAAACTACCGCGGCTTCGTGTTCGCCAAGATCAACGATAGCGGTCTCGACTTCGAGGAATTCTTCGGCGAAAGCCTGTCGAGCCTCGACAACATGATCGACCGTTCGCCGGTCGGCCAGCTCAAGGTCGCCGGCGGCGTGCTGCGCTACATGCACAACTGCAATTGGAAGATGCTGGTGGAGAACCAGACCGACACCTGCCATCCGATGGTGGCGCACGAATCCTCGGCCGGGACTGCGGTCGAAGTCTGGAAGAAGGCGCCTCCCGGCACCAGGAAGCCGATGGCGGTCGAGATCATCGCGCCCTTCATGAGCCCATACGAGTTCTTCGAGAACATGGGCATCCGGATCTGGGACAACGGCCACGGCCACACCGGCGTGCACCATTCGATCCACTCGGATTATTCGGCGGTATCAGGCTATTTCGACAAGATGAAAGCCGCCTATGGCGAGGAACGCGCCAAGGCGATCCTGGACGAAAACAGACATAACACCGTCTATTTCCCCAACATCATGATCAAGGGGCCGATTCAGTTGTTGCGGCACTTCAAGCCGATCGCGGCCAACAAGACGCTGGTGGAATCCTGGACGTTCCAGCTCGTCGATGCGCCCGACATGCTGCTCGAGCGCACGCTGATGTACAACCGGCTGATCAATGCGCCGACCTCCATCGTCGGCCATGACGACCTCGAAATGTATGAACGCGCGCAGGAGGGCCTCCATTCGAACGGCAATGAGTGGGTGAACCTGCAGCGCCTCTACAGCCCTGACGAGGCCGAGCAAACCAATGTGGCGATCAACGGGACCAGCGAGTGGCCGATGCGCCATCAGTTCCGGGCTTGGACCAAGTTCATGACGATGGGGATGTGACATGAGCATGGTCACGGAAGCTCCCCTCAAGAATGCAGTCCCCACCGATCAGGAGTTGATCGACTTCGTGGTGCGCGAGGCGCGGCTGATCGACCAGCAGCGTTTCGACGAATGGCTCGATATGTATGCCGACAACGCCTTCTACTGGATGCCGCTGGAATGGAATCAAACCGATCCGCGGCTGACCTGCTCGCTGATGTACGAAGACAAGCTGTTGCTCTCGATCCGGGTCGAGCGGCTCAAGGGCGCGCGAACTTTCAGCCAGAAACCGAAGAGCCGCTGTCATCACGTGCTGCAGACGCCGCAAGTGGATTCGCGGGACGCCGCCGCCAACAGCTACGTCACCTGGACGCCGATACATTATGTGGAGACGCGCCTGGACGAGCAGGCGCTCTATGCGGCCTGGGTCACGCATCACCTGAGCGTCGAAAACGGTAAGCTCAGGATCAAGCTCAAGCGCGTCGACCTGATCAATTGCGATGCTGCCTTCGGCAACATCCAGCTCTTTATGTGACGGAGAATGAGCGTGGTCCACCACACGGCGATCGTGAGCGGCGGCAACACCGGCATCGGCGCGGCGATCGCCCGCGGCCTACTCGCCGAGGGTTATGACGTGATCTCGCTGTCGCGGCGCAAACCCGACTGGAGCCATCCAAAGCTCTCCTCGCGCGAAGTCGACCTGCTCGATGCGACGGCGACGCGGCAGGCGGCAGCAGAAATCGCGGCGAAGATTGCGATCACCCATGTCATACACAATGCCGGCGCGATCCGCGCCAAACCGCTGGAAGAGGTCGTTGACGAAGACGTCGGCGCCTTGGCCCAGCTGCATTTCGGCGCGGCGATTGCCTTGGCGCAGGCGGCGCTGCCTGGCATGAAGCAGGCGCGCTTCGGCCGCATCGTGCTGCTGTCCTCCCGCGCCGCGCTCGGGGCCACCACACGCACGGTCTATTCGGCCACCAAGGCCGGAATCATCGGCATGGCACGCACCTGGGCGCTGGAGCTCGCCCCTTTCGGGATCACCGTCAATGTCGTCGCCCCCGGCCCGATCGGCGATACCGAGATGTTCGAAAGCGTGATGTCACCGGAATCCGAACGCGCAAAGAAGCTGGCGCAGTCGATTCCGCTCGGCCGCCTCGGCAAATCCGCCGACGTCGCGCGCGCGGTCAGTTTCTTCAGTTCACCGGATGCCGACTTCATTACCGGACAGACACTTTATGTCTGCGGCGGAGCCAGCATCGGATCAATTTCCATCTAGCCGGTGAGATCACAGCCATGGACGCCACAGTCAAGCGAAAGGCCCGATCCCCGAAGCCCGCACGCGCGCAAGCGTTGCGGCCGGTCGAGCCGGCGCACGAATCCGACGGCGCGCATCTGGAACTGCGCATCTGGCTGCGGCTGCTCTCCTGCGCCACCCGGATCGAGAAAGCGCTGAACGCGCGGCTGCGCAAGGAGTTCAACACCACGCTGGCCCGCTTCGACCTGCTGGCGCAACTCGCCCGCAAACCTGATGGCGCGACCATGTCCGAAGTTTCCGAACTGCTGATGGTCTCGAACGGCGCCATCACCGCGCTCGTGCAGAAGCTGGAAGCCGATGGCTTCATCCATCGCGAAGTCGATTCCGAAGACCGCCGCACCTTCCGACTGCGGCTATCGCAGGAAGGCGCCAAGGAGTTCGGGCGGATGGCGCGCCGGCACGAGGAATGGGTGATTGCCCTGATCGGCGAACTGTCACCCGTTGCACAGTCGGATCTGCTGCAACATCTCACCCTGCTCAAGCGCCGCCTCGACAAGCACGCCTGACGCTGAAATGCGACCGCTTCACGCAGGCGCGAGCCTGTGCCTGAAGAACGCCAAAATCTCGTCGCGCGCTGCGATCGTCGGCTGGCCGGCCTCGTCGATCAGGTGCGCGGTGACGACGCTATGTGGCGTCGTGACGTGACGCTCGAAGAACGGCGCCAGATCGGTGTTCGCCGCGTTGTCCGGAAGCACCCGCCCGATGAAGCGATCGCCGAGCGCGCTCCTATAGGCTGCGAAGCGCTGCGCCATGCAGAACTTGTCGCCCGCGAAGCGATAGGCCAGCACCGTCAGGTCTTCCCGCTCGAGCCGGTCGCGGACGGCCCTGACCTCGTCGGGTGCGATCTCGATGCCGGCCGGATTGTTCAGCGGCAACGAAGGCTGCGAGAGCACCGGCGCCAGCATCGACGGTTCGAGCATCATGGTCAGCGCAAAATTTCCAGTAAAGCACATGCCGATGGCGCCGACGCCGGGACCGCCGCACTCGCCATGGGCACATCGCGCCAGCGCCCGCAGCCACTTCGTCACGGGGCTGGATTCGTTGGAGGCAAGAGCGCGAAACTCGGCGCTCACACAGGCGCGCTGAAAAATCGCAGTGCCCTCCTCCACGCCCGGGACGGCGCCGTCGCGACCGAACAGCGACGGCATGTAGACGGTGAAACCGGCGTCGCGGACCCAACGCGCAAACCGCGCGACGTGCGGGCTGATGCCCGGCATCTCCGTCATCACGATGACGGCAGGTCCTGCGCCGGCCACGTAGACGACCTTGCTGACGCCATCGAGCGTGATGTCGCGGCGTGCAAAATCCTCGAGCGGATCGTCCTGTTTCATGGACCGTTTCGGCATCGGCGCATCCTTCCAGGTCAGCATTTACGGATATCGTTGCGATTTCCATGCTCGGGGACTAGTGTCAAAATGGACATTTATCGGGGCTTTTTTGACATGACCAAAGTCGCGGTTTTCGAGATCGAGGGGTGTATGGCCTCGAGCGCGGCCATCACCCACGATGTCCTGGCGACGGCCAACCGAATCGGCGCTGCGAAGGGCGTTCCGCCATTCAAAGTTACGACGGTGCGTTGCGGATCCCGCCGAAACGACGTCGATCTGCGCGCGATCGAGCTCGTCATCGTCCCCGGTCTTGGAACGCCGTCGGCAGGCGAACTGGAGACGAAGTTGAAGAGCCCGATGTGCCGGCGCGCGATCGACATGCTGAGCCGGGCGCACGCGCGCGGTGCCATGTTGGCGGCGTCCTGCGCGAGCACGTTCCTGCTGGCGGAGACGGGCCTGCTCGATGGCCGGCGGGCGACGACGACATGGTGGTTCGCGCCGCTGTTCAGGCAGCGCTATCCTGCGGTCGAACTGCTGACGGAGCAGATGGTCGTCGCCGACTGGCCGATCGCAACCGGCGGCGCGGCGATGGCGCAGATGGACCTGATGCTTGCGGTCGTCGGCCGGTTCGCCGGACCCAGCCTGGCGAGAGCCTGCGCCAACTATCTACTGCTGGACGGGCGTCGCTCCCAGGCGCCATTCATGGCGATCACCTATCTGGCGAGCCAGGACCCCAAAATGGCCAAGGCCGAAAAATGGGTGCGCGACAACATCGCGCGCGACTTTGCGATCGAGGAGCTGGCCGACGCGGTCGTGCTGGCGCCACGGACATTTGCCCGGCGCGTCTCGGCGACCTGCGGCATTTCACCAATTCAGTTCGTGCAACGGATCAGGCTGGAGACCGCGCGATTCCTGCTCGAGACCACGCGTCTGCCAGTCGAGGAGATCGCGCGGAGGATCGGATACGCGGAGCCCTCCACGCTGCGCCGGCTGATCCGGCGCGATACAAAACACCCACCCGGACATTTCCGTCCCGCAGCGTGAACGTCTCGCTCGCCCGCGCCGTCGCGAGCCTTAGTGACCGAGTATGGCCTTCACCTCGAGGTATTCTTCAAATCCAAAAACCCCGAACTCACGCCCATTGCCGGACTGCTTGTAGCCGCCAAAGGGTAGGCTGCGGTCGAACGGCGCGCCGTTGAGATAGACGCGCCCGGCGCGGATGCGGTTGGCGACCGCGCGAGCGCGGGCCGGGTCTCTGGACTGGACAAAACCCGCCAATCCGAACGGCGTATCGTTGGCGATCTCGATCGCTTCGTCCTCGGTATCATAGCTGATGATCGACAACACGGGACCGAAGATTTCCTCACGCGCAATCTTCATTTGCGGCGTCACATCGCCGAACACGGTCGGGCGAACATAGTACCCACGGTTGAGTTCGGACGGCCGCCCCGTTCCGCCAGCCACCAGCGTAGCCCCTTCGTCGACGCCGGACTGGATGAGATCCTGCACTTTTTCAAACTGCACCTGGCTCACCAGCGGCCCCATGGTCGATGCCGGATCGAGCGGATCGCCCAGGCGAATGCTGCCAACGGCCTCACGCGCCGCCGCGAATGCCGCGTCCCGTTGCGCGCGAGGGATCAGCATGCGCGTGGGAGACTGGCAGTTTTGGCCGCCGTTGGTATAGCAGGCGTGAACGCCTTCGATTACCGCGGTTTTCAGGTCTGCATCGGCAAGGATGATGTTGGCGGATTTGCCGCCGAGTTCCTGCGCGATGCGCTTGACCGTGTCCGCCGCAAGCTTGGCCACCTTGATGCCGGCCGCCGTCGATCCGGTGAACGACACCATGTCGATCTCGGGATGCGCGGCGATCGCCTCGCCCACCGTGGGCCCGTCACCATTGACGAGGTTGAAGACGCCAGCCGGAAGGCCGGCTTCATCGATGATCTCCGCCAGCAACATCGCGCTGAGCGGCGCGATCTCGCTTGGCTTCAGGACGACGGTGCAGCCGGTAGCGAGCGCAGGCGCAGTCTTGGAGGCTACCTGGTTCAGCGGCCAGTTCCACGGCGTGATCAGTCCGCAGACACCGATCGGTTCGCGGCGGACGATCCCGTTGCCCATCCGCTCCTCGAACGTGTAGTTGGCAAGCACGCGCGCAGCTTCCTCGAAATGAAACAGCGCAACGGTTGCCTGACGCTGGGTCGCAAACGTGATCGGCGCGCCCATCTCCAGGGTCATCATCCGCGCCAGTTCCGGCAGGCGCGCCCTGAAGCCCTCGATGATCTTTTGAAGCCAGGACAGCCGCTGCTCGACGCTGGTTACGGAATAGGTCGCGAAAGCGCGCCGCGCTGCGTTGACGGCGCGATTCACATCGGACCGCGAGCCCAGGCTGATCTGCGCGAAGGTCTCTTCCGTCGCAGGATTGACTATTCCCAGCGTTGATGGCGCGGCAGGATCCACCCAGGCGCCATCGATATAGAATTTCAGTTTTTCCATTGTTTCCTGTCCACGACGTCATGTCGCGCTATCGTTTGCGGTATGTTTTAGAGGTGCCTGCCCTCGTCCACCGGCACCACGATCCCCGTCGAACTGGTCAGGCTGACGATGCAGGCGACCGCCGCCCTTGCGACATCGTCGGGTGTGGTGACGTGGGCCAGCGGCAATTTTTCCGCGATTTTCTGCAGGTGTTCACGGGTCCGGCCGGCGACAAAATCCGTATCCACGCCGGCCGGCGAAACCGAGAACACGCGGATTTTCGGCGCAAGCACTTTCGCGAGCGCGATCGTGAGCGCGTCCACGCCAGCTTTTGCCGCCAGATAGGCCAGGCTGCTGCCCAGGCCCGTCCGCGCCGCAATGGATGAAATATTCACGATGGACGCCCCGCTGCCGCGCTCCAGCAAGGGACGGAAGGCGCGAACCATGGCGAATGGTCCGCGCAGATTGAGCGAAACGGTTCGGTCGAAGATATCGTCCGTCAACCCCTGGAGATCATTGGCGGGCACGGGTGTCGTGGCGCCCCCGCAATTGATGAGCGCATCGAGGCGCCCGTACTGCTGGTCCACGGACGCCGCGGCTTCCGAAACAGAAGCTGGATCGTCGATGGCGATGCGCAAGGCGAGATGCCCGCGGCCCTCCAGGCATCCGATCACCTCTTCGGCCTGCGCGCGGCGGCTGTTGTAGCCGACCACGACGGCAGAACCCATGGCGGCAAGCCGCGCCGCCGTAGCCTTGCCGATACCGCTGTTGCCGCCGGTGACAAGTGCAACCTTTGGGATCGAGAGCATGGGAATTTCAATACCAGTCATCTATGGCGGTCTCACATCGTGATCTTTGCGGCTTCGATCACGGGACGCCATTTGGCGCGTTCGCCGTCGATAAACGCCTTGAGGTCTTCCGGGGAGCCGCCGACGCCTTGCAGCGAGTTTTGTTCGAGCATGGCCTTGCCCTTGTCGCTTTTCAGAAAGGCGTTCACGGCATTGTTCACCTTGAGCACGATGTCGGGCGGCGTGCCGGTAGGCGCTACCAGCGCGTACCATGCGGTCGCCTCGAATCCCTTGAAGCCTGCTTCCTGCACCGTCGGCACATCGGGCAGTTGCGCGACGCGCCGGCTCGTCGTCACCGCGAGCGCGCGGATCTTGCGGTCGGCCACCAGTTGCAGATAGGTCGGCATGAAATCCATGGCGACGTTGACTTGTCCCCCGAGCAGATCCGTGATCAGCGGCGCTGAGCCGCGATAGGGCACATGCGTCATCTCCACGCCGGCGAACTGCTGGATCAGCGCCGAGGTAATGTGCCCCAGCGTTCCGTTGCCGGGATGGCCGACATTGACCTTGCCCGGGTTCTGTTTGGCATAGGCAATCAGCTCAGGGAGTGTCTTCGCCGGAAAATCCGATGTCGCTGCGATAATCATTGGCGACTTGGCAACGAGCACGACCGGCATGAAATCGCGCTCGGAATCGTAAGCCAGACCCTTGTACATGAACTTGTTGAGCGCGATCGGCGCCGGAGTCCCGAACAGCCACGTGTGGCCGTCGGGAGCTGCCTTGGCGACCGCTGTCCCGCCGAGATTGCCGCCCGCTCCCGCACGGTTTTCGACGATGAACTGCTTGCCAAAATCTTCACTCAGCGCGTGCGCGACGGCGCGCGCCAGGGTATCGACGGCCGCGCCGGCCGGGAACGGTACAACGAAGGTAACCGGGCGGTTCGGCCACTCCTGCGCGACCGCGTGGTTACATGGCGCAATGGCAAGTGCGAGGCCCAGAAGGCCGAAAGACAGCACGCGCATGTTTCCTCCGAGTTGTTTGCGGGACGCTCGCGTTGGAGCCGGCGCTTATTCTGCAGCAAACTTGTCCAGGCCCTTGCGGCCCAGCCATTTGGCTAATTCGTCGGCAACGGCTTCGTTGTTGAGATCGGCAAAGGCGATGTGCGTGTTGCCGCGCAGGCCCGCATCGGGAAGCAGCAAGACCTCGCAATCACCGCCATGACGGTTGACGATACCGCAGAAGGTCTTCGCCACTTCGACGGAGGTTTTCCAGATCGGGCGCGTGTCGGTGTAGTCGCCGAACACCATCTGGATCGGAAACTTCGTCAGCTTCATGAACTCGGCCAGCGGCACGGAATTGGGACCGTACGGCGCATCCGGCTTGGGCGCGGGCCCCTCGCCTTCCGGAAAAACGAAGCCCGGGGTTTCATAGGCGACGATGCCCTTCATGTTGTCGCTCTTGGCCTTCAGTGCCGACAACAGCGCGCGCCAGCCGCCCGCGGAATTGGTGACGGCAATGACGGGGCCGATCTTGTCGATCGCCTGCCCGCCGGCCTCCGCCTGCAGCAATGCATTATCGAGCGTATCAAATTCGTCGTAACGGGCGCGGGTCGCCTGGTTCCAGGCTTCCTTGTCGGCCGCCGGGAATTGCAGTCCCGTATGCCAGTTCGGGTAAGTGATGCCGAAGCGCCAGGCGGCAAAGTTACGCTGGTCGAAATAATCCGGCGTGTAGGTGATCGGCTCGCAGCTCCAGTTGGCGCGACCGATGCGCGGGCCGTCCCAGAGGTAAACGGGATATCCCCTGCGCAGGAAAATGCTCTTGTAGCCCTCACCGCCGTCCCAGCGGTTTTCCCACACCTTCGTACTAGAACTGTGCCACATGATCAGGCCGACGCTGCGCCGTTTCGCCGGGATGAAGTATTCGACGTAACCATGATCGCAGGAGAGCGTCTGGCTTGGATCGCCGGGCTTGGCGACGACCTTGCCGCCCACCTCATACGCGCCCGTCGATTCCAGGATGATCGGCGGCTTCTGCGGTTTGCGAGCGTCTTCAGCGAATGCCGCATGGCTCAGTCCCGCAAGCAACAGTGCCGCGGCAAACGACAGACTTTGCCGGCCCTTCAAATGGCTGTTTCCGCGATTCATCATCGGCCTCCTCCCCAAATTGCGCGCCGCTTCTCGCGGTCTTTGCGCTTGTCTTGTGCTAGGCGGCGTCCTGCGCGGCAGACTGGCTCACCGGAAGATTCAGGAATCGCGCGGCATTGTCGCTGATGAGCTTCCTGATCGCAGGCCGCGGCATCTGCAGGTCGAGCAGGATCTGCGTGATGCTGCGGAAGCCATCGACCGGACGCTGCGAGTTCTGCAACCCGAGATCGGACGACAGGATCGTATTGTCGACGCCGGCCACTTCGATCAGGTGGGCGAGATCATCCGGGCTGTACTTCAGGGATTTTCCCTCGATGAACATGCAGATCGAATGCTCCATCTTCACGCCACCTGCGACGAGCTGACGAATATCATTGTCGTTGCAGCCGACGATGTAGGTCGGATGGTTGACCATCATCTTCTTGACGCCGCGCCGCGCCGCCTCGTCGAACAGGATATGCAGCTCGCTGGCCGGCAGGTGACCGCCAGCCAGGATGATGTCCGCCTCGGCAATGAGGTCGATGACCTTCTTGGTGTCATCCGTGAGCTTGCCGTTGGCGTCGAGCGCCGAAAGCGGAATCGGGTCGAGCATTTTCTGCGCAGTCTTTGGAAACGTCGAGTTTCCCTTTGCCATTGCTGCGATATGGTTCGCGGCCGACAGCGTCGGCATCCAGACGATCTTGGCGCCGAGCTTGATGGCATGGTCGACGGCGTGCGGGTTGATGCCACCCGACGCATTGTTCAGCACGATGCCGGAGAACAGTTTTACATTGGTTTCGGGGAACAGCTTCTCCAGCAGGATTGCGTGCGGCATGCCGGCATA
The DNA here is from genome assembly GCA_963770135.1 of uncultured Alphaproteobacteria bacterium. Classification (GTDB taxonomy): domain Bacteria; phylum Pseudomonadota; class Alphaproteobacteria; order Rhizobiales; family Xanthobacteraceae; genus Bradyrhizobium. The sequence continues at coordinate 95,677 of CAVYOM010000030.1, read as the reverse complement.
AAAGTGGTCCTTGTAGAGCACGGCGCGGAATTTCGCGGCCGCTGCGTCGAGCAGCTCCTCGTGATGATCGAGAATGCGCGGCATGGCCGCCGGGCCGCTGTGGCAGTGCAGATCGATCGCGCCGACCAGAAGCTCGGCGACTTCCGCCGCCCGCGACAGCGGCGGCAGCGGCACGGTGGTCGGGTAGGATGCTTGCTTGTCGGCCATGGTCAGGACCCTTTCGATTGCGTGTCAGGCTGCGGACTTATCGGCAGCGGTTTGCGCGGGCATCGGATAATCCTCTTCGTTCAGCACCCAGCCCGGCTTGGCCGAAAAATCCATGCGCGGCGGGCAGAAGATGTCGACGAGAACATTGAGCTTGGGATCCATGGCCTGCGAGGTGTGAATCGAGGGCGGCGGAATCACGGCTATGGAAGGCGATCCGCAGCTTTCGTGATCGTCGGCGCGCCACTGCGCCATGTCGGTCGTCCACGGCCAGCGCAGGTGATGAATGAAGGTGCCGGCCAGCGCCAGCGAGCATTGCTCGAAATCGTCATGGTGATGCGGCGACATCTTGCTCGGATCGCGCGGACCGGTTTTCGGCTCGAGGAAATTCACCATGAAGGTCGAGCAGCGGAAGATCCGCCCAAACCGTCCGGGCGTCGCCGCAACGTCGAGACTGTAGGTGCGGATCTTCGCACCGCCGCTCGCCTCCGGCCACGGCTCGAACGGCGGCAGATTGGGATGCGGCGTCGCGTAAGACGATGCGTTGGAGCACAGCCGGGCGAGATCTTCCGATCGCGTCGTCACCATGCGCACCACCTTGGCAGCGCCGAGCAGCGTGACGGAGCTCGCGCCCGCCGGCACGAAGCTGATGGAATGACCGGTGACGACCTTGCGCTCGTTGCCCCACACGATCTCGGCCCCCGCCCCGGGATCGGGAAGCAGCACGACATATTCGTCGGGCTGTTCGGTCCGGCTCAGCACCGCGCCCTTATCCGCATCGCTATAGGCGATGATGAAGTTCTGGCCGCGGGCGTACCAGGCGCGTGCGCCGTTTTGGCTTTCAGCCGGCGGCGTTTCGTAGAACTTCGCATACTCGGCGCCTGCGAAGTGAGTGGCGGCTGGTCTTGCGGCGACTGGCGTAGCGGCGAGCGCGGCGCGGGGATCAGTGCTGTGATACATGGGAGCCATCCGTAGTCTGCACGAGGGTTTTGAATTCGGTGAGGGTTTGCGCGGCGGCCCGGCGCATCTGGCCCTGATCCGACGAGATGATGAAGGCGCTGGCGCCAAGGCCGGAGAAATCCTTGGCTTCCGCCGCGCTCGCCACCATCACGCAGACCGGCTTGGCCGCTTTCTTCGCCGCCGCAATGATCCTGACAACCGCATCCTTCACGGATGCATCCGCCGAGGATTTGGCGCCGAGCGCAACGGTGAGATCGCCACGGCCGATGAAGAGTCCGTGGATTCCGTCGACGGCGGCGATGGCATCGATTTGGTCCAGCGCTTCGGGATCCTCGATCATGGCGATCGCGCAGACCGACGCATCCTGCTCATCGACGAGGCTCCACATCGGCGTGCCGCCATAGGCGCCGGCGCGAGCCGACCCGGAATAGCCGCGCCGTCCACCACGGTATCGTGCGGCGGCCGCAACCGCGCGCGCCTTCTCGACAGTTGCGACATGGGGCACCAGCACGCCGGTTGCGCCGCAATCGAGGCAGGACAGGATTTTTGCCGGATTGTCCGACGACACCCGCACGATGCCGGCGAGGTTGCTGGCGCGCGCGGCCAGCAGCATGACGTCGGTCATCGCGCGATCGATCGGCGCGTGCTCCTCGTCGATCACGACGAAATCATAGCCGAGCGCGCCGAATATCTCGGTCGCGTGTGTGGTGGGCGTCTTGATGAACGAGCCGACGACAGTCTGCCGTGCCGAGAAGCGGCGGCGGAATGACGAAAAATGCGGCCTGACGACGTCTCCGGACACGGCTGTTCCTCCCCGCCATCTGCCCGGGACCGTTCATGGAAGACCAGCTCCGGCGTGGCTTGGCGAAAACCATTGCAGGCCGGGCAGCGGTGGGCCATAGCTATTCCATCTCGTTCCACCAGGTGGAATTCCATATGCCGCTCAAATCCGAAACCGTCGAAGCCGCCTCCCGCACCCTCTTGTTGCTGGAGGAGCTTAACCGCCACCGCGTCACCTCGATCGATCGCCTGCACAAGGCGACGGGGTTGCCGAAATCGACGGTGGTGCGGCTGATGAAATCGCTCTGCGCGATGGGCTATGCCGCCAACGACCGTCGGCAGGGCGGCTACGCGGTCGCCTCACGGGTCAAATCGCTCAGCAACGGCTTTCACGGCGATCCGCTGGTGGTGGAGGCTGCGCGCCCTTGGGCGCTCGCCTTCACGCGACAATATCACTGGCCGATCGCCATCGCCGTTCTCGACAGGAGTTCTGTCGTCATCCGGTTCAGCACCATTCCCGACAGCCCGGTCTCGCCCTTTCACGCCACCCTCAACACGCACCTGAGCCTGCTCGGGCGGGCGCTCGGGCGCGCCTATCTGGCCTTCTGTCCCGTGAGCGAGCGGTCGATGCTCCTCGACATGCTGGCGCGGTCGCAGGAGAGCGAAGACAAACTCGCCATCGATCGGAAGCGGGCGTTGACGTTGCTGGCGACGATACGCAAGCAAGGTTTTTCCGAACGCGACCCAATGGTCGAGCCGCGCTCGTCCAGCACGATCGCAGTTCCCATTGTTATCAACCAGCGCGTGCTCGCCACCGTCGGCATGACCTATTTCACCTCGGCGCTCGACCGCGCTGATGTCGTCCAGCGCTACGTGCCCCTTGTGCACACGCTGGCCGACAATATCGCCGCAAGTGTTTCCTCACTGCAGCAATAGAGGCGACGCTTAGCCGTATGCCGTATTGACGCTCCGGAACAATTCCGAAACCCTGCCTCCTTCAGGGGACTGATTTCAGCACTCCGATCCGGAATTGGCATCGCTATTGCTTGCAGGCAATGGGCTTGCGAGGGGATGGACACAGAATGATCCGCGTGTTTCTTGATCGAATCTACCTGTTCTCCGGCTATCTCGCCGGACTTTTCCTCATTGCGATTTTCGTGCTGATGATGCTGCTGTCCGGCGGACGGCCGCTCGGCATCAACATTCCGGCGGGCGATGATTTCATCTCCTGGTGCATGGCGGCGACGGCCTTTCTCGGGCTCGCGCACACGTTCAAACATGGCGAGATGATCCGCGTCGGCCTCCTGATCGACCGCCTCAACGACCGCGTCCGCCATTACGTCGAGATCGCGGCCCTCTTCGTCGGCGTCGGCTTCATCGGCTTTTTCGCATGGCACGCTTCGGTCATGACCTGGCAATCATGGAAATTCTCCGACATTTCGCAGGGCGTCATCGCGGTGCCGCTGTGGATTCCACAGCTCGGCTACAGCGGCGGGCTCGTCGATTCTGTTCATCGCTTTTGTCGATGAGCTGGTCCATGTCCTGCGCGGTTTCGCGCCGCGCTACGAATTGCCGAAGCCGCAGAGCGCCGAGGAAGTCGTCGAACGCGCCATGCAGAGCGGGGTCTGACATGGAGCTGCTCTCCATCGCCGCGATCCTGCTCGGATTTCTTGCGCTGCTGCTCGGTGGCGGCGTCTGGATCGCCGTCGCCTTGATGGCGACGGGATGGGCCGGCATGCAATTCGCGGGCGGCGGTATTCCGGCGGGCAGCGTGCTGGCGACGACGGTATGGGGCAGCAGTGCGTCGTGGTCGCTGGCAGCCTTGCCGCTCTTCATCTGGATGGGCGAAATCCTGTTTCGCACGCGATTATCGGAGGAAATGTTTCGCGGCTTTGCGCCCTGGCTGAACTGGCTGCCGGGCCGGCTCATGCACGTCAACGTGCTCGCCTGCGGCGTATTCGGTTCGGTGTCGGGATCATCGGCCGCGACCTGCGCCACGGTGGCCAAGATCGCGCTGCCCGAATTGAAGAAGCGCGGCTATGACGAAAACTTGAGTCTGGGTTCGCTGGCCGGTGCGGGCACGCTCGGCATTCTCATCCCGCCGTCGATCACCATGGTGGTCTACGCCGTGCAGGCGAACGTCTCCATCATTCAGGTGTTCCTTGCCGGATTTCTGCCGGGCCTGCTGGTGATGGTGCTCTATTCCGGCTACATCGCGATCTGGTCGCTCGCCAATCCGGAACGCACGCCGCCGGCCGAACCGCCGATGAGCCTTCGCAGGCGCATTTCAGAGTCGCTCAATCTCATTCCCTGCCTGCTGCTGATCGTGTTCGTGTTTCTGTCGTTGCTGATGGGCTGGGCGACGGCGACGGAATGCGCGGCCTGGGGCGTGTTGGGATCGCTCGCCATCGCATGGTGGCAAGGCTCGCTGACATGGGAGTCGTTCTGGGCGAGCGTGATGGGCGCCACCAGAGTCAATTGCATGATCCTGCTGATCCTCGCGGGCGCCTCCTACATGGGCACGTCGATGGCCTATACCGGCATCCCGCGGGCGCTGGCGACCTGGGTGAACAGCCTGCAACTCAGCCCCTATGCGCTGATCGCGGCGCTGACCGTCATGTACATCGTGCTCGGCACGGCGCTCGACGGCATTTCCATGATCGTGCTGACCACCGCTATCGTGATTCCGATGGTGAAGCAGGCGGGCTTCGATCTGGTCTGGTTCGGCATCTTCCTGGTGCTGGTGGTGGAAATGGCGGAAGTCTCGCCGCCGGTCGGCTTCAATCTGTTCGTGCTGCAGACCATGAGCGGCAAGGATTCCAACACGGTCGCGAAGGCCGCGCTGCCGTTCTTCTTTTTGCTCGTTCTGGCGGTTGCCATCATCACGGTCTTTCCTGCTATCGTGATGGTGCTGCCGCAGATGGCGTTTCCTGGCTAGAGAAAGGTATTGTGATGTTCAGGCTTATCAAGACGTGCGCTTTTGCCGCCTGCGTCGCGGCGCTTGCCGTTCCCGCATCTGTCGTTCCGGCAGCGGCGCAGACCAAATGGAATCTTCCGGCGGCCTATCCGGCGGACAATCCGCATTCGGTGAACCTGATCGCGTTCGCCAAGGACGTCGGCGACGCCACCGGCGGCAAGCTGCAGATCACCGTGCATGCCGCCGCCTCGCTGTTCAAGGCGCCGGAAATCAAGCGCGCGGTCGCCACCGGACAGGCGCAGGTCGGCGAGGTTCTGATCTCGCTGCATGAGAACGAAGATCCGATGTTCGGCATCGATGTAGTGCCGTTCCTGGCGACGAGTTATCCGGCATCCAAAAAGCTGTGGCTCGCGTCGAAACCAACCGTCGAAAAGAAGCTCGCATCGCAGGGCCTGATGCTCCTGTTTGCGGTGCCGTGGGGTCCGCAGGGCATTTACGCGAAGAAGGACATCAACAGCCTTGACGACATGAAAGGCCTGAAGTGGCGCGCCTATAATGTCGGCACCTCGCGCATCGCCGAACTGGTCGGCGCGCAGCCTGTCACCATTCAGGCGGCGGAACTGCCACAGGCGCTGGCCACCGGCGTCGTCAACGCATTCATGACCTCGGGCTCGACCGGCTACGACAGCAAGGCCTGGGAAAGCATGACGCATTTCTACGATACGCAGGCTTGGATTCCGAAGAACGTCACCTTCGTGAACAAGGCGGCTTTTGACGCGCTCGACAAGCCAACCCAGGACGCGATCCTCAAGGCGGCGGCGGTCGCCGAAGAACGCGGCTGGAAGCTCGCGGAGGAAAAGGCCAAGTGGTATCTCGAACAGCTTCAGACCAATAAGATGAAGGTGCTGCCGCCACCTCCGGCGCTGAAGACGGGCCTGGAGAAAGTCGGCGAGCAGTTGACCGCGGATTGGCTCAAGAAGGCCGGCTCCGATGGTGAAGCCGTGATCGCCGCCTACAAGAAGTAAGGCGATCGTTGTTACCACTAGCGTCCGGCACTCGGATGGCGGACGCCGGTGCTCACATCACCCGGCTTCGACACACGCAGCCATGACGCTGTCGATCTCGGCGCGCGAGAGAGCCCCGAGCTCGGCTATGAAGACGATCCGTGTTCGCGGCACGCCGGCCGCGAGCGCTCCGCCCGGCGCCAGCGTCGCGCGCCCGCCGGCGAGCTGAAATACTGTTAGCCGCCCGGGCTGCTCCACGGTCTCGAACAACCCCTTTGCCCGCGCGAGCTTCGGCGCCAGCCGAGCGATGGCCTGCTGCAAGCGAGGCAACGATACTGGTCGTTCCGATGTCCAGCTCAGCGTCTCGAACCGGTCTGCCTTAGGTCGCCGCGGGCTCACCTCACGCGGCGTCGGCGCGCGGTCTATGTCCGCGGGGAACAGCAGCGCTGCCGACACCTCGCCATGCAACGCATCAACCACCACCGCCGCCGGCCGCTGGGCCCGGATAACATCGCACAGCTTTGCGCGACCAGCCGCGTCGACCAGATCCGTCTTGCTCAGCGCCACGACGTCGGCCGCCCGCAATTGCGAGCGCAGCAACGCGTCATTCAATGTCTCCGTGCTTGTCGTCGCGTCGACCACGCACAGCACCGTTTCCAACGGCGCCTCCTGCCAGATCATCGGATCCATCAGGTTGCGCACGATATCCGAGGGATCGGCGACCCCGCTGGTTTCGATCACGATGAACTCCGGCCGCGGATCGCGCCGCAGCAGGGTGGCGAGCGTGCGCAACAGATCGCTTTCCAGCGAGCAGCAGATGCAGCCATTGCTCAGGCTGACCACCCCGTCGCTGGCGCCCGCTATCAGCTCCGCATCGATGTTGATCGCGCCGAAATCGTTGACCACGGCGGCGATCCGCCGCCCCTCGGCATGCGCCAGCAAATGGTTCACGACCGTGGTCTTGCCCGCCCCGAGGAAGCCGGTCACCAGCAGGATCGGGACCGGCACCATCAGTTCTCGGTTACAGGCCGGCGCACCGGCCGGCCGGGCCTCGCCGCCACATCCAGCACGCCATCCGATATCAGCGGATGGCCGCTGACCACCAGATGCCGCACGCCCTCTGATGGGCGGTTCATTGCCGAGAACGTCGCCCGGTCGGACAGCGTCTCGTAATCGAACACGACAATGTCGGCATCCGCGCCCGCCTGCAGCCTGCCCTTGGCGCGCATCGCGGGCGTGCTGTGGGACAATATCTCGGCCGGGATCAGCGCGCATTTGCGCACGCCTTCCAGCAGCGACACCTTCTTGCGCTCACGCACCCACTCGCGGATGAAGCGGGTGAAGCAGCCCGCGGACCGCGGATGCGAGGTGGCGTCCTCCGGCAGCGGCCAGGCGTCGCCAGTGTAGGTACTGCCGTCCGACTGCGTCCAGGGCATCGCGTCGGAGGCAATCGCGCCGCCGGGATACAGCACCGCCATATCCAGCAGGTCGCGGTGGTGCGGATTGTTCTCGATATCCAGGACATGCCAGAGCACCAGGGTGGAGGGCTCCTCCGCCTGCGCCGCCAGCAATTCCTTGCGGTCGCGGAAGCGGTGTCCATCAGTCACGCGCTGCACCGAATCGTAGCCCAATCCATTCCGTTCTTCGAACTCCGGATCGCTGAAGAAGGCCGCCGCCAGCACCGTCGAGCCAGTGCCGTAGGGATAGGCCTCCACCGTGATCGGCAAGCCCTGCGCCTGCGCCTTGGCGATCAGCGCGGTGCAACGCTCGATGTCCGTCTTGCTGGAAGAGTTGAAGTGGCAGATGTGCATGTGCGCGCCAGTGGCGCCGGCATAACCGATCAGGCGGATATAGGCTTCCGCAGCGCTTTCCGGGTCGATGCGCGACATGTAGGCGACGTGGGTGAAAGTCGCCACATCATGCTTTTTCGCAAGTTGGCACACCGCGGTCAGTTCCTGGACGCCGGCGCCCGGGGCATAGGCGTTGAGAATCCCGATACCGATGCCGCCCTCGTTCAGCCCATTGGCAAGGCGTTCGAGGATGCCGGCCACCTCGGTGTCGCTGGCCACGTTCTCGATCCAGCGGCGGTCGCGCATGGCGTTGCCGAACGCCTCCAGCGAGCTTTCGGCGTTGGAGCCGGTCATCGCCCCGATGCGCGCAAACGCCCAGTTGGCGGCGGCGCCGTAGTTCAGCACGCGCCCCTTGGCGGCCTGGCGCTTGTACCAGGATGCGACCGGCAGCACGCCCGCCTCGAGGTCGAGCGTCGTCGTCACCCCGTCGAACGCCTGCATGCGGTCGGCCGGGATCGACTGGCCGTGGGCGTGCAGGTCGATGAAGCCGGGAGCCACCACCAGCCCGGTCGCGTCGATCACCCGCTCGGCGCCGCCGAGCCCGGTGCCGACAGCGGAGATCCGGCCATCCACTATCGCCACATCGCCAATCGCGTCCATCCCGCTCGCCGGATCGACCACCCGGCCGCCAGAGATTACCAAGCCACTCATATCGTCATTCCCCACGCAAAAACTTCAGGTCCGGCAAAGCAAGCCACGGGCCACATAAAGCCATCTCGATTCCAATAGAGGCAGATTTTCGGGCCGACGACCACCTCCGCCGACGCTGACGCATTATGCGTCCTGCAGGACCGGTGGAAATTTTCAAGTCGAGGTGTCATAGACATGCCCCGTCTCCTGCGCCATGACCCTCGCCGGGGTAGATCGATCTGGATACCCGCCAGGCACGCGGCCGCAATGGCAAGCCCACGCGCTGGCATGAAGGTTGCGGCTGATGCGTAGCGTCTATCTTGTTCTCGGCTTCATCTTCATCGCCCTCGGTTTTGTCGGCGCATTCCTGCCGGTGCTCCCGACCACGCCATTCCTCATCCTCGCCACGACCTGCTTTGCACGATCGTCTCCGCGGCTCGAAAACTGGCTGCTCTCCCATCCTCGCTTCGGGCCGTCGTTACGTGCGTGGCGGGAACGCGGCGCGATCCCTCTGAGAGCAAAACTGCTGGCCCTTGCCGGCATCAGCACCGGATTCCTGCTGTTCTGGATCGGAAGCGCGCCTGGTCCGATCCTGATGGCAAGCGTCGGCACATTCATGCTTGTGGGTCTGGTTTACGTCTTCACCAGACCGTCGGCTTGACGGCGCCGTGCGAGAACTCCCCTTCGAAGGTGCGTGCTCCAAAAATATCGAAAACAACCCCATGCAAAGTAGCCGGCGGCCGCCGCCATCCGAAAACCAACTTGACACGTCGGGCAAATCAGCGGCATTCCTTCATCATCCCGCAATCCTGTAGACGCCCCTCGCCCCGCACCAGCGGGCGCGTCGGTACGATTGCGGCTCAAATCCTCACCCACCATTGAAATGGCAGCGATCACCGCGGCGAGCGATCGCTTGCGCTTGGCCAAACCGCGCGCTCAGCCCGCGCGCATTCCCTGAGGGAATCTCGACATGAACACCGCTCCGGACCTCACGACGTCAACGACAACAGCTGCAACTGACCAGACCAAAGCTGCCGCAGCCCCGCGAATAAAGCTGCTGTCGCACGGATTCTCCATCGACCATCCTGACCCTGAAATCGGCGAACAGCTCATGACCAACGCAATGGGGGTCGCCGATCGCGAAGCGATGCATGGCATTCTCAGACAATTGGTGAAGGCCAGCGTGAGCGGCGAGAGTCCCGACGAGGTCAATCTCTCCTTCATGATTTCGATGGTGAAGAGCATCAAGCCCCGGGATTCCATCGAAGCCATGCTGGTGGCGCAGATGGTTTCGGTTCATGTGATGGCGATGCGATGCGCCCATCACCTCGCGAATGCCGACGACCTCGCCCAGCACGACAGCGCCGCCCGCGCATTGGGCAGGCTCGCCCGCACGTTTCCTGCCCAGATCGAGGCGCTCAACCGCTACCGCAGCCATGGCGAGCCCGCCATCACCGTGCAGAACGTGTCGGTGGGCGACGGCGGCAAGGCCATTGTTGGCAACGTCACGCAGCATGCGAGCGTGATTGTATCGGACAAGAACCCGGCCTCCGCGGCGCGGAAGGCGCCGAAGGGCTCGGGCTCCAGGCGAAGGCGCGATTCCGCTGAGGCAAAGCGAGAAGCACAGGCTTGAGTGATCACGCCCGCAATTCCGGCCCCATGCTGGCGAGCCGGCGTTGTGGCGCCAAAACGCGTTCTGGCGGCACGTGCCGCTCGCCAACGGTGCGCGGCAAGAAGCGCTGCCGCATGCACGGTGGTGCACAGGGGTCGGGCGCACCAAGGTCAAACCAGAACGCGCGCAAGCACGGCCTGTTCACCAGGGACGCGATCGCCGAGCGAAGGCAGATTCAGACGTTGTTGGGGGAAGCGCGGAAGCTGCTGGAAGAGATGAAGTGATTGGGTTTCGCAAAGATTGGCCGCCGTCGGGCACGATCTGAGCCTAAACCGGTCGCCCTCATCAGCGCCGGTAAGGCTCACCCAACGTCGCCGGCGCCATCTGCCTTCCGACCAGGCCGCCTACGGCGAGCAGCGCCAGGAGATAGGGCAACATGATCAGGAGGGCGTTGGGAACGCTGATCCCGAGCGCTGGAAGCTGAAACTGCAGGGCGGTCGCCGCACCGAACAACAAGCAAGCGAGCGTCGTCCCGCCGATCCGCCATTTTCCGAAGATAACGGAGGCGATGGCGAGATAACCGGCGCCACGGGTCATGCCCTCGGTGAAGGTGTGAATGTCACCGATCGATAGGAACGCACCGGCCAGCGACGCCATGAAGCCTGCAAACAGCACGCAACCATAGCGGATTCGCGTTACCGATAGACCGGACTTATCGACGGCTTTCGGCTCCGCGCCCGCGGCATGGATCGCAAGCCCGATCGAGGTGTAGCGAAGCACAAGCGCAGTGATGATGATCAGCGCAATGCCGCCATAGAGCAGCCAGACCTGCTCGAACACGGCCGTGCCGATCACCGGGATGTCGCCGAGCAGCGGCGGCTTCACCTTGGCGAGCCCGGGAATTTCGGCGCGCGACCGCGCGCCAAAGATCTCGCGATAGGCAAGCGTGGTGGCGCCGAGCACCAGAATATTGATGCCAATGCCAGAGACGATCTGGTTGGCGCGCAGGGTGTTGCTGAGGAACGCCTGCAGCAGCGAAACCGGGACCACGGAGATGATGCCGATCAGAAGGCCGACCAGTGGATCGCCGGTTGCCCAGGCACCAACAGCAGCGGCAAAGGCCGACATCAGCATCATGCCCTCGATGCTCATGTTCAGCACACCGGCGCGCTCGGATACCATCTCGCCGATGCCGGCGAGCAACAGCGGCGTCGCCAACCGGATCGAGGAGCCGAGGAAGACAGCGAACAGTTCCCAGGTCATTGCCGCTCCCATTTCTCGATGAACAGCGCGGCTCCCGCCAGCGTAATGACGATCAGCCCCTGGATGACGGCGACCAGCGCGGTCGGCACTGCCGCCACCATCTCCATGTTGATGCCGCCGGAGCGCATGAAGCCGAACAGCAGCGAGGCGGCGATCACGCCGGGGATCGAGCCGCGCGACAGCAGGCCGGCGACGAGGCCATCAAAGCCGTAGCCCGAGGAGAAGCCGTCCTTCAGCGTGTACTGCTCGCCGAGCAGCATCAGCGCCCCGGCGAGACCGCCGAACGCGCCTGCAGTCGAGAGCGCGAAGATCACCGTCTTCGCATAGGAGATGCCGGCACGGTTGGCGGCGACGGGATTGAGGCCGACCACGCGAAGCCGAAATCCCAGAATTGTTCGCGACAGGATCACGCCGACGACGATGGCGAGCACCAAGGTCAGCGGAAGCCCGAGGTGGACCGGAAAGGAGTAGTCGCCGGTTAGCAGCGGGAGCTGGGTCGCTTCCGGAATTTCGAGGGATTCCGGCAGGGTTGCCGAACTCGTCATCGGCTTGCGCAACAGCAAGGGCGATTGCACCGACCAATAGAGCAGCCAGATGCCGATGAAGGAGAGCAAGAGGGTCGAGATTACCTCGTTGGTGCCGGACTTCACCTTCAGCACCGCGGCGAGCCCGCCCCACAAGGCACCGGCGATCACCGCCGCGAGCGTCGGCAGGATGAAGGCCAGTCCCAGCGGAAGTCCACTGACATGGCCGTAGAGCGCCACAGCGGTGGCCGCGATGCCGCCGACTGCGATCTGCCCCTCGCCGCCGACATTGGTCAGGTTGGCACGGTTTGCGAGCACGAAGCCGAAGCCGACCAGCGCGAACACCGAACTGCGGTTGAGCGACGCCGCGAGCGCAAAGGGCGAGCCGAAGGCACCTTCGACGAACGCCGCGATCGCCTTCGGCACGGAGACGCCGATCATCGCAATCAGCAGCAGCCCGACCCCAGCGGCAAACGCAACGGCCAGCACCGGCACCAGCAGTGCCGGGCGCAGCGAAAATCGGGGGACGGCAGGAAGCGGGCGACCCTGGTTCACCGCTGTCATTGCGGCTGCCCCGCCATCATGGCACCGATCGCTTCCTTACGCGCCGGATCGGCCGGACAGGATCCCATGATCCGGCCGCGGTACAGCACGACGATACGGTCGGCGACCGTCAGGAGTTCATCGAGCTCGGACGAGACCAGCAGAACCGCGATGCCGCGGCTGCAGGCCTCGCGGATGTGGCTATAGACCGCGGCCACCGCGCCGACATCGAGGCCGCGGGTCGGCTGTGCCGCAACCAGGCACGACAGGTTCGGCAAGGTGATCTCGCGCGCGAGAACCGCCTTCTGCTGGTTGCCGCCGGAGAGAGAGGAGAAAAGTGAGCCGGGCCCGCGGGCACGCACGTCGAAGCGGCGCATCAGCGCGGATGCCTCACGCTCCAGGGCGGCGCGATTGAGGAAGCCGAAGCGTGTGAACTCATGGAGCCGGTTGAGATAGATGTTCTCCGCAAGGCTGACGCCGAGCACGCAGCCAACCGCATGGCGATCCTCCGGCACGATGCCGACGCCGGCGGCGGTGATTTTCTTCGGCGAACGTCCGGTGAGATTGGTCGCCCCAAGATGGATGCGTCCTTCGGTCGCCACCATCATGCCGGCGAGCACGGCTGTGAGCTCGCTCTGGCCGTTGCCCTCGACGCCGGCGACACCGACGATTTCACCACGGTCCACCGTAAGCGTGAAGTTGTCGAGACGCGTGACGCCTTGATGATCCCTGACCGTGAGGCCGTCGATCTGCAGAGCCTCGACCCTGGCTGTTGCGGCCGGCGCGTGACCCACATGCGTGACGGGTTCGAGCCCAAGGATGGATGCCGCCGAGGTGTCGAGCGCTTCGACGTTGCCCTGGATCATCGCGCGCACCAGCGCGTCGATTTCGCGTGCTGGATCGCTCGAACTTGCCACCGTGCGGCCGCCGCGCAGCACGGTGACACGGTCGGCGACCTTCTTAATCTCGGCAAGCTTGTGCGTCACCAGGACCACCGCGCGCCCGCTCGCCGCAACGCGGCGGCAGACGTCGAGCAGCGCCGAGATTTCATCCGGCAAGAGCACGGCCGTCGGCTCGTCCAGCACGAAGAGCTGGGGGTCCCGGATCAGGCACTTGACGATCTCGACCCGCTGGCGTTCGCCGACCGAGAGATCTTCGATCTTGGCGAAGGGATCGAGCGGCAGGCCGTAATCGGCGGCGATCTTTTCGAGCTGCCGGGCACAGTCCTTGCGATTAAGAATGCCACGCTCGCGCCCGAGCAGCACATTGTCGACGACGCTTATGTCGCTGACCAGGCTGAAATGCTGGTGCACCATGGCGATGCCTTGCGCCAGGGCATTCGCCGGGCCCGAAGGCCGGAACGGCGCGCCGCGGTAACGCATGACGCCGCCGTCCGGCTGGTGCACGCCGAAGATCAGATTGCACAGCGTCGACTTGCCGGCGCCGTTCTCGCCGAGGATGCAGTGGACCTCGCCGGGACGGAGGTCGAGCGAGACCTCCGACAATGCCGCGAAGCTGCCGAACCGCTTCGTCACCTGCGACAGGGACAGCAGCGGCTCGGCCGCAGGCGCAGCCAGACCGGGCGAGATACCGCTCATCCGGCCTCACCCCTTCAGCACGGTGATCTTGCCGTCGAGAAGGTCCTTCATGATCTGGTCGAGCTTCGCCTTCTGCTCGGGCGTACCGCCGCAGATCACCATGCTGGAGGCAGCAGGCCCCATCTTCAGGCCGAATTCCTTGTAGCCCGGCTTCCACGAGCCCTTCACCGCCTCATCGATTGCATACTGTACCTGAAAACCGGTGCCGGTGATCGAGTAGGCGACGTAGAGCGGATCGGTACTGCAACGATCGGTGTAGCTGCCGATGATGTGCGTGCCCTTCTCTTTCGCCGCCTGCTCCATGCCGCGCAGGCCGAGATTGAGGATGTGGTAGTGGACGTCAGCGCCTTGGGCGATCGCGGCAAGCGTCGCTTCCTTGGACTTGGCGACGTCATCGAAATCGCCGGTGTAATTCTCGGTGTATTTGATCTTCGGGTTAACCGATTTCGCGCCGTTGCCGAATTCCTTTCCGGCATTGACGATCGAGGGGATTTCGAGGCCGCCGACATAGCTGATGGCGCCGGTCTTCGACAGCATCGCCGCGGCCGCGCCTGCGACATAGGCGATCTCGGCCTGCTTGACATCGTAGCCTGCGACGTTCGGCGCGCTCTCGCCTTCGTTGCCGCCGACGATCGAGAAGTGCACCTTCGGGAAGCGCTTTGCGATCTTGTAGACGGAGGCCTGGGTCTGGCCGCCGACGCCGATCACGAGCTCGTTCTTGCTCGCGAGATTGGTTAGCGCCTGATCCATATCGGCGTAATTGATGTTCTCGATCATCTGCACCTGGACCTTGTCGCCATACTTCTTCTGTGCGGCTGTCAGCCCGTCGAAGGACGACTCCATCCATCCCTTGTCAGACTTCGATCCCGGAATCAGGATGCCGACCTTGAGCGGATCGGCGTGAGCGGCATTGGCGGAAAGCGCCAGCGCGCCGGCGAGCAGCGCGGCCTGCAGAACGAAACGGCGTAACCTCATGAAATCCCCCTCGTACATTACTGAAGATCATCCGGCGCTTTTCATGCAGCAAGCGTCATGCCAGACGCCAATGGCATTGAAAATATTGGGTATTTACCTCACCTCTCCCGGCTGAAACAAACAAATGCTTACTTTTTATCCAGAGCGATTGGGCGTTTGTCGGATTCATGGGCAACGCCATCGCTCAGCCTGAGCGGGCGCGTTGAATCTCCTCGCAAAATGCCTTTGGCAGCGAACTTGCAATCCAGGATGTGCATCCCTGACGCAGCGTGCGATCCGCGTTGCGCGTACCGGACTCGCCGAGAGGAGGAGATCATGAAGACAGGTGAACAGCGCGCACAGCAGGTGCCGGGCGGGCAGCTCGGCCTTGGCCGCCAATTCGCATGGTGGGCGACCGAGACCGAAGTCAACATGGCGATGCCGCAGCCAGCGCCCGTTCCGGTGACGATTGCCTGCACGCCGCAGAACGTAACCGTCGATCTCCTTCGCACCGCGATCATCGTCATCGACATGCAGAACGACTTCTGCACCGCCGGCGGATGGGTGGATCACATTGGTGGGGACTATCGTCCGGATCGCAAACCGATCGAACCGCTGCAGCGCCTGCTTCCGGCGCTGCGCAAGGCCGGCGTGCCCGTGATCTGGGTGAATTGGGGGAACCGGCCCGACCTCGCCAATATGCCGCCGAACCAGATCCATCTCTACAAGCCGAATGGCGCCGGTATCGGGCTCGGCGATGCCCTGCCAAGCAACGGCTCGCATGTGCTGGAGATGGACTCCTGGGCTGCGGCCGTCGTCGACGAACTCCCGCAGGAAGCCTGCGACATCAAGGTCGACAAGTATCGCATCAGCGGCTTCTGGGACACGCCGCTCGACAGCATCTTGCGCAATCTGGGTGTGAAGTCGGTGCTGTTCAGCGGCGTTAACACCGACCAATGCGTCCTGCACTCGCTGACCGACGCGAACTTCCTCGGCTACGGCTGCATTCTGGTCGAGGATTGCTGCGCCACCTCATCGCCGGATTTCTGCACGGAGGCGACGGTCTGGAACGTGAAGAAATGTTTCGGCTTCGTCACCGATTCCAGTGCGGTGATCGCCGCGCTCGGCAAGCGGGCGGGAGGATAGATTGATTTCCGCCGAACCAACCTCGATCGCTGGCTCCGCGGCCCCTGACTTCGGCGCCTTCGTGCCGGGTCCGCGCATGACCATGGCTCCGACCGCCGCGGGACCGCTGAGCGGATTGACGTTCGCCGTCAAGGACCTGATCGACGTCGCCGGGGTGCGAACCGGCGGCGGCAATCCGGACTGGTTGAAGGCACAAGCGCCGGCGGCGACTTCTGCACCTGCCGTGGCAGCGTTGCTGAATGCCGGCGCGACGCTGAATGGAAAGACCATTACAGACGAACTTGCGTTCGGACTCGAAGGTACGAACGCGCATTACGGTATGCCGGTCAATCCTGTCTGCCCGGACCGGATTCCCGGTGGCTCCTCGAGCGGGTCTGGGGTTGCGGTCGCCGCGCACCTGGTCGATTTCGCCCTCGGGACCGATACCGGCGGTTCCGTGCGCGTGCCGTCGAGCTTTGTCGGCGTGTTCGGCTTCCGGCCAACGCATGGCGCGGTGTCGCTCGAGGGGGTGATACCGTTCTCGCCCTCGTACGACACCGTTGGTTGGTTCGCGCGCGATATGGCGACCCTGAGCCTCGTCGGCGATGTGCTGTTGCCGAAGGCGGATGTCGTTCCGATTCGGAAGCTCGTGCTGGTGCGTGATGCGTTCGCACTGGCCGATCCCGACGTGTCTGCGATGCTGCGATCACGCTGCGAGGCACTGGGCGTTTCCGACGAAATCACGCTGTTTGACGGAGCCGCGGACGACTGGCTGGAGTGCTATCGCGTCGTGCAGTGCGCCGGGATCTGGCAAGCGCTCGGACCGTGGATAGACTTTGCGCAACCCCGGTTCGGCGAGGCGGTCGCGCAGCGGTTTGCCGAGGCATCGTCGATCACGCCGGCCGAAATCGCCCGCTGGACACCTATTCGCGCATCCCTTGCTGCGCGCGTCCGCGCGACGCTTGGCGACGGCGTTGGGCTGGTCGTGCCGACGGCCCCCCGCGTCGCACTTCGAAGGAATGCTGCGCCATCGGAGTTTTCCGATTTCTATCCGCGGGCACTCACGCTAACGTCGATCGCAGGCCACGCCGGACTCCCGCAGATCAGTGTACCCGCAGGTCGCGTGGATGGATGCCCTGTCGGCCTCTCCGTTCTGGCATCACCGGCTCATGATCGGGCATTGCTCGAGATCGAAAGCCCGTGGGCAAACCTCGCCAATTGCAAAGAGCAGGCATGACTTATCCGGATTCCGCACCCGACGCCGCCGCGGGCAAGCATCGAACACCGCCGCGACGCCGTCCCCGCCGTTCCGCGGAGCAAAACCGCCAGGAGATCCTGCGCGCCGCCACGGTGGAGTTCGCGACCTATGGCCTTGCTGGCGGGCGCATCAGCCGCATCGTGAAGAAGGCCGGAACAAATCCGCGGATGTTGTATGAGTGTTTCGGAAGCAAAACGGCCCTCTATGTCGCAACGCTGGAAAGTGCCCTGGCTGCGCTGCGCACCGAAGAACTCACGCTCGATGTCGAACATCTGGATCCATTGGAGGGCCTGCTTCAGCTATTCGATTTCATGAACGGGCACTTCGAGCGCGACGGCCATCTGGTCAGCCTGCTGCGGGCCGAAAACGGCACGAAGGCGCGTTACATGAAAAAGTCGCCGCGCATTCACGAGATGTCTTCACCCGTGCTCGCGATGACGGAGCGACTACTCAATCGCGGGATTGCCGAAGGCAAGCTGCATCCCGACATCGATCCACTTCGCCTGTATGTCATGATCGCGGCCCTGAGCCAGTTCCACCTGACCAACGTGCACACCCTGTCGTCCATGTTCGAGCGTGATCTGTCGGATCGAGATTGGCGCGCGAAGCGTCGAGTCGACGCAAGGCGCATGCTGGCGGCGTATCTTTCGAAAGACGCTTGCCGTTGAATGGTCCGGGTCGGACCACTCCCACGCACGCGCATCGCACTGTGCCTTTGCCGGCATAATTGCGGGTGACGTTGGAGAACGACCGGATGCGTGCTCCCAAAATATCGAAAACAAGTGAAGAGCATCAAGCCCCGGGATTCCATCGAGGCCATGCTGGTGGCGCAGATGGTTTCCGTTCATGTGATGGCGATGCGATGTGCCCATCACCTCGCGAATGCGGACGATCTCGCCCAGCACGACAGCGCCGCGCGCGCATTGGGCAGGCTCGCCCGCACGTTTCCGGCCCAGATCGAGGCGCTCAGCCGCTATCGGAGCCAAGGCGAGCCCGCCATCACCGTGCAGAACGTGTCGGTCGGGGATGGCGGCAAGGCCATTGTCGGCAACGTCACGCAGCATGCGAACGTGATCGTATCGGACAAGAACCCGGCCTCCGCGGCGCGGAAGGCGCCGAAGGGCTCGGGCTCCAGGCGAAGGCGCGATTCCGCTGAGGCAAAGCGAGAAGCACAGGCTTGAGTGATCACGCCCGCAATTCCGGCCCGATGCTGGCGAGCCGGCGTTGTGGCGCCAAAACGCGTTCCGGCGGCACGTGCCGCTCGCCGGCGGTGCGCGGCAAGAAGCGTTGCCGCATGCACGGTGGTGCAAGGGGTTCCGGCGCGCCAAGGGCAAACCAGAGCGCGCGCAAACACGGTCGGTTCACCAGGGACGCGATCGCCGAGCGCAGGCAGATTCAAGCGGTGTTGGGTGACGCGCGGAGGCTGCTGGAAGAGATGAAGTGATCGGGCTGCATCGGGAACCACGGAAAGGCAGGGAAGTTGACCATCATGAAGATGGCCAAGGCAATCCGGCAGCAGGCAGCCACCGCAGAGCGGGTGGCGGTGAATACGGCTGACACGTACGTTGCCGATCAGATGAGAACACTGGCTCAGGCCTTCAAAATCCAGGCCGAGATCATCAAGAAGAACAAGAAAAAGAAGAAGAAATGAGTTTTTCGATCAAAGCGATGTGCCAACACGGCGATCTCGTTCATCGCAGGAAGACGGCCGAAGCCGCGCTCAAAAAGGCCCGGGAGATGTCGCGCGCCGGCTGCTACGACATCTACATCACGACGCCCGAAGGGCGGGATTACCACTCTTCCGAGTTCGCAGATTTGCCGCGTACCCCCGCCGCTGGGCGAACGCCCCCGAAAACGCGCCCGCCCGACAAGCTGATTACGATTTCGCGTACCCCGAGATAGCGCCGCGATTGCCTTCGCAAACTGGAACGAAGTGCGACCTACTCGATTATCACTGGTTGATCAGGAAGATTGCCCATGGCCGATGATATGCCCTCCCCGCCGCTTGTGTATGAAGGCCTGGATCCCAGTCCAGAATCCAAGTCTACGATTGCAGAGGTATCTGACACCGTCAGGGGCGCCGCCAATCGCGTCGGCGACGCGATCGAGAAGGGCAAAAAGCCCGGCATGCCGCTCAGCATCCTGAGCAACATCGCGCGGGAAGCCCCGCTGGGCTCGCTGCTGGTTGCGTTCTTGCTGGGTGTGGCTGTAGCTCGGCGTCGCTGAGGCGGATGGTGCTCAACCCGAGCGAAAGCAGATGCAGCGAGTAGCCCGCATGAGCGCAGCGATATGCGGGGATGGACGATGCCCCGGATGTCGCCGGGCTACGCTTGCTGTTGGATGAAGCTCATCGGCTTTAAGAGATGAAGTGATCGGGCTTCGCAGCCTCGCGCTCGCCACCGCAAAGCAACACTTAGGCGCCGGCACCGGCCCGCCACTATGACCCCACGATTTCGCCATATGCATCGTGTTTTTCGACAGCACGACCCTTCCCGTCAGGCTAGCCTTCGGAAACATGGACATGGGCGGTGATTTCATGGGCCGCCGGCATGCGGGTAACGGCAGGAGAACGGCGCGGCAAGCGAAACCCGGACAGTACAGCGCGAAGGTGCTCGCTTGCGGCTCATTGCTGCTCTCGTGTGTCATCGTCGCTGGCATGGCGACGCAAACGGCATTGGCGGAAATGGCCGCGCCGGCCGCGACACGTTTCGCTGATAACGAAAAAGACCAGGGTGGGCCTGGCGTCGCGCAGGCATCCCGCACGCAGAAGCCGGAACCCGAAACCGTCCCGCGACAGCCTGAGGTGCAGAATCCGGCGCCGGAAGCTGCCGTTCAAATGCCGGAAGCACGGAAATCGAGCCACGAGGCCAAGGATTTACCTGTACCACAGCTCGTCTTGCCTGGCGATCTGGCGAAGAGGATCGGCCAGAAGATCTGGCTGAATGAAACAGGCGGAAAAATTGATGCGATCACGTCATGGAGTGCGAACGAGGAATTCGCTTCCTTAGGCATCGGTCATTTCATCTGGTTTCCTGTCGGCAAATGGCTGCCTTTCGAGGAGAGTTTTCCGGCCCTGCTCGAATTCATGCGCAAGAAGAGCGTGCATTTGCCCGCCTGGCTGGACCAGACGCAAATTCCGGCCAACCCGTGGACAAGCCGGGCCGAGTTCAGGAAGAACTCCAACTCACCGCAGATGAAAGAGTTGAGGCAGTTTCTGCTCGACACCGTGGCGGAGCAGACGCAATTCATGGTGGCGCGGGCGCAAGGTGCGATGGAGAAGATCCTCAAGACGACGCCCGACGGCACGGAGCGCGAACATATCGTCATCCAGTTCACGCGCGTCATTCGCGCCTCCGAGAATTTTTATCCGCTGATCGACTACATCAACTTCAAGGGCGAGGGCACCAACCCGAACGAAGCCGCCATGAACAGCGAGACCGGGCGGCGGCAGGGTTGGGGTCTCAAGCAGGTGCTGCTCAAGATGAACGGTGACACCAGCGATCCGAAGGCCGTGCGCGCCGAATTCGCCGATGCGGCGCAGTTCGTCCTGCAGCAGAGGGTTCGCAACCTTCCATCCAACCGTGTCTTCGAGGTCGGCTGGCTGCGCCGCATCGCGACCTACCAGCGCCCGATCGCGGATCCGGAATCGAGCCCCAAACGGGCTCCGAGGAAATCGTTGCGAGTGACGGCGGCTCAATAGCTTTCCTATGAAGCGGACAGTTGCCGTTTTTGCGTATGCATGAGGCTGCTTGTCCTGCGACGTTCGTCAGGCAATCGCGGGCTGCGCCTCGCTGGCGTCAACTTTTGGCCTCTTCGCCATCACCTTCTCATAGGCCGCCTGCAGCCGTTCGCCTACGCTTGGGCCGGTTCGACGCTTCGGTTTCAAGCCGAGATGGATCTCGCGCAACTCGTCCATCAGCTCGGCCCACATGGTCGGGCCGCCGTCGCTGAGCAGCTTGGCGCGAATGCCCTTCCGGCCGGATTACGGTGACCAGTGCACTCAACCAGGCAGGAATTTCGTGTCACCGTAATCTGATTCTCGATATGGACCTCACCTCGAAAGCGGTGACCATCACTCAGGATAATGCCGGCGACACGCGGGCGACATTGGAGCTTTGCAAGCGCTGGGCGGGTTGACGCCGCAGGTGCGGTGACTGCTCCACAAGCTATTCCTAGGACGTATGCCAGCGTAGACCGCCATCCAGTATTGCTGCTATATGGTGTCAGGGAGAGAATTGCGCGCGGGGGTAGTGCGACCATGGCAAAAGCGAAGAAGGTCACTAAGAAAGCTCAATCAAGCGAGAAGCAGACTTATTTCAAGCAATCCGATTTTCCTCGCACCTCTTTACAGCAAGCACAGAAGATCGCCTCCGCGATCATCGACAATTTCGGCGGCGATAGCGGCTCACCGCCTGACATTGCGCTCGCGATGAGCATTAGTCCCACAAGCAGTTCCTGGCAGACGCTTACTGGCGCCGCCATCGCATACGGATTAACGGATGGTGGAGTGAACGCTCAGGTCATAAAACTAACGCCGTTGGGTCGAAGGCTAGTTGCACCTGAAGAGGAAGGGCAGGATATTGGCGCCCGACGGGAAGCGATCTTGAAGCCGAGACTTCTTCGTGAATTTTTTGAGCGGTATCGGCGCGCAAAATTCCCGTCGGACATCATTGCAGGAAACGTGCTCAAGTCGATGGGTATCCCGTCCGACAGGGTTGAAGAAGCTATCGATATCGTCAAGGTGAACGGTCGCTACGCCGGGATCATCCGGGATACTCCTACTGGTCTATTTGTAAATCTTGAGTCGCCGGGGGTGCCTGCCCCAGCTGCAACTCCGCGCCTTCCGGAGCTTGAAGACGCCGTTGAAGAGGATGTCGCTTCGAAGAACGAGCCGCTGCGCGAGGTACCTACATCAACTATCACGCCGACTTTCGACAGCAAGACCAATCGGGTGTTCATCACGCATGGAAAGCAGCGGGCAATTGTCACGCAGATCAAGGAGCTTCTGACATTCGGCAACTTTGAACCTGTCGTGTCGGTCGAGCGAGAATCGACAGCGATCCCTGTTCCTGAAAAGGTGTTTGAGGACATGCGCTCGTGCGCCGCCGGCATCATCCACGTCGGCGCGGAAGGCAAATACCTCGACACGGAGGGCAAGGAACACACGAAGATAAACGATAATGTGCTAATTGAGATTGGAGCAGCTATGGCTGCTATTCGGCAAGAAGGTGATCTTGCTGGTTGAACGCGGCGTGCCTCTACCTTCGAACCTTCAAGGCCTCTATCGGTGTGATTTCGACGGCGACCGGCTCGAATACGAATCAACGATGAAGCTGCTCAAGACCTTCAGTATGTTTCGTTGAATCGAGATTGGTCGATGAAAGTCCTCGCAATGGTTGCATTGGCATACGCGCTGACGGGCAGCCATTATGTGTGGCGTGATCTTCGCGAGCCCGCATGGAATAGGCCGGCCTACGCTGACAAAGGCTTTCTATCGATCTTGTTCATGATGGTTTACTGGCTTCCGGGAACGATCTTCTCCACGTACGTACGCGGGCCGATCAAACGTCATATTTTGTCGTGGATTATAATCGTTGGACTACTGATCGGGCTCTACTTTGGAAGCGGACCTTAGGTCGTGTGGACATTTATCTTAGCCAGAGCGGAGCTGAATTACGGTATAAAGCCATCAAGGTCTTTCACGACCACGCACGCGAGCATCCGATTTTCCGCGACCTCATTGATGCATTCAACGATAGCTTTCCTTTGTTCGGTCACTTCACAGAAACAAAAAGCTTGACTTGATCCTTTGGCAGTCGAACCGAGCGAACTAGCAAGCGAGTAGCCCGCATGAGCGCAGCGATATCCAGGGATGGACCATCCCCATCCCCCGGATGTCGCTGCGCTCATCCGGGCTACGCCTGCTGCTCCTGAAAAGCCGTCTCTCGACTAGTTGGCGCTTCGCCGTTCACGCAGCAGGTTATGATATTGAGCCGGGTCGTGGCGTTCCAGGCGATCGAGTGCGTCATTCGCCGCCTCCACAGCCGAGACGCCAACCTGCTCTTTGATTACGGCGATGTCCTTCGCGGCCTTTTCCAAACGGCCCAACGTTTCCGCGGACACTGGCTGCGTCTTAGCCAACGCGATCGCGATCTCCGTAAGCCAACCAAGCTGTTTTCCATAGCTCGCAACCTCCGTAACTACCCGGTCCTCTACTGCGGGATCGCCAGCATAATTGACCGTAAGCGATGGCGAGAACCACGGCGCTGTAATGCGCTGAGCTACGTCGCCGGACCACGGCGTCCGAAACATCCACAACGGATCAAAGCCCAAATTTTTTTGTCACAGGATTCCTCCTATCGCGGTCTACGCGATCAACCGCTGCACCAGCGCCGACTCACTTGAGTAGGTCAAAAGCGCCTCGTGAGTCGCCCGGGTAACCCCAACATACGTCAGCCGAACACATTCCTCGACCGGCTCTCCGTGGCGGCCGAGGAAGCCTAACCCTGCAATGGCGACGCACGGAAACTCGAGCCCTTTCGCGGTGTGCATGCTCAACAATCGCACCGCCACCTTCTTCGTCGAAACTCTGTTCCTGTTGTTCTTGGCCATATCGGTCGGCACGCCGTGCTTGGTGAGTAGCTGAGCGACCTTCTCCCCGATCCAGTGTTCTGGATAGAGGCAAGCCATTTGCGGCCACTCGTATCCCGCCTTTTTCCGACCGAGAAACCACTCGGCGACGCAATGCGTTTCTGCCTCGATGCTCACACACTGCCGCACGTCTGGCGCCAGCCCCTGCCGACCCGCATCTTCCGGCAACAGGACGGGGTGCTCATCATCGGCCGTCGTGCCCGGAGCGCCGATCACGTCTGAAGCGAAGCGTCGCGCAAAGGCGACGATCTGGGCCGTGTTGCGGTAGTTGACCTTCAGGACGGTGGTCCTGCCCGTCGCTTCTATTCCAAGCTGTTTCCACACCGGGCGCTCACGTCCCTGGTAGATGGCTTGAATATCGTCATAGACGACCATCAGCGCCTTCGTACGCGGGTTCACCATCTTGGCAGCAAGCGCGAGCCATTGCGGCTCGAAGTCGTGCGCCTCGTCGATCAAGACTGCGTCGTACTGCCCCATAGGGATATGCCCCTGATCGACGGCCTTCACGACCTCCGAAACGCTCGCAGCCAGTCGCTTTGCGTAGTCGGGATAGTCTCGCTCGGATGGAGCAGGAATCCCATAAGTCCGCAGCATCCGGTAACACCAACCATGAAAGGTAAGAACCTGGACACGGTGCTCCACGCCCCGATTCTGCATGGCATCCTCAAGTCGGCCTGCGATGCCATTGGCGTAACACAGGATGAGCACCGGCCTTGTCGCCCCGCGCGCCAGATACTCGGCGCGAAAGGCAAGGATCAGCGTCTTGCCCGATCCAGCAACGCCGCGAATAATTCGATGTCCCTCGCCCAGGCTGCGCGCGATTTGCTCCTGGTGCATATCCATGACTGCAAGCGTCCGGTCGGATGGATCGGGCGCGGGCGCTTCGTCCAGCGGCAAGGCAATCTGTCGTATGCGGATCTCGGGAAAGAGTAGCGCACGTAGTCGATCGAACTGCGGCATGGACAGCGGCTCTCCGATGCGCTGCGAGACCATGCGCCATAATCTGGAGCGGAATTCTTCCGGGTCTGCGCCCTCCGTCATTTCATCCTTGAACACACATAGATGCTCGGCAAACACCTCCTTGAGATCGGTCTGGTCGAACTGCCTGCGCGTGATATTCGTGAATACGGCCCCGAAGCCGAACGGAAGGATGGATTTGCCCATGAAGCGGTGACCGGGTGGAAACAGCAATTGCCCGTCCCGTTCCAGCGTGCGCACGACATCGAACGTATACTTGCGCGCCTGCTCCAGGGGATTGCTCTCCCGCACGATGCCGCGAGCCGTCAGCAGTTCGACGTTGCCCTTGTCGGCTGACACGATCGAACTCGAGGCGCCAGTCCTTCACTTCAAGCACCAGCAGGCCGTTCGTTGGGTGAACGATGATAAAGTCCGGATGCCGGTTGCGAGGACCCACCGGAAGGTTGTGCCAGACGACAGCGTTCTCTTCGAGCAAGTCCTTGAGGCGCTCCGCGAGTCTCAGCTCGCCGCGGGTGTCGAAGCGCGCGAAGCCCAGGCTGGGAATCAGGATTGCCATGTAACGGCCGCGAGGTTGACCGCCAGCTCAGAGCTTAACGTAACCTCAACACGCTTTGGACCAATGCTCACGGGCCTGCCCCTTCGCAAATCAATCGTTCTCCCAGCGACTTTATCAGGAAGACCAATTTGGACCGGGGCGACTTCAACACCCGTGCGACGGCGTCCGGAAGCCCGCTGGCGCTCCCTAGGGGAATCGAACCCCTGTTTCAGCCTTGAGAGGGCCGCGTCCTAACCGCTAGACGAAGGGAGCGTTGGCCTCAGGGAATAGCCGCGAAATGTGCGGCGGGCAAGGCCAAGTCTGAAGGCTCGCACGGTTGGGTAAACCTGTTGCCAAGCGTCCTCGTCCCGGCCCGGGGCACTTTAAGCCGGGCGCGCAGGCCTCAGGGTTCGCTGACGAATTTGAGCTTTCCGGCCGGTTTCAGCGTCCTGGCGTCGAACGTGCGGATTTCGGTCACGCCACCTATATCCAGCGTCAGCACCAGCCGCTCGCCGGCCACCGCCGTCGAGACGATGCGGGCGCCCTTGGGCAGGGTCGCGATAATATCCGTCGCAGCTGCCGCGGGGCTTCCCTCGCCACGGTAAAGACGGTACCCGACGGCGATCAGGACCACGGCCACCGCCAGCGCCGAGGTCAGGCCCGCGATCAGCATCATCCGCCGCACCCGCGCCATCAGCGCGGCCTGCTCGGGGGTCGGTTCGGGCGCGACGGTATCGGTCATGCAAGGCTCTTAAAAAGGCTCATCGTTGGAACAAGGCTCTTCTTCGAATAGCGGTCAAAGGCTGGAGGTCACCGTTGGCGGCGACGAGGGATCGCCGCGCCTCGACCGCGTGCTCGCGGTGCTCCGCCCCGAACTGTCGCGCTCGCGGCTGAAAGCGCTGATTCTGGCCGGTTCCGTCACCGCCAAGGGCGACCCCATCCGCGACCCCGCTTATCATGTCGCTGCCGGCGATACGATCACAATCGACGTCCCCGAAGCGGTGGCGCCGGAGCCGAAGGGCGAGGATATCGCGCTCGACATTATCTATGAGGACGACGACATCATCGTCATCGACAAGCCGAAGGGGCTGGTCGTCCATCCGGCCGCCGGCCACGAGAGCGGCACGCTGGTGAACGCGCTGATCGCCCATTGCGGCGCCAGCCTTTCCGGCATCGGCGGCGTCCGCCGGCCGGGCATCGTGCACCGGCTCGACAAGGACACGACAGGGCTGATGGTGGTCGCCAAGAACGACCAGGCGCATCAATCGCTGACCGCGCAATTCGCCGATCACGGCCGCACCGGTCCGATGCAGCGCGGCTACATGGCCTTCGTCTGGGGCGTGCCCGGCCGCCAGCGCGGCACGGTCGACGCGCCGATCGACCGGCATGCTTATGCCCGCGAAAAAATGGCGGTGCGTCCGGGCGGACGCGAGGCGGTCACGCATTGGGAATTGCAGGCGACCTATCAGGGGCGCGACGGCAAGCCGGTCGCCTCGTTTCTCGCCTGCCAGCTCGAGACCGGGCGGACCCATCAGATCCGGGTGCACCTCGCCCATATCGGCCACCCGCTGATGGGCGATGCCGTCTATGGCCCGCACTTCAAGACCAAGGCCGGCCACCTCGGCGGCCAAGGTAAGGAGGCGCTCACCGCCCTCGGCCGGCAGGCCCTGCACGCCTATTTGCTCGCCCTGGAACACCCCCGAACCGGAGAACTTTTGCATTGGGAGGCGGCCCTGCCGGAGGATCTGCTTCTCCTGCAGCGGGCGCTGGAAGCGGCCGTATGACGCAGGCCTCCGGAAAAACCCTTGTTATGCCAACAGGTTATGCCTGCCACACGGGGACGTGACGTCAGTATTCCTTCCCTATTTGTTCGATTTTGTGTATGTTGCACCTGCGCTGAATATCCAGCGCGGAACATCGCAGCCCGATCGGCTTTGACACAGCGATCACCTGCCGGGCCCGCCGCTATCGGGGGCCTGAACCAACTGGAGGGCGCTCAATGGCCCGTACAGCTACGCTGCCGGTTCTCAATGGAGAATCCGGCCTTTCTAGATACCTCGCCGAGATTCGCAAATTCCCGATGCTGGAACCCCAGCAGGAATACATGTTCGCCAAACGCTGGCGCGAACATGACGATCGCGACGCGGCACATCACCTTGTCACCAGCCATCTCCGGCTCGTGGCCAAGATAGCCATGGGCTATCGCGGCTACGGCTTGCCGATCTCCGAGGTCGTCTCGGAAGGCAATGTCGGCCTGATGCAGGCGGTCAAGCGATTCGAGCCCGAGAAGGGTTTCCGTCTCGCCACCTACGCCATGTGGTGGATCAAGGCGTCGATACAAGAGTACATCCTGCGTTCCTGGTCGCTCGTGAAGATGGGCACCACCGCGAACCAGAAGAAGCTGTTCTTCAACCTGCGCAAGGCGAAGAGCAAGATCTCCGCGCTGGACGAGGGCGATCTCCGCCCCGACCAGGTGGCGATCATTGCCAAGCGCCTCGGCGTGACGAACCAGGACGTTGTCGACATGAACCGCCGCCTCGGCGGCGACGCGTCGCTCAACGCACCGATCCGCGACGACGGTGAAGCCGGCGAATGGCAGGACTGGCTGGTCGATAACTCGCCCAACCAGGAAGCCGTGATGGCCGAGCACGAGGAGTTCGATCATCGCCGGCAGGCGCTGAACGGCGCCATCGGTGTGCTCAACCCGCGCGAACGCCGCATCTTCGAGGCGCGGCGCCTGGCGGAAGACCCGATGACGCTGGAAGACCTCGCCGCCGAATTCGGCGTGTCGCGCGAACGCGTGCGGCAGATCGAGGTCCGCGCTTTCGAAAAGGTGCAGTCGGCCGTCAAGGGCACGATTGCCCGGCAGGAAGCGGCAGCGCTCGAAGCCGCGCACTGATCGCGCGGTCGAGGTAACAGTTGACGAAAGCCGGCGGCAACGCCGGCTTTTTGTTTTTGGGGGAGTGGTGCTTCAACACCCCACTGTCGTCCCGGCCTTGAGCCGGGACCCATACCCACGCGGCCGTGGTTGATCGGAAGGTATCAACTTCGACCGACTAAAATCGAGAGGCCGCAGCGTATCGTCCCGGCTCAAGGCCGGGACGACGGGGAAAAGCCGGGCGACGATGGGCTGGGAGTCAGCCCCTTCAATAATACGTCCGCAGATAATCCGCGATGCTGTCGGGCTGGTTGAGATTATTCCAGTCATAGGGATCGCCGTACAGCAACGCGCTGGCCTGCGTCTTGTAATCGGGTGCGACGTTGTCGGGCTGATCGACCGGTTTTGCCAGTATGTCGCGATAGTCCTGGTAGTTCGCCTGCGTGCCGATGAAGATGCAGACGCAGTGGTTCGGCTCGGCATAGAGATAGCGCACGTCGTTGCCGGTGCGATGAACCACGAAGCGATGCGGCGGCAGCGCGTGCAGCGCCTTCCTGCCCGCTTCGTCATTGGCGACCTGGACGCGGAAGCCGGCCGACGAGAGATAAAAACTGTTCTTGTCGAGGAACGGCTTGCTCGGCGCTTCCAGCGCCATGAGCAGCGAGGCGCATAGCAGCAGCGCGATCGCGGGGATGAGGCCGTAAGCCTTCCCGGTGCGCGCGAGAAATACAGATGGCAGCGCTGCCGATGCCGATGTCATCAACTCACATCCCTTCAACGTCCGACCGCACGCACAGTGCTTGAACCCCGCGCAGCGGTCAATCGACCGGCGCATGGCTACTCGCCCCACGCCCCGTCAATCGTGCTTGCCGCAGGACATTGGCTGGTGTATGTGCTGCCGCCCCGACGCAATACCGCGCCGCTTTGTTCACGCTCTCAAGGGAGGCGGCATGAAATGTAGATCGACACGTTCCGACCGCCGCCCGTCGATGACTGGCGACCGGTCATGAGCTGAACGCCGCTTCGCGGCTGTTCTTCCGTTCATCCAATTTGGCTGCGAGGGGCGTGACGCGACACGGCGTCGCGTCATGTTGTCATGTATTTGCGGTTCGTTACACCGCTCATCCACCCGCATAGCCGCGTGGAGAGTGGCTTCTTTCGTGCGTCCTGGTGTCTGAACCGGACCAACTGCCCCGACTGGATTCGGCAGGAGCTGGCAGACCAGTTCGACTGGTTCTCACAGTATTTGCCGATTCCCGGTCGCATCGCGCGGCACTTCAAGCGGCGCGATTCGATCTGGGGCATTTGCTGGTTCGATCCCCAGGCCCGCGAGGCGGTCAGCCGCGCGCGCTATTGCGCCTGGCTGCTTGAAGAGGGTGGCCTGCCGGTGCGCACGATCACGGCCTCGCACCAGCGTGAAGTGATCTGGCGCGATGCGCACCAGATCGTCACAAAGCCCTCGGCCGACCTTCCCAAGGCGTTCCCTGAGCGAGGGAGTGCCCGGCAGGCCTAGGAAGGCCGACTGCGGCCACCCTTGATTGCGATCCGGCACCGGCGGTTTCGGCCTCCGGTTGCCGGACGCTCGCTGCGGAGGAATCCGCCCCCCTCTACTCCCCCCACTCCCGCGCCATCGTCGCAAGCTGCACAGCCCTCGCAATAGCGGGCGTCCTTGTAGTCGATCCAGTTATGCGCATAGACGCGATCGAGCGGGATGCCGTAACGCGCGCGCAGCACCTTCACGAGGATCTTCCACGCCGCGATCTGCGCCTCGGTCGGCCCGCGGGTCACGTCGGGAAAATTGCCGGCGAATTCGACGCCGACCGAATTGTTGCCGACCACCTGGCGGTAGGTCGTGCCGTTGTCGATATATTTGTTGTCGTTGCGGTTGGCGCCGTCGCCATGGGTCGGAACCAGATGTTCGGCGACCGCCCAGTACACCGTGCCGTCGGTCTCCACCCAGACCATGACGCCGCGCCGGGTCGGGTTCTTCGATTGCGCCTGCGCGCCGCCGCGCGCCGAGCCTGCCGGCCCTTCGGTCTGGTGCACGATGATGTTGCGCCAGGGATGGGCTTTTGAAAGCTCGCCCCATGGCGCCAGCCACACCATCTTCAACCCGGGAATCTCAGGCGTGCCCGATGCGCGCGCGATTCTCGCAAGCTCGGGCGTCTGCGCGGAGGCGCACGGAGGAAATAGCAGGACGAACAGTGTGGCCGCGAGGGAGCGAAAATTCATGCGCGAAGTCCAGTGACGGACCACGGTAACACGCCTCACGCGCGCTGGCGCAGGCCCATGTCGGATATCGGCGGGCTCGCGGGTTCGGGCGCCAGCGGCGGCGCCGGGTCGTAGGTCGCAAAGCCGTTGCGGCCGGCTTTCTTGGCGTCATAGAGCGCATGGTCGGCGGCCGCGATCAGGCGGTCGGGATAGGCGCCCATCTCGGGGCTCCATTGCGCGACGCCGATCGAGACGGCGACCGGAATATCGTTGCCGGTGCATTGTTCGGCATCCGCACGGCAGACCTCGAGCACGCGGCGCGCGATCATGGCGCCTTCGCGCAGCGTCGAGGACGGCAGCACGATGCAGAACTCGTCGCCGCCGGTCCGCGCCAGCATGTCGCTGGGCCGCAGCCGGGTCTGCGCCATCAGGGTGAAGTGTTGCAGGCAGGCGTCGCCGGCGGCGTGGCCGTGGGTATCGTTGATGCCCTTGAAGCCGTCGAGATCGATCACCAGCAGCGCGAACGGCTGATTGCTGCGTACCGAGCGCGCGCATTCTTCCATCAGGCGCTGCAGCAGATAGCGGCGGTTGCCGACGCCGGTGAGATCGTCGAGCAGCGCGAGATCCGCGACCTCGTTGCGCAGGCGGTCCATCGCCATCAGCAGGAAGCCGAAATTCAGCGCCATCGACAGGAACACCAGCACCAGGATGACGACCGACTGCACCGGGCTGAAATGCAGGTAGGAGAACCCGCCGCCGACATCGGTCAGCGCGCCGACCAGCCTGCCCGCGAAAATCGCCATGATCATGATGGTGACGACGCCGGCGAGCCGGGCGCCTGGATTGACGCGGCCCTCATGCGGGCTCAGCAGCAGTTTCAGGCTCAACACCATCGGCAGCACCTGCGCGATCGTGAAGACGGTCATCCGTCCGGGCACGCTGTCATGGACGAAGATGAAGAATGACAGGCCGGCAAAGCCGAGGCCGGTCGTCAGCACGGTGTCACGCCACGACACCGGCCGGTCGAAGAATTTCCGCACCCCCATCGCGGCGAGGCAGATCGCCAGCAGCAGCGCGGTGCCGCCGCACAGCAGAGGCACGAGCGAATCCGGGAACACCACGCGCAGCATCGCCATCGCCGCACCGGCCGCCGCAGCGAACGCCGAACCGGTCCAGAACCGCGACGCCTCGAACGACGGATAGCAGCGCACGACGTAGGCCCAGATCAGGCCCAGCGCGAGAAAATTGATGACGAACACCGTCCAAAGCGTCGGAACGCTCAGCATTGCGAACCCGTGACGCGCACGCTTCGTCTCCCCTGTTGTAACGACCGCACGAGACTTCCGCCTCGCGCCTCCTCCCACGACGATTCTAGTTGTCTTGCCCCGTCGTCTTGCGGAACAACGTGCATCCGCGCCGCTTAACGGACCCTGACTGCGGCCTGCCAATCCAAACCGTGGTTTTGAATTGATGAAGATCGTCGACGTTGGGACATCGTTAAGCATGACGCGCGCGCATGCGAACGGCGATGACGAGGCGTGTTTCGACACGAAATCGCATCAAAATGCATAACAACTGTGGATAACGTGATGACAACGCCATGACGGCACGCGGCAGCGGCCTCCGAATCTGGTGGGATTGTCATTGAGGATGTTGCGAGGCTGGCCCTCCGCCAAGCATGCCTCGGTGTCGCGTTTCCATCCATGAAAACCTTGAGAGGATACTATGGCTAAGAAAGCGAAGAAGGCGAAAAAGGCCAAGGCGAAGAAGGCCAAGAAGTCGAAGAAGAAGTGAATTTTGGCCCGGGTGGAGTGCTCAGCTCCGCCCGGGCTCCCAACTCCGGGTGCAATTTTGGAGAACGGCGGGCCTTCGGTCCGCCTTTTTCATTTTGGCGAATGGCGCCGAGATGTAGCCCGGATGAGCGCAAGCGACATCCGGGATGACATAAGCACCGGCACCGGATATCGCGGAGCTTGTCATCGGGCGCGCATTCGCGCGACCCGTTGGCTCATCCGGGCTACAGGAAAATTTCAGCGCTCCGCAAACGCGAGCTTGGCGCCGAGCGCGGCGAAGCCGGCGGCAAAGCTCCGGCGCAGCCAGGCCATCGCCTTCGGCCGGGTGATGACGCGGTCGCGCAGCGAGGCGGCGAACAGGCCATAGAGCGCGAACACCGCAAACGTCATCGCCATGAAGGCCGCGCTCAATTCCAGCATCCGCGCCAGGGGATGCGGCTCGTCGACGGCGACGAATTGCGGCAGGAAGGCGAGGAAGAAGATCGACAGTTT
Organism: uncultured Alphaproteobacteria bacterium; assembly: GCA_963770135.1. Lineage (GTDB taxonomy): Bacteria > Pseudomonadota > Alphaproteobacteria > Rhizobiales > Xanthobacteraceae > Bradyrhizobium. The sequence goes on along the minus strand of CAVYOM010000030.1, from coordinate 62,917 downwards.
TGGATTGAGGATGTTGATCAGGATCGCGGTCACGATGACGCGCCGGCTGGAGCGCGCGGAGGCCGCAGGCCGCGTATCGACCGACAGCGCGCCGGTCTCACGCAACGCCTGCCAGGCCATGTAGAGCAGATACACCACGCCGCACCATTTCAGCGCGGCGAACGCCAGCGCACTGGTGTGCAGCACCGCGGCCAATCCCAGCATGGCGGCCAGCATATGCGGCACGATGCCGAGCGTGCAGCCAAACGCCGCCGCAACGCTCGGCCGCGCGCCTGATGTCAGCGCCACCGCCAGCGTATAGAGCACGCCGGTGCCCGGGGACGCGACCACGATCAGTGAAGTCAGCAGAAACGACAGCGTCATGCCCTGCCATTAACACGACGGCGGCCGGCGGGGAACCAGGGCGCGCCGACGCTTACGAACCCGGCCGCGCCTCGTCGTCGCGACGCCGTTCATGCACCATCCGCTCCGCCTCGCGGATCACGTCGAGCGGCGCCCACGGCTTGGCCCAGAACTGGCAGCCATCGGGCAATTCCTGATGCAGCGGCCGGCCCGAGGTGACGATCACCCCGATCTCGGGATTGAACTTCCGGGCGATGTGCGCGAGCTCGACGCCGTCCATGTTGCCGGCGAGATGCACGTCGGTCATCATCAAAACCAGGTTGCCGGCCGCGCGCTCCAGCACCAGCTCCGCGGCCTCCGCGCTTTCGCATTCGATGACGTCGACCTCGCTCTCCTCCAGCAGCAGGCAGATCATGTCCCGCTGCATCGGGTCGTCTTCGACAATGAGGGCGGTCGCGCGAAACGGTTTTGATTGTCCCATAAATAAGCCTCCTCAGCATTTGCGCTGGTCTTGCGCTGTCTTTCTGTCCGGTAGTCGGGGTTAAGCGCCGAAACTGCTTTATGGTTCGGTTCCAATTTGCGAAACTTTGCGGGAACCCGCCCGTTCTCGACCTGCAAGGAGCTCCCCGACATGACTGCGATATCCGGAAGCGCGGCCGCCGTGACCGGCGCCGCCAGCGGCATCGGCCGCGCGCTCGCGCTGGAGCTGGCCGCACGCGGCTGCGACCTCGCGCTCGCCGACCGCGACGAGGCCGGGCTGCAACAACTCGCCGCCGAGATCGGCAAGACCAGGCACGCGCAAGGTCACGACGCATCGCGTCGATGTCGGCGAGCCCGCGCAGATCCAGGAATTTTCGAGCGCGGCCATTGCCGCCCATCCCTCGCTCAACATCCTCATCAACAATGCCGGCGTCGCACTCCTTGGCGCGTTCGACGAGGTCGACCAGGCGCAGATGGAGTGGCTGATCAACATCAATTTCTGGGGCGTGGTGCACGGCACCCGCGCGTTCCTGCCGCATCTCGCAAAGCAGCGCGAGGCGCACATCGTCAACCTGTCCTCGCTCTTCGGCCTCATCGCTCCGCCCGGCCAGACCGCCTATTGCGCGGCGAAATTCGCCGTGCGCGGCTTTTCGGAAAGCCTGCGGCATGAACTGGCGATGGCGAACAGCCCGGTGAAACTCTCGGTGGTGCATCCCGGTGGCGTGCTGACCAACATCGTGCGCAACTCCCGCAGCGGAAGCGGCATCACCGACAATGCGCGCCGCGCGCAATCGATCGACCGTTTTGATGCGGTGGCCAAGACCACGCCGCCGGTCGCGGCCCAGCGCATCATCACCGGCATCGAGAAAAACCAGCCGCGCATTCTGATCGGCAACGACGCGCGGATGATGGATCTGCTGCAGCGGTTTCGCCCGGCGACGTATTGGGCGGTGCTGGCGAAGCGGATCGAGAAGATGGCGGGCAGAAGGGGAAGTGAGGTGCGCGTGCTACGGCGTCTGCACTGGCCCATTCTCCCCTCGTGGCAGAAGGTGGACGCGTGGACCGCGAAGCCACGGCGATGCCGGCTCGAGGGGTCGTCTGCTACGAGCCACGCTATACGTGTGGAGACAACCCGCTGCGATTCGGCGCTTCGCGACCACCTTGTCCCACAAGGCCGGACGAAGTGAAGTGCCGCAAGACGCGCTAGACTACCGCCCCACCAGCCTGTCGGCAAAATACCCGATCGTCTTGCGGTAGATCGTCGCCCTGTTCCACTCGCGCATCGCTTCGAAATTCGCGGTGCCCTCGCCGTAGGGCGCGCCGCCCTTGAAGCCGCTGGTGTGCAGCAGGTTCGCGGTGGAGGCGAGCACGTCGGGCACGCTGTGGCGCAGGTCGACATGGCCGTTGCCGTCGAAATCGACGCCGTACTTGATGTAGGACGACGGCAGGAATTGCGTCTGGCCGATTTCGCCGGCGAAGGCGCCGATCAGGTCGCGCAAGGGCAGATCGCCGCGCTGCACGATCTTCAGCGCCGCCAGCAACTCGCCCTGGAACAGTTCGGTGCGGCGGCAATCATGCGCCATGGTGGCGAGCGTGCGGATGACCGGCATCTTGCCGATGTCGCCCTTGCCGAAATCGGACTCCAGCCCCCAGATCGCGACCACGATTTCCGGCGGCACGCCGAACTGCTTCTCGATGCGCGACAGCAGCGAGCCGTGCCGCTGCAGCATCTGCCGGCCGATGTTGATGCGCCCGGGGCCGACGCGGGTCGAGACATACTGCTCGAACGATTTGTTGAAGGTGCCGCGCTGGCGGCGGTCGAAGGCGAGCACCGCCGGATCCTGCGTCACGCCCGAAAGCGCCTGGCTGATCACGGCCTGCGAGATGCCGGCCGCCGCCGCCTCCTGCGACATCGCCGCCACGAAGGTGTTGAAATCGCCGCCGCAGCGCGCGGCGTAAGTGGGGGCGGAGCAGATGACGGCGCCGAGGAAAATGGCCCAACGAACTATGCGCATGCGAATCCCTTGTTGCGTCTCGTGCCGATCATGCCATGGGAAAGCGACCTACGAAACCTCGTCGTCCCTGCGAACGCAGGGACCCATACGCCGCGGCCGATATTGTCAAGGCGGGCTGGTTGACGGCTTCGTTTCAACAATTACCGCCTGTGGTTATGGGTCCCTGCGTTCGCAGGGACGACAGTGGGCACTACTCGCCGCCGCCGTCGATCTGCTTGCCCATCAGCGCGATGGCTTTCTGATAGACGCCCGCGGCATTCCAGGCCTGGATGGCGGCGAAGTTCGGCTCGCCGGGCTGGTAGCCCGCGCCGGCGCGCCAGCCATGGGCTTTCAGAAAATTCGCGGTCGACATTAGCGCATTGGCCGAGTTTTCGAGATTGCCGGTGCCGTAGGCCAAAATCGCCTTGGGCATGAACTGGGTCTGGCCGACCTCGCCGTGCATCGAGCCGCGCTGGCTCGGCGAGAGCGCGCCGCGATCGATCAGTTGCAGTGCCGCGTAAAGATGCTCGGTGAAATAGGCCGAGCGCCGGCAGTCATAGGCCAGCGTCGCGATCGAGGCGAGCATGTTCTGGTTGCCGCGCTGGGTGCCGAACCCGGTCTCCATTCCCCAGATCGCGAGCAGCGGCCCTGGCGGCACGCCGTAGCGTTCGCGAATGGAAGCGAACAGCGCGCCCTGCGACGCCTTCAACTGCCGCCCCTTCGCGACGATCGTCGCAGCTCCGCGCTTGGCGAGAAACTGGTCGAGCGAGAGACTGAAACTGCGCTGGCCGCGGTCGGCATTGATGGTCGCCTGCGCGTAGTTCGTCGCCATCAAGGCCTGGATGGTGCCGGCGCTGACGCCCTTGGCCCGCGCCTCGCCGGAAAACTCCTGTTTCCAGGTGGCATAGCCGGCGGACGAGTTGCCGCATTGGGCGGCGTGGGCGTGAGAGTTGAAGCCTGCGAACACGGCCAGAGCGGCGCTGAAAGCAAATGCGAAGCGGAGCATGGAAAAGCCGTCCCTCGGAGAGCACTGCAAATAAGGCACCGGCTTCTAGCACGTCCTCGGCAGCGCTTCGAGGGTTGCGGCCAGATGAACGGGCCAAATCTCCCTCGAAATCGACCAAGATTGCGACTAATTTGAACCGGTTGATCTGCCGCCGCGACCTTTACGGGTCATGCCTCCTCCTGCCCCTCCCCTGACCGCTTCTCGAACGAATGGATTTCCCATGAGCTTGCCGCATACCATGTTCCGGCCGGTCCTCCTGCTGCTCGCGATGTCGCTTGGCACGATGACCAACGCTGTCGCGCAGACACGCGACGTGGCCGGGGCAAGAGATTATCCCGGCATCGGCCGCTTCGGCGGCAGCGTCATCACGGGATATCAGGTGAAGGATTTTGACGCGGCGCGGATGCAGGGAGCCGCCTTCAAGGACGGCCAGCCCACGAACGCGCGGCGGCTGGAAGGCCGCATCACCCGCATCGCCTATCGCACCAATCCCGGCCCCTCGATCCTGGAAGTGTCGCGCAATTTCGAGACCCAACTGGCGAAGGCCGGATTCGAAACGCTGCTGGCCTGCGACACCGATGCCTGCGGCGGCATTCCGTTCTCGGAAGCGATCGACGCGCTGCCGATCCCGCAGATGTGGGTGGACGGTTTCAACTACCGCTATTTTGCCGGACGCAAGGTGGATGGCGGCCGCGAGACCTATGCCAGCCTGATCGTCAGCGAGAACAACCGCGATATCTATGCGCAGCTCGTCGTCGCCGAACTCGGCGCGATCGAGAACAAGATGGTGGACGCGGCCGCGATGGCAAAAGGCCTCGGCGAGGCCGGCCACATCGCGCTCTATGGCATCTATTTCGACACCGACAAGGCCGTGGTGAAACCCGAAAGCCGCCCGACGCTCGAACAGATCGCAAAGCTGCTGGCCGGCCAGCCGCAGCTCAACGTCTTCATCGTCGGCCACACCGACAACCAGGGCGCCTACGACTACAATCTCGATCTGTCGCGGCGGCGGGCGGAGGCGGTGGCGGCGGAGCTGGTGAAGAATTTTCGGATTGCGCAGGCGCGGCTGCGCACGGCGGGTGTGGGATTCCTGGCGCCTGTGGGCTCCAACGCCAATGATGCCGGCCGCGCGCTGAACCGGCGGGTCGAACTGGTGGCGCCCTAGGGTCCAAACTCAATTGATTAAAGCCAGAATGCCACGGCGGCAACGAGGCACAGGGCTCAGAAGTAGTTCCGAGCGAGTTTGTCGTAGCGCGTTGCGATGCGCCTGAAACCCAACCGCTTCGCCAATGGGGAGATGTTCTTTTCCGAGGGCCGTTAGCGTGCCTGCTCGCGGCGCCGGTGAGGCGTCCGAGACCGGTCGCGAGCAGCGGCTCGCACAACCGCGGGCCACCGATCATTTCGACCGCCATGGGGTCATCCGCGGTATCCAGCGCGGGACGGCGGCGCGGAACGCCTCGTACTCTCTCCCAAACGTCCGCTCGAGCGTGGGTTCTTCGTACGCCACGACGAAGACGTGGAAGGCGAGCCAGAGCAGCGCGCCGTAGACGATGAGGCGCCAATCGCCCATCAGCACCGCTTGACCCAGGATGATGGCAACGACCGCGACGTATATTGGATTACGCACATAACGGTAGAGACCGGTCACCACGAGATTCCGGGTCGGCGCGATGGGCGCGGGGGTGCCGAGACCCTGCAGCGCGAAACGCGCAAATGCGTCAACGAGCCCAGGCACGCCTGCGAGAATCATTATCGCGCCGATGCCGCGCGTCAGCTCCAGACCAAGGAACGGCGGCCGGAGTTGCCAACCCGTGATCGACCATGGAACGAGCCCCGCCAGCGTACATGGGGCGACCACGAAGAAAACCGCCGAGCCCAGGACGGCAATGGTTCGTTGCACGGCGGTTCCCGACACTCGCTGCGAGCTCATTCCGTGGTTTCCCGTCGTCATCCGGGTCCCGACACGCTCGCCATGTTATCCCAAAAGCGGAAACCGCGCACGACTAAAGCCAGAATGCCACGGCGGCAACGAGGCACAGGGCTGAGCAATAGTTCCGAGCGAATTTGTCGTAGCGCGTTGCGATGCGCCTGAAGTCCTTGAGCCTGCAGTAGCAGCGCTCGATGACGTTGCGATCCTTATAGGCTTGCTTGTCGTGACGTATGCGTTTCTTCCGATTTGACCGGCCTGGGATCACCGGTTTGATGCCGTCCTTGCGCAGAGACTTGCGGAACGAGTTGCTGTCATAAGCCTTGTCACCGAGCAACTCGGCGATGCCGTCGAGCAGACTGACACATGCCGGCCCGACTGTGCAGTCGGCGGTGTTGCCAGGCGTGAGGATCAAGACCCACGGGCGGCACAGCTTATCGACAAGGCCGTAAATCTTGCTGTTGCGCCCGCCCTTGGTGATGCCAATCGCCTGTTCCGACGTCCCCCTTTTCCGCCGCCAGCGCAGCGATGCGCTTTGACATGCGTGCTGTCGAGAGCCATTCGTTCCGGCGGTTCAGCAGGTTCGGCCGCCGCCTCAAGATGCTCTGCCAAATTCCCTGCGCACTCCAGCGTTTGAAGCGATTGTAGACCGTCTTGGCCGGCCCATATTCCGGCGGACAATCGACCCATCGACATCCGCTCTTGAGCACATGCATGATCCCGCTCAAAATGCGCCGTGGGCCACCGTCCGCCTTGGCTGCCAAGGACAATGGCTATGACCAGGTCCAGTGGTTTCAAAGTCGGAATGGGAATTGCGGTTGCCGCGCTGGCGGGAAGCCAGCAGGCAGCAGCGCAGGCGCCGACGCTTTCCGTGGATCCTTCGCGACTGCCCCGCGTCGGCACCATCGGCGCGCGTTTTCAATCGTACAATTTGGAAATGGTCGAGGTCACCGGCGGACGGTTCTGGAAGCCCTATCACGCCAGTGTCGCAGCGCCGTCAGTTCGCGGCGCGGATAATTCCGGGAACGTCCCGGCGGGCGCGAATCCGGACCTCTACGCATATCGGGAGCCCATCGACCTTTCGAACGCCCGACTGCGCAGATTGGCCGCCGCGCTGGCCCCGGCCTATATGCGCGTCAGCGGCACCTGGGCCAACACGACATACTTTGCGGAAAGCGATGATGCGCCCGCCACGCCGCCCAGCGGCTTCCGCGCGGTGCTCAGCCGCGAGCGCTGGAAAGCTGTCATCGACTTTGCCCACGCCGCCGGCGCCGAGATCGTGACCTCGATGGCCACGAGCGCCGGCGCCCGGGACGCCGCAGGCCGATGGCAGAGCGATCAGGCGCGTCGCTTGTTCGCCTATACCAGATCCGTCGGTGGCAGAATTGCCGCCGCCGAGTTCATGAATGAGCCGACGCTGGCCGCGATGGGCGGTGCACCCGATGGCTACGATGCGGCAGCTTACGGGCGGGACTTCAAAGCCTTTGTTGCGTTCATCAGGGAGAGCGAACCGGATGCGATGGTTCTGGGGCCCGGTTCGGTCGGCGAGACGGCAGCGCCGCAATCATCCGGCCGTCCGGCTCCGGATTCATCTCTACGCGGGACTTGCTTGCAGCATCCGGCCCCGGCATCGACGCTTTTTCCTATCATCACTACGGCGCGGTCTCGCAACGATGCGCTCCGGGTCAAGCCACGCCCGAGGCCGCGCTTTCGGAAGCGTGGCTGGCGAGCACGGGCCGGACGCTTGCGTTCTACCAATCGCTCAGGGACGAGTTTGCGCCTGACAAGCCGATGTGGCTGACCGAAACCGCCGAGACGGCTTGCGGCGGCAATCCCTGGGCTTCGACTTTCCTCGATACGTTCCGATATCTCGATCAACTTGGCCGGCTTGCCAAAGCCGGCGTCCAAATGGTTGCGCACAACACGCTGGCCGCAAGCGATTACGGCCTGCTTGACGAGAAGACGTTGCGGCCGCGGCCAAACTATTGGGCGGCGGTGCTCTGGCGCAGGCTGATCGGCACAATTGTTCTCGACGCCGGCGTGCACCATGGGATGCACCTCTACGCGCATTGCCGGCAAGGCGTGCGAGGGGCCGTCACGTTGCTGGCCATCAATACGGACAGAACGGCTGCCGCAACCTTGCGATTGCCCGTCTCCAGCGAGCGCTACACGCTGTCGGCGGATGACCTGCAAAGCACCGAGGTGAAGCTGAATGGAACGGTTCTGGAGCTTGGTCGCAATGACGAGCTTCCGCAGTTTGCCGCGGTGACATCGCCGCCGGGGTCGGTCGAGATCGCGCCGGCCACGATCGCCTTCCTCACGGTCGCGGATGCCAAAAATCCAGCATGCAAATGAATTTTTCCGAATTCCGTTCGGCCGTTTCGCGACACCGCCGGCCTCGCGCTGAACGGCGGGTGGAGTTGGTTGCGCCGTGAGGCTTGAGCCGACAGCGCGAGTGCGATTGCCATCTGGCGGATTGAACGCTGCGCGAAGAGACAGTGCATGCCGTCGCACGCGAGCAGGCCACACACCTGATTTATCCTCTTCTCAACGCTACAACGTCGGCTACTCTGGTGTGGCGTACTCTGCCGTCGGGCCTCGCCGCCTGCCGCGGGGCCCGGCATAAGCAACAAGAAAAGCCAGAGGGGGAGCGACATGCGAAGAGGCACCATTGGGGCGACCGTGGTCGTCATTGTCGCGGCGCTGACAGGCGCCGCGTTTGCCCAGACAACCGACACCTATCCGGATCGTCCGATCAAGGTCGTCGTTCCGGCCGCGGCCGGCGGCGTCACCGATACGCCGGCGCGGATCGTGACCAACCGCATGCGCGACAATCTGGGACAGACCTTGGTGATCGAGAACCAGGGCGGCGCCGGCGGCATTCTGGCGGCCGAAAGCGTCAAGCGCGCCGCGCCTGACGGCTACACGCTGCTGTATGTCAACGCCGCCACCCACGGCCTGCTGCCGGCGTTGAAGAAATCGCTTCTCCTACGATGCGCTGAAGGATTTCGTGCCCGTCGCGATGGCGGTGCGGGCGCCGCTGGCGATCGTGGTCCGCAGTGAATCGCCGTACAAGACACTGGCCGACCTGGTGAAGGGCGCCGGCGGAGATTCCAAGCCCTGAACTATGGCTCGCCCGGCCCCGGCAACACGTCGCATCTGATCGGCCTCATGCTCACCCAGGCCAGCAAGACGCCGATGCAGGCCGTGCATTATCGCGGCGAGGCGCCGATGATTCAGGATCTGATTTCCGGCCACGTCGATTTCGCCGCGTCGAACATCATCCGCAGCCATGTCGAGGCCGGCACGCTGCGCGTGCTGGCGACGACCGGCGACAAGCGGTGGTTCGCCTTCCCGGATGCGCCGACGCTCAAGGAGTTGGGCTATACCGCGGAATATTACGCATGGTCGGGTTTCGTAGCTCCGGCGGGCACGCCGCAGGCGGTGGTCGATCGCATCAACAAGTCGGCGAATATCGCGCTCGCGGAGCCGGAGGTGATCAAGGCGCTGACCGCCAACGGGTTCGAGATCGTCGGCGGAAAGCCCGAAATCTTCGCAAAGGCGATGAGCGCCTACATCAGCGACGTCAGCGAGATCGGCAAAAAGAACAACCTCGAAATCGAGTAGAGCCATTTGAGGCTCGCAGCCAGCGACGGTGGCCGCGCGCTGAACCGTCGGGTGGAACTGGTGGCCGCGGGGCGTCCGCGCCGGCAGCGCGGCCATGCATTGCCGGCCTTCGAACCTCCGCCGGGTTCTGCTAAAATGGTTCAGAAGCGAATGCAGGCGGACCGATGACGATGAACCAAACGCCCGATCGAGCGCAGCGGCCCGGCAGGTTCCGCCTGCTCCGCGTGCCGCTGTTCCGGCTGCTCGCCATCAACCTTGCCGTCGGCGTGACGCTGGCGGCGGTGGCGGTCGGCGGGCTGCTGGCGCTCAATCCCGGCGGCTTGCGGCATCTGATTTTCGCCGACGCCTCGCCCGGCACCGCGCTCGGGCTGCTGCTGTTCGGTTTCGTCGTCACCTTCGGTTCAGCCGCGATGGGCACCGCCATCATGGCGATGGGCCGTGCGGCCGACGACGAGAAGCGGCGCGGCCCGCCGGCGCCGGTGGCCCATCTCAACTCGCTGCAGATGGCAACGAACCGGCGCTCGCGCGGGACCGCGAGACCGCGCGCCGCACTAGGGCGCTCACCATCGTGAGCGCCCTCGAATTACCGCCGTTAACGGACTTCAGACCGCCGCTCAGTCATTGCCGATCGTATCGCCGAACAGCTCCCAGATCTCGCCATTGAACTTCTGCAGCCGCATGGCTTCGATCGGGAAGTAATCGGTCGGCGACGTCTTCAGCTTGATGCCGGGCAGCATCAGCGGCAGCGTGACGTCGAGGTTCGCCGCCTGCTTCATGATATTCTCATGCGTGAGATCGTCGCCGCACTGCTTGAACACCTGCACGGTGGCCTCCGCCACCACATAGCCGTAGACGATGAGCTGGTCCTGGCGGTTGCCGTCCGGAAAATATTTCTTCATGAAGTCGTGCCAGGCCTGCACATCCTTGTCGTCCTTCCACTGCGGATCGTTGGGATCCTTGAACGAGTAGGACGAGATGATGCCCTTGGAGTGATCGAAGCCGGCGGGCTGCAGCACCGAGGACACCGAGGTCGAGGTCGCCGCGAGGAAGAACATGTCCGGCTTCCAGCCGATCTCGCCGATCTTGCGGATCGCCTGCGCGGCCTGCTTCGGGATCGCGTGCATGAACAGCACGTTGGCGCCGGACGCTTTCAGTTTCACGATCTGGCTGTCGATGGTCGGATCAGTCGATTCATAGGTCGATTCCGCGACCACCATCTTGGCCGTGTTCTCCGGTCCCAATCCCTTCTTGAAGCCGTTGCCGTAATCCTTGCCGGCGTCGTCGTTCTGGTAGAACAGCGCGATCTTGGCGTCCGGCTTGTTCTTCAGCACGTATTTCGCGTAGACCGCCGTCTCGGCCTGGTAGGACGGCTGGAAGCCGATCGACCATGGAAAGCGCTCATGGTCTCCCCACAGCGTGGCGCCGGCGCCGACGAAGAGCTGCGGCACCTTCTTGTCGTTGAGATATTTTCGCACCGCGAGGCCCGTCGGCGTGCCGAGCGGATTGAGGATCACCGCGACCTCTTCCTGCTCGACGAGCTTGCGGGTCTGCTCCACGGTCTTCGGCGGGCTATAGGCATCGTCGAGCGTGATCAAATTGATCTTGCGCCCGTTCACGCCGCCCTGCTCGTTGATCATCTTGAAATAGGCGGCCTGCGTTTTGGCGATCACGCTGTAGGCCGATGCGGGGCCGGAGAACGGGGAAGTCTGGCCAAGTTTGATTTCGGTATCGCTGGCGCCGGGGCCGTATTTCTTGTCGGCCGCGTGGGCCTGGGTTGCGACCACCAGAGCCGACGCGATCGCAAGTGCATGCCATCTCATATGCGTTTCCCTTTGTTTTTGATGCCTCGTTTGGATTGGGCAAGGAAAGGCTAACACGCCCTCGCCGCCCATTGCACTTGCGGAGAGAAGCTGGACAGGATTGCTTAATCGCCGTGCACCTTGTCCTGAAGGAGGTCAACCCGCTGCAGGCGAACCGGTGCGCGCGAGCAGGGTAGCGGCAGGGCGCGCCGCATGCTCCTCCCTGCGCCTCTCCCGCGGCGCATTGACCAGGCTCACCCGCGTGTAGCTGATGATCAGCAGCAGGAACCAGGAACCGAGCTTGTCGAAGGAAACCATCGACCAGCCGAGCCGCTGCGACGGATAGAGCCAGGTCTTGGTGAACGTGCCGATGTTTTCCGAGAACCAGATGAACAGCGACACCAAAGCGAGACCGAGCAACAGCGGCATTGAACGATAGTGGCGCCAAACCCTGAAATAGACCCGGGTGCGAAAGAACAGCCAGCCGGCCCAGGCAAACAGCAGCCAGCGCAGGTCGACGATGTAGTGATGGCTGAAGAAATTGAGATAGATCGCGACGCTGAGCGCGATCAGGCCGCCGCCGCGGATGTCTGGAAAACCGGAAATCGAACAAGCGCCAGGCGCGGCAGAGATAACTGCCGATGCAGGCGTACATGAAGCCGGAGAACAGCGGCACGCCGCTGATACGGAAGAAATTCGGCTCCGGGTAAATCCAAGAGCCGACCTGGGTCTTGAAGATCTCCATCGCGGTTCCGACGAAGTGATAGATCAGGATCACCTTGGCTTCGTCTGATGTCTCCAGTTTCGCTGCGAGCAGTGCGAGCTGAACCGTGATCATGCAGAGAAACAGAAAGTCGTAGCGCGGAAGCCACGCTGCCGACGGATAGAACTACCAGGTCGCGATCATCAGGAAAACGGCGATGCCGCCGAACAGGCAAGCCCATGCCTGCTTCACGCCGAAGCGGAGGAATTCATAAAGCGCCGAGGTCCAGCGGTCCCTCGCCACGAAGCGGCCGAGCCGATATTCGCCGGCGATGAAGCCGCGTAGCGGCGGCCAGATGGCGGCGGCGCTCGGGCTGGGAGGCGTGGAAGGCTGGTTCGGGGCGTGATGCACGACACGGAACGTGGCGTGGCATCGCGGTCGAAGCTGGGCGGAGATTTGCAGATTTCGCTGAGTTTTGCTGCATGCGCCGGCCAGGCGGGCATAGCGCGGAACGGGCCGTCCAGACCCGCTATTTTGCTTTGACAGCGGCGCCCTGATCGAAGAAAAGGCCGCCATGGCCAAGAAACCCGGAACCAATCCCAAAGGCGAATTCGCCTTTTTCAACGTCGTCTATGAAGACGACTCCCAGCGCTCCAACCGCCGCGTGCCTTCCGAGCTGCTCGGCGGGCTCGACGGCGACGAGCCGGCGCGCGGCTACATCATGGAACAGGACCGCGAGATCGCCGAAAAATCCGGCCGCACGCCGCTGGCGATCAAGAGCATCAGCCGGGTCGGGGCGAAGAAGAAATAGGCGCGCACCCAGCGCTATCCACGTCATTGCAAGGAGCAGTAGCGACGAAGCAATCCATCTCCGCTTGCAGCGCGATGGATTGCTTCGCTTCGCTCGCAATGACGACGCGGGAGCCGGCCCAAAATAAAACGGCGGGCTCTTGCCCGCCGCTTTCATTAGGATCGATGTCCGCAGAATTAGTTATCCAGGAACGACCGCAGCTTCCGCGACCGCGACGGATGCTTCAGCTTGCGCAGCGCCTTCGCCTCGATCTGACGAATACGCTCTCTCGTCACGCTGAACTGCTGGCCGACTTCTTCCAGCGTATGGTCGGTGTTCATGCCGATGCCGAAGCGCATGCGGAGCACGCGTTCTTCGCGCGGGGTGAGCGAGGCCAGCACCCGTGTGGTGGTTTCGCGCAGGTTGGACTGGATCGCGGCATCGATCGGCAGGATCGCGTTCTTGTCCTCGATGAAATCGCCGAGGTGTGAATCCTCTTCATCACCGACGGGGGTTTCGAGCGAGAGCGGCTCTTTCGCGATCTTGAGGACCTTGCGGACCTTCTCCAGCGGCATGCCGAGCTTTTCGGCGAGCTCTTCGGGGGTCGGCTCGCGGCCGATCTCGTTGAGCATCTGGCGCGAGGTGCGCACGATCTTGTTGATCGTTTCAATCATGTGCACGGGGATGCGGATGGTGCGCGCCTGATCGGCGATCGAGCGCGTGATCGCCTGCCGGATCCACCACGTGGCGTAGGTCGAGAATTTGTAGCCGCGGCGGTACTCGAACTTGTCGACTGCCTTCATCAGGCCGATGTTGCCTTCCTGGATCAGGTCGAGGAACTGCAGGCCGCGGTTGGTGTATTTCTTGGCGATCGAGATCACGAGACGCAGATTGGCCTCGACCATTTCCTTCTTGGCCTGGCGCGCCTCGCGCTCGCCCTTCTGCACGCCGTGCACGATCTTGCGGAATTCACCGATCTCGAGCCCGGTCAGCGCGGCCAGCGACTGAATCTCGTGGCGCAGCTCCTTGATGCGGTCCTTTTCGTGATGGACGAAATTCTTCCAGCCCTTGGCGGAGAGTTTCGAGACACGGTTGAGCCAGCGCGGATCGAGCTCCGAGCCCTGATAGTTGCGCAGGAAATCTTCGCGCGCGACGCCGTGGCTGTCGCCGAGGCGCAGCAGGCGGCCTTCGAACGAGACCAGCTTCTTGTTGATGTCGTAGAGCTGCTCGACGAGTGAATCGATACGGGCCTGGTTGAGCCGCAGCGACTTCACCTCGACGATGATTTCGTCCTTCAGCTTCTTGTACTTGCGCTCCTGCGAGGGCGACAGCGACTCGCTCTGCAGCTGGTTGGCAATATCCTGCTCCTGCAGGCGGCGCAGCTTCTTGTATTCGGAGGCGATCTTGTCGAACGTCTCGACCACCTTCGGCTTCAGTTCGGCCTCGATGGCGGCGAGCGACATCTGGTTTTCGAACTCGTCGTCGTCCATGTCGCCGTCGGCGGCGGACTCGGCCGGGTCCTTTTCCACGGTGTCGCCACCGGGCGCAGCCGCGGCCGCGGCGCGGAACGGGGTCGGCGACGGCGGTGCGGCGGGCGGGGCGACATGCGCGGGCGCAGCCTCGCCATTGGCGGCGGGCTGACCGTCGGCGCCGGCGGGCGCGCCGATCAACGCCGGGTTCATGTTGTTCTTGGCGTCGGGGCCGGCATAGGTGGCTTCGAGATCGATGATGTCGCGGAGGAAGATCTTTCCTTCGTTCAATTCATCGCGCCAGATGATGATGGCCTGGAAGGTCAGCGGGCTTTCGCACAGACCTGCGATCATCGCCTCGCGGCCGGCTTCGATGCGCTTTGCGATGGCGATTTCGCCCTCGCGCGACAGCAATTCAACCGTGCCCATTTCGCGCAGATACATGCGGACGGGATCGTCGGTGCGCTCGCCGGGCTCGGACTTCTTGACTTCGGTGACGGCCTTCTGCGTGACCTCGACAAGCTCGTTGTCGGTGTCGTCGGCCTCGTCTTCCTTTTCCTCGTCGCTGTCGGCCTCTTCGGCCTCAGACACGTTGATGCCCATGTCCGAGAGCATCGACATGATGTCCTCGATCTGTTCGGGCGAGGTGGTGTCGGAGGGCAGCACTTCGTTGAGCTGATCGAAGGTCACGAAGCCGCGCTTCTTGGCCTGCTTGATCATCTTCTTGACCGCGGCATCGGAGAGGTCGAGCAACGGAGACGGCGCGTCGGCAGAATCCTTCTCAGGGGCGTCCGCTGCCTTGTCGTCTTTTTCCTTGTCTTTAACCTGCAGCGTCTTTGCCTTGGTGGCCATTCATCAAGCTCCCGAAACGCGCTCGTGCGGGATGGCGCGCAACGCCACCCGCCTCTGAATTACTGAAGTCGTCAGCCGGATGTCTTTCGTTTGAAAAGCCAACCCGCCAGATCCTTGCCTATGTGATCGATTCGGAAAACTGGATATTCCATTTCCGGATCACGCTCGTGCCCCTTGCGTATTCGCATGCGCATGACGCGCAAAGGGCGGCGCAGATTGTCGCCACCCCTTAAACCCGCCATCGCCGGTGTTATGCCAATAGCCCTTCGGCGCCGTTAAAGTAACCTTCGGACTATTAAGCCTCGCTTAACCCTGTTTTTGCCGCCAAACCATGGATTTGGCGAGTCTTTTTCCGGGCACGGCCGCCGCCGTCCGCATCATTTTTTTATCTCACACGCTCTTTCGGAACCGGCCCGAAAGCTCGCCAAAACCCTCGATCAGGGCCTCCGTGCCGTCGAGCGACTCAAGCCGGGCGCTGACGTCCTTCAGCCACGCCATGTTGGCGTCCGTGGGTTCATCACCCAGCGCCAGCTCGGCATCCTTCTTCTCCCTAAGTAGGGCGTGCGTTTTCTGATGCAAGACAACGAGTTGCTGCCAGGTGGCCAAAACATCCTCGCGCGCCGCGCCGGGCTTGGTGCCCCACACCGCCGAGGTCGTGATCGCCCGCTCAACCCTTTGAAGAACCTCGCTTAATCCGCGCGCTTCGAGATCGGCCCGCATTTTCTCGGCCTGCTCCTCGACATCGGGGGAATGGTGATGGTCGTTAGCGAAGGCCGTAATAATGCCGGCGCGGAGCTTGGTGGCCTCGGGATGGGCCAGTTCCAGCATCGCCACCTCCTCCAGATGATCGTGCAGAAGCCAGGGATGGTTAATCAGGGATTGCAGGATCAGCGCCTCGCGGCGGGACATCGCGCTGCGCTGGCCGCGCATGATCGGGCTGGTCGCCAACTGGGGACTGGCCGCCTGGTAGGGGCCGGACGCGATCGCCGGGCTTGTGCCCGCCCCCGGCCCGCGCCCGCCCCGGGGAGCGAATCGGCCGGCCGGTCCCGGTCCGCGCGGAGCGAACGCGCGGGGTGATTCGCCACGCCCGGCCCGGAAATTACCCCGGCCATAGCCGCCGCGACCGCCTTCCGGCGCAAAGGTGCGCTGCAGGCGTTCGGCGAGATCCTGGCGATAGTAACGCCGCACCACCTCGTCGCGAATGCCGTTGGCGAGTTCGCCGATCCGCGCTTCCAGCGCCGCGCGCCGTTCCGGCGTGGCAAAACTGCCGCCCTCGATCTCGCGTGACCAGAGCATGTCCGAGAGCGAACGCGCGGCTGAAATCACTTCCTCGATCGCAACGCGGCCGCCGGAGCGCGCGAGGTCGTCGGGATCCTGCCCTTCGGGCAGCAGCGCAAAGCGCAGGCTCTTTCCCGGCAGCAGCGCAGGCAGCGCGAGATCGGCGGCGCGGTACGCCGCCTTCTGCCCGGCGCGGTCGCCGTCGAAACAGAGGATCGGCTCGTCCGCCATCTTCCACAGCAGCGCGAGCTGGTTTTCCGTTAAAGCCGTGCCAAGAGGCGCCACCGCGCCAGCAAAGCCCGCGGTGACCATGGCGATGACGTCGACATAGCCTTCGACCACGATCAGCGGCGAACCATTATGCGTCGCCTGCCGCGCGGTCGAGAGGTTGTAGAGATTGTCGCCCTTGTGAAACAGCGGCGTTTCCGGCGAGTTCAGATATTTTGCCGGAACATCCTTTTCCAGCGCGCGGCCGCCAAAGGCGATGACGCGGCCCCTTGCATCGGTGATCGGAAACATCACGCGGTCGCGGAAGCGATCGTAGGGCACCGGAATATCGTCGCCGCCGACGAGCAGCCCCGCTTCCACCATGTCCTCGGTGGAAATGCCCTGCGCGCCGAGATGCTCCTTCAACGCAAAGCGATCCGGCGGCGCATAGCCGAGGCGAAACTGCAGCTGCGTCGCCGGCGTAATGGCGCGGTCGCCGAGATAGCCGCGCGCCTTGGCGCCGTTGCGCGAGGCCAGCGTGTCGGCAAAGAATTTCGCCGCGAGTTCCATCACGTCGTGGAGCGTCTTGCGGCGCTGCTCGTGCCGCGCGGCGTCGGGAGTAGCCGCCGGCAGCGCCATGCCGGCCATGGAAGCCAGCCGCTCGACGGCTTCCGGAAACGACACGCCCTCCGTTTTCATAACGAAATCGAAGATGTTTCCGTTCAAGCCAGACGAGAAGTCGAACCAGGCCTGCTTCTCATCGTTGACGAAGAATGACGGCGTCTTCTCCTGCTGGAACGGCGACAACCCCTTGAACTCGCGCCCCGCCTTCTTCAGCTTCACGCGCCGTCCCACGACTTCCGAGGCCGGAAGCCGGGCGCGCAGCTCTTCGAGGAATTGGGGCGTGAAGCGCATAAGCGAGTTTGTGCCTAAGTCGGGGCGAATGCCAACCGATGATGGATATAGGGATGCTTGACCCGAAAGCGATGTTTATCGGGATTCTCGCCGCTATTCACAGGAGGAACGCCCTCCTTCGTCATGGCCGGGCATAGCCGTCCGAAGGACGGCGTCGCTTCCGCTCGCCTGTGTCCCGACCATCCACGTCTTTGGCACCACCAGCAAGAAAGCCGTGGATGCCCGGGTCAAGCCCGGGCATGACGGCTTAGATAACGCCGACTGCTCTTGAATCTCTTCAGGTTCCGCGCTTCCATCTCCGCATGTTTACGATCTTCAGAGGCGGACAGAGCGGGGCGTGGCGGGTGACGCGGCTTACACCGGTGAAGGGCACGGGACTGGCGCGGACACCGGCGCTGTCGTCGGTCTCTTCTTCCTCGATCGCGCTGCCGATCCTGCCTGCGCTCACCACGTGGCGGCTGGCCGGCGTTGCCAGCCATGTCCGCTACACCGAGCGCGCCGAAAAGGAGCAGCTCGCGGCCGTGCCGGCCCGGCTCGGCCGCCCCGAGGCGACCTGCGCGGCGCTGATCCCGATCAAGAAATCGGCGGCCTGGTGGGAGCTGACGCAGGAAGAGCGGCGGCAGATCTTCGAGGACAAGTCGCACCACATCGCCGCAAGCCTGAAATACCTGCCCGCGATCGCGCGCCAGCTCTATCACAGCCGCGATCTCGGCGAGCCCTTCGACTTCCTGACCTGGTTCGAATACGAGCCTGCAAACGCGGAGGCGTTCGAAGAACTGGTCGGCATGCTGCGCGCGACGGAGGAATGGAATTACGTCGATCGCGAGGTGGATATCCGCGTCGAGCGGGAAAGGCTGGATGCGGGGTAACTCGTGGCTCGTCATGGCCGGGCTTGACCCGGCCATTCATCTAAAGAAGAGGATGGATACGCGGGGCAAGCCCGCGTATGACGACCGAGAATACTGAGACAACGCTGGGCAATCGCCCTACTGCTCCAGAAATTTCCCCGAGGCGATCTGCGGCAGGCCGGTGACCGGCCAGTTGTAGACATAGGTCCACGCCTCGCCGGGCGCGCCGTCCGCATGTGTCACGGACAGCATGCGGCGGATATATTCGGTTGGCTCCGGAAAACCTTCGCCGCAGGCTTCATACATGTCGAACTCGCCGAGCAGCGCGTCGCGGTCGCGCAGGCGGTACAATTCGCCGAACACGATGTCGCCGACGATCGTCCGAGAGTACGAGCCCGGGATAATGCTTGATGAGGTAGAGCCGGCCGCGGCAGGTGGCGGTCCCCAAGAAATCCGCGCTGCGCGACAACAGCTGCGCCATCGGATGGTCAAAGCCGCGCATCAGCGTGCCGTAGACGAAGAGACGATCTGAAATCATGGGCTATTGGGCACGTCATTGCGAGGAGCGTAAGCGACGAAGCAATCCATACGATGCCTCCGGCGCGCGGAGCAATGGATTGCTTCGCTTCGCTCGCAATGACGCGTGCATGGCGTCGCTAAGCCGGCACGACCTCGTCGCTGATCACGAAAAACTTCACCAGGTCCATCCGCCCGAAGCTCGTGGTCAGTGCTACGTCGGCGGCGTCGCGGCCGGTGCCCATCAGGATGCGGCCGGCCCTGGGGACGTTGTGGCGCGCGTCGAACGTGTACCACTGGCCGGACAAATAGGCCTGAAACCAGCCGGAGAAATCCATCGGCGCGGGATCGCGGGGCACGCCGATGTCGCCGAGATAGCCGGTGCAATAGCGCGCCGGGATGTTCATGCAGCGGCAGAAGGTCAGCGCCAAATGCGCAAAGTCGCGGCAGACGCCGGCGCGCTGTTCGTAGACGTCATGCGCGGACTTCATGTGATGGGCGTGCTGATAGCCGAACGTGACGTGATTATGCACGAAATCGACGATCGCCTGCACCCGCGCCCACCCCTGCGGAGTGTTGCCGAACAGCGACCAGGCGACATCGGTGAGCTTGTCGGTCTCGCAATAACGACTCGGCATCAAATATTGCAGGACCTCGTCGGGCAATTGATCGATCGGCAATTGCTGCGCGGTCGGCATCACCACGTCGGGCAGGCCGGAATCGCGCACCAGCGCGTCGCCCCGGAGCGTCACGCCGCCGGCGGGCGCGACGAGGCGGCCGCAGACATTGCCGAAGCTGTCGCGATAGAAGCCGATCGGCACGCCGGGCCCGGCGGTGATCTGCTCGGTACCGACGATGTCGGAAAAGCGCGACGGATGGATCGAGAGCATGATCACCATCGGCGTCGGCTGCACCGCCGCATATGAAATTTCGAAGCCGACCTTGATCTCCATGATCAGACTCTCTCCGCCTGCGGCGCTTCGGGTTGCTGCTGTTCGCCGACCGAGACGACGTTGATGTGAACCTCCATGCCGGCGAAAGCGTCGGGCGAACCGAGATAGGTACCGTGCAGCGGGATCGCCTGGCGCGGATCGCGCGCCACCGCCACCCGGATCAGGTCGCGGCTGCCGACGATGCCGTTGGTCGGATCGAACTCGATCCATCCCGCGCTCGGTAGATAGACCTGCACCCAGGCATGCGTCGAGCCACCGCCGACATAGCCATGCGCGCGGTCGCCGGGAATGAACACATAGCCGGAGACGAAGCGCGCGGCGATGCCGAGCCGGCGCAGCGCCTCGATCATGAACAGCGCATAATCGCGGCAGGTGCCGGAGCCGGTCTGCAGCGTATCGAGCGGATGCTGGGTGCCTTGTTCGTGACGCTTGCGATAGGTAAAGGCCTTGCGGATACCATGCGTCATTCCGCTCAGGATGTTGAAGGTCGGCGTCGGCCCCTCGGCGTCGAGGAAGTTCCGCGCCCAGGCCGACAGCTCGCCATTGGGATCGCCATATTGCGGCGTCACGAACTGCTGCAGATCGAGAAATTCTTCGGTGTCGTAGATGAACGGATAGAAATAGGCGGGGTCATCCGGCGTGAGCGCGAACTCCTCCTCCGGATTGTGCTCCACTGTCACCGTCGAGGTGAACGACAGGGCATTGGCGCGCTCGTCAAAGGTTGCGATCGCAACGCTGTTGCCGAACACGTCGTGAATCCAGCGCAGCCGCATCGGCTGCGGCGAAATATCGAGGCTACTGGACAGCACCCGCAGATCATGGCCGTCGCGCGGACGCAGCATGATACGGTGTTCGCCGAACGCCACCGGGCGATCATAGCGATAAACGGTCTTGTGGTTGATGGTCAGGAGCGGCATCGTCAAACAATCATCGATTCTGGTACATTTAATCTAGGTCGAATCCTGCTTAATTGTAGATCGGAATGCCGCTTCGATAGGCACACCTTCAAGGAAAACGCTTTGGACGCCGCCGCCGACACATCCCTACTCCTAAAGCCCGAAGAGGTTCCTCCGGTCCGCGAATTCAATGCCGGCGGACGCTCGCCATTCTTGCTGACCTGCGACCATTACGGCCGGCTGATCCCGCGCGTTCTCGGCGATCTCGGCGTGCCCGAGAGCGAGCTGGTGCGCCACATCGCCTGGGATATCGGCATTGCCGGCGTCGCGGAGGCGCTCTCGAAGCATCTCGACGCCCATTTGATCGCGCAGCGCTACTCGCGGCTCGTGATCGACTGCAATCGCCCGCCCGATGCCGCAAGCTCGATCCCGCGCATCAGCGAGGCCACGACGATATCGGGCAACGAAGGCATTTCGCGCGAGGCCGCCCTGACGCGGCGCACGCAGATCTTCGATCCCTACCACCGGCGCATCGACGAGATCATCGACCAACGCGGCAGCGCAGGCCTGCCGACGGTGCTGGTGTCGCTGCATAGTTTTACGCCGGTCTATGCCGGAATCGCGCGGCCCTGGCATATCGGCACGCTGTATCACCGCGACACGCACCTGCCGCCGCTTTTGCTAAAACTGTTGCGCGCCGAGGGCGATCTCGTGGTCGGCGACAACGAGCCCTATGCGGTCAGCGACGAGACCGACTACACGATCCCAGTGCACGGTGAAGCGCGCGGGCTGATGAACACGGGAATCGAAATCCGTCAGGATTTGATCGGCGATGTGGCTGGCGAGAAGGCCTGGGCTGACCGGCTGGCGCGGATTTTTGGCGAGATCGAAGTGGCGTTGCGCGAACGGCAGTTGATTTGAGTTGGGTTCGTAGGGTGGGCAAAGCGAAGCGTGCCCACCATTCACGCCGCGATCTGTCGATAGATGGTGGGCACGTCGCTAACGCTCCTCTGCCCACCCTACGAATCTCAGCCATGCACCGCCGCGTAATACGCCACACCCCAGATCGCCGCGGCTGACGACCATAACACCCACACAAAACCCGCACGCGGCTGCAGCGTGGCCTGCGATGGATTGTCCGGATTGACCCAGACCTGCACGCTGGCGCCGTCCTTGTAGCCAGTGGTGGATTTGCGCACCAGCCAGCTTGAGGTGGAGGCAACGCTGCTCGCCAACGTCGCATGCGTACCGGTGTAGGTGAGGTTGTTGTACTGGTAGGTGTAGGACACCTTGCGCTGGTACATGGTCCGCGTGCCAGAACCGCCGTCCTGCCGTGCAGCACGATACTGCTCGATGTCGGACAATTTTATCGTGCCCGTCACCACAGGCCATTTCATTGCCAGCGCCGCCTGCCGGTGCAGCACCAGCCCAAACAGCGCAATCACAGTTCCGAACGCGCCGAAGGCGACGGCCGCCGCGGCGTTCCCCTGTTGCGGAATTCGCGTCGTCACGAACTCGGTAATCGCGTGCAGCCCGATCGCCGAACCGAACACGATCGCCAGAACGATGGCCGTGCCGATGCCGAGGCAGCCCCACATGCCCTTCGGCAGATCGCGCTCCAGCACCGCCTGGTCCGGATGCAGCGGGTTGTAAAAGACGGTGACGACGGCGCCGACCGGATATTTGGCGATGGTTTCGGCAACCTGGAAATTTCCAAGGTCCTCACCGATGCTGACGCGGTTGTTGCGCAGCTTGCGGCCGGCGACGGAATATTCGTAGACGATGTCGGCGAAGTTGCGTTCCTCGAAGCGATGCCCCCCGGCCCGGTCGCTGTCGAGCACCTTGACCTTGCGAACCTCGCTCTTCGACACCACCACCTTGCCCGCGGCCGAAGGCCATTCGCGCGCGGCGCGCACCTGCAGCGACTTGTAAACGGCGGCAGCGAGGAGCAGCCCGAGCGGAGCGAGCAACATCGCGTAGACGAACCACGGCAGGTCAGGCAGCACGGCTTGTTTCCCCAGAGGCAGCTAGCGTTAGACACGATGCCGCCGCCACGGGTTCATCAGTGCTTGCGGATTTACTTTGCCCGCGTCAGCGCCAGCCAGATGCCGCCACCGATCATGAAGCCGCCAGAGATGCGCGACAGCATCCGCGTTCGCTGCTTGGAGAAGAACAGCCGCGCGCGGCCCGCGAGCAGCGCGTAGACCGCGTCGGTCGAGGCGGCGATCACCATGAAGGTGACGCCGAGCAGCGCCACCTGCGGCAAGTGAGGTTTGTCCATGTCCATAAACTGCGGAATGAAGGCGCCGAAAAACACCAGCACCTTGGGGTTTGAGAGCAGCACCAGAAAGCCCTGCAGGAAGAAGCCGCCGCGCGGCGGAGGCGGCGGTTCATCCGTGTTGAAGCCTTCGACCGGCGAACGGATCAGCTTGATGCCGAGCCAGATCAGGTAGGCCGCGCCGGCAAAGCGCACCCAGTCGAACCAGTAACCCATGGTCGCCATCAGCGAGGTCAGGCCGATCGCGACAATGCCGATCACGATGGCGAGGCCAGTTTGCGCACCGGCGCAGTTGATCAGCGCCGCGCGGGTACCGTGCCGCAGGCCGTTGGCGATCAGCAGCGTCACCACCGGACCCGGTAATAGCGCGAGCGCAATGCAGGCGGCGACAAAGGCGAGATAGGCTTGAAGGGACATGGGGAGGTTCCGGTCAGAGGGTGGTTACGTCCATTATGCATGTGAGGGCAGCGGATGGAAGCTGTGCATCCTCATTCGCGACTGCTTCTGCTCCTTCTCCCCGCACTTGCGGGGAGAAGGTCGGGATGAGGGGGCTCTCCGCGAATGAACTCTATCGATTGACCCGTACCCTCACCCGCCGCGCAAGAGCGCGGCGACCTAAGAGCGAACTTTGCTCGTCTCGCCCCGCAAGCGGGGCGAGGTTGAACGACGAGCTAACGCCCATCCATCGCGGCCATCGCCCAGCGCGTCATTTCGCTGCGCGCCAGAAATTCCAACGCCACGCGCCGCAACTCGGGCGCCTCACCCTTGCCGTGCGCGACCGCGACGAGGAGGTCGCAGCGGCGCGAGAGCGCGACACCGATCGCAGCGTGCTGCGAGCCATCGGACATTTTGAGGTCATAGGCCCGGATGCGTCCGGGCATGCCGGCGATCCCAACAACATCGCCCGGCGCGCGCGGCGCAAAATGCTGGCTCATCAGATCGAGATCGGCGACGCGATCGACCTCATCGTCGTCGGCCACGCCGCGGTCGCAATTGCAGAAACCGATTTTCGGCCGCACGTAGACCTCGACCTCGCCGCCGCATGCAGCCGCGCCGCAGCGAAAAGCCTTGCCCGCGGGCCAGCCGTCGCGGGGAAACGGCCACGCGATCTCCCGCCATGCGCCGGTCCGTTCGTCCTGCCGCGGCGTCGCATGCTGGTAGGCGGCGGCGCCCGACAGCGCACCGAGCGCTACCATGGCTGACGCAATGACCGGCCAGCGGCGCATCGCTCACGTCCTCACTGAAGGCCGGCGACGGCGCGCGCCGGGCCGGTCAGTTCCAGAATGTGCAGGCCGGTATTGGCGCGATCGACGATGTAGACGTAGCCGCGCTCGTCGGTTTCGACATTGTTGGTCTGGATCGCGACCTTGCAGCGGTCCTGCTCGCCGATCTTGACGCAGCGCTTGTCGGTCGCCGCCGTGATCGCCGGGATGAAATAGCCGACTTCAACGGGATGATAGGGATCGCGAATGTCGAGCGCGCGCACGCCCGCATTGAAGAAGGAAATGAACGCCATCTTCTTGTAGTAGACCGGCGCCATGCTCTCGTTGGAGGAATGCGCGCCGAACCGCCCGCCCCGTTCGCAGAACGACCCGCTCGCCTCCGGCACCGTATAGCTCGAGATCATCATCGGCCGGTTCTCGACCGTGATATCGGCGAACCACACCATCTGCCGCGGCTCGTTGCATTCGTTCAGGATTGCCTCATCGACGATCATCACGATATCGCGGGTCTTGCCATCCTTGTCCCTGGCGAATTCCGCAATCGGCATTTGCAACATCGGAAACGTCGTGTGGGCACCGTTGAACGCCGACATCGCCATCCGCGAGATTTCCGGCATACGCAGATTCTCCGCTGTCGGCTCCTTCGGGCCATTGAGCAGTTTCTCGCGATCGACAATCTGCAGGAAGCCGCCCTTGTTGGTGCCGTAGCCGAAATAGACCCGGTTGCCGGAAGGTCCCGTCGAGATCGGCCCGTGCAGTTCGGTCGGCACCGCGCCGGTCGAGCCGGGTTCCTGGCCGGGAAGGCCGAAATCGCGGATCTTCTGCGGGTGCGCGGGATCGGAGAGATCGTAGATTTGCGTCATGCGGCGCGTGCGCCAGTCCGGCGCGCCCGACACCAGGAAGGCAATGCCGGTGTCGCACTCCCACCAGTTCTTGTGCGTGTCCTTTAATCCGGCAATTCGCGTGAGCAGCACGGGATTGGCGGGATCAGCGACGTTCCAGATCTCATGCGCCTCGCCGCCAAAGGTCCGCAGCATGTAGACCGCGTTGCGATCGCCCTTCGGCAGCGCCTTGCCGTCGCAGATCCGCACCATCTGCGCGCCGCCGGATTCATACTTGCCTTCCTGGCCCGGAAGGTGGCGCAGATATTTCGGCTGCGCGGGATCGGTGACATCGACGATCGAGGTGCCGTTCGGCTCCGCCTTGCCGGTCTGCGGATTGAGCGGCGCCGGGATATCGTCGCTGCCGCCGTGATGGCCGATATAGGCGATCCAGCGGTCGCCCTGGTGATGGATGGTCGGCTGGTAGCCGCTGCGCGCCTGCAGGTCGTTGGTTCCGACCAGCTTCATGTTGCGCGCTTCGGGCGGCGCGCCGATCACCTGTTGCTGCGCACAAGCGATGCCTGAGCCTGTGAGAAAAAGAATCGAGAAAGAGGCTGCGAGTTTAAGGCGACCGCTCATTTTCCACCCCACTGTTCAAAGCCAATCTGCGCTGGCTGAGCGCACCGTAACACAGCGAAGGGCGGCGCCCAAACCACACTCTTGACATGCAACCTTTTGGTTGCCTATTATCCCGACCATGGATGAAGTCTTCAAAGCGCTTGCCGATGCGTCGCGGCGCTCGCTGCTCGACAGGCTTCACGCCAGAAACGGACAGACGCTGAACGAACTCTGCGACGGCCTCGCCATGACGCGGCAGGCGGTGACAAAGCACCTGGGGATTCTCGAAGCGGCCAACCTCGTCTCTACGCTTAGGCATGGCCGCGAGAAGCTGCACTACATCAATCCGGTTCCGATCCATCAGATCGGCGAACGCTGGATCAGGAAATTCGAGCGCGGGAAACTTGCCGCGCTCAGCGAGTTGAAACGGCAATTGGAGAAGCGTGATGAGTAAACCGGAATTCGTCTACGTCACCTATATCGAGACCACGCCGGAGAAATTGTGGGAGGCGCTGACCGACAGCGAGTTCAGCAAGCGCTACTGGTTCGGTACCAAAGTGAAGTCGGACTGGAAGGTCGGTTCGCCCTTTGCGCTGGTCACCGACGGCAAGACCACCGATACCGGTCAGATCCTCGAAGCCGATCGCCCACGGCGCCTGTCCTACACGTTCAAGCATGAGCTGTATGAAGCCATGCGCGAGCCGGCGACGAAAGTCGCCTTCACGATCGAGCCTTACGGCAATCTCGTGAAGCTGACGGTGACCCACGAAGGCTTCATCGAGGGCAGCAAGCTGGTCGGCGCCATCTCAACGGGATGGCCGGCGATCCTCTCCGGCCTGAAGAGCATGCTTGAAACCGGAAAGCCGCTTGCGATCCCGCGGGCCGCGCTCGGCAAAGAAGAACTCGCCCGGTCATGAAGATCTATCGAAGGACCAGCCCCGACATGAAGATCGACCAGTTCAAACCAGCGATCGTCTACACGATCTACATTGCTTCCACGCCCGAGAAGGTGTGGCAGGCGCTAACGACGGCCGAGTTCAGCCGGCAGTATTTTTCCGGCTTCGCAATCGAGGCCGACCTCAAGATCGGCGGCGCCTTCATCGCCCGCGCGCCTGACGGCTCGGTGCATATCGGCGGCGAGGTGATCGAATGCGATCCGCCAAAGCGGCTCACCGTCACCTGGAACGTGAACTGGCCGGCGCTGGTGGAAAAGCTCGGCCCGACGCTCGTCACCTACGAGATCGAGCCTGCGGGGGACGTGGTCAGGCTGACGATGCTGCAATCGCACGACCGCGACATCAGCGACGACATCCTGTCTGGCGGCCGCGCCGGCTGGCCCGCGATCCTCTCCAGCCTGAAGAGCCTGCTGGAGACCGGCCAGGCGCTGACGATCAAGATGGCGCCGCCGGAGCGGATGCTGGCCGCGCTGAAGGAAATGGGGATCGGGACACCGTAGGCAAGCGTCGTCAGTTATCGTCGTCCCTGCGAACGCAGGGACCCATAACCACTGGCGGTAATTGTATTGCGCGCCGGTCGCTGTCTTTTCCAACAACGGCGGCCGCAGAGTATGGGTCCCTGCGTTCGCAGGGACGACAGTGGAGGAAGCCGCGGCTCTCCTGCCGCTGTTCGCGAGTGGACTCGGGCCTGCCCAAGGGATATTCCAGCATCAATATTCAAATACGGCTGCCTCGCTGGTAGATTCCGAACGTCACTCTGATGGCAACGAAATCGCTGATTTGAGCGCGGAACGACGCACCGATGAGCCTGCGCACCCGGCTATTGATACTGGTTATCGCCGCGATGCTCGTGCCGGCCATCCTGGTGGGACTGCGCTTTGTGCAGAATCGCACCAGCGATATCAACGCCGCGTTGGCCAATTTGTCGGCCTCCGCCAAAGATATTTCGGGCGATCTCGATGAGAAAATCCAGGGCACGGCCCAGCTTCACTATGGCCTCGCCCGCGCCCGCGATCTCGATACACGCGACAAGGCGGCCTGTTCGGCTTTCCTGTCCGCCGTGCGCGAAGAATATCGGCAGTTCACCGGCATCTTGACCATCAATCCGGACGGCAGCCTGTTCTGCGATTCGCTCCGAACCGACCGGACCCTCGATCTCAGGGATCGCACCTACTTCAAGCAGGCTCTGGTTGCGAGGGACACCGTCACGCTCGAACCGGTATTCGGCCGGCTGACGGGGATTTCGGTATTGCAGATCGCCTACCCCGTGCGCCAGGAATCCGGGGAGCTGAAATTCATCCTGCTCGCCTCATTCAATCTGCAGAAGTTCGCCGAGTATCACGACAAGCGCCTGTCGGGCGAAACCGAGATCCTGCTGGTCGACAAGAAGGGCACCGTCCTGGTTGCGCCCGACGAAAAGGACTGGACCGAACCAGCCGGCGCGACGATCGCGAACTCGGAGCTATTCCGCTTTGCAGCCGAACTGGACGGCCGGCCTCTTCGCGAGGTGACGGACCGGGATGGCCGAACCCAGGTCTGGGCCGTCGCGCGCTCCCCTTCGGTCCGCGATGCCGGGCTCTATATCCTGGTTGGACGATCCAAGGGCAGTCTGCTCGCCGCCGCCAACACCCGCCTGTACGAGGACCTGGCGATACTTGCAGTGGCCTCGCTGCTGCTGCTGGCGGGCGTCTGGCTGCTGGCCACCATGAGCGTCGGGCGTCAGGTCGGGCGTCTGGCTGCGATGGCCACGAAACTGGGCCTCGGCGACCTGAGCGCGCGGATTGCGCCGCCCCATCCGCGGGGCGAACTCGGCGGACTGATGACGCTGCTCAACGGCACCGCCGAGTCGCTCGAGCGCCAGCGCGCCGCGATCGATGAGCTCAACCAGAAGCTCACCCAATCCCAGAAAATGGAGGCGATGGGTCAGCTCACCGGCGGCGTCGCGCATGATTTCAACAATTTGCTGACCGTCATTCTCGGCAATGCGGAGCACCTCGCCGAGAAGCTGGCGGCGCACAAGGAACTGCACGACATCGCCGAAAGCATCGCGACCGCTGCCGAACGCGGATCGGACTTGACGCGGAGCCTGCTCGCGTTTGCGCGCAAGCAGCCATTGATGCCGCGAGACATCGACATCGGCCAGAAAATCGTCGGCATGGAGCAATTGCTGCGCCGGACGCTCGGCGAACATGTCGAGTGCGAATTCCGGCTCGACGAAAACCTGTGGCAGGCCAGCGTCGATCCCGGCCAGCTGGCCTCGGCCCTGCTCAATCTGGTGCTCAACGCGCGCGACGCCATGCCGTCAGGCGGCAAGCTGACGGTCGCGGTGCAAAATACCTCGCTCGGTGAATCCGATGTCGACGTCAACGGCCAGACGCAGCCCGGCGACTACGTCATGGTCGCCGTGACCGATACCGGCACCGGCATGACGGCCGAGATCGCCGGCCGCGCCTTCGAGCCGTTCTTCACCACCAAGGAGGTGGGCAAAGGCACCGGCCTCGGCCTCAGCATGGTCTATGGATTCGCGCAGCAATCCGGCGGCTCGATGCAGATCCGCTCCGAGCCGGGACATGGCACCGCCGTCAGGCTGTTCTTCCCTCGCGTCGCAACGCGCCAGGCGAGCGCCGCGCCATCCGCCGGTCAGCACGCCAAGCCCACCGGCAGCGAAACCATTCTCATGGTCGAGGACGACGACATGGTGCGCAGCTATGTCGAAAGCGAATTGAAGGCACTGGGCTATCGCGTCATCGTCACGCGCAATGGGCCCGCGGCACTCGCCATCTTGCGCGGGCCGGAGAAGATCCACCTTCTGTTCACCGATGTCGTGATGCCCGGCGGCATGTTCGGTACCGAGCTTGCGAAGGAGGCCGCACGCCTGCGGCCAGGCATGAAGATTCTGCTGACGTCAGGCCACACCGAGCATCCCGTCGACGCGATCGACGGGGGCGGCCACACGGTGCGGATCCTGAACAAGCCCTACCGCCGGCACGATCTGGCGGCGATGCTGCGTTCAGCGCTGAACGCAGGCTGATGCCAACGCCTCTGGTTTAACTCGGCACCGGCGCGATGATCCGGCGGTAGAGGTGCCAGGTGGTATGGCCGAGCACCGGCAGCGTCACCACGAGGCCGAGGAAATAGGGCATCGCCGAGACCGCGAGCAGGATCACGATGAGCGTCGCCCAGCCGATCATCGGCAGCGGGCTCGTCACCACCGCACGGACGCTGGTGATCATCGCGGTGACGAAATCGACGTCGCGGTCGAGCAGCAGCGGAAACGACACCACGGTGAGTGAAAACAAGATCAGCGACAGCGCGGCGCCGACGGCGTTGCCGATGGCGAGAAACAGCAACCCCTCATTGGTGGTGAGCACCACCGTGATGAACTCGTGCAGGCTGGAGAACGAGGCTTGGAGCCCAAGCAGCAGCGCGATCAACAGCCGCACCTGGTACATCCAGATCACGAACACGAACAGCGTGACGAACGCCATCCAGCCGATCTCGCCGCGAGTCCGCAACGTCGCCCAGATCGCGCCAACCGAAACCGGCTGCCCCGCTTCGCGCCGGCGGCTGACCTCGTAGAGGCCCGTGGCGACGAACGGGCCGATCATCGCGAAGCCGGCGGCGAGCGGATAGGCCAGATAGACCATGCCGAACGCCGTCAGGCAGAGCAGGATCGCAATACCGCCCGCGGCGTAGAACGCGCCGAAGGCGAGCCCATAGAGCGGTACCGCCTGAAAATCCCGCAACCCCTCGCTTAGCGCCTCCGCGATGTCGGCCGCCGCAATGCGCCGCACCACCGGATCGGCCTTGCCGGAAACCGTGGTCATCGAGTCCTCCAATTGGTTGGAAGCATTGAGGCACGGCGGGAAGAGAGGATATTGATCTCCGTCAAGAAGTCCGGGCAGAGCGGGATGTTCTGCTTTTCACGATGACAGCCAGCCCCCGAAATCACGGCGCAATGCGCGCCAACCTTGCGATCTGTGCGCTCGGCGTTGGAACAGACCAGATCGACGACGTGGTGCAGGCCGCTAACTACATGGACGGATTCGCCCGTCAGAAACCCAACATTACCGCCACGGCCAGATTGGCCACGCACAGCGTGGCGTCGATGACGAAGATCCTGAGCATCGGTCCCCTCAGCACGGGCCAATAGGCTACCCCGACGCGCCCTCCACGCACGAGGATCGGCAGGTTATAGGCAAACTGGCTGAAGTGACACGCGGCGAAAAACAGGAACAGCGCAACTTGCGCTTCAATCGCCTGGAAGAAGGTCGGTCGCGCCGCCAACAGATAGAACGACAGCAGGCCAATCGGGAGATTGATCCCGCCGAGAAATGCCACGCTGGCCGACAAGGTCGGAGCGATCGGATTTCCGCGCTCCTCCCGCGGCACCAGGATCTTCAGCGTGTTGCCCCGGGGCGATGCTGAACTGGATGAAGGCCGCGACAAACCAGAGCGTGTTGAGAAGCAGGATAGCGTCCGAAAACCGCATGGCTATTTTCCGTAGAACGCTTCGCTGCGCACCACGCGGCCGGCATGGTCGAAATCCATGAACTCGCTGGCGCGGGCTTCGCCCAGCTGCCACCACACCGTCAGGCGTGCGATCGCGGCGTCCCAGCTCCAGCTCAGGATTTTCAGGTCCGCGCTCGCGACGTGGCCATACGCCTTTCGCCAATAGGCGCGGATGTTCTCGGCGCCCGCAACCACGGGAGAGCCGGGTTGAGCGCCAGGGGGCTGCGCATCTCGGCCTCTGCGGCAAGGTGCGAGACGACCGCATCGATATCGACCTTGCACCAGTTGGCGCACCACTCCTCGACAAAGCGTCCTGCCGCCGCCCTATCCATCGCGTGCTCCTCATGCATCGGCCCTATCCGGTAAAGCTACCGGAGCGTGACATGCCGCTTCTCTCATGTCAACTATGTTGACCTTAGAACATCGTCAGTTGTTGTCGGCGATAACTTCCATGACCATTATCCAGGCGGCAGCGCCGGACTTGCCGACATGGTCAAATGCCGCGCGCAGCACCTTGCGCTCATATTCAGACGCCCGCGCTTCGACGCGTTGTCCTTTCGGCGTCAAGCGCAGCAATTTGGAGCGATGCTGCTCCGCCGACCGCTTGGATGTCAGCAGGTCACGTTCCAGCAACAGGTTGAGCGGCCGGTTCAAGGCCTGCTTGGAAATGCCGAGCACCTCGGTCAGCGCGCCGATCGAGATGTCGGGCTGTCGCGCAACGACATAGAGAATGCGGTGATGCGGGCGCGATAGGCCAAGCGTCGCAAGATACTGGTCGGCCATGAGCGTCATCCCGCGCCAGCCGTAATACATGAGCTCAAGCGCTGCGTCCAAATCGTGGAGCTTCGTGAGCGAGGCGCGATGCAAGCCCGCAGCGCGCTTGGCGGCTTTCTTCATTTGCCCTCGAACCGTTGCTACCCCAGCGCCCGCAATTCGCGTCGCAGCACCTTGCCTGTCGCCGTCATCGGCAGCGTGTCGGCAAACTGCACGAAGCGCGGGTATTCGTGGGCGGCGAGTTGCACCTTGACGAACTCCTGGATCTCGCGCGCCAGTTCATCGCTTGCCGCAAAGCCCGGGCGCAGCACGATCCAGGCCTTGATCGATTCGGTACGGATCCGATCGGGGATGCCGACCACCGCCGACATCGCCACCGCAGGGTGCTTCATCAGGGTGTGCTCGATCTCCGAGGGACCGACGCGGTAGCCGGCGGTGGTGATGACGTCGTCCTCGCGGCTGACATACCAGAAATAGCCGTCGTCATCCTGGACGCCGAGATCGCCGGTCAGGAGAAACTCGCCGGCGTATTTTTTCGCAGTCGCTTCCGGGCTCTTCCAGTATTCGATCATGGTGCACGGGCACGGCTGGCGCACGCCGATGATGCCGCGCTGTCCGCGCGGCAATTCCTCGCCCCTGTCGTTGACGATGCGAACATCGAAGCCCGGCGTCGCCTTGCCCATCGAGCCGGGGCGGATCGGAAACAGGTTCGAATTGCTGCCGATCACGAGATTGCATTCGGTCTGGCCGAACACTTCATGCGCGTCGATGCCGAAGGTCTCGCGGACCCAGCCGTGCAATTCGCCGCCGAGCGATTCACCGCCGGTGAAGATGCTGCGCAGCTTCAGGCCGGGATTCTTCACGCCGGCCTGCCGCATCAGCTTCAGCGCCGTCGGCGGCAGGAACATGTTGCGGATACCCAACTCGGCCATCATCGTCATCGCCGCCTGCGATTCAAACTTTCGCGCACGATGGCCGACCATTGGAATGCCGTGATACCAGAACGCGAACAGACAGTTGATCAGCCCGCCGATCCAGGCCCAGTCGGCCGGCGTCCACATCAGGTCGCCCGGCCGCGGCAGGAAGTTGTGGCACATCTCGACATTCGGCAAATGGCCGAGCACCACACGATGGGCGTGCAGCGCGCCCTTTGGATTTCCCGTGGTGCCCGAAGTGTAAATGATCAAAGCTGGATCATCGCAGGAAGTGTCGACGGTCGTAAAATCCGGTGACGCCGCCTGCAAAGAAGACCAGAACGGTTTCGTGCCCGCCGGCGCGCGATCGCCGATCACGTAGATGTTCTGTAGCGCAGGAAGACGATCGCGGATTTTTGCCAGCTTCGCCCAGCCGGATTCATCGGTGACGATGGCCCTGGCTTCCGAATTCGACAAACGGAATTCCAGCGCATCCTCGCCGAACAGCGCAAACAACGGAATCGAGATCATCGCCGAACGGAACGCCGCGATATGCGCGATCGGCAATTCGAGCGACTGCGACAGGAACACCGCGACGCGGTCGCCGCGCACCAGGCCATCGGCCTTCAGCACATTGGCAAACCGGCGCGACATCTCGGCGACCTCGTCGAACGAGGTGCGCGTGGTGGCGCCATCCTCGTCGACATAGATCAGCGCCAGGCGGCCAGTGCCGTCAGCGTGACGATCGCAGCACGCGGTTGCCATGTTGAAGCGCGCAGGAATATCCCAGCGGAAATTGCGGTAGAGCTCGTCGTAGGTTGAGGCTTCGGTGAGCATGGCGTTTGTCGTTTCCGTCCCTCGTCATGGCCTGACATAGTAGTCTGCTTTGCGCAGACTACGTACACTTGTCTGCGCTCCGGCCATCCACGTTCTTGCTTTTGCTTGATTTTAAGGACGTGGATGCCCGGGACAAGCCCGGGCGTGACGGCGAGAAATTTATCTTCGCGTGACGGCCCCTACCGGCGTAGCGAACCCTTCCATGGTTCGAATGCGCTTTTCGAGCCACCAGCCATATTCTCCCGCCCAATCCTCGAACTTCCGGTTGATCCCGAGATCATGGGCCCAGTGATGGGCGATGTTGGGGTTGAACTGGGATTGCCGCCCGATCGCGATCAGGTCGGCCTGCCCGTTCTGCAGGATCGCCTCGGCCTGCTGCGCTTCGAGGATGATGCCGACCGCCATCGACGCGATGCCCACCTCCTTGCGGACACGTTCGGCGTAAGGCACCTGGAAGCCGAGGCCGCGCGGGACTTGCGCCGCCGTCGCCGAGCCGGAAATGCCGCCGGAGGAACAGTCGATCACGTCGACGCCGCGGGCCTTCAACTCCCGGGCAAAGACCACCGTGTCGTCCATGTTCCAGCCGTCCTTGGCCCCGTCGACCGAGGAGACGCGCACGAACAGCGGCATGCCATCGGGCATCTCGCGCCGCACCGCTTCGACGATTTCGAGCGGCAGACGCATGCGCCCGTGAAGATCGCCGCCATATTCGTCGTTGCGCGTGTTGGAAATGGGCGAGAGAAACGAGGCGAGCAGATAGCCATGGGCGGTGTGGACCTCGATCGCATCGAAGCCGGCGGCGACCGCGTTACGGGCAGCCCTGGCCCAGGTGCCGACCATCGCCCGGCACTCTTCGGTGGTGAGCTGGCGCGGGGTCAGCCATCCATCCGCAACCGGCTCGCTGGTCGGCCCCACCGGCTGCCACACCTTGGCGCCGGCCTTGATCTGCTCCGGCGTAAGCGGCCCCATGCCGTCCATCGCGCGCTGCGACGACGATTTGCGACCGCCATGCGCGAGCTGAATGCCGATCGCGGTGTTCTCGCCCTTCATGAAGGCGATCAGGGGCTTGAAGCTCTGCACTTGCGCTTCATTCCAGATACCGAGGTCATGCTCGTTGATCAGGCCGATTTCTTCGACCCCCGTGGCCTCGACAAACACCATCCCGAAATCCGCCGAGCGCATAGCGGCCGAGATGCACGTTGTGAAAGATGCCGCAGGTGCTGCCGGGCCCGGCGCGATAGTGCACCATCGGCGGAACGACCAGGCGGTTCTTCAGCGTCAGGTCGCGAATCCTGAACGGCTGAAACAACAGAGGTCGTGTCGCATCAACATTTTCGGCGGCCGCAACTGACATGAAGTTTGCCTGTCGAATGGGGTATAAAGCTCACGCGAACAATTCCCCATTTCAGGTAACAGGTCCAGTAGCCCTCGTGATGAGCAATAGCCAGCGAATGCATGCCTGCGGCGCCGGCGTGCGACCCATCAACTGGCCGGCGAAACTCAACCCGACAGCGCTGCTTTCACCATGCCGCTGACAATTGCGTGGATGCCCGGCGCAAGCCCGCGCATGACGGAGAGACGTTTTTCTTGATCTAAGGAGACCGCACCCTCTCCATCGCGAGTTCCGCCTCGAGGCTTGCGACGTCGCGATAGACGGAGGCAACGGCGAGCACGCGGCCGTTGCGCTTGTATTGCAGCAGGCAATCTTTGCCGGTGATGTCGCCGTCGACAACGATTTCGTCCCACTTCTCGGCGTGACCGACATAATTGATCGGCACATCATAGTGCTGGCTCCAGAAAAACGGCACGGCATCGAATGGCTCGCGCTGCCCAAGCATGTTTCGCGCCGCGGTCTGGCCCTGACGCTCCGCCACCACCCAATGTTCGACGCGGATGTTTTCGCGGGAATGCGGATCGGGCCAGCGCGCGATGTCGCCCGCCGCATAGATGCCGGGCACGCTGGTTTCGAGATAGGCATTGACGGTGACACCACGATCAATCGCAAGCCCGGCCTTTTCGGCCA
Organism: uncultured Alphaproteobacteria bacterium; assembly: GCA_963770135.1. GTDB lineage: Bacteria > Pseudomonadota > Alphaproteobacteria > Rhizobiales > Xanthobacteraceae > Bradyrhizobium. The sequence continues at coordinate 27,359 of CAVYOM010000030.1, read as the reverse complement.
AAGCCAGACGCGGGCGGACGCCGACGCCAACCACCACGATATCGGCCTCGATCACGCCGCCGCTTTTCAACGACGCGCGTTTGCCGTCGATCGCAGTCACGGTGTCGCCGAGATGGAAGATGACGCCGTGCTCTTCATGCAAGGCGCGAACGAAGTCGCCCATCTCAGGTCCCAGCACGCGTTCCATCGGCCGCTGCTCGAGGCCGACGACGTGAACCTCGATATTCCTGGCGCGCAACGAGGCAGCGGCCTCGAGTCCGATAAAGCTCGCGCCAATCACAACCGCGCGTCGCGCGCTGTCGGCCAAGGCTATGATCGCACGGGAATCGGCCAACGACCGCAGCACGTGCACATGTGGCTGGTCCGCGCCCGGTATCGGCAGCCGGACCGGCTCCGCGCCGGTCGCCAGCAGCAAACGGTCGTAGGGGATGGTCTCGCCGCCGGCCGTTACGATATGGCGCGCGTTGGTGTCAATTGACGTCACCTCGGTGTTGAGCCGCAGGTCGATCTTCGCCTCGGCGTAAAAATCATCCGGCCGTAGCGGCAGCCAATCCTCCGGAGCGCTGCCGGCGAGATAGTCTTTTGAAAGGTTCGGCCGGTCGACCGGCGCCGCGGCTTCGTTGCTCAGCATGACGACGCTGCCGCGGTATTCCTGCCGCCGCAGCATCTCGGCTGCGGCAAAGCCCGCCGCGCCGCCGCCGATAATCACGATCTTGCCGGGGGCATCGATGGTGCCCTTCACTTGCGGTCTGGGCTGTTCGCGCTTCTCCCGAACGAAGATGCGGCCATCCTCAAGTTCGACCTTCCAGACCGCGACCGGACTGAGCGCCGGCGCCCTTGTGGCTTCGCCGGTACGCAAATCGAAACAGGCGTGATGCCACGGACAACGGATGCCCTCCCCGGTCACGAGGCCTTCAGCGAGCGGCCCGTGGTAGTGGCTGCAATGCGCCCCAATCGCAAAAATCTCCGAGCCCGAACGCACCAACAACACTTCGTCGTCGCCGACATGGCCGAGCAGCATCTCGCCCGCAAATTCGGACAGGGTTATGCCCTTTGACAGATCGGGACCGGCGGGGGGCGCTTGCTGATCGGCCATGTCTTCCTCCACTGTGTCTTGCTCCGCTCTCGTCGGAGCTACGTCGCCATTCCCAAAAACTCCTGACGGGTCAGCGCGTTGTCGCGAAAGCAGCCCAGCATGCGGCTGGTCACGAGGTCGGTGTCCGGCTTGTGCACGCCGCGCGTCGTCATGCAGTGGTGCGACGCCTTGATAACGACGCCGACGCCCTGCGGTTTCAGGACGTCATTGATGGTGTTGGCAATTTGCGCGGTCATTTTCTCCTGAATCTGGAGGCGCCTGGCATAGACGTCGACCACGCGCGCGAGCTTGCTGATGCCGACCACGCGGCCGTCTGGAATGTAGGCTACCCAGGCCTGGCCGATGATCGGCGCCATGTGATGCTCGCAATGGCTCTCGAAACGGATACCACGCAGCACGATCATCTCGTCGTAACCCTCGATCTCTTCGAAGGTCTTCTCCAGGATCTCGACAGGATCCTGACCATAGCCCGCGAAGAACTCCTCGAACGAGCGCGTCACACGCGCCGGCGTCTCGCGCAGGCCATCCCGTTCGGGATCTTCGCCGGTCCATCGAATGATGGTACGCACGGCCGACTCGACCTCGGCCCTGCTCGGCCTCTGGATCTCGGACAGCGACGCTCTTGCGCGATCCAGCGCATGTACGTTCGGATTCATTGAGATGCCTTTCCACGACGATTGCCAAGGGAGCTTGAACCCATTGGATGTCACGTCGGCGGAAAGGTTCCCGATGGCGGGCGGCCTCCCGCTTCAGCCGCGGCAATGTGTGCCGAGGGGTCAGCTTACCGGCCAGGTGCACGTATGGTATCAAGACTTGTTGGAGGACCGCCTGAACGCATTGCGCGTCATTCGCTGGACGCCGTGTTTCGCACAACGGCTGATCGGTCGAATCCTCTCGCTGCGCTCAAGCGGTCGACGCCAATATGTGGACCTGCGGGAGACCGCAATCATGAAGACCTTACTGTTGCTGGTGCTTTCCATGGCAGCTGCCGCCCGGGATGCGACCGCACAGGAGGACGTACAATGCGTCCGCGACCGCGCCGCCATGGTCGAAACCATCAAGGACTACGCCCGGTCCCATGCCGTTGTTTCGGGACAGCAGGGTTTTTCGGAGCGGGTCCTTGAGGCCATGGGGCAAACGAAACGCCATCTGTTCATTCCCGCGCGATCCTGCTCGATTGCATACGCGGACATGCCGGTTCCGATCGGTCGCGGCCAGACCATATCGCAGCCATTCATCGTGGCCTTGATGACCCAGTTGGCCGAGGTCGCGCCCGATCATGTCGTGCTCGAAGTCGGCACGGGTTCGGGCTATCAGGCCGCCGTCCTGGCGCACCTGGCGCGGAAGGTCTGCACCATCGAGATCATCCCGCCATTGGCCGAGGCCGCCGCGAAAACACTCAGAGACCTCGGGTATGACAATGTAATCGTCAGGCTGGGAGACGGCTATGCTGGCTGGGCCGAATGCGGTCCCTTTGACGCCATCGTCGTGACCGCCGCGCTCGGGCAGGTACCGCCGCCGCTGATCGAGCAGCTCAAAGTGGGTGGTCGGGCTCGTCATGCCGGTGGGAGCCGAGTACGGCACCCAACATCTCACGGTCGTCGAGAAGATCGCCCCTGACAAGGCGACAACGCCGTCGCCCCCGTGCGCTTCGTGCCCTTCACGCGTTCACAACATTAAGAGCCAATTGAGGTGCAGTCCTTGAGCAGCGCTTGTCCCGTAGTCCCGCCGCCGAATTAGCCCGGCACTGTCAGCGGTTTGCTCGAACCCCGTTGGGCTAATCCGGCCCGTGTGATACGGTTCTACCGGCTGATGGGCAGGCCGGCATTGCTCTTGGACGAGCCCCCAACGGTCGAGCTCGACTTCAATTACGAAGGCATCGGCTCCGGCACTTCAGCGGCGTAGCCGTAGCCTGACACCCGCATCAAAGCCGAGGTTCAAATGTCCAAACTTCGAATAAGATCGGCTCTCATGGTCAGCGCAGTTCTCGCTTTGAGTTCAACCTGGGCTCACGCCGGCCCGTGTAAGGCCGCGATTGCAGAGTTCGAAGCTGCTATTCGCCAATCAGCCGGCAATCCGATGGCAGGATTGATGGCGCCTCAGTCGATAGCGGCGCAACTGGACCGGCAGCCCACGGTCGCTTCCGTAAAACGGGAACAAGCGCAACTCAGATCGCAATTCGCGGCGACCATGGCACGCGCCAAGCGGCTTGACGCCGCAGGTGACCTGGAAGGCTGCACCGAGGCCCTTAACGCGGCCAAGCGAATGTATATTCTGTGATCTCTTCAATAGGCCAATAGAACGCACGGTTGAGAGGCTGCCATCCCGGTTCGCATGTAATTGAGCCGTAGCGTCGCGGTAAATAAAACAGTTCCCCGGAGGTGTTTCGATGACAAGGACACGCTTGCTGGCGATACTATGCATCCTTGAAGTCGCGTTCGCGACGGCGGCGTTCGGCAAGAGCAGACATTCCGCTGCTCCGCCTGCCCAGCACGCCACTCAAGTCAAGCGCGTGCCGATCTGGAGCAGAAGCGGCTTTATCGTGAGACAGGATCTGTTCGATCGGCAGAACCCGAACAACATCAGGTCGGATTGGCCTGCTCCACCGGCTCAACCGGGCCAATTCTAGCGCATGATCCGGCAAGCCGCGAACGCAGCACGAGAGCTCGCGGCTGCCCTACCCCAATTGGGCGAGCCTAAGACGACAGCGCCGCCTTCACCATGCCGCTGGCTTTACCAAAATCCATTTGCCCGGCGAATTTTGCGCGTAGCACGCCGATCACCTTGCCCATGTCCTTCATCCCCGCGGCGCCGGTCTCGGCGATCGCGGCTGATATCGCGGCCTTCACTTCGTCGTCCGACATCTGCTGCGGCAGGTAGGCCGAGATGATCGCGATCTCCTCGCGCTCCTGCGCGGCCAGCTCGGCGCGACCACCCTTGTCGTAGAGCTCGACCAATTCCTGGCGCTGCTTGATCATCTTCTGAAACACGCCGAGCAGATCGGCATCCGACAGCGGCGGCTTGCCCTGCCCGCGCGCGTCGATGTCGGCGTTCTTGATGGTCGAATTGACCATGCGCAACGTGGAGAGCTTGCGCTCCTCCTTGGCCTTCATGGCGTCCTTGACCGCATTGTTGATGTCGTCGCGCAGCATTTTTCAGTCCTTCGGCTTTTCAGAGCCCTGATTTAGGCCGTCCGCGGCAATGAAACAACACCAATGCCCAGCTTCTGCAGTTCGTTGCCGACCCCGTCGGCAGGTAAAAATTCGGGCAGTATGACGGTTTGAATTGTTCGAAGAGCGACTACAAGCAGACTGAATATACGTCGTGCTCGACCTCAGTGACGGTTCCGGCATTGTCTGTCCGCCAATACACGCCCCAATCAACGAAGCAGAACAGAAACAGGGTATCGTGAATGCGGGCGTAGCGGCGACCGAGGCCATTTGCCCCCCTGATTTCATAGCCGTGCTGGGCCAGCGAAGTCAGCAATTCGGTTTCGGGGGCGCCGGTCGGAAACGCGGCATGGACGCGCTGGCGATAAACGTCTCTCCCGTCAGGTGGCGCATCCCGAAAAAAGCCTGCAGGGATGCCTCGAATAATAGGTGGGCGGCCAAACCACCACAATGCCTCCAGTCCAACTGCGACGACCGCCGCAAACAACATGAGCATCGCCGCTCCTGCGGCGCACTTACGCGCCCGCCACTCAGGGCGTAAAGACGGGACCGGGCTACCCCTTGCTGCATCACGCTCGACGGCTCTCCATGCGGTTCGAGGACCTTCCAGGAAGCGCAATACACAGGATAAAGACCGAAACCCTACCGAAAAGACAAAAGCGGAACGAATAAATTCATGATTCTAGCCCCGCAGCCATTCGACCAGCGCTTCCGTGGTCGCCTCCGGCTGTTCCGGCCGGCTCCGGATTGGGGGTAAAAGCTGGCAAAAGGCGGAAAAGCTTAGCCAGGGCTGCGGAACTGGCTGTCAAATATGCGGCAAACGCATGTGAATCCCCGACTTTATTGGCCTGCCGGCTTTGACGCGTGGGGGCGCTTGCGACTATGAAGTGCGCTCATGACAACATCTGACAATGCTTCAGCCTGGCCGGACCATAAACCGACCGCGCTCCTCGTGCTTGCCGACGGTACCGTGCTGGAGGGTTTTGGCCTCGGCGCGGAAGGCCACGCCGTCGGCGAGGTCTGCTTCAACACCGCGATGACCGGCTATGAGGAGATCCTCACCGATCCCTCCTATGCCGGGCAGCTCATCACCTTCACCTTCCCGCATATCGGCAATGTCGGCACCAACGACGAAGACATCGAGACGGTGAACATGGCGGCGACGCCGGGCGCGCGCGGCGTGATACTGCGCTCCGCCATTACCGATCCCTCGAACTATCGCGCCACAAAGCATCTCGACCAGTGGCTGCGCGCGCGCGGCATCATCGGGCTCTCCGGTATCGACACCCGCGCGCTGACCGCGCTGATCCGCAGCAAGGGCATGCCGAACGCGGTGATCGCCCATTCCAAGACCGGCGAGTTCGATCTGCATGGCATGAAGGAAGAGGCGCGCGAATGGCCCGGCCTTGAGGGCATGGACCTGGTGCCGATGGTGACGTCGGCCCAGCGCTTCACCTGGGACGAAACGCCATGGGTTTGGGAAAAGGGTTTTGGCCGACAGAGCGAGCCGGAGTTCAACGTGGTCGCGATCGACTACGGCATCAAGCGCAACATTCTGCGGCTGCTCGCCGGCGAAGGCTGCAAGGTCACGGTGGTGCCGGCGACGACTTCGGCCGAAGACATTCTGGCGATGAAGCCGGACGGCGTGTTTCTCTCAAACGGCCCGGGCGACCCGGCCGCGACGGGCAAATACGCGGTGCCCGTCATTCAGCAGGTGATTGCATCGGGCACGCCGACCTTCGGCATCTGCCTCGGGCACCAGATGCTGGGCCTGGCCGTCGGCGCCAGGACCATGAAGATGCACCAGGGCCATCACGGCGCCAACCATCCGGTCAAGGACGAGACCACCGGCAAGGTGGAGATCACCTCCATGAACCACGGCTTTGCCGTGGATCAGGCGACGCTGCCGGAGGGCGCGACGCAGACCCATATCTCGCTGTTCGACGGCTCCAATTGCGGCATCGAACTCAAGGGCAAGCCGGTGTTCTCGGTGCAGTATCACCCGGAAGCCTCGCCGGGCCCGCGCGACTCGCACTATCTGTTCAAGCGGTTCGCCGACCTGATGCGCGCGAACAAGCGGGCGTAGGCGCCCTCCACTTCCATTGCGAGCCAACGGGCCGCGCGAACGCGCGCCCGATGGCTTCTTTGCGATTCGCATGAGTGGACCAAATCCGGGGCATGATGCGATATCATGTGACGAACGCGCTGATTTGGTGATATTGCCTTGGTATGATGATCGTAATTATAACGACAGGAATACTGCATGGATGATGTAACCACCGCCCCGAAGGTCGAATACGGCGTGACGCCTACCCACGTGATGGCGTCGATGTCGGGCCTCGATTTCGTTCGCGCCATCTTCGAGAACAAATTGCCGGCGCCGCCGATCATGCAGAACGTGGAGCCGTTCGATTCCACCGCCGAGACCGGCCACGTCGTGTTTCACAGCGTGCCGGGTTTCCGGCACTACAACCCGATCGGCTCGGTGCATGGCGGCTATGCGGCGATCCTGTTGGATTCCGCGATGGGACTTGCGGTTCACACCGCGCTGCCCGCCGGCACCGGCTACACCACGCTCGAATTCAAGATCTCCTTCATCAAGGGAATGACGGAGGATACCGGCCCCGTCCGCAGCGAGGGCAAGACGCTCAGCGTCGGCCGCCGCGCCGCCACCGCCGAGGCGCGCATCACCGACGCAAAAGGCCGGCTGCTCGCGCATGCGACGACGACGTGCCTGGTTTTCGAGATTCCGAAGGGAACGTGAGGCGCTGATTTCGGGTTGGTTGTAGAATAGTAGGGTGGGTTAGGCAAAGCCGTAACCCACCGCGGACTTGCCGTAGGGCGAGACTTTCGGTGGGTTACGCTGCGCTAACCCACCCTACGATCGCTACGAAACCGGAGACCAACCATGGCCGTCGTCAGCGCCGATATCGAACCCCTCACCTTCATCTTCGAAGATGACGGCCTGGTGCCCAACAATCCGATGCCGTTCCTGGTCTACAAGGGCGCGGTGGATGTCGCCAACGGCCACCCGGAAAAGACCATCGAGGGACTGTTCGGCGCCAATGGCTGGGGCGCGATGTGGCGCAATGGCGTGTACGACTATGCGCACTATCATGCCACCGTGCATGAGGTGCTCGGTGTCGCCCGTGGGCATGCGCGGGTGCAGTTCGGCGGCGATCACGGCAAGGCACTCGATATCTCAGCCGGCGACGTTGCCATCCTGCCCGCGGGGACCGGCCACCAGTTGATATCGGCCAGCAAAGATTTCTGCGTGGTCGGCGCCTATCCGCCGGGACCGGCGATGCAGATCACGCGGCCGACGCCGGAGAACCACGCGAAGGCGCTGAAGACGATCCCGGAAGTGAAACTGCCGAAGACCGATCCGGTGCGGGGAGCGCAAGGTCCGTTGACGCGGTTGTGGAAACGAGACTGACCCTTCGTTCAATTATTCTTGTTCAATTATTTTTTTGAATTCATGCACGCTACCGGGCTTGACGCTCTCTACCTCGGGTAGATAGTCGCGCGATCGTTTTTGATTGCATGCGTATCTCATTCATTTCGACATTAGGTAATTTTGATGGAGGGTTCTCATGTTCACGAACCAATGTCGCTGCATCAACTGCATTACACCGCCCCACATCCTGAAGAAGCTAATCGAAAGTCCGGACAGCAGGATTCGCGACGCCGCGTTACGAACGCTGCTGCCGACCTCACGCTTGCGCGGCGAGCGAGCTGTGAGGGGTCTCCTTGCGTCTGCCATGGCGACCTCGACGCATGGCCGGCGCACGGTCTTCGACTGCGCCAACATCACCTCTGTTTCGTCGGCAACGGTTGCGCGGACCGAGGATGGTCCCGCCTCGGCGGACAACTCGGTAAATAACGCATTCGAAGGCCTCGGAAGCACCCGCGACTTCTACAGGGACGTGCTCGATCGGGACTCGATTGACGGACGCGGCATGCGCCTGAACGGCTACGTCCACTTCGGCGCAGGCTTCAGCAATGCGTTCTGGGACGGTAGCCACATGATATTCGGCGACGGCGACGGCGTGCTGTTCACCGACTTTACTGGATCCCTCGATGTCATCGCCCACGAGTTGACACACGGCGTCACCGAGTTCACCGCGGGACTTGAATATCATAAACAGCCCGGCGCACTGAACGAGTCGATGTCCGACGTCTTCGGCTCGCTGGTCAAGCAATGGGCCCGCAAGCAGACCGCCAACCAGGCCGACTGGCTGATCGGCGCGGAGATTTTCACACCTGAAATCGACGCGGATGCCCTGCGATCGATGAAGGCGCCGGGCACGGCCTACAACAATCCGCTGCTCGGACGCGATCCGCAGCCCGATACCATGAGCAAGTTTGTGATGCTGCCCGACACCGATGAAGGCGACTGGGGCGGTGTGCACATCAATTCCGGGATTCCCAACAAAGCGTTCTTTCTCACCGCGATCGGCATCGGCGGATACGCCTGGGAAGCGCCGGGGCACATCTGGTACGCTGCCCTGCAGGCTTCGTCAGAATGGACCGACTTCCAGGAATTCGCCGATATGACGCACATCAAGGCAGGCCAGCTCTACGGGCCGCAGAGTGCGGAGCAGCAGGCCGTGGTGTCTGCCTGGAAGGAGGTCGGCATCCGCATCAGCGGCGTCCAGGCATTGGCCGCAGCGACTAGCCGAATGCGCTACCAACCGGCCGCGGCAACCGGCAATGGACACCACGATGATGCTGAGATGATGCGCAAGATCGAGCAGATGTCGAGCCAGCTATCGAAGCTGTCAAAGGAGGTCGCCGGCCTGAAATCCAAGCCGCATTAGTTCAAGTCGGGACACGAGCATCGTCTCAATCCTGACCACCGCCTGGATGGGTGGACATGAAAGTTAAGCTTTCCCAACATGGCGGCCAGGCGGCGGGCATCAATCTGCAGCGCCCGCCCCTGGTCGTGGATTCGGGGGCTTTGGACGATTCCACGGCTTCCGAGCTCAAGACGCTCGCGGCGTCGGCCGTTTCAGCGCCCCCGCCCGTGCGCTCGGGGCGAGCGCGGGATGAAATGAGCTACACCATCACCATCGAGGATGACGGAAGCCAAACCGTGCTCTCGCAATCCGACACCGCGATGTCGGCAGATTTCGGCAAGTTGCTCGCCTGGCTGCGGCGCCATCCCGGCAAGTAGCGCTGCGACCTTGTGAACCGGGTCAGCCGCGGCGGGCGATCGGCGCGGTCGAATTGGCTGCAACCTCCGCGGCCTCCTCGCCGGAAGACAGCCGCATGGCAGCAACCCGGGCGACAAAAAGCCCGATGACGAGGTTTGCGCGCTCGGTCTCCAGCCTGTCGCGGATCGGCCCCATCGGCTCGGTCGCGCACATGGTCTTGATGCAATTGAGGGTACGGGCCAATAAATCAACCACCGCCAAAATCGGCTCCATGGCCGGGGGGGCCGCCAGCGGTTCCGACACGGGTTCGGACTGTGGGCCGCGAAATTCGATAACTTTATGCATTCGCTCGTTTCCAAATCAAAACAGCCAGTAACGCACGGGTCGGCTGCACCGTAGCATCCTGCGCGGGCGCACGGGCCTTCATGATAGCGAAGCCTCTCACAAGCTCGCTTAAATTGATTATCGGAATCTTGCAGGACAATCTAAAGACGTGCGCTTTTTGCGCGCATTCTGATAATTTTGCGTCTGGGCGGCTAGAGATCGGCCGTACAGGAGCCCACCCACCAGAATCGACGCCAGGAGACCGATCACGCCCACTGCCGGCACACGCGACGGCGCGAGATGACAAAAAAACGCGAGAAAAATCGCGAGGACAAACCCGCTTAGCGAGATGGTCCCGGGACAACCAGCCCCACCGCAGCAGTCTGAATTTCGAGAACACGGCCCGAAGCGCGACGAGGTAGGGACACAGAATAATGATCATGTGGCCCTCATCATTCGGTTGTGCTAAAGTTCCATTTGCGAGGAGGTTTCAAGAAATATCCGATATCGCCTCACAGCAGCTTTTTTTAACCACGTTTAAAATTTCGATTACGCATGCGCCGTCAGGCGTTTGATGCAGCCACGTTGCACGTTCTCTTGCAGATGCGCGCCTTGGCGTGCCCAGGCTTTCAAATGCGCTCCCTCGCGCGCCCAAGCGCGAGGGCTTCAAGTCGTTCCGTCGTTTTTTGTACAAGGAATGATGTCATGCGTATCACAGCATTGAATCAGATTTTCGGAATGCTCGCCGCGTCGCCGAACGCAACCTTGTCCGTGTTCGGCAAGGACGGTTCGGCGAAGGACACCGTCGTCGTGCTGAAAAATCCGTCATGCGCCCGGCCGGCTTGCGACTACTCCCCCTATCCGCCCTGCTACTGAACGAGAAGACACGTGCGACGCCTGTCGGCCAAGGCCGCGGCGATATGATGCCGATCAGCTAAACGACAGGAACGTCGCGCCGGCCATCAGGAGATGGCGCCAAGATTTCGACGGCGGACAAGGAGAATTGAACGAAAGCAGCAAATTAAAAATCAACAAATCAGAAGAGGAGGTTCGACATGTTTCGAGGAATCCTGCCACTAACATTGTCTCTCTGCCTTGGTGCGGCGGCAGCACCCGCCGCACTGGCCCAATCGACGACGCCGATCACCGAACAGGAGGCGCACGCCATCGCGGTCGACGCCTACGTGTACTTCTACTCCATCATGTCGATGGATATATCCCGCAAGCAATTTACCAACGGCACCACCGATTTCAGGGGGCCGATGAACACGTTCGTCAACGTGCCCGAATACCCGCCGGCAGATTTCAAAGGCGTGGTGCGCTCCAACTTCGATACGCTGTATTCCGTCTCCTGGCTCGACATGACCAAAGAGCCGGTCGTCATCTCGGCGCCGGACACCGATGGAAGGTATTACCTGCTGCCGATGCTCGACATGTGGACGGACGTCTTCGCATCGCCGGGCTGGCGCACGACGGGTACCAAGGCCGGGACATTCCTGGTGGCGCCGGCGGGCTGGAGGCCGGATCTGCGCGAAAGGTTCGCTGAGGAGTTCAGACTGCCAAAGGACACCCAACGGATCGACGCGCCGACACCCTATGTCTGGCTGATCGGCCGGACCAAGACCGACGGTCCGCCGGACTACCCTGCAGTTCACAAGATCCAGGCCGGCTACAAGGTCACCCTGCTTTCCGAGTATGGCAAAACGCCCAGGCCGGTCGAATTCAAGCCCGACCCAAGCGTCGACATGAAGACGCCGCCAAAGACTCAGGTCGATACGATGACGGCTGGGGTGTATTTCGCCAATGCCGCGGAGCTGCTCAAGCTGCATCCGCCTCATATCACCGACGAGCCGATCCTCGCGCAGATGAAGAAAATCGGCATCGAGCCCGGCAAGAGCTTTGACATCGGCAAGCTCGATCCAGTCGTGCAAAGGGCGCTGGAAACCGCACCGCAGGACGCACAGAAGCTGATGGCCTGGAAGGTGCCGACGCTGGCGCGGGTTGCCAACGGCTGGGGGATGAACACTGACACGATGGGCGTGTATGGTAACTATTACCTGAAGCGGGCCATTATCGCGCAGCAGGGACTTGGCGCCAACGTGGTCGAGGATGCCATCTATCCGCTCAATCTCGCCGACGACACCGGCAAGCCGCTCGATGGCGCGAACAAATACACCATCACCTTCGAGAAGGGCGCCACGCCGCCTGTCAATGCGTTCTGGTCGATCACGCTCTACGATCAGGACGGCTTCCAGGTCGGCAACACGCTGAACCGTTTTGCGGTCTCCAGCTGGATGCCGTTCAAATACAATGCGGATGGTTCGCTCGACCTCTATTTCCAGAACGCCAGCCCCGGCAAGGAACTCGAAGCCAACTGGCTTCCTGCGCCGCAGGCGCCGTTCAATCTGACGATGCGCCTCTACGCGCCGAAGTCGGAAGCGCTGACCGGCAAATGGAATCCGCCGCCGGTCGTGAAGTCGCAAGCAACGGTGGGCATTTCGGCCCAGTAAAAGTTGACGGCCCGCCGGCGCTTCGGCGCCGGCGCACCTGTGCGACCCCATGCACGCCGGGCGTCATTGTCCCGATGACTGATCCGCGGCCGTCATGCTCGCGCAATGCCCGTTGCAGTGAATAGCAGGCGATTTCTCGCGACTTTCGCGCAACAGTTGCGATGGAATTTCGATCTGGATCGCTTCCGCACGCCAATAGCTTACGACGAGACATTCAATCCATGTCAATCTCGGATTGATCACTGTGATCTCAGGGCATTGCGAGCAGCAGATGGCGCACGAATCGTTCAATCGAGGACTCAACGCCCTTCTCAAATATACAGGTGCCGGCCTGTCGATTGCGATGCTGGCCGGCCTTCCCGGCGTGGCACACGCCGATGAAGGCGGCGTCAGCTTCTGGGTCCCCGGCCTCTTTGGAAGCTTGGCGGCCACGCCGCAGCAGCCGGGTTGGTCGCTGGCGAATATCTACTACCATACCTCCGTATCGGCAGGCGCCGACGTCGCACGCGCACGTGAATTCACGCTCGGCAGGATTCCGGGCAACCTTACCGTGAACGCAAATCTGAATTTGAATATCAACGCCACCGGCAATCTTGGCTTTGTGATCCCGAGCTATGTATTCGAAACGCCGGTGCTCGGCGGCCAGGCGTCGGTGTCCCTCATGGCGGCCTATGGCGTCGTCGGCACCAGCCTGGCGGGCACCTTGTCAGGCGTGATCACGGGCCCGTTCGGCAACAGCGTTCCCTTCTCGCGGTCCGACAGCATCAGCGACACGACATGGGGCTTTGGGGACCTGGCGCCGATGTTCCAATTGAAATGGAACGCCGGCGTCCACAACTACATGACCTATATTACGGGCGACATTCCGGTTGGCGCTTATCAATCCAACCGCCTGTCGAATATTGGCATCGGACACGGCGCCATCGACGGCGGCGGCGGCTACACCTATTTCAATCCGCAGACCGGCCATGAGTTTTCTGGCGTGCTCGGCTTCACCTACAATACCAAGAATACATCGACGCAGTATACGAGCGGCGTCGACATGCATTTCGACTGGGGTGCATCGCAGTTCCTGTCGAAGCAGGTCATGGTTGGCCTCGTAGGCTATGTTTACAAGGAGCTCGGCTGCGACAGCGGTCCAGGCGACCGTGTCGGCTGCTTCCAGTCCCAGGTGGTTGGCGTCGGTCCCCAGATCGGATTCCTTTTCCCGGTCGGCGACATGCAGGGCTATCTCAATTTCAAGGCTTACGGCGAGTTCGCTGCGGAAAACCGGCCATCAGGCTGGAATACCTGGGTGACTTTCTCTATCTCACCGCCCGCGCCCGGAGCGCCTCCGACGACAAAGCCCGTCGTCAGAAAATATTAGGATCAACCAGGCTGCGGCTTGTCAGTGGTTTAGAAAGGCGATCCTGCGCCGCTGTCCAATATCTGCAATTGTGCCACAAAGCTGACTTGGCACTCGCACACCGCTATGGCCGCTGATTGTGGTAAAGTGAAAGTCGGTGTCGGCTCACTCGACTTCCGAGTCTGATCCCACCCGGACATCGCGAGCAATTTCCAGCTCAAAGCCAGAAAGCCAAATGCCAGACAACAGAGGTGGAGCGACTACTGTGCCTTTCCTCTCGTCTCCTGGGCCTTTTGCTGGAGCAGCTTTTCTTCCGCCACGCTCAGGGGGACCAGTTTGACCGTAAGTTTATCGATCTTGCCGGTGAACCGGAACGGCGGCTGGTAGTCCTTATCGTCCACGCCCGTGCGGGTATCCATCCCGACATCGAAGGTCTCGTCAAACGTCTCGAGGAAAGGCATGGTGTGTGGGATCGTCTTGGTGGCGACTTCCTTGCCATCCACGGACAGCACGCCGGTGCCGCCCTTGCCGAAACCCGGACCGTCATACTTGAAGTCAAACAGGACGGTGTGCTTGCCGGGCGCGAGCGCCGCCGAGCCTTCCCAGCGGAAGCGTTCCAGATCAAAGAAGTTGTACACAAAGATCGGCTTGCCCTTGAGCATGTAGAGACCGTGACCACCGAACCGGCCACCGAGGGTATTGATCATGCCTTCTCCACCGCCTTGCGGAATGTCGACTTCGGCGGTGATGGAGAAAGACTTGCCCAGAATGTTAGGGGCGGCGCTGTAGGGAAGACCGGACAATTCACCGGAGTAGGTGAAGACGCTCCGACCAGCGGTCGCGCTCGGTCGCGGCGTGGCTGCGCGAGTGGCGACGCTGTTATCCAGCGGGAACACGTTGTATTTCTGTGCCTCGACCAAGAAAAGCTCCTGCATGTTACGCAGCTTGTCCGGCATCTTGGCGGCGAGATCATTGTTCTCAGAGTAATCCTCGGCGATGTTGTAAAGCTCCCAGCGATAGCCGTTGAGCACGTTTGGCAATCGGCCCAAGCCCATCAGCCAGGGACCTTCCGGTGGCGTGGTGGCGGCAAGCCAGCCGTCGTGGTAGATGGCGCGGTTGCCAAACATCTCGAAATATTGCGTCGTCCGCGTTGACGGGGCGTTCGCGTTGGCTTTATCGAACGTGTACGTCATGCTCACGCCTTCAATCTGCTTTTGTGCCACGCCATCGACCATGACCGGCGCTTGAATGCCGGTCGCTTCAAGGATGGTAGGCACGACGTCGATGAAATGATGAAACTGATGGCGGACGCCGCCGAGGTCCGTGATGTGACCGGGCCACGAGATGGCCATGCCTTGACGCGTACCGCCGAAGTGCGACGCGACCTGCTTTGTCCATTTGAACGGGGTACCAAAGGCCCAGGTCCAGCCCACCGCCATATGGGGCGCGGTCTCAGCCGAACCCCAAGCGTCATAGAACTTCAACTGCTCGGCGACCGGAACGACGACGCCTTGCATCGCGGCCAAATCGTTCGGGATGCCGAGGATGGTCCCTTCAGCGCTCGTGCCGTTGTCGCCGCAGATAAAGATGATGAGTGTGTTGTCGAGCTTGCCCTGGGCTTCGACTTCCTGAATAACCCTGCCGATTTCATGGTCGGTATAGGCCGTGTAGGCCGCAAAAATGTCCGCCTGACGGATAAATAGTTTCTTCTCGTCGGCAGTGAGCGTGTCCCATTTCGCAAGCTTCGCCCCGCCAAATTCGGGTTGGCCATCCGGCCATGGCGTGAGCTGGGTAGTTGCCGGAATTACGCCAAGCCGTCTCTGATTGGCAAAGATCGTCTCGCGCAACCTTTCCCAGCCCTGATCAAACAGGTGCATGTCGCCGATCGTCTTGATCCACTCTGGCGTGGGGTGGTGCGGTGCGTGTGAGCCGCCGGGCACATAGTAGAGGAAGAATGGCTTGTCGGGGGCAGCGTTGTTCAGCCCCTTCAGGTAGTCGATCGCGTCGTCGGCCATACCGGTGATGAGGTTGTAGCCAGGGCGTTCTGTCCACGGAAAGATTTGTGTCTTGTCGCGGAAGAGAAACGGTGTCCACTGGTCAGTCTCGCCCCCCATGAAGCCGTAGAAGTGATCGAACCCCATCCCATTCGGCCATTGGTCAAACGGCCCCGCCGAACTTATTTGATAGCTGGGCGTGTTGTGGTTCTTGCCGAACCACGACGTGGCATAGCCGTTCTGCTTCAGGATCGTCCCGATCGTGGCGCTCTCCGGCCCTATGACGGAGTCGTACCCAGGGTAACCAGTGGACATTTCGGCGATCACGCCAAAGCCCACCGAGTGATGGTTGCGGCCGGTGATCAGCGCCGCCCGACTCGGCGAGCAGAGAGCAGTCGAGTGGACCTGTGTGTAACGTAGGCCGGCGTTCGCGATGCGGTCCATCGACGGTGTCGGGATGACACCGCCAAAGGTGCCGGACACGCCGTAACCTTGGTCATCGGTCATAATCAGCAACACGTTGGGCGCGCCCTTGGGCGGCACGATGCTCGGGGGCCAATATGGCTTGGATTCCTGGGCATCCATATTGATCGTTCCGCCGAACGGCGCGGGCGGATTTGGCAGATACTTGCCGTCTATCGTCGTCGTGGCGCTGGGTGAACCCGGCGTTCCGGTGGTCTGCTGGGCGAATGTCGAACCGGCTGTGAGAGCCAGAACGGAAGCCGACAATATTAATGCGCGAATGGTGGGGGTGGAGTTCATGGTCAGGCTCCCTCGAAATGACTATTTCGTATTTGGGACTGCCAACAGCCGCGACGCGCTCTTCAGAATATCCGCATGGTCATCGACCAAGAACACAACTATCCGTTGCGCCGTAACAGGCGCATCCAACGCGGTGCTTTACGCCCCCGAGTGCTGGCCAACCCTTGATCTAGATCAAGGGAATCTACCCATGAGGTGAGGGTTATTCGTTCGCCGACGAGACGAAGACCACTTCTACTGAAAGCGAACATTTCGGGACTAATGATCTAGGAGCCCGAATGATGTCGATTCGCGAACCCATTCTCAAGACCGTTGCGATCACAGACCTGCGCCCGACCCAGATGACGGTCGGCATTCGCGAGGTCAAGGAGAAGCGCAAGCGCTGGCGTGACGAGAGCAAAAGCAAAGGAGCCGAGTTTCTAGGCAAGCATATGATCCCGGTCGTGCTTGGCCCGAAGGACCGCCACTACGTGATCGATCATCACCACCTGGCGCGTGCGCTCCATGAAGAAGGGGTCGAAGAGATATTGGTTACCGTGGTGAAAAACCTCAGGACGCTGGAGCCCGATTCGTTCTGGTTCGTCCTGGACAATCACAGCTGGATGCATTCGTACGACGACGAGGGCCGCCTGCGCCCTTACAAGGATTTGCCGAAGACCGTGGCCGGGCTTATTGACGATCCGTTCCGCTCGCTGGCGGGCGAATTACGGCGCGCCGGCGGGTACGCCAAGGACACGACGCCGTTCAGCGAGTTCTTGTGGGCGGATTTTTTGCGCCGACGGGTCAAGCGCAAAACCGTTGAGACCCACTTCGAGGCCGCCCTCGAGCAAGCCCTGGAACTGGCCAAAAACGAGGAGGCGAGCTACCTGCCCGGCTGGTGTGGGCCCGTCTTGGAGGATTGAAGGCATGCCCATCCTGCGTGAGAAATCCGCAAGCGCGCCGAAGACCCGACGAGCCGTGCTGGCCCAGTGGGAGAGGCTAACGGACGGCGGCATCGGCTAGAGGAAAGAGCAACTCATGGCGCATGCAGAGGCCGACGGACTGAGCATGGATCAGGAGCTTGTCGCGTCGCTAAACGACTTCCACGATCCGAGCCAAGAGTGGCGCCGCCTCTTCTCGGAGCTGCTCGGCACGTTCTTCCTCGTCCTGGTGGCCGCCGGCGGCGGCATGATGGGGCAGGCCTTTCCCGGCACGATCAGCCGTGCCGCTGCAGTCGTCGCACCCGGCCTGATGGTGATGGCGATCATCCTCTTCATGGGCAAGGTGTCCGGCGCTCACCTCAATCCCGCGGTCAGTATCGCGTTCTCGCTGCGTGGCGACTTCCCATGGCGTCGCGTGCCGGGATACATCTTCGTGCAGTTGATCGGCGCGACGCTCGCGGCACTGTTCCTGCACGCGGTGATCAACGTGTCAGCCAGCTACGGGTCCAACTATCCCGCGTCGGGATACCTCGCGTTCGATGCGTTTCTGATGGAGGCCGTGCTGACCCTCGGTCTCGTCAGTGTCATTCTCGGCACGGCGTCCGGCGCCCAGAACATCGGGATCTTCGGCGCAATCGGCGTCGGCGCGTACATTGCGCTCGCCGGGCTGTGGGGGAGCCCTATCTCGGGAGCGTCGATGAATCCCGCGCGCACGTTCGGCCCGAACTTAGTCGCAACCGACTTCACGAGCTACTGGGTGTATGTCGCAGGCCCACTCGTGGGTGCAGTTCTCGCGGTGAGTGCAGCATGGGTGCTTCGCGGTGCCGGCGGCGGCCGCGCAGGCTCAGGTGCGGCACAGGGAAGCCTTTTCACAGAAGTCGAGCACCCTGAGAAGGAGTGAGGCGCAGGCTCAGAGCTAGTCACTTAACCGGTCAGAAGTGAGAAAAACTTAGAATCCGAAGGGGGACAAGAGTTGATGGGTCACGAACTCTCGCTGTTCGTAGGTACGTTCGCGACATTGCTCGCGATAATAAATCCGTTCGAGGTCCTGCCGGTCTATCTCAAGATGCTGGAAGGCAGGGACGCCGCCACACATCGCCAGGTGGCACGTAAAGCCTGCTTCTATGCGCTGCTGCTATCTCTCTTTTTTCTGATCTTCGGAACGCTGATCCTACGCCTGTTCGGCGTGCCGCTGAGCATGGTCCGCATCGTCGGCGGCATCATCCTGATGAAGATCGGCTTTGAGCTATTTTCACCATCCGCTTCTGGTGGCGTGATTCCGGCCGGTGGCGCGGATCAGGGCGGCAACATAGCTTTCGTGCCGCTTGCGATGCCGCTCATGTGCGGACCAGGCGCTATCGCCACCATCCTCGGCATGACTGCGACGATCAAGCAATCATCCGCGGAACTGGCCTCCTTCATGGCGATCGTCGCGGCTATTTTCGCAACGATGGTCGTCACCTACCTGTGTCTGGCATATGCCGGTAAACTTTTCGACAGGCTCGGCGCTATGGGCATCGATGCGATCACGCGAATAGTTGGCTTCTTCGTCTCGGCGATGGGCGTTGCGCTGATCTTCGACGGCGTTATCGAGGCATTGCAGACGCATGGTGTGACGGTTCTGCATTGAACTAGCTGTTGATGGCGCCGAGCAAATCGGGGCCTATCTTGATCGCTGATGTTCCGCCAATCGGAGATTCGTTCTTAAACCATACCGAGTTCGATGTGGACCGTATGCGGGAATATCGGACTACGCCGAGGCACAAGTATCATTACGCGCCTACAGCCGCGTCATTTGACCGGGAACAGCAGCGCGAGACTAGCCCGCAATGACCAGGGCGGAGCGCCAGTCGGACGTATCGCGCTGTAATAGACCTGGATCGATGCGTTGACCGGTTGATCACCCACTCTGAAAACCCGACCGAAGCCGCCGCCGACCGGCACAGTCCACCGCTCGCCCGATGCCGCGAGCCAATCCGCGGTGATGATGGGTGATGTGTTCAGGTACCAGCCGTGCGCCAAGTTGTAGTTGGCGAAGGGCTGGGCGAGGAAGGCGTTGACGGGCGGTCGCAGTGGATTGCCGCCGACCGACCACTGGTTATTGAGCAATACGCCGATCACCCAATGTCCCGGTGTGACCAGGAAGACGGCCGTTGGGCCCAGCAGGAATTTGCCGGTCCCGAGGATGGGATCGTTGGCGGAGGGAATGGTAAAGACGGGGCCAACGCCCCAGATGAGCTTGCCCGGGTGGGTGGGGGAAAGAAACAACGACTGCGTAATGTCGCCAACGCCGTTGGTGTTGCTGTCGAAGAACGGACTTGGCTGGCTCAGCAATGGGATGATGGTACGTGAAATCAGGTTCCAGTCATCGCTCAGGTGCATCGGCACGACGGGCTGAATGTTGAATACTTCCTGGGTGCGACTGAAGGGTCCCGCGTTGAAATTGGTGTTGCTCTGAAACGGCACGCTGACCAGATCCGCGATCGGGTTTTGTGATTGCTTCTGTAGGTCTTCATCTTTTGAAGGTTCATGCGAAGGCTTCGGCGCCTCAGCTGTATCGGGAAGGCCGCTCTGGAATTTGTAATTGATCCCGGCTTTGACCATTTGAAGGTCGCGGTTCAAAGCCACCGAAGGGAGTGTGGGAGAATTCCAGTTTGACAGCCCCAGATAATCGTATTCGAGTTTGACCGTCCAATGCGACTTGAAGCCGTACTCGATGCCGGCGCCAGCCAACCAGCCGCTGCTGGTGCTGGATCCGTTCCAAATTGTGCCGGGAAGATTCAAAGTAGCGTTGCTGTGCACCCAGCCGCCGCCAAGCTTGGCAAACAGGAGCCATCGATCGTTGACGAGGCCGATGCGGCCCGCCGCGGTGCCGATCCAGCGCTGGTCCACAAGGCCTAACGTCGGAGCAGGAAGGAGCGGATGAGCAAAGCCAGCCCCACCGAACTCACCTTCGACACCAATCAGAAAATGACCGGCCTGGAAGTTATAGCCCGCCTGCACGCCGCCAATGAATTCGCTTAGGCCGCCATACAGATTGTTGCCAGGAATGTTCACGCTGCCGTTTGACCATCCCCCGCCGAAGTTGGCGCCCACATAAAGCCCTGACCAATTGTAGGGCGGCGCGATCGGAGCAGTGTACACGGGGGCTTTGACAGGCAAGTCCGATGCAAGAGCAGACCCGCTCAACAATCCCGCAGCAGCAATTCCCACCAGGAAAATTTTCTGCACTGTCGCCTCCTGAAAGGTCGGCCACAGCTCCGAAATATACTGCGCGCAGCACCTCCTGCCCAACCGAGTTGATTGATGGGGGGCAGACTATGCTTGCTATTTTCGATGCGGTGACAATTCAGCAACAAGGAGTTCGCTTCATCTCTTTGGTCGCGCCGCATGAGCTTTTAGCTCCGTCACCATTGCTGTCTCAGTTCGCGACCGCCTCAAACCGAAGGTGCGATGTCGCCTGTTTGGCACCTCTGAGACATGTCGAGGCGGCCTGACGATGTCCGCTCCGGGTGGCAGGCGAGGCTGGCCCGAGGTCAAAAACGTCGCGTTTGCCCCATAGCGTGCATTACCTTTCCTGTTACTGCGACCGCAGTATCAGAACGACGTCGACATGCACTTCGACCGGGACGCATCGCAATTTCTGTCGAAGCAGGTCATGGGTGGCCCTGTGGCTATTTGCCGGCCCTATTTTGCAAGCATCGGGGGCACAGATCCAATGTATCCAGATACGCCGTCCGTAAGCCAGCTATCGCAGGTGATTTCGCAGGCGTCAGCGTCCGCACGCGGTGACGCGTTCGTCGCACCATCACCCTTTGACCGAAGGCAGCCCGCACCGATTGCCTGAGTGAAAATCAGCCCAGGTCAGCTAACGGTTCCACTGCCCCATCTGCAGGCATGTCAGCAAACTGACGTAGCTCGGCGTGCCGCCGATGCTCTCTTGCGAGGTGCAGCTTGCCCGGCTTGGCGCGGGGAATTTCGACCATTGGCTTGCGAGCTGCCGCTTCGCTTTCTGTTCATCGTTCACGCAGCTCTTGATCGACTGGTCAACGGAGAGGCCGGTGGTGGCGGCGACGTCGAGCTTGCAACTCCGCGCAATGTCGAAGTTCGGCATTCCGTCTGCCACCGCAACGACCATCTGCGAGCTCAAAACGATCATCGAAAAGAGATAGGCATCTCCCGCCTCCTTCGGATCGCAGCAAAAGCTTCGGGCCGCCGCTGTTCGAAGCCGCAGCGCAGCCTACCGCAAAACCGGGCTGGGCGCGACGGGAATATCCTGCAGGCAGCTCGCCGCAGGCCGCAGGGACGGCAAGGCCGACCCTGCCGCGCCTGCTCAAGCGCACCCGCGATCAGGCCGCGTTGGCGCCTTCCTGACGGCTGGCCTCGAACAAGAACCAGGTGCGGCGCTCGGTCTCGTCGATGAAGACTTCGAGCAGGCTTGCGCTGCCGGAATCCTCGTTGTCGTCGCAAAGCTTGTGGGCCTTGCGCATCGCCGCCGCCATCTTCTTGTTGTCTTCCATCAGCTCGCGCAGCATTTCGCGCGGCGGCACATAGTCGTCGTCGTTGTCCTGGATCGTCTGCAGCTTGGCGATCTGCCCGATCGAGCGGATCGTGGTGCCGCCGAGCTTGCGCACCCGTTCGGCGAGCTGATCGGTGGTGGCGAAAATCGCCTCCGACTGCTGGTCCAGCATCAGATGATAGTCGTTGAAATGCCGGCCGCTGACATGCCAGTGGAAATTCTTCGTCTTCAGGTAGAGGGCGAATGCATCCGCCAGCAACGTATTGAGCGACTTGGATATCTTGTCCACCGCGGCCTGCGGCAAGTCGGTCGGTGTATCAAGCTCGGGGGCTATCTTGTCGGATTTGTTGCTGGTTTTGCTCACGTTGCACCTTCCTGTTAGGAGACGGACTTTGGCGGCGGTGGACATTGGCCGTCGGACGACCTAACGCATCACTTTCAGGCTGGTTCCGACACCGGAACCAGCTGATTTTACCGGGCGCGCGCGCATGGACGAATGGATCGACTATTACGATTCCACGCATACGATTTATGCGAGCAAGCTGCATCGCGACCTGCATTTCCAGATCATCGCGCGCGACATCATCGGCTACATCTCCTCGCCCGACTCCGTCGTGCTGGACTATGCCTGCGGCGAGGCGCTGTTCGCCGCCCGGGTGGCCGACGCCTGTGCCCAGCTCTATCTGGCCGAGCCCGCCCCCGGCGTCCGCGGCCGGCTGATCGCGCGCTTTGCGCCGAACACCAAGATCCGCGTCCGCTCGCTCGACGATCTCACGAGAGACGGAAGAGGCGATCGATCTCGTCGTCATGAATTCGGTCGCGCAATACATGACGCCGGAGGAGCTGGATTCGGCATTTGCCGTCGTTCGCCGGCTGTTGAAGCCCAACGGCCGCCTGGTGCTGGGCGACATCCTGCGGCCCGAAGTCGGCATGGCCAGAGACGTGCTGGCGCTGTTGAAATTCGCACGCACCCACGGCTTCCTGAAAGACGCCCTGTATGGGCTGGCGAGCACCGCGCTGTCGGACTACCGGCAGCTGCGCACCCGCGTCGGGCTGCAGCGCTACGGCGAGAATGAAATGATCGAGAAGCTCGCCCGGGCCGGCTTCTCCGCCTCGCGCGCGCAGCAGAACATCGGCCACAATCCCTGGCGGATGACCTTCGTGGCCCGGCACGCCCTACAGCTCAGTTGATCCGCTGCCCGAGGTTGTTAACCCTAAGGCGCGGTAAGGTATGGTTCACCGCGCCGTGATCGGCGATGATTGCCGCGGCCCGGTGGCGGAAGCGTCGACGCGGGAGCAGTGCAATGCTCTTTATCCTGGTTCAAATCCAGGCCGGGCCTCCAGCCTTCGCTGGCTCCGCCAGCTTCGGCTAGGCAAGCCAGCCGAACGCACCAGCACACGCCCTAGTCTCGATCCAGCGGGCGGGCTTGCCACGCCGTAGCCCGAAGGGCGCCAAGTCCTGGAAAATCCCCGTTGATGGCCCGTTTTTGGGGGTTTCGCGGGTGCGGAATCTGGTCTAAAGACCACCCGCGCGCGAGGGTGACCCGCGCTCTTGGCTTAGGGGACGCGCGGCATGCGCGCCCTTTTTTTGTGCCCAATTTCCAGTCTGAGAGCTGATGCCCAAAAGAACAGATATCTCCACCATCCTGATCATCGGCGCCGGTCCCATCGTGATCGGCCAGGCCTGCGAATTCGACTATTCAGGCACCCAGGCGGTGAAGACGCTGAAGGAAGAGGGCTACCGCATCGTCCTCGTCAATTCCAATCCGGCCACCATCATGACCGACCCGGAACTGGCGGACGCGACCTATATCGAGCCGATCACCCCCGAAATCGTCGCCAAGATCATCGAAAAGGAACGCCACGTCATCCCGGGCGGCTTTGCGCTGCTGCCGACCATGGGCGGCCAGACCGCGCTGAACTGCGCGCTGTCGCTGCGCCGGCAGGGCACGCTCGACAAGTTCGACGTCGAGATGATCGGCGCCACCGCTGACGCCATCGACAAGGCCGAGGACCGCCAGCTGTTCCGCGAGGCCATGACCAAGATCGGGCTTGAAACGCCGAAGTCGCGGCTCGCCAATGCCTCTGCCCTGAAGAAATCCTATCGCGACAAATACCACGCCGAACGCGAGAAGCTGTCCGGTGCCGCGCTCGAAGAGCTCGAACGGCAATGGACGCTGGGTGAGAGCGAGCGCCGCAAGCGCTACCAGGAGCATGCGCTCGGCCAGGCGCTGATGGCGCTGTCCGAGATCGGGCTGCCCGCGATCATCCGCCCCTCCTTCACCATGGGCGGCACCGGCGGCGGCATCGCCTACAACAAGGAAGAGTTCCTCGACATCATCGAACGCGGCCTCGACGCCTCCCCGACCAACGAAGTCCTGATCGAGGAATCCGTGCTCGGCTGGAAAGAGTTCGAGATGGAGGTGGTGCGCGACAAGAAGGACAATTGCATCATCGTCTGCTCGATCGAGAACCTCGATCCGATGGGCGTGCACACCGGCGATTCCATCACGGTGGCGCCGGCGCTGACGCTGACCGACAAGGAATACCAGATCATGCGCGACGCCTCGCTGGCGGTGCTGCGCGAGATCGGCGTCGAGACCGGCGGCTCCAACGTGCAGTTCGGCGTCAACCCCGCCGACGGCCGCATGGTGGTGATCGAGATGAACCCGCGGGTGTCGCGCTCCTCGGCGCTGGCTTCCAAGGCGACGGGATTCCCGATCGCAAAAGTCGCCGCCAAGCTTGCGGTCGGCTACACGCTCGATGAAATCGCCAACGACATCACCGGCGGCGCGACGCCCGCCTCGTTCGAGCCGACGATCGATTACGTCGTCACCAAGATTCCCCGCTTTGCGTTCGAGAAATTTCCCGGCGCCTCCACCACGCTGACGACGTCGATGAAGTCGGTCGGCGAAGTGATGGCGATCGGCCGCACCTTCCAGGAGAGCCTGCAGAAGGCGCTGCGCGGGCTCGAGACCGGCCTGACCGGGCTCGACGAAATCGAGATCGAGGGGCTCGGCCGCGACGACGACAAGAACGCGATCCGCGCAGCGCTCGGCACGCCGACGCCGGACCGTCTCCTGCAGGTGGCGCAGGCGATGCGGCTCGGCTGGTCGAACGAGGAGATCTTCAATTCCTGCAAGATCGATCCGTGGTTCCTCAGCGAGATGCGTGGCATCGTCGACATGGAAGACAAGGTCCGCAAGAACGGCCTGCCGGGCAACGCCTTCGGCATGCGCTCGCTGAAGACGATGGGTTTCTCCGACGCGCGGCTTGCCGTGCTCGCGGAAACGACGGAGGCCGAGGTGACGGCGAAGCGTCACGCGCTCGACGTTCGCCCGGTTTACAAGCGTATCGACACCTGTGCGGCCGAATTCGCCTCCCCGACAGCCTATATGTATTCGACCTATGAAGCGCCGTTCGCGGGCGTGCCGGCGGACGAGAGCACGCCGTCGGACAAGAAGAAGGTCATCATCCTCGGCGGCGGGCCGAACCGCATCGGCCAGGGCATCGAGTTCGATTATTGCTGCTGTCACGCCTGTTTCGCGCTGCATGACGCCGGCTACGAATCCATCATGGTCAACTGCAATCCGGAGACGGTGTCGACCGACTACGACACCGCCGACCGGCTCTATTTCGAGCCGCTCACCGCCGAGGACGTGCTGGAAATCATCGCGAAGGAGCGCACGAACGGCACGCTGCACGGCGTGATCGTGCAGTTCGGCGGCCAGACCCCGCTCAAGCTGGCGCGTGCGCTGGAAGCCGCCGACGTGCCGATCCTCGGCACCTCGCCCGACGCCATCGACCTCGCCGAGGACCGCGACCGCTTCAAGCGCGTGCTCGACAAGCTGCGGCTGAAACAGCCGAAGAACGGTATCGCCTATTCGGTCGAGCAGGCGCGGCTGGTGTCGGCCAATCTCGGCCTGCCGCTGGTGGTGCGCCCGTCCTATGTGCTGGGCGGCCGCGCGATGCAGATCATCCGCGAAGAGAACCAGCTCAACGATTATCTGCTCGGCACCCTGCCCGAACTGGTGCCCGGCGACGTCAAGGCGCGCTACCCGAACGACAAGACCGGCCAGATCAATACCGTGCTCGGCACCAATCCGCTGCTGTTCGACCGTTATCTGTCCGACGCCACCGAGATCGACGTCGACTGCCTGTGCGACGGCAAGGACACCTTCATCGTCGGCATCATGGAGCATATCGAGGAGGCCGGCATTCACTCCGGCGATTCCGCCTGCTCGCTGCCGCCGCATTCGCTGGACGCGAAGATGATCGAGGAGCTCGAGCGGCAGACCCGCGAGCTCGCGCTCGGCCTCGACGTCGTCGGCCTGATGAACGTGCAATATGCCATCAAGGACGGCGACATCTACGTGCTCGAGGTCAATCCGCGGGCGTCGCGCACCGTGCCGTTCGTCGCCAAGGTGGTCGGCACGCCGGTGGCGAAGATCGCCGCACGGGTCATGGCCGGCGAGAAGCTTGCGGATTTCAAGCTGAAGAAGAAGCAGCTCGGCCATGTCGGCGTGAAAGAGTCGGTCTTCCCGTTCGCGCGTTTCCCCGGCGTCGACACCGTGCTCGGCCCGGAGATGCGCTCGACCGGCGAGGTCATGGGCATCGACCGCTCCTTCGAGGTGGCGTTCGCAAAAAGCCAGCTCGGCGGCGGCACCCGCGTGCCACGCAAGGGCACCGTGTTCGTCTCGGTGCGCGAGAGCGACAAGACCCGCATTGCCGAAGCGGTCCGGCTGCTGCACTCGCTCGGCTTCAAGGTGATGGGCACGTCAGGCACCCAGCGCTTCCTGACCGACAACGGCATTCCGACCGAGAAGGTCAACAAGGTGCTGGAAGGACGGCCGCATATCGTCGACGCCATCACCAATGGCGACATCCAGCTCGTTTTCAACACCACCGAGGGGCCGCAGGCGCTGGCCGACAGCCGTTCGTTGCGGCGGGCTGCCCTCTTGCATAAAGTGCCATATTACACCACTCTTTCGGGTGCTGTGGCCGCTGCCCAGGGCATCCGCGCCTATCTGGGCGGGGATCTTGAGGTCCGTACGCTGCAGAGTTACTTTTCCGAAAACTGATCGTTAGTCGGGCTGAAATGCCCGCTAAACGATTGGCAATAAAGCCGTATGGCTGGAACTCACCGCTCGTTTGGATGTTGAGTAGGCCCTTGAACGGGCCGAAAATTAGTAGGCTGGCGGGCCCGCGTTGGGCCATGAAAGCCCGAATCGAAATCTAAAAAAGTGCCTCGTGCGCGCAACGCCCTGGGCGGTTCGCACGATGGAAGGACGGAAGAGATGATGGAAAAGGTACCGATGACCGCTGGCGGCTATGCCGCCCTCGAGGTCGAGTTGAAGAAGCGCCAGTCGGAGGACCGTCCGCGCATCATCGAACATATCGCCGAGGCGCGCTCGCATGGTGACCTTTCGGAAAACGCGGAATATCACGCCGCCAAGGAAGAGCAGTCGCACAACGAAGGCCGCATCGCCGAGCTCGAAGACAAGCTGGCGCGCGCCGACATTATCGACATCTCGAAGCTGTCGGGCGACACCGTCAAGTTCGG
>CAVYOM010000029.1:0-157201 GCA_963770135.1 uncultured Alphaproteobacteria bacterium | reverse complement strand
CACTGGCGGTTTCCGAAGCCGCCGCACAGGCCAGTGAAACCGGCCATGTCGCCGCGCGACAGAAGCTCGAGGCCTCCCGCGCCCCGCTCACCGAAGCCGACAAGCGGGTGCAGCGGCTGGAGACCGAAGCGCGCACCATTTCAAAACTCGTCAACGGCGAAACCAAGAATTTGTGGCCGCCGATCATCGACGGCGTCACCGTCACCAAGGGTTTTGAGAAGGCGCTCGGCGCCGTACTCGGAGACGACCTTGACGCCCCCATCGACCCCTCCGCGCCGATGCGCTGGACCAATGCGGGTGCGAGCTTCGACGATCCGTCGCTGCCGGCCGGCGTCGATCCGCTTGCCGCCCATGTCGAGGCGCCGGCCGAACTGGCGCGCCGTCTGGCGCAGATCGGTGTCGTGGCGAAGGAGCGCGGCGCCGAACTGGTGTCGCAACTGAAGACCGGCCAGCGGCTGGTGTCGCTGGAAGGCGATGTCTGGCGCTGGGACGGCTTTGTCGCGTCGGCACACGCGCCGACCGGCGCCGCACGGCGTCTCGCCGAACGCGCGCGCCTCGTCGACATCGAACACGAGCTGGAACAGGCCCGCACCGACGCCGCCAGCAAGCGGCAGACGCTGGAAGACGCCGAGGCCGAACTGAAGGCCGCTTCTGCCGCCGAGTCCGCCGCCCGCGAGGCCGGGCGGGCCGCGCAGCGCGAGGCCGATGCGGCGCGCGAGCGCCATGCAGCAACCGAGCGTGAGATCAACCGCCACGCCGCGCGCAAATCGGCACTGACCGAAGCCCATACCCGTCTTGCCGCCGATCGCAGCGAGGCGGAAGCCGCGCATGAGAGCGCCAACGCCGCATTGGACGAGTTGCCGCCGACCCTCGACACCGAGACGCGACTTAGCGCCGTTCGCTCCGAGATTGACGGCCACCGCCGCTTTGCCGCGCAAGTGCGGGCCGAAGCCCAGGCGCTGGCGCGCGAGGCCGAACTGGCCGACAAGCGCGTGCAGGCGATCACGGCCGAGCGTACCGAATGGCAGAACCGCAGGCAGAGCTCGGCCTCCCAGGTCGCCACCGTCGAGGCGCGTATCACCGAAGTGACGGCCGAGCGTGCCGAGCTTGAAGATGCCCCGGCTCTGTTTGCCGAAAAGCGCCGCGCGCTGATCAACGAAATCGAATCCGCTGAGAGCGCCCGCCGCGTCGCCGCCGACGCGCTGGCCGCCGCCGAGAGCGTGATGGCGCAGACCGACCGCGAAGCCAAGGCATCGCTCGAAGCGCTGTCCTCTGCCCGCGAGGCCTGCGCCCGCGCCGAGGAACGCATGGAAGGCACCAAGCGCCGGCTCTCCGACATCGAGCGCGAAATCCACGACATGCTCGAAGTCGAGCCGCATGCGGTGGCAGGGCTGGCCGAGATCGAGCCGGGCGCGGAACTGCCGCCGCTCACCGAGATCGAGGAAAACCTCGAAAAGCTGCGCCGCGACCGCGAACGCCTCGGCGCCGTCAATCTGCGCGCCGAGGAAGAACTCCGCGAGGTCGAGACCCAGCACACCGGACTGACCACCGAGCGCGACGATCTGGTCGAGGCCATCAAGCGGCTGCGCCAGGGCATCCAGAGCCTCAACAAGGAAGCGCGCGAGCGGCTGCTGACCTCGTTCGAGACCGTCAACGAGCACTTCAAGCGGCTGTTCACCGAGCTGTTCGGCGGCGGCGAGGCGGCGCTTCACCTGATCGAAAGCGACGATCCGCTGGAAGCCGGCCTCGAAATCATCGCAAAACCGCCGGGCAAGAAGCCGCAGACGCTGTCGCTGCTGTCGGGCGGCGAGCAGGCGCTGACCGCGCTGGCGCTGATCTTCGCGGTGTTCCTCACCAACCCGTCGCCGATCTGCGTGCTGGACGAGGTCGACGCGCCGCTCGACGACCACAACGTGGAGCGGTTCTGCAACCTGCTGCACGAAATGACCTCGTCGACCGAAACCCGCTTCATCATCATCACGCATAATCCGATCACGATGGCGCGGATGAACCGGCTGTTCGGCGTCACCATGGCGGAACGCGGCGTGTCGCAACTGGTCTCGGTCGGCCTCGACGACGCGGTGAAGATCCTAGATCAGAACGTGGCGTGAGGCTTCTTCCCTTCTCCCCTTGTGGGAGAGCGCGAAGCGCCGGATGAGGGGTATCTTACCGCCGAGACAGAGTTCGCGGAGAGACACCCCTCACCCGTCCCGTACGCGCTTCGCGCGTCCGTGCCACCCTCTCCCACAAGGGGAGAGGGAAAAGAACGCAAGATGACCTCACCCGACCTCCCCGCTGAACTGAAAGCCGCGCTCGACGGTAAGCTGCGGGGCTTTTCGCGCAGCAACGCCGCCGGCCGCGCCGCGTCGATTTCGAAAACCTATCGCGATGGCGGCGGCTCCGGCGGCATCCGGTCGGAGACCGATGCGCTGGCCTACGCGCTGGCGCGGATGCCCGCGACCTATGCCGCTGTCACAGCCAGCCTGAACGCGCTGGTCGAGATCAGGCCGGACCTCGCGCCGTCAAGCCTGCTCGATGTCGGCGCCGGGCCGGGAACGGCGACCTGGGCGGCGGCTGAAACCTTCCCATCTCTGCAACGCTTTGCGCTGCTCGACGCCAACGACGCGTTGCGCGCGCTGGCGCTCGGCCTCGTCACCGACAGCTTTCGCCTGCGTGACGTCAGCTACGAACGCGGAGAAGCCCGCGCCACCCTGACCAAAGCGGGTACCGCCGATCTCGTCGTGGCAAGCTACATGATCGGCGAAATTGGGGATGGCGAGCGACGCGCGCTCGCCGAACTGATGTGGGCGAAGACCAAGGATACGCTGCTCGTCGTCGAACCCGGTACGCCTGCCGGCTATGCCCGGATCATCGCGTTGCGCGAACACTTGATCGCGTTGGGTGCGCATGTCGCCGCCCCCTGCCCGCATGATGGCAAATGCCCGCTGGCGGCGCCCGACTGGTGCCATTTCACCCAGCGCCTGCAGCGCTCGCGCGCGCACAAGCAGGTCAAGAGCGCGGAGCTGCCGTTTGAGGACGAAAAGTTCGCCTATGTCGCGCTGACGCGCGCGGCGGTGGAAGAGCCGCGCCTTTCGCGCGTGTTGGCGCAGCCGACGGGCAGCAAGGTCGAGATAACGGCGAAGCTCTGCACGCCGGTGGGCCTCACCCTCACAAAAGTGCCTCGCCGCGCCAAAGCGGATTACGCCGCTGCCCGGCGTTGGCGGTGGGGCGACGCGGTGCATCGTCAAGAGACGCCGGACCACGTCCCGGACACGAGCGGATGAACTTATCCCGCCTTACATCCGACTAAAGCCATGCCCCAAATCGCCGGCGGGCTGCCGCCTGCCCGGTTTTTCGTCTGGTTTCCCTGCCTTTTCGTCCCACAGGAGTGTCCGTCATGTCGACCGGCTGGATCGTTCTCGGCGTCATCGTCATCATCGTACTGTTTGCGTTCGGGGCGTATAACCGCCTGGTGGCTCTCAGCCAGCGCGTCAGCCAGGCCTTTGCCGACATCGATGTGCAGCTCAAGCAGCGCCACGATCTGATCCCAAACCTCGTGGAGACCGTGAAGGGCTACGCCAGCCACGAGCGCGGCACGCTCGACGACGTCATCAAGGCGCGCAATTCCGCCATGTCGGCACAAGGACCGGCGCAGGTGGGCGCCGCCGAAAACCAGTTGAGCGGTGCGCTTGGGCGACTGATCGCGCTGTCGGAGGCCTATCCCGATCTCAAGGCCAACGCCAATTTCCAGCAGCTTGCGGGCGAATTGTCCGACCTCGAAAACAAGATCGCGGCCAGCCGCCGCTTCTTCAACAACGCCGTGCAGGAATACAACACCGGCATCCAACAGCTGCCCGCCGCGTTGTTCGCCGGCACGTTCGGCTTCACCCGCAAGGAATTCTTCGACCTCGGCGCCAGCCGCACCGAAGTCGAGACCGTACCGACCGTGAAGTTCTGACGCTTCAAATCGGCAGAGCAGCCCACCATGGCCGCGTATGGTCTCTACACGCATATCTCATCGAACAAGTTTCGTTCGATGCTGCTGCTCGCCGGGCTGTTTCTGCTGATCTATGTCGTGGTCTTTGCCGGCGCGCTGGTCGCCGAAGTGCTGTTGCACGACGGCAAGTCGGTCAACTTCTACCTGATACAGGCCCGGCGCGACCTGATCGCGGCCTTTCCCTACGCCACGATCGCCGCCGCGCTGTGGATCGTGATCGCCTATTTCTTCCACCAGAACATGATCGACGCCGTGACCGGCGGCGAGAGCGTGACACGGCAACAGCAGCCGCGGCTCTATAATCTCCTGGAAAATCTCTGCATCTCGCGCGGCATCCCGATGCCGAAGCTGAAGGTGATGGACAGCCCGGCGCTGAACGCCTTCGCCACCGGCCTCAACCGGCGGCAATACTCCATCACGGTGACGACAGGCCTTTTGCAGGCGCTCAACGACCAGGAGATCGAGGCGGTGCTCGGCCACGAGCTCACGCACATCCGCAACGGCGACGTGCAGTTGATGGTGGTCGCGGTGATCATCGCCGGCGTCGTCGGCTTTTTCGGCGAGTTGTTCTTTCGCATGTTCACCAACCTGTCGTGGAATTCGAGCGGCCGCGGCTGGTCGTCCTCGTCGTCTTCTTCTTCGTCATCGTCATCCGACCGCGACAGCAAGGGGGCCGGCGGCGCGATCATCGCAGTCATCATCGCGGTGGCGCTGATCCTGCTGGCCTGGCTGTTGTCGCAGGTCGTCAAGCTGGCGCTGTCGCGGTCCCGCGAATTGCTGGCCGATGCCGGCTCGGTCGAACTGACCAAAAATCCCGACGCCATGATCACGGCGTTGCGCAAGATCGAGAACCGCGGCGAACTTCCCGGCGCGACGTCCGCGGTCATGGAACTCTGTGTCGACAATCCGCGCGAGGGATTTGCCGACCTGTTCGCGACCCATCCGTCGGTGGATTCGCGCGTCAAGGCGCTGGTCCAGTTTGCCGGCGGTCATGACCCCGGCCCGCTTGCCTTGCCGTCCGATACGGCAGACGCCTCCGATGAGCCGGAGGAATCGGAGAACGGGCAACCACCGGTTCCCCGTGGACCGTGGAGCAACGACGGCGTGCCTGCCGGCGCTCCGGACCCCCGTTCCGGCCCGTCGCAAGGACCATGGGGCCGGCACAGCTGAGCCCTTGCCGCAGCTAACCTTCCGGATTAACGAATTCGGTATGAATCATGGCGACGGCCCTCTAAGGAATTGAATTCTCCCTTGTTTCTGCCATGTTCGCGCCGAAAGCAGGGAACGGGGCCAACCGATCGCTCCCGCGGTCGGAGACGTTGTTCAAAGGAATTCCATGGCAAAGCCAGTCGTGATTGTGGTGGGCGCGGACAAGGGCGGGGTCGGCAAGACGACCGTGTCGCGGACGCTTCTGGACTATTTCAGTGCCAACAACGTGCCGACCCGGGCATTCGACACCGAATCCCCGCGCGGCACCTTGATGCGCTTCCACCCCGACATCACCGAGATCGTCGATATGACGACGACCGCGGACCAGATGAAAATCTTCGATACGCTAAACGCGGCAAGCCCATCCGTCACCGTGATCGACGTCCGCGCCGGACTGCTGTCGCCGGCGCTGGCCTCGCTGCGCGACATCGGCTTTCTCGATGCGGCCAAGGCGGGGCAGATCACCTTCGCCGTGTTCCATATATTGGGCCCCTCGATCGCCTCGCTGGATGAAATCGCCGAGACCGCGAATTTCATGCAGGGCGCCAAATATTACCTGGTGAAGAACTTCATCAACGACACCCAGTTCTTCCAGTGGGACCAGGCGACCTACAACTCCTACTTTCCACCGTATCAAGGACGCGACCGAACTAACGATCCCCAAGCTCAACGAAATGGCCTATGAGCAGGTCGAGGTTTCCTCGGTGCCGTTCCTCAAATTCGTCGCCAACAAGGGCAAGGAGGACGAAGCCGCGAACTATTCGTTCGTGCTGCGCGGCTATGTCCGGCACTGGCTCGCCAACGTCTGGAGCGAGTTCGACCGCATCAAGCTGACCGATCTGGTCGGCGCCAAGCCGGGCGTCCGCGGTGGTGAAAAATAGTCACGCAGCCGCCGCGATGAGGGCTGGATTAGGCGAAAAATTCCTTTGATATAGCGGGTGATGAGCCTCACGCCCGTTTACATCGTCTGCTCGCCCCGTCCGCTGGTCGGCAAGACGCTGCTCGCGCGGCTCTTGAGCGAGTTCCTGCTGCTGAAAGACGGCGCAGTCTCCGGCTTCGACATCAACCTGAAGGAACCGTCGCTGCTCGAATATCTGCCGCGCGTGACCGAGACGGCCGACATCGCGGACACCTTTGGCAAGATGCAGCTGATGGACCGCCTGATTGCCCATGACGGCGTCGCCAAGGTGGTCGACCTCGGCTTTCATGCGTTCGACGAATTCTTCAAGATGACCAACGAGATCGGCTTCCTGAAAGAGGCCACGCGGCGCAGCGTCGCGCCGATCGTCCTGTTCGTGGCCGATACCGACCGTGTTTCCGCGCGCGCCTATCCGATGTTGCGAGAGCAGATCCCGCTGAAAGCGCTGATTGCGATCGATAACGAATATGTGGTGCGGGGCGAACTGCCCGGGGAGATGGGCCTGGGGCGGGTGCACCGAATAACGGCTTTGCCCTCATTCCTGAAGACCTATGTCGACCGACAGACCTTTTCCTTCACCGAATACCTGCGCAACGAGAGGGATTCATCGACCGAGCTGCACCAGTGGATCCGCAAGAACTACACCAGCTTTCGCGAGCTCGAACTCAGCCTGCTCAACGAGCGGCCGTGATTCCTTTGCGAAGCGATAATATTACCCGGGTAATATTGACGTCGAACCGTCCGCCTGCTATTGCCTCGTCAGACCGTAGCCGCTCGACTGCGAGGCAAACCGTGACATCAGACAGAAAGGCCGCCATCGCCGCCTACAAGGAGCGGAAAATCGTCGCAGGGGTTTTCGTCATCCGCTGTGAGGCCTCGTCCGAGACCTGGGTCGGCCAGACGCCCAACCTGGAAAAGATCCAGAACCGGATCTGGTTCACGCTGCGCCAGGGCAGCCACACCTGCCGCACCCTGCAGGCGGCATGGATCGCGCATGGGCCGGACAGCCTGACGTTTGGGGAATGCGAACGGCTGGAAGAGGAAGAGACGCCCTACATCCGCGACGCGCTGCTGAAGGAGCGCGCGCTGCACTGGAGGTCGCAGCTAAACGCAGAAGCGGTGTGATGTTGTTGTCGTCCCTGCGAACGCAGGGACCCATACCGCGTTGTCCTCTCGATTGAGACGAGATGGCGATCGCCTGCTCAAACAATAGCGACGGTGGCTATGGGTCCCTGCGTTCGCAGGGACGACGTGGAGAGAGTTTGGGCTGGCGAAAACTCAATGCCCTTCGAACGTCATCAGCGTGCGCACCGGCACGTCCATCGCGCGCAATTTGTCGGCGCCGCCGAGATCGGGCAGATCGATGATGAAACAGGCCGCGAGCACGTTGGCGCCGATCTGGCGCAGCAGCTTCACCGCGCCCTCCGCGGTGCCGCCGGTCGCGATGAGATCGTCGACCAGGATCACGCGCTCGCCGGGCTGGATTGCATCGGCATGCATTTCCATTTCATCGAGGCCGTATTCCAGCGAGTAGGCAATTCGCACCGTGGTGTGCGGCAGCTTGCCTTTCTTGCGGATCGGCACGAAGCCGGCGGAGACCTGATGCGCCACCGCGCCGCCGAGAATGAACCCCCTCGCCTCGATGCCGGCGACCTTGTCGATCTTCAATCCGGCCCAGGGTTGCACCAGTTCGTCCACCGCGCGGCGAAACGCGCGCGCATCCGCCAGCAAGGTCGTGATGTCGCGGAACAGGATGCCTTTTTTCGGGTAGTCCGGAATGGTGCGGACGGTGGCCTTCAGGTCGTGATCGAATGTCATCGGTATCTCGCAATCCTCAATTGACTGGCACGTTCAAACGAAACGCATTTTCGACGATGCGCAGCCCCACCTCGCCGCCGAGCGACATCAGCGATTCCGGGTGAAACTGCACGCCGCCGACCGGCAGGGTCTTGTGTTCGATCGCCATCGCGACACCGTCCTCGGTGGTCGCGGTGACTTCGAGAACTTCGGGCACGCTGTCGCGCTCGACATAGAGCGAGTGATAGCGGCCGATCACGATTTCATTGGGCAGGTTGTGCATTAGCCGTCCGCCCCGCACCTGAACCCGCGACGGCCGTCCGTGCGCGGGGTGGGTGAGCTGGCCAAGCTGGCCGCCGAAATATTCGCCGATCGCCTGCACGCCGAGACAGACGCCGAAGATCGGCAGTTTTCTGTCGAGCGCGGTACCGATGGTTTTCGAAATCCCGAAATCCTCGGGGCGTCCCGGGCCCGGCGACAGCACCAGCAGATCCCAGTTCTTCTTCAGCATCTCCTGGGCATGGACGTGCCGGACCACGGTGACGCTGGCGCCGACCTGCCGGAAATAATCCGCCAGCATGTGCACAAAACTGTCGTCGTGATCGATCAGCAGCACCTTGCGGCCCGAGCCGGTGGCATCGGGCGCAAACGCCGACAGCGGTTTTGGCGCATCGCCGCGCAGCGCCTGGAACAGCGCCGCGGCCTTGACCTGGCATTCGCGGTCTTCCGCCGCGGGATCTGAGTCGAAAAGACAGGTGGCGCCGACGCGCACTTCAGCCAAGCCATCCTTCATGCGAATGGTGCGGATGGTGAGCCCGGTATTGATGCTGCCGTCGAAATTCACCGCGCCGATCGCGCCGGCGTACCAGCGCCGCGACGAACGCTCATTGTCCTCGACGAACTGCATCGCCCACAATTTCGGCGCACCGGTCACGGTGACCGCCCAGGCATGGGTCAGGAAGGCGTCGAGCGCATCGAAGCCCGGACGCAGCATGCCTTCGACATGGTCGACGGTATGGAACAGCTTTGAATAGGTCTCGATCTGCCGTCGCGCCAGCACCTTGATCGTGCCGGGCACGCAGACGCGCGCCTTGTCATTGCGGTCGACGTCGGTGCACATGTTGAGCTCGAACTCGTCCTTTTCCGAGTTCAGCAATTGCCTGATCTGCTCGGCGTCGCCGATCGCATCGACCCCGCGCGCAATCGTGCCCGAGATCGGGCAGGTCTCGACCCGCCTGCCGTCGGAGCGGACGAACATTTCCGGCGAAGCTGAAACCAGAAATTCGCCGTCGCCGAGATTCATCAGCGCGCCATAGGGCGACGGGTTGATGCGGCAGAGCCGCTGGAACACTTCCGCCGGCGAACGCTCACAGGTTTCGGCGAACAACTGCCCCGGCACTGCCTCGAACAGGTCGCCGCGTGCGAACGCCGCGCGCGCGACCTCGACGGTGGCCTGATATTCGCCGGGCCCATGATCGGCAAAACCCTGCCGCGGCGTTTTGGCGTAAACGCTCTCGGCCGTGTCGCGCGGCAGGCCCTTGGTGGATTTTCCTTTCCAGGTGAAATCATAGCTCAGCACCACGCCGCGGCCGGTGGCGCGGTCATAGGCCAGCAGGCGATCCGGCACATACAGCACGATGTCGCGCTGGTCGCTCTCCCGGGCCCGCTTTTGCACGAGGTCCTCGATCTGGAACACGAGGTCGTAGGCGAACGCGCCGAACAGGCCGAGCAGCGGGTCGTCATTGGCGAACAAGGCGGCGACGAGATCGCGCACCAGCGACATCACGCTGGCGCGGCGGGTACGCTGGTCTTCCTCGACCGGTGCGGCGCCGCGAATGATGTGACCGGCCAGGCGCGTCGGGCTTTTTTGGGAGATGACGACGCAGGGCTCGCGCAGCACATCGCCCAGAAACGCGATCAGCACCTCGCCCCGCGCATTCAGCGCAGAAAGCGAAAAGTCGGAGCCGGCCGTTTCCAGCACCAGCGGCGGATCGGCAAAGCCGAGGTCGAAACTCTCGTAGCGGCCCGGCACCGTGGTGCCGGAGGACAGCACCACGCCGCGGCGGCGGTCGAGCAGCTCGATCAGGTCGTCGAGGCGCTTGGCGTTGCCGGTGAACTGCTCGACGGCGCGGGAAATGGCGAGGCCGCCGCTGGTCCGGTATTCACTGTGCTCGGGCAGGGAGAAGGCGGTCCTGTTCATGTGATCCTCTTACGAAACTTCGGGAGGGAGCGCCACACAGGACAAACGAAGGGACCGTCGCACTGCGATGGCGACCTTCGACGATTGAAAAATGAAATCGCACCGGCCACCTCTTTAAGAGGTGCGCCACCAAAGACGGGATGGGCTGATGCCGGTGTTCATGGGAGCCTAATCACATCCGCCGCCGATGATGTCAAGGGACTGGACCGGCCGGGAAGCCCCTTCCCGGCCCCATCTTGGGGTGTCGGAACGCGGAAAACTTGCGTAGGATTTGAGCAAGCAGCGGCGCATCCAATGCGCGAAGATTGCAATTGAAGGAGGCAGGCGATGGCATTGCTCGGTCTGGGATATGCCGGGTTCGGAGCTGATAACCTCGAGGATTGGCGGCAGTTCGGGACCGGCCTGATCGGGCTGCAGGCGGTCGAGCGCGGCAATTCGCTGCTGGCGTTCCGGATGGACGACCGCAAGCAGCGCATTGTGATCGACCGCGCGATGGGCGAAGGCACGCGCTTCTTCGGCTGGGAAGTCGCCGACGCGGCGGCGCTGGATACGCTGGCGGCGCGGCTGGAAAAAGCCGGCGTGAATGTCACGGCCGAGCCGCAGACGCTGGCCGACGCCCGGCGCGTCCGCAGCCTGATCTCGTTTCACGATCCGGCCGGCAACAGGCTGGAAGCTTTTTACGGCCCCGAGATCGACGACACGCCGTTTATGCCGGGACGATCGATCTCGGGTTTTCGCACCGGCCCGCTCGGGCTTGGACACGCCGTGCTGACGGTCGAGAATATCGAGCCTATGATGGCGTTCTATGTCGACGTGCTCGGTTTCGGGCTGTCCGATTACATCACAAAACCGTTCCGCGCCTATTTCTTCCACGTCAACGCGCGGCATCACAGCCTCGCGCTGATCGAAACGGGGCGCAACGGCATGCATCATCTGATGGTGGAGCTGTTCTCGCTCGACGATGTCGGCCAATGCTACGACATCGCGATGACGCAGGAGGACCGCGTCGGCGTCACGCTCGGCCGCCACACCAACGATTTCATGACCTCGTTCTACGCCAAGACGCCGTCGTCCTTCATGATCGAGTGCGGCTGGGGCGGCCGTGAGATCGATCCCGCGACGTGGCAACCGATCGAAATGCATGACGGTCCAAGCCTGTGGGGCCATGAACGCGTCTGGCTGCCGCCCGAAGACCGCGTCGTCGCCCGCGAGATGCGGATGCGGGCTGCGTCGTCAGGACTGCGCGCGCCGGTGCAGGTGATGGAAGGGAATTACAAGCTGATGTCGGGGACCTGTGCGTGGTGGGATGGGGTGCGCGAGAGCGGCGCCTGATCCACGTCGTCCCTGCGTTCGCAGGAACGACGGAGAGGTTTACTCCCGGTAGCACCCCTGCTCGATCTCTTCGATCAGTCCGCGCGCATTCGGCTTCCAGCCGAGCTGCCGCGCGCGCTTCGCCCGCACGCGGCTGTTGGAGGCCATCGTATCCTCCGTCGTGCCTTCACTCCATTCGGAGGCGGCTTCCGCCATCGACATCGCGGTGGGCGATCCGGCAAAACCCAGCATGCGATTGATCGCCTCGCAGGCTTCGCGCATCGAATTCTCGCCGTTCTCGGCGTAGTAGAAGCTGCCTGCCGGCGCCTTCTCGATGGCAAGCGCGTAGAGCGTTACGAGATCGTCGATATGCACGTTCGACCAGACGTTCTCGCCGGGTCCGGCATGCGCCGCGTTGCCGCGTTTCTTGGCCAGCCTGACCAGCAGCGGCACCTGCACGCTGTCCGGATTCGCGCCAAGGCCGAGGCCGTAGATCAGGCTCGGACAGACGATGACGGGACGGCAGCCCTTGTCACGGTGCGCGAGAATGAGTTCGTTCAGCGCGACCCGCGCCACGCGCGCGGGCGACGGCGTGATCGGTGTGTCTTCGTCGAAGATCGCATCCGACCGCTCGCCTTTGGCGCGCGTGCCGACGATGCTCGAGCCCGATGTATGGACGAACAGCTTACCGCTGCCGGCGAGCGCGCCAAGCAGGCTCTCGACCGCGCCCTTGTGGTCGGCGCTCGCCGCATTGACGACAATGTCGGCGGCGCGCGCCGCCTGCGCCAGAATTTCAGCATCGTCGAGCGTGCCCAGTACCGGCTCGATGCCCCGCGCGCGGACCGCTTCGGCCTTCTCGGGCGTCCGAACCAGGCCTGTCACTTGATGTCCGGCCGCGATGAGGTGCACCGCGACCGAACCGCCGATATAGCCCGACGCGCCCGTGCAAAAGATTTTCATTCAGTTATCCCATCGTCATTGCGAGGAGCGACTACGACGAAGCAATCCATCGCGCCGCAATTGGAAACGTGGATTGCTTCCGCCTACCTTAAAGCTCTGGCGGACAAGTCGTTACGCTCGCGATGACGAGCGAAGCAACTCAGCCCAAATGCTTCTTGAAAAACTCCGTCGCCCTGCCCCAGGCGAGTTCAGCGGCCTGACGGTCATGCACCGATTGCCGCTGCTCGTTGACGAAGGCGTGCTCGGCGTCATATCGGAACAGCTCGAGCGACTTGCCGGCGGCCTTCATGCCCTGCTCGAAAGCGTCGACCACCTGCGGCGTGCACCAGTCGTCCTTGTTGGCGAAATGCGCCTGCAGCGGGATCTTCACGTCCGTAGGCTTGGCCGCCTGCTCCGGCGGAATGCCGTAGAACACCACGCCGGCCGCAAGCTCCGGAATTTTGGTGGCGCCGATGATGGTCACGGCACCGCCGAGGCAGAAACCCGTCAGGCCTACCTTGGCGCCGTTGCGCGACAGATATTGCGCGGCGCCGCGCACGGTCTGCGTGGTGGCATCCATGAAA
This sequence comes from uncultured Alphaproteobacteria bacterium, assembly GCA_963770135.1. Classification (GTDB taxonomy): domain Bacteria; phylum Pseudomonadota; class Alphaproteobacteria; order Rhizobiales; family Xanthobacteraceae; genus Bradyrhizobium. The sequence goes on along the minus strand of CAVYOM010000029.1, from coordinate 144,245 downwards.
TCCAGCGAGTTCATCTCTTTGCCGGCCGCGTCCGTGTCGTGATACGGCACCACCGTGCCCTTGTAGAGATCGGGCGCCAGCGCGTCGAAGCCAGCCACCGCGAAGCGGTCGCACAGGCCCTTGATCTGGTCCTGCAGGCCCCACCATTCCTGGATCACCACCACGCCCGGCGCATTGCCACGCGCCGCGTTGGCGAGATAGCCGTTGGCATCCTTGCCGTCCGGCCGCTTGAAAGTGATGCTGGTGCCCATGAGGTTCCTCCGAATGGTTTCTGGCTGATTGACCGGCATTTTGTCCGCTGCGCGTTCCGGAAGCAATCGCTCGATTCGCGCGCGTACGTCGGGTCAGGGCAACAAAAAAGCCCCCGCAGGGGCTTTTCCGAATTCGCGATGAAGAGGTGATCAGTGGGCGTTGGCCCAGACCTTCTTCTTGGTGAAATACAGCAGCACGGTGAGCAGGATCAGGAACACGAACACCTGCAGGCCGAGCGCCTTGCGTGCTTCCATGTGCGGCTCCGCCGCCCACATCAGGAACGTGGTGACGTCCTTGGCGTATTGCGCGACCGTCGCCGGCGAACCGTCGTCATAGGTGACCTGGCCATCGTTCAGCGGCTTCGGCATCTTGATGGCGTGGCCGGGGAAATATCTGTTGTAGTAGGAGCCATCGGGCAGGCTGAAACCAGCCGGCGGCTTGTCCTCATAGCCCTGCAGCAGCGCAGCCACGTAGTCCGGGCCCTGCTCCTGATACTGGGTGAAGAAGTCGATCAGGAACCACGGGAAGCCGCGACCGTAGCTCCGGGCTTTCGTAATCAGCGACAGGTCGGGCGGCGCTGCGCCGCCATTGGCCGCACGCGCGGCCTGTTCGTTCGGGAACGGCGACGGGAAATAGTCGGCGGGCCGGCCCGGCCGCTCGAACATCTCGCCCTGATCGTTCGGGCCATCCTTGACCTTGTAGTCGGAGGCGAATGCCGCGGCCTGCGCCGCCGAATAGCCGGGACCGCCGGAATCGGCGAGGTTGCGGAAGGCGACAAAGGACAGGCCATGGCAGGCGGAGCAGACTTCCTTGTAGACCTTCAGGCCACGCTGCAATGCGCCGCGGTCGAACGTGCCGACAGGTCCCCAGAACGACCACTTCTGCCCGGGCGGTGAAACGCCATGATCCTCGGCGCGCGCGTCCTGCATGCTGCCGGCGAACAATCCGCCCGCAACCAGCAGCGCAATCACCGCCGATGCCATGGTCGCGCGCTTGCCGCCTGACTTGGCCAGCACGTCGTCGGCGATCGAATTCGGCACCGGACGCGGCTTCTCGATCCGGGAGAGCAGCGGCAACAGAATGAGGAAGTAGGCAAAGTAGAGGAAGGTCAGGATGCGGCCCACAATGACATAGATGCCTTCCGGCGGCTGGGCACCGAGATAGCCTAGACCGATGCAGACGATGACAAAGATCCAGAAGAACTGCTTGGCCAGCGGACGATACTTCGACGAACGCGTGCGGGCGCTGTCGAGCCAGGGCAGGAACGCCAGGATGATGATCGCGCCGAACATTCCGACGACACCGGCAAGCTTGTTCGGGATCGAGCGCAGGATCGCGTAGAACGGCAGGTAATACCATTCCGGCACGATGTGCGGAGGCGTTACGGCGGGATTGGCCGGGATGTAGTTCTCGGGATCGCCGAGATAGTTCGGCATGTAGAAGATGAACCAGGCGAAGAACAGCATGAAGCAGGAGACGCCGAACGCATCCTTGATCGTTGCATAAGGCGTGAAAGGCACGGTGTCCTTTTCGGTCTTCGCCTCAACGCCGGCCGGATTGTTCTGGCCCGCGACATGCAGCGCCCAGACGTGCAGCACGACCACGCCGGCGATCACGAACGGCAGCAGATAGTGCAGCGAGAAGAAGCGGTTCAACGTCGGGTTACCGACTGAAAAGCCGCCCCACAGCAGCGTCACGATGCTCTCGCCGATATAAGGAACGGCCGAGAACAGGTTGGTGATGACGGTGGCGCCCCAGAAGCTCATCTGGCCCCACGGCAGCACGTAGCCCATGAAGCCGGTCGCCATCATCAGGAGATAGATGATGACGCCGAGGATCCAGAGCACCTCGCGCGGCTCCTTGTACGACCCGTAATAGAGGCCGCGGAACATGTGGATGTAGACGGCAAGGAAGAACATCGAGGCGCCGCTGGCGTGGATGTTGCGCAGCAGCCAGCCGTAATTGACGTCGCGGACGATCAGTTCGACCGATTTGAAGGCGAGATCGGCGTGCGGCGTATAGTGCATCGCCAGGATCACGCCAGTCAGGATCTGCACGCCCAGCATTATCGAAAGGATGGCGCCGAAGGTCCACCAGTAGTTCAGGTTACGCGGCGTCGGATACGCCACGAACGAGGAGTGCACGAGTCCCATGATCGGGAGGCGCCGTTCGATCCACTTCAAGGCGGGATTGGTCGGCTGAAAATCGGATGGTCCGCTCATTGATGCGATCCTGAGGAAGTAAAACGACGCGACGGGAAAGGGGGTCTCGGACTGATGTCCGAGCCCTTAGCCGATCTGGATTTTGGTGTCGGAAACGAATGTGTAGGGCGGCACCGGCAGGTTGCTCGGCGCGGGTCCCTGACGGATGCGGCCCGAGGTGTCGTAGACCGAACCGTGGCAGGGGCAGAAGAAGCCGTCGTAAGCGCCCTCATGGGCGATCGGGATACAGCCGAGATGGGTGCAGATGCCGACCACGACCAGCCACTGGTCATGGCCCGCCTTCACGCGCGCCGAGTTCGGGCTGCGGATCGGGCAGGCTTGCGACCGGAACGTTCTGGGCAGCTTCGATCTGCTTCTTGGTCCGGTGGCTGATGTAGATCGGCTTGCCGCGCCAGAACACCTTGATGTCCTGTCCTTCGGCGATCGGGGTCAGGTCGACCTCGATCGGCGCGCCGGCCGCGATTGTGGAGGCATCCGGGTTCATCTGGGAAACCAGCGGCCACACCGTGGCAGCTGCGCCTACGGCGGCGACGGCTCCCGTTGCAACATAAAGGAAATCACGGCGTGTCGGATGGTCCGCCGAAGACGCTGTCGTCACAATTCCAAGCCCTTTCTCATCTGCAGCCAGCGGAACCGCCCCGAGGGCGCCAAAGCGCGACCCGGAAGAGGCTGCCGGCGCCCGCGGCCCCCGCGGCGGCAGAAAAACCGCTTTTTCCTTCCCCAATCCGGCGGAACAAGCAGTCCAGAATTGTTCTATTGGCACCCTTGCCGGGAGAGCGCAAGCCCGCTATCGGCTCGCAATCGTGCAATGCACTAAATCCGCGTCCGACCGTGATTTATTCAATACATTCACCCGCGCTTCCGAAGCCTCGACACCATGCAGATCGCCCTCTTCCAGCCCGACATCCCCCAGAACACGGGAACGATTCTGCGCCTGTGCGCGTGCCTGGGCGCGGCCGCCCATATCATCGAGCCGGCCGGCTTTCCGATCTCGGATCGGCATTTCCGCCGGGCGGGAATGGACTACCTCGATCACGTCGCCCTCACCCGTCACAACTCATGGCAAAAATTCGAGCAATGGCGTAACGAGGCGGGTTTCCGGCTGGTGCTGTTTACGACCAAGGGGGCCGGTTCCTATCTGGATTTCAGCTACCGGCAGGACGATGTGCTGCTGTTCGGACGGGAATCCGCAGGGGTCACGGCCGAAGTCGCCGCCGCCGCCGATGCGCGGCTGGCGATCCCGATCAGGCCGGGCTTGCGTTCGCTCAACGTCGCCATGGCGGCGGCCATGGCACTGGGCGAGGCGCTGCGGCAGACCGGTACCGCGGTGACGGGCGAGATGCGGTCCGAGGAGAGATAGTGAGTTACGCAGTCAAAGAGATATTCCTGACCTTGCAGGGGGAAGGCGCGCATGCCGGCCGCGCGGCGGTGTTTTGCCGTTTTTCCGGCTGCAACCTCTGGAGCGGCCGCGAACAGGACCGCGCCGCCGCCACCTGCCAGTTCTGCGATACCGACTTTGTCGGCACCGACGGCACGCTCGGCGGCCGCTACGCCACCGCGGACCAACTCGCCGAAATCATCGCCGGGCAATGGACCGGCGAGAATACCAACCGCTACGTGGTCCTGACCGGCGGCGAACCCCTGCTGCAGGTTGATCCCCCCTTCATCGATGCGCTGCATGCGCACGGCTTTGCCATCGGCATCGAGACCAACGGGACCATCGAACCGCCCGGCGGGATGGACTGGGTCTGCGTCAGCCCGAAAGCCGGCGCCGGGCTCGTGGTGCGCCGCGGCCACGAATTGAAGCTGGTCTATCCGCAAGCCGGAGCAGCGCCGGAAGATTTTGCGGGGCTCGATTTCGAACGTTTTTCACTACAGCCGATGGACGGGCCCGACGTGATCGAAAACACCGCGCGCACGGTCGATTACTGCCTGCGCCATCCGCAATGGCGGCTCAGCCTGCAGACACACAAGACACTCGGTATCAGATAAGCACTTGGCATCAGATAGGAACCAGATTTTCAAGATGTGGGAACTGACGAAATCATTTCGCTTCGAAGCCGCGCATTCGCTGAAGGGAACGACCTTCGGCGCGGCCAGCGAGGAAATTCACGGCCACTCCTTTCGCGCCGAAGTGAGCGTGCGCGGCACGACCGATCCGAAAACTGGAATGGTGCTGGATCTCGGCCTGCTCGAACGCAGCATGGAAGAGGTCCGCAAGACCCTCGACCACAAGCTTCTCAACAAGGTCGAGGCGCTTGGGACGCCGACACTGGAAAATATCTCGCGGTTCATCTGGGAGCGGGTCCAGCACGCCGGCAAGATCACCCGCGTCAGCGTTCACCGCGACAGTTGCAACGAGAGCTGCACGTATTTTGGGCCGCAAGGCTAGGAAACTCACCGTCATTGCGAGGAGCGCAAGCGACAAAGCAATCCATTCTTTTTGTGGCACGATGGATTGCTTCGCTGCGCTCGCAATGACAACGGGACATTCGGAGCCGTACATGGACGTATCCCTTATCGAAGATCGCAAGACACGCGCGCGCGCCTGGTTCGAAGCCTTGCGCAGCGACATCTGTGCAGCCTTCGAGCGGCTGGAAGACGATGCGCCGGCCTCGCTCTATCCCGGCGACGCCGGGCGCTTCGTGCGTACGCCGTGGGAGCGCACCGACCACACCGGCAAGCCCGGCGGCGGCGGCGTGATGTCGATGATGCGCGGGCGGCTGTTCGAGAAAGTCGGCGTGCACTGTTCCACCGTGCACGGCGAGTTCGCACCCGAGTTCCGTGCACAGATTCCGGGCGCGGCCGACGATCCCCGGTTCTGGGCGTCGGGCATTTCGCTGATCGCCCACCTGCGCAACCCGCACGTTCCGGCCGTGCACATGAACACCCGCTTCGTCGTGACCACCAAGGCCTGGTTCGGCGGCGGCGCCGACCTGACACCGGTGCTGGACCGGCGGCGCACCCAGGAAGATCCGGACACGCTGGCCTTCCATCAGGCGATGCAGGACGCCTGCGAGGGATCGAACGGTGTCGCCGACTACGACAAATACAAAAAATGGTGCGACGAGTATTTCCATCTGCCGCATCGCAAGGAAGCGCGCGGCATCGGCGGCATTTTTTATGACTGGCACGATTCCGGCGACTGGGACGCCGACCTCGCCTTCACGCAGGACGTCGGCCGCGCCTTCCTGAAAATCTATCCCGAACTGGTCCGGCGCAATTTCGCGCTCGCCTGGAACGCCACCGATCGCGAGGAGCAGTTGATCCGGCGCGGACGCTATGTCGAATTCAACCTGTTGTACGACCGCGGCACAATCTTTGGGCTGAAAACCGGCGGCAATGTGGATTCCATTCTCTCATCGATGCCACCGGAGGTAAAGTGGCCATGATTGGACTGTCATGATCGGCTTGTCATGACCGATCGCTAGGGTGCGAATCGCGTCATGCATTACCAAGGAGTAGATCATGGATTTGAAACCAGGCGATGTCGTCATTCTGAAATCAGGCGGCCACCCGCTGAGCGTGGTGGAAGTCAACGACGGCAAAGTCGCGTGCGTGTGGATGGGCAATGAAGGCGATCTCTTTCGCGAGACGCTGCCATTGGCCGTGCTTGAACTCGCCGAGCACGAAGAGGAAGACGACGACGAAGACGACGAAGAGGACGAAGACGAAGAGCACGCCGGCAAGGACGCTTGAGCGAAGTTCGGCGTCGCCCGGCATCCACGGCCCGGCGACGTCGTTTGCTGGAATTGGACCCCATCCGGAGGATCTGATATTCGCGGCAGGTCGACCGCGGTTGTTCGCGGCCGACAGCGCTGAAAGCAAACTGGCCGTGAAACGATGACCCACCTGCCCCGCGCCATGCTGATCGACATGGACGATACCATCCTGTCAGCCTATGGCCGTCCCGAGATCGCCTGGCACAACGTCGCCGCGGAATTCGCCGCCGAGTTCGGGCCGTTCACCTCGCAACAGGTCGCGACTGCGGTGCTGGATTCCGCGCGCAAATTCTGGGCGGTCGCGGGCGCCGAATGGCGGCTGAAACTTGATGAGGCGCGGCGCATGACCGTCACTGGCGGATTTGCCGCCCTTGCCGCAAGCCGGCATACGCTATCAGAGGATCTAGCGGTACGGCTCGCCAACCGATTCACCGCCTACCGCGAAGAGGAAATGTTCGTCTTCCCCGGCGCGCATGACGCCATCGACGAATTGAAGGCGCGCGGCGTCAAGCTCGCGCTGGTGACCAACGGCGCCGCCGGCGCCCAGCGCGCCAAGGTCGAACGGTTTGCGCTGTCGGACCGCTTCGATCACATCCAGATCGAGGGCGAGCACGGCTTCGGCAAGCCGGAAGAGCGCGCCTATCTGCACGCCATGCAGACGCTGGGTGTTACCGCATCCGAGACCTGGATGATTGGCGACAATCTGGAATGGGAGGTCGTGGCGCCGCAGCGGCTCGGTATCTACGCCATCTGGATCGACGTGCATGGCGACGGCCTGCCGCCTGACTCCACCGTCAAGCCCGATCGCATCATCCGTTCGCTGACCGAACTGCTGCCTCGCGAGCGTTGATCGCGCCGCGGCAGTTCCATCCGCCGAGCTATCACACGATCGCGTGTAATGTGAGTTGCCTCACAGTGCGGAGGTCGGCAATCCCGGATTGTGTCGTCGCTGGTTCAAGGTTGAAGTCCATGGGTTGGGGAGTTCACCGATGCCGAACGACGACACGCACAAGCCGCCAGAGGCGGACGACATTGCACCGAAATCCGCCCCGCTGAGGTGGCTCTGGAAATTCAATCACGGGCTCGACATCGTCAAAGGGCTGTCGGCGGTTACCGTGCTGAGCAGCCTTGCGGTCGGCTACCTTCAGTACCTCAACGCCTATCAGGACAAGGTCAGCAGCCAGGCCAAGGAAGACATGGCGGCGGCGACCGCCACCTTCACGGAGATTTCACGCACGTTCTCCGAAGCGCAGGCCCTGCAGCAAACCCTGTATTCCGATTTCACCCGCGCCGTCCGCGATCGATCGGACGAAAGCGACCAGGCACTCGCCACCAAGAATGCGCGCGCGATTTCCGAGCGTTACGAAAAGGCACGGATCGAACTGCGCGAAAATATCGACGTGCTGACGCGAAAGGCGGAAGTCTATATCGACTGGGCGAGCGACACCTATCGCGATCCGGCCGACAAACACAATGTCGATACCGATCCGCTGTCACGACAGGTGCTGCGCGACTATGCCTTCGACTGTTCCGACAAATACAATTTTCCGGCGTTCGGAAACGTGAACCTCGAGGACGACGACACGCCCGCCAAGCAGGTCGCCGATGGTGAATATTGCGCAATCGCCGAGAAACGGGGCGTCGACGACAACACCAGGCCGAAAGATGCCTTCGTCCGGATCTGCGCCGGTCCCAACGACAAGGACGCCAAGCGCATCTATTGGTATAGCGCCAAGCACCATGTCCTGACGATGCACTACTGTTTCGAGGCCGCGCACGACAGACTGGCGGCCGCGCGGCAATGGGCTTCCCGGAGCGACCGAGAAGCCGCGAAGGAAAGGGAAATCGTCGCGCGCGAGAAAGAGATCAACGCCCAACTGGATGATCTGGCCGGGCGGGTCAGCGCGTTCAGCAGCCTGGCGCTGCATCAGATGGAGCGTATCCGGGTGAAATATCGTCCGGTCGGATTCTTGTGCAGCGTGCCGCTCGTCCGCAACATCCCGAGCGTAAATTGCTTCCCGGTCCGCACCGCCTCGCTCATGCATTGACCCGCAGCGCCGCCGTGATCATGACCACGCCGCCGACCATCACGGCGGCATCGAGGATCGCCGTGTGGATATGCACCGGCATGCGCTCGACGAAGGCCTTTGCGAGGAAGGCGCCGGGAATGGCGATTACGCCGATCAGGAGCGCAAAGGCCAGCACCTGCGCGGTGACGACACCGGCCAGGCCGAAGACCGAAATCTTGATGATGCCGGTCACGACCGAGATCACGGCGTCGGTGGCGATCACCGCCGCGCCTTCGAGCCCCGACGCCATCAACAGCGACAGCAGGATCACGCCGGAGCCTGACGTACCCCCGACCAGCACGCCATATCCCACCGCGCTCACGCCGAGGCCGGTATCGCCAATCCTGATCTCGCGCTTCTTGGCCAGCCGGCGCAGCGGCACGCTCAGGATCAGCATGCTGCCGATCACCATCGCCGCGCCGGTGCCGGTGAGCCGCGTATAGCCGTAGGCGCCGAGCGCGGTGGTCAGCGCAGCGGCCCCGATCACGATCAGCGCGCGCCGCCGGTTGGCGTATTGGAAATAGGCCACGAAGCGGCTGGTATTGGTGATGATCGCCGAGATCGCGATGATCGGCACCACCGGCTCGGCACCGATCAGCGGCACCAGAACCAGCGGCATCAAGGCGCCCGTGCCATAGCCGGCAAGACCGCCGACGATGGAGGCCAGCAGCGCCATGCCGCCAACCAGCACGAGCTGGCCGAGCGAAATGTCGGCGAAGCCGGCGAGAATACTCACAACCGGTGATCGCGGGTGAAACGGGCGGCGGTCTGATCGGCAAGCGCGGCAAGCGCGGATGCATCGAGCGGAAAATCCGCGGCCAGCCAGGCGTCTTCCGCAAGCGTCAGCACGTGACCGAGCGCGGGGCCCTCGGCAATGCCGCGGGAGATGAAGTCGGCCGCCCGCAGCGGAAATTTCGGCGCGCTCCAGCGCTGCGGCAGCGTTGCGAGGTCGTGCCAGCGCGCGGCGCCATTACCGATGCCGCCTGCCCGCGCCCATGCCAGCATCAGCCGGTCGCGGTAGGGATCCTCGCCGAGCCGATAGAGCAGTTGCCGCGCCTGCGCGTCATCCTTGCTGGCAAGCCGCCACCAGCGATGGCCCATCGAATCCAGCGCCTTGGTTTCCGCGTTGGACAGCCGAAGCCGCGCCGAGACGCGTTTGGCGTCCTCGGTGACGGCGACCGTGAGCGCGGCGAGCCGGCGCACGGCGTTTGGCGGCAGGCCCAGCGCGCGTTCGACCGCGATCATCGCCGCCAACGCGCCGGTATAGGCGACGCCGCAGAAGATCGGCAGCAGCAACCCGGCATCCGCCATGGCCCGCACCGCGACCGCGCTGCCTTCCGCGATCAACAGCTTCAACATTTCCATGCGCACGCGTTCGGCGGAAAGGCTCGAAAGTCCCGCACGCCCCTCGATGCAGGCGAGATATCCGGCGCGGTCGGGCTCACCTGTGCCGTAGGCAGCATGCATGCGGAAGAAGCGCAGGATGCGCAAGTAATCCTCGGCGATGCGCTGGCTGGCATCGCCGATGAAGCGCACGCGCTTGGCTTCGATGTCGGCAAGCCCGCCGACATGATCATGCAGGATGCCGCCGGCATCGACGGATAGCCCGTTGATGGTGAAGTCGCGCCGTTCCGCATCGCGAACCCAGTCGCGCCCGAACGCAACCCTGGCCTTGCGGCCAAAGGTCTCGGTATCCTCGCGCAAGGTCGTGACCTCGAACGGATGCGATTCGACAACCAGCGTGACCGTGCCGTGGTCGATGCCGGTCGGCACGCATTTGATGCCGGCCGCCTTGGCGCGGCGGACGACCTCGTCGGGCAGCGCCGTGGTTGCGATATCGATATCGCCGAGGGGAATATTCAGCAGCGCATTGCGTACGGCGCCGCCGACCACGCGGGCTTCCTCGCCATCGCCATTAAGCAACGCAAGCACGCGCGCCGCCGGACCGGATCTGAGCCAGGGCGCGTCCGACAGCACGCGGGCCTCGCTCATTTTTCGACTCCGGGAACCAGCTTGCCGTTCTCGATATGCGCGGGAACGTAGGTCGAATCCGGCGGCGCGCCGGAGAATTGCGCGAGCAGGACGAAGCTGATCACCACCAGCAGCAGCGATCCCAGCACCAGCTTGGCGACCAGATGCGCCGGCCAGGAGGACGACACCATCACGCCGGAACGGGTGGCAATCAGAAAAATTGCATAGGCCACGAACGGGATCAGGAAAATCGCGAGTTCGGTCAGGACCGGACGGATCATGCGAGATAAATCCGCTCATACAATACGCGCAGAATTCCTGCGGTCGCGCCCCAGATGTAACGCTCGGCGAACGGCATGGCGTAATAGGAGCGCTCCATGCCGCGGAATTCCTTGGAGTGGATCTGATGGTTCTCGGGATTCATCAGGAACGCCAGCGGCACCTCGAAGGCGTCCACCACCTCGCCCTCGTTGATCGTCAGCTTGAAGCCGGGCTTCACGCGCGCCACCGTCGGCAGAATGCGAAACCCGAAGGCGGTTCCATAGAGGTCGAGATAGCCGATCGGCTCAATGAAGTCGCGGCTGAGGCCGACTTCCTCCTCCGCCTCGCGGAGCGCGGCGTCGAGCGGGGAAGCATCGGTGGCGTCGATCTTGCCGCCGGGAAACGAAATCTGGCCTGCGTGACTCGACAGATGCGGCGAGCGCTGCGTCAGCAACACGGTAGGCTCCTGGTGATCGACCACCGGGATCAGCACCGCCGCCGGGCGGACCGGCTGCTCGCGCGCCACGATCTCGAGCATGCGGTCGTTGCCCTCGTCGCCGGTTTTCGGAATGATGTTGGGATCGACCAGGCCGGGCGGCACGTCGAAATTCAGCCGGGCCTGGCTCCGCGTGAAAAACTCCGCCGAGTTGATCGGAGCGGCCTGCATCTTTTTCAGTATCGGCTCGTTCAAACCGCGTCCCTCACCTGCTTCGCGTCCGCCATCGCAAAGAACTCGCCGCCGGACTCGATGCCGAACATCGGCTGACCATCGACCACCCGCTCTTCCCCCATGTCAACCAGATCGTAATAGAGCGCGCGGGTCACCTTCGCCCACAGATCGGCGCGGACGTGAAGGTAGGGCGTCAGCCCGCCGTCGGCGGCCATCTCGAATTGCAGGCGGTGTCCGGAATCACATGGCACCCAATCGTCGACATTGGTGCGAAAGCGCAATAGCCGCCCGCGATCATCAGCCTCCTTCTGCATCTCCACCGCCATGAACGGTGCGTCGTCGACTCGAATGCCGACCTTCTCGACGGGGGTCACGAGAAAGTGCTTGCCTTCCTCGCGCTTCAGGATGGTCGAGAACAGCCGCACCAGCGCTGGCCGGCCGATCGGCGTGCCCATGTAGAACCACGTACCGTCACCGGCGATTTGCATGTCGAGATCGCCGCAGAACGGCGGATTCCACAAATGTACCGGCGGCAATCCCTTGCCTGCTGGAGTCGCGTTGGCGGCTTCCCTCGCAGCGACAGTTAGTCCTTCGAGGCCTTCAGCGCCGGTTTGCCCTTGCTTCGCCATTGTTTGCCCTGAGTGTCATCGCCTCATCTGGCACGATTGGTGCACGTGTTCGGAACTGTCCGGACGATTTGGGCCCGTATTCTTGCGGATCAAAGTCGCCATATCGTGATGCCGTTCATACCCCGAAATGCCGATAATGTGGGGATAGTTTAATTCAACGAATACATGGCCTTTGCACAGGTTTAGCATGAGGCTCATGGGATGACGACGCAACCGGCGGTGTCATCGAGCGACCAGGGAGACGAATATGGCGAGCGCAGACGGTGTCGAGAAACTCGAGGACGCGATCGTCCGTTCGGCCGAACAGGTCGCCGGCCAGATTCGCGCCGCAAAGGAAGCGATCTCCACCGTCATCTTTGGCCAGGACCGAGTGATCGAAAACACGCTGGTGACGATCCTGTCCGGCGGCCACGCGCTCTTGATCGGTGTTCCCGGCCTCGCCAAGACCAAGCTCGTCGAAACGCTGGGCATCACGCTCGGACTGGACGCCAAGCGCATCCAGTTCACGCCGGACCTGATGCCGTCGGATATTCTGGGCGCCGAGGTGCTGGACGAAAGCAATTCCGGCAAGCGGTCGTTCCGCTTCATCTCCGGCCCGGTATTCGCGCAGCTCCTGATGGCCGACGAAATCAACCGCGCCAGCCCGCGGACCCAATCTGCGTTGCTGCAAGCCATGCAGGAACAGCACATCACCGTTGCAGGCGCGCGGCACGACCTGCCCAAGCCGTTCCACGTGCTCGCCACGCAGAACCCGCTGGAGCAGGAAGGCACCTATCCGCTGCCCGAGGCGCAGCTCGACCGCTTCCTGATGGAGATCGACGTCGATTATCCCGATCGCGACGCCGAACGCCGCATCCTGTTCGAGACGACGGGCGCGGATGAAACGCTCGCCAAGGCGTCGATGAACGCGGAAATCCTGATCGCGGCGCAGCGGCTGGTAAGGCGTCTGCCGGTCGGCGACAGCGTCGTCGAGGCAATCCTGTCGCTGGTACGCGCAGCGCGGCCTGATCCTGATGGCGGCGACAAGCTGATCGCCTGGGGACCTGGCCCGCGCGCCAGCCAGTCGCTGATGCTGGCGGTCCGCGCCCGCGCGCTGCTCGACGGCCGCCTCGCGCCCTCGATCGACGACGTGCTCGATCTCGCTGAACCGATTCTCAAGCACCGCATGGCGCTGACCTTCTCGGCGCGCGCGGAAGGCCGCACCATCCCCGACGTGATCAAGCAATTGAAGACGCGGATCGGTTGATGGCCGCAGAGACCAGCCACGAGACCAGGGAGATTTTAGCAATCCGACGTGCCGATGGCGAAAGCCGAACGCTCGCCGCTTCGCTCCCCCGTCTCGTGCTCGAAGCCCGCCGAATCGCTGCCAACGTCATCCATGGCCTGCATGGCAGGCGCCGCGCCGGCGCCGGCGAGAGCTTTTGGCAGTACCGCCGCTTCGTCTCCGGTGAGCCGTCGCAGAACGTCGACTGGCGCCGCTCGGCGCGTGACGATCATCTTTATGTCCGTGAGCAGGAGTGGGAGGCCGCCCATACCGTGTGGCTGTGGCCCGACCGTTCGTTGTCGATGGCGTTCGCTTCCAAGGGTGCGCGCGACTCCAAGCTGGAGCGCGGCCTGATCGTGACGTTCGCACTCGCCGAGCTGCTGGTTTCGGGCGGCGAACGCGTCGGCATTCCCGGCCTGATGAACCCGACCGCAAGCCGTAACGTGATCGACAAGATGGCGCAGGCGATGCTGCACGACGATGCGTCGCGCGCGAGCCTGCCGCCGTCCTTTGTCCCGTCGGCGCTGGCCGAAATTGTCGTGCTGTCCGATTTGTGGTCGCCGATGAGCGAGATCAGGCTGATGCTCGCAGGGCTGTCGGCCTCGGGCGCCCATGGCTCCCTGATCCAGGTCGTCGATCCCGCCGAAGAAACCTTTCCCTATTCCGGCCGGGTCGAATTTGTCGAGCCGGAAGGCTTTGGCGTCGTCACCGCCGGCCGCGCCGAGAGCTGGGCCAGCGACTATGTGGCGCGCGTAGCCCTGCATCGCGACGAGATCCGCAGCGAGACCAACAAGCTCGACTGGTTGTTCTCGACCCACACCACCAGCCGTTCCGCCGCCGAACTCCTGCTGTTCCTGCATTCGGGCATGATGGCAGCCAAGGGAAGCGCGCGCGGCTCAACCGTCAAGGCGGGGCGCAGCGCATGATAGCGGGGCTCCCCCTCACCTTTGCGCAACCGTTGCTGCTGCTGGGCCTGCTGAGCCTGCCGGTGTTGTGGTGGCTGCTGCGCGTGATGCCGCCGCGGCCGCGGCGGATCGAGTTTCCGCCGACGCGGCTGTTGTTCGACATCAGGCCGAAGGAAGAAACCCCGTCGCGGACGCCGTGGTGGCTGACCCTGCTGCGCCTCGCCGCCGCCGCTCTCGTCATCCTTGCCGCCGCAGGCCCGATCTGGAATCCGCAGACCGGGGTCGGCGGCAGCAACGCACCCTTGGTGATCCTGCTCGACGACGGCTGGAGCGCGGCTGCAAGCTGGGACACGCGGGTCAAGGCCGCGGACGAACTGATCGCCAACGCCGACAACGACCGCCGCGGCGTCGCGCTGGTTCCGCTTTCCGAGACCGCGCGCGACATCACGCTGATGCCGGCCGGCACCGCACGGGTCGCGCTGCGCCAGATTTCGCCAAAACCCTATTCGGTCGATCGCGTCGACACGCTTGGCGCGCTCGACCGCTTCCTGAAGGCGACCGGAGATGCCGAGATCGCGTGGCTGTCCGACGGCGTCGACACCGGGCGCGGTACTGAATTCGTCGAGAATCTTGCCAAGACCGTCGGCGACCGCAAGCTGACGGTGTTCGAGGGCGGCGCGGTCCCGGCGCAGGCTTTGGTCGCCGCTGAAAACGCCGCGGCGAAGATGACGGTCAAGGTGCTGCGCACCACCGGCGGCGTCGCGGCCGGCGTGGTTCGCGCGATCGACGCCAAGGGTTCGCCGATCGGCGAGGCGCGCTACGCGTTCGGCATGCAGGATCGCGAGAGCGAGGCGGCGTTCGACCTGCCGGTCGAACTGCGCAACGACATTTCCCGGCTTGAAATATCCGGTGAACGATCGGCCGGCGCCGTGCAACTACTCGACAAAAGGTGGCGGCGGCGCGCCGTCGGCGTCGTCACAGGTGCTACCAGCGACACCGCCCAGCCGCTATTGGCGTCGACCTTCTACCTGACGCGCGCCTTATCGCCATTCGCCGACATCCGGCTGGGCGACCGCGGCGCGGCGCAACAGGTGATCGCGCAATTCCTTGATCAGCGGCTGCCGATGATCGTGCTCGCCGATGTCGGCACGCTGTCGCCGGAAATCCGCGAGCGGCTGAACGCATGGATCGAACAGGGCGGCGTGCTGGTGCGTTTCGCAGGTCCCCGTCTGGCACAGGCCGACGACGATCTGGTGCCGGTGAAACTGCGTCGCGGCGGCCGCACCCTCGGCGGCAGCCTGACCTGGGAAAAGCCGCAGCATCTGGCTTCCTTCGCCGCCGACGGCCCGTTCGCGGGCCTCGCCGTGCCCAAGGACATCACCGTGAACCGGCAGGTGCTGGCCGAGCCGGATGCGGTGCTTGCGACCAAGACCTGGGCGTCGCTGGAAGACGGCACGCCGCTGGTGACCGGCGAGCATCGCGGCAAGGGCATCGTCAGCCTGTTCCATGTCGGCGCCGACTCGCGCTGGTCGGACCTGCCGATGTCCGGCAGCTTCGTCGAGATGCTGCGGCGGATGGTCGACATGTCCGGCTATACCGCAAAGCCCGGTGCGGGCGTTGCAAGCGAGACGACCAATGTGGAGACGGTAGCACCGCTGCGCACCCTCGACGGCTTTGGCGCATTCGGACCGCCGCCCTCGACCGCCAAGCCGATGCCGGCGGATTACCGCGACCGCGCCACCTCGGATCATCCGCCGGGCTTCTACGGCCCCGCCGATGGCCCGATCGCGGTCAACACGCTGGCCGCCGCCGATCGCATCGCGTCGCTCGATACATCCGCCCTGCGCGCGCAGCGCGCCAGCTACACCAATGCCGAACCGCGCGATTTGCGCGGCATTCTGCTGTCGTCGGCGCTGGCGCTGTTCCTGATCGATGCGATCGTGGTCGCGATGCTGGGCGCGGGCCTCGCGGCCTTGTGGCGGCGACGCACGGCGGCTGCCGCCGTTCTGCTGGCCCTGATCCTGTCCGCGACCTCGATCGCGCCTTCGCCGACACGCGCGCAAAGCAACGACGAGTTCGCCATCAAGTCGGTGTCGCAGACGCGCCTTGCCTATGTCGTCACGGGAAATGCCGACGTCGATTCCATCGTCAAGGCCGGCATGGCCGGACTGACGTTGTTCCTGGCGCAGCGTACGGCGCTGGAGGCCGGCGATCCCGTCGGCGTCGATCCCGCGCGCGACGAACTGGCATTCTTTCCGCTGATCTACTGGCCGATCGTGCCGGGTGCGCCGAAGCCGCCGCAGGATGCCATCAACCGTATCGAAGCCTACATGAAACAGGGCGGCACGGTGCTGTTCGATACCCGCGACGCCATCGAAGCGCCGCCCGGCGAGAACGGCGCGGCGCAGACGCCGGGCATGCGCACCTTGCGTGAAATTCTCTCTTCCCTCGACGTGCCCGAACTGGAGCCGGTGCCGCGCGAGCATGTGCTGACCAAGACGTTTTACCTGCTGCGCGATTTCCCTGGCCGCTTCAACTCGGGCCAGACCTGGGTCGAGACCCTGCCGCGCGAGGAAGACGACGACGCGGCCTCGCGCCCGGCGCGCGGCGGCGACGGCGTCTCGCCCATCATCATCACCTCGAACGATCTCGCCGGCGCCTGGGCGCATCGCCCGGATGGGCAGCCGATGCTGCCGCTGACGCCGGGCGAGCCGCGTCAGCGCGAATTCGCCTTCCGCTCCGGCGTCAACATCGTGATGTACACCCTGACTGGCAACTACAAGGCGGATCAGGTCCACGCGCCGGCCCTGATCGAACGGCTGGGGCAATAGGTCATGCAATACGGCATCGCGTTCACCCCCCTTGTTCCGACCATCGTGCTGTGGATCGCGCTGGCCGCGATCGTCGCGATCTCGGTGCTGCTGCTGATCGGCCGCGCACGCGGGGCTGCCGTGCGGGTCGCGGCGCTGGCGCTGATCCTGCTGGCGCTCGCCAATCCCTCCTTCACGCGCGAGGACCGCGAGCCGCTGTCCTCGGTCGCGGCAATCGTGATCGACAAGAGCCCGAGCCAGAACTTTGGCACGCGCAACCAGGAGACGGCCAAGGCGCAGGAGGCGCTGGTCGATACGCTGAAGAAGATCAAGGGGCTGGAAGTTCGAGTCGTCGAGGCCGGACAGGCCGACGGCGAGACTGACGGCACCAAACTGTTTGGCGCGCTGTCCTCCGCGCTGTCGGACGTTCCGGTCGACCGCGTCGCCGGCGCGTTCCTGATCACGGATGGCCGGGTGCATGACATCCCGGCCAACGCCGCCGCCCTCGGCTTCCAGGCGCCGGTGCATGCGCTCGTTACCGGGCGCAAGGACGAGCGCGACCGCCGCATCGCGATTTCGGCGGCGCCGCGTTTCGGCATCGTCGGACAGCCCCAGACCATCACCTACCGGCTCGACGACCAGGGCGTCAGCGGCCAGCGCGCCAAGATCGTGGTGCGCCGCGACGGCGAGGTGATCAACGAGCGCACGCTCGTGAGCGGCCAGACCTCCAATGTCGAGGTCGACATCAAGCATGCCGGGTCGAACATCGTCGAGATCGAGGCCTCGCCGCTCGAAAACGAGCTGACGCTGGTGAACAATCGCGCCGTGGTCGCGATCGAAGGCGTGCGCGACAAGCTGCGCGTGCTGCTGGTGTCCGGCGAACCGCATTCCGGCGAACGCACCTGGCGCAATCTCTTGAAGTCCGACGCCAGCATCGACCTCGTGCATTTCACGATTCTGCGCCCGCCGGAGAAACAGGACGGCACGCCGATCAACGAATTGTCGCTGATCGCGTTTCCGACGCGCGAACTATTCCAGCAGAAGATCAACGAATTCCAGTTGATCATCTTCGACCGCTACGCCCGCCAGGGCGTGCTGCCGATCGCCTATTTCGACAACATCGCACGCTATGTCCGCGCCGGTGGCGCGGTGCTGGTGTCGGCCGGCCCCGATTACGCCTCCACCACCAGCATCTGGCGCACGCCGCTGGACTCGGTGCTGCCGGCCGAACCGGTCGGCGTCACCGAAAAGCCGTTCTACGCCCACTTGAGCGACGCCGGTAAGCGCCATCCGGTGACGCGCGGCCTCGAAGGCTCCGCCAGCGAGCCGCCGCGCTGGAGCCGCTTCTTCCGCACGGTGGACACGCGCAACGCGATTGGCGCGCCTGTGATGACCGGCGCCGATGGCAAGCCGTTGCTGTTGCTGTCGCGCTTCGGCGAAGGCCGCGTCGCGCTCTTGCTGTCGGACCACATCTGGCTGTGGGCGCGCGGCTTTGAAGGCGGCGGACCGCATCTGGACCTGCTGCGGCGGACGTCGCACTGGCTGATGAAGCAGCCTGATTTGGACGAAGAGGCGCTGCGCCTGCAGATCCAGGGCAAGGACCTCGTGGTGCTGCGCCAGACCATGGCCGACAACGTGCCGCCGGTGACCGTGACGTCGCCGAGTGGCGCGACGAAGGAACTTGAACTGACCGCTAGCGAGCCCGGCACCTGGCGCTCCACCCTTCCCGCCAACGAACTCGGGCTGTGGCAGGCAACCGACGGCGCGCTGAAAGCGCTGATCAATGTCGGGCCGACCAACCCGAAGGAATTTTCCGAAGTCACTTCCACCACCGAGATGCTGAAGCCGCTGGCGCAGGCGACCGGCGGCGACGCCCGCCGCGTGGCCGACGGCGGCAACATCGATCTCCCGCGCGTGGTGCCGGTCCGTGCCTCCGGCATTTTCCACGGCGACGGCTGGATGGGCGTCAAGATGCGCGACGCCAGCGTCGTCAAGGGCGTCGGCGTGCTGCCGATGTTCGCCGGGCTGGTCGGGCTGCTGCTACTGCTCGGCGCATTCGCGGCGACCTGGGTGCGCGAGGGGCGGTAAGGCCCCCGCGCATGTCGGCTTGACGAAGCTGTAGCCCGGATGGAGCGAAGCGCAATCCGGGCTACGATCACTCAGCTATTGCAGCAATCACACAACCATCCGCCGTTTTTGCGATGCCAGCCCGCACTGCGGTTGACATCGTCACGGCCTTCCGATGTTATAATATAACATTGGATGGCCAACCCGCCTTGGCCGTTCGGGGAAGGCGTAAGTCGTCGTGAATTGGTTCCGGAAACACCTCAAGCACGGCTCGCGGCTGGCGCTGTTTGCGCTCGCGATCCAGTTTGCGCTGTCGTTTGGGCATTTCCACGGGGAAGTCGGCCGCGCCGCACCGGCACTTCAGGCCGGGTTGGCCGATGCGAGCCTCGCCGTTGCCGCCACCTTGGCTGTCCAAGGGACGCCCGCCGAGGCCGTCCAGCAGCCTTCCAACCACGATACCGACCGGCACAGTTCCGACTGCGCGATCTGCGCCGTCCTCTCGCTGGCCAACAATTTCCTGTTCGCCGCACCGCCGCTTTTGGAGTTGCCGCAGGCGGCCGAGCTGCTGCACCTGACCACCGGCGCCGAGTTCGCGCATCTCGGCTCGCTCCATCCTGCGTTCCAGTCCCGCGCGCCTCCCGTCTCCTGATCTCGATTGATTGATCACTCCCGAGGGATTGCCGCGCTCGTGCGGTTTCCCGAGGGAAAAATCGGAATTGATCCGTCGAACACCGACGGAATCAGGATCGGGACAATGACATCCAAGAAGAAACGAGCGTTCCATTTCGGTGGAGCAAGCGGGCTATTGCTATGCGCGATGGCCGACGGTGCGCTGGCGCAGGACGCCGCAGCGCCTGCCGCCTCGACGCAACTGCCCGAAATCACCGTGACGGCGCCAAGCCCGATTGTGCGGCGAAAGCCGGTGGTGCCTTCACGCACACCCGCTCGGGTCGCCCGCGCGGCGCCCGGCCAGAACCGGCAACCGGCGGCAGAACCACAAGCTGCACCCGTTGCCGCAGCGCCCCAGCAGGGCGTACTGCCCGTCGTGACCGACCAGTTCGCGACCGTCACGGTCGTGCCGAACGAGGAGCTCCGCCGCTCCGGCAGCGCGACGCTCGGCGATCTCCTATTTTCAAAACCCGGCATCACCGGCTCCAGCTTCGCGCCGGGCGCCGCCAGCCGGCCGATCATCCGGGGCCTCGACGGTAACCGCGTCGGCATCGTCGAGAACGGTACCGGCGGCGGCGGCGTCTCCGATCTCGGCGAGGATCATTTCGTTCCGATCGATCCACTGGCCACCAACCAGGTCGAAGTGGTGCGCGGCCCTGCCGCCTTGCGCTACGGCTCGACCTCGATCGGCGGCGTCGTCAGCGCCACGAACAACCGCATTCCGGAGGCCCTGCCCTCCTGCCCGGCCGCGCCGTTCCAGAGCTACGGGCTGGCGGTCAAGGCGCCGCTGGCGGATGCGCAATCCGCATCATGCGTGACGGTCGAGACCCGCACCGCCGTCAGCTCGGTCGATCGCGGCGTCGAAGGCGGTGTTTTGCTCGATGCCGGCGGCGGCAATTTTGCCGTCCACGCTGACGCCTATGGCCGCAAGGCCAGCGACTACGCCATTCCCGGCTACCCCTATCTGTTCGACCAGACGCGGCCGGTGAACGGCAGGCAGCCAAACTCTGCCGCGCAGGCCGACGGCGCTTCGGTCGGCGGCTCCTACATCTTCCATGGCGGCTTCATCGGCGCCGCGATCACGCAGAACGACGCGCTGTATCGCATCCCCGGCATCGACGGTGCCGATCACCAGACCCGCATCGAGGCGCACCAAACCAAGTTTTCCGCCAAGGGCGAATACCGGCCGGACGCGGCGGCGATTGACGCCGTCAGGTTCTGGGCCAGCGCCACCGACTACAAGCACAACGAGATCGGCCTCGCCGATCCCGCCGACCTGTCGTCATTGGGCGTGCGGCAGACGTTTACCAACAAGGAGCAGGAAGGCCGCGTCGAGGTGCAGATGACGCCGTTCAACGCGCGCTTTGCCGCCGTCACCACCGCCTTCGGCCTGCAGGCCAGCCACCAGCAACTGACGGCGCCGAGCCCGGACGATCCGGGCAGCCCGCTCAACGGTTTGTGGGACCCGAACAAAAATACCAAGGTCGCCGGCTATGCCTTCAACGAATTCCAGTTCAGCGAGAGCACGAAGGCGCAGATCGCCGGCCGTATCGAGCATGTCAGCCTCAGCGGAACGACGCCGTCGTTCATCCCGGAGCTGTTCGACCTCAACACCAACCCCGGCGATATCGGGCCGCCGGTTGCGCGCAACCTGAATTTCACGCCGAAGAGCGCAAGCATCGGCCTGATCCAGAATCTGCCGGGACAACTGGTTGCCAGCATCACCGCGCAATATGTCGAGCGCGCGCCAAAGCCCGCGGAATTGTTTTCGCGCGGGGCGCACGACGCCACCGGTACCTTCGATATCGGCAATCCTAACCTCGGCATCGAAACCGCCAAGACGATCGAGATCGGATTGCGGAAGGCGACCGGACCTTTCAGGTTCGAAGCGACCGCCTACTACACCAAATTCAATGGCTTCATTTACCGTCGCCTCACCGGCAACACCTGCGAGGATGTCGCCTGTGTGAGCCCGGCCGATCCGGCCGCTCCGCTCGAATTGAATCAGGCGATCTACTCGCAACGCGACGCCACCTTCCGCGGCGGCGAATTCCAGAGCCAGTTGGATATCGGCCCGCTCAACGGCGGCATCTGGGGCATCGAGAACCAGTTCGACGTGGTGCGCGCCACCTTCAGCGACGGCACCAACGTCCCGCGCATCCCGCCGGTGCGTGTCGGCGGCGGATTGTTCTGGCGCGATGCCAACTGGCTGACGCGGATCAACCTGCTGCACGCCTTCGCGCAGAACGATATCGCCCCGATCGGTGAAACGCCGACCGCGGGCTATAATTTGCTGAAGGCCGAGGTCAGCTACCGGACGATGCTCGATCCCTCCTGGTTCGGCGCGCGGGAAATGACGGTCGGGCTCGTCGGCAACAACCTCTTGAACGAGAACATCCGCAATTCGGTATCCTATACCAAGGACCAGGTTCTGATGCCGGGCATCGGCGTGCGCGCGTTTGCCAATCTGAAGTTCTAATGCATTCGCTGACGGGTGGCGTTAGCCGATTGTACCGGCTAACGTCTGCATGACGGCGGCTGCCAAGCCGAACTTCCGTCACATGTATCTCGCACAGCGGATGAACAAGGATAGATGCCGGCGCCGATCAATATCCACGTCTATAGCGACGCTCTCGTTTTGCTCGGCACGGCCGGCGTGGTCATTCCCCTGGCACGGCGGTTCGGCCTCAATCCGGTTCTGGGATACCTCGGAGCCGGCGCGATCCTGGGTCCTCTGGGATTGGGATCGTTCATCGGAAGCTTTCCGTTTCTCTATTGGATGACCGTCGTCGACGCCAAGAACGTCTCGGGCTTTGGCGACCTTGGCATCGTGTTTCTGCTGTTCCTGATCGGCATGGAGCTATCGTATGAGCGCCTGAAGTCGATGCGCCGCCTGATCTTTGGGCTCGGCGGTTCGCAAATCGCAATCTCTACCGCGGTAATCGGCAGCATCGCGGCCCTGGCCGGCAGCAAGCCGCCGGTGGCGCTTATCCTCGGCGGCTGCCTCGCTTTGTCCTCAACCGCCATCGTCATCGAAGTGCTGTCCAGACAAGGGCGGTTGAATACAAGTGCGGGCCGGGCCAGCTTCGCAACCTTGCTGGCGCAGGATCTGGCAGTCGCTCCGCTCCTGCTTTTCATCTCCATCTTCGGCACCGGCGAGGCCGGGTCGGTCGCCGCAACACTCATCCTCGCGCTGACGAACGCAGCCCTCGTGCTCGGCGTGATCGTCATTGTGGGTCGCGTCGTCATGCGCCCGCTCTTTCGTCTGGTCGCATCAGCCGGCATGAGCGATCTATTCGTAGCTACCACGCTGTTCGTGATCGTCGCAGCCGGAGTAGCTGCCGCCGTGGCCGGTTTCTCGATGGCGCTCGGCGCCTTCGTCGCCGGCCTGCTGCTCGCCGAAACCGAATTCCGCAAGGCGATCGAGACCGCCATCGATCCTTTCAAGGGTCTCCTGCTGGGCCTGTTCTTCTTTACCGTCGGCATGAACATCGACTTTCGCGAGCTTGCCCGCGATCCACTGTGGTTGATCGGGTGTGCCGTCGGACTCATCGTCATCAAGTCCATCATCCTCATCGGCCTCGCCCGGCTGTTTCGCCTTTCCTGGCGCGCGTCGATCGAAGTGGGCCTCCTGCTCGGCCCGGGTGGCGAGTTCGCCTTTGTCGCCATCGGCATGGCGACAACACTCGGCCTGATCGATGCCAAGGTGTCGAGCTTCACGGTCGCGCTGACGTCGCTGACCATGGTGTTCATTCCCGCACTTTCCCACGTCGCGCGGCGGCTCGCGCCGATGGTCCGCGAAGACAAGCCGCTCGATCCCGAGCTTGCCGTTGCACCAAGCGGCGGCAGCGGCCACGCCATTGTCATCGGACACGGTCGTGTCGGACAGGTCGTCTGCGCGATGCTGGATCGGCACCAGTTCAAATATGTTGCCGTCGACAATGACGCCGCAGCCGTTCCGGAGCAGCGAAGGCAGGGTCGCACCGTCTACTACGGTGACGCCACAAATCCAGAGTTCCTGAAGAGCTGCGGCCTCATGGAGGCCGCGGCGGTCATCGTCACCATCGGCGAAACCAAAGGCATCGACGAAATTGTCGCGCAGGTCCGCGCGCTCAGGCAGGACATGCTGGTGGTGTCGCGCGCCCGTGACGCCGACCATGCACGGCATCTCTATCAGATCGGCGTCACCGACGCCGTGCCGGAGACCATTGAAGCAAGCTTGCTGTTGTCGGAAGCAGCCCTGATCGGCCTCGGCGTTGCCATGGGGCTGGTCATCGCCTCCATCCACGAAAAGCGCGAGGAATTCCGGCACGAATTGCAGCAGGCGTCGGGAGGTACCCGGCCTGCCGGAGAGACGACCGGCGTCAGAAGGAAATCGTCTCGCTGACTGCGAACGACACCGAGCGGCCCGATCGTCCCGGCCGATGCGCTGCGCTACCGCGCCTTGCTCCAGTCCGGCCGGATGTCGCCGGAGACGCCTTCGAAGGCGCCCTCGACCAGCTCCACCACCAGCAGGCGGCTGTAATCGACAGGACCCGGCATGGTCGCCCGTCCCTTCGGAATGACCTTGAAGCCGACGCGGCTGTAATAGGGTTCGTCGCCGACCAGAATGATGAGGCGATGTCCCTTGGCCTTGGCGTCCCGCAGCGAGCGATCGAGCAGCATCCGGCCGACGCCGCGGCTGCGGAACGGCGGCTCGACCGTCAACGGCCCGAGCATCAGGGCCGGCGTGTCGCCGATGCAGATCGGCAACTGCCGCACCGAGCCAACCAGCAAAGTGCCGATCCGCGCCGTGAACGAGAGGTCGAGTAGATGATCAACATGCTCGCGCAGGCGGTAGGCGCTCAGCACAAAACGGCCGGGACCGAAGGTGCGCTCGTGCAGGCGTTCAATCGCCTGCGCGTCCTTGAGGGTTTCGGCTGATATGGTGACGTCAAGTTCGCTCATGATGGGGCGCGAGATAGCATCTGGCGGCGGCGCGGTCCATCGCCGGAGACGGCAATCCCCGAATTGCCTTAATCCCTTTTGATGGCCGGCTGGGACAGATAGGCCAACAGTTTCATTTCGCGGCGGCCGCGCGTCACCGTATCCAGCACCAGCCCCGAGGTTACCGACAGCACCGCCACGATCATCAAGCCCATCGACAGCACCGCGGTCGGCAGCCGCGGCACGATGCCTTCCTCGAGATAGGTGATGATCACGGGGATCGCGAGGCCGATCGAGACCAGTATCAGGAACGCGCCGATCACCGTGAAGAACCGCAGCGGCTTTTCCGACCGGTACAGCTTCAGGATGGTGCTTAGAATCCGGAAACCGTCGCGCCAGGTGTTGAGCTTGCTGACCGATCCCTCCGGCCGGGCATAATACGGTGTCTCGACTTCCGTCACCGGCAGCGCCAGTTCGAGCGCGTGCACGCTGAGCTCGGTTTCGATCTCGAAGCCGTCGGACAGCACCGGAAAGGATTTGACGAAGCGGCGGGAGAACACGCGATAGCCGGAAAGGATATCCTTGAATGCCTGGCCGAACACCGCGGAAAGAAAGCTCGTCAGCATCCAGTTGCCGGTGCGGTGGCCAGGGCGGTAGGCGGCGACCGACTGGTCGACGCGAAAGCCCACCACCATGTCGAGGTGTTCGTTGATCAGCTTGTCGATCATGCGCGGCGCGCTCGGCGCATCATAGGTCGCGTCGCCGTCGACCAGCACATAGATGTCGGCGTCGACATCGGCGAACATCCGCCGTACCACGTGCCCTTTGCCCTGGCGACGCTCGCCGCGCACGATGGCCCCGGCCGCGCGCGCCACCTCGACGGTGTGGTCTTTTGAATTGTTGTCGTAGACGAAAATCTCGGCCGTCGGCAGCGCCTTGCGGAAATCAGAAACGACGGTAGCGACCGCGGCTTCCTCGTTGAAGCATGGCACCAGAACCGCAATCCGCAACGCGGGTGTCGTCATTGCCGGCTCACCGATTCAAGTCGATCCATGGCGCGTCATACTGCAATCAGGCGTTGGCCGGTTGTTGGAAGGCCGCACGGTCCGCGGCCCGTTCGCCGCGCAGATCGAGCGTTGCGAACAGCAAGGTCCAGAGCGAGAGCATGTCGATCGGAATGATATAATATGGCGTAAATATCGGATGGGTCATGAAGAAAATCAGGTTTACCCCGAGGTTCAGGGCGACCAGGCCGGTGACCTGCCGGGCGCGGCCCCGATCGAAGCGCCAGAGCCAGACCGTCCAGCCGACAGATATCGCCAGCAAGGTGAATTGAACGTCAACGAGATAGCTTAACAGCACGGCGGGATTCAGCTCGGGCGGCGCGACGTCGACGCCGCCATAGGTGGTCGAGAACGGACTACCCGCATTGATCGCATTCGCGATCAACGTCGGCGCGATCCCGATCAGGAAGGCGATCCCGAACGATGCTCCCTGCAGGAAAGTGGCCTTGCTGCGCGCCAGCAGGAACGCGCCGGCGAGATACAGGCAATAGCCCACCGCCAGAAACAAATTGGGCAGGCGGAAATTGACGGATAGACCGATCAGCAAACCCGTCAGCGCAATGAGCGGCAGGCGTTGCCGCTGCTGTGCTGCGAAATACTTCGCCGTGAGAAAGCCTGCGGCCGCGCAGACCATCATGGTCGGCGGCACCGAATAGCTCGCCTTGCTCGGGTTGATCATCAAGTAGAGTGCGGCAAGCCCGAACACAGCGGCCAGCGCGAGCGAAGCCGGCTCGCGTGCGCGAAACAGTGCAAGCAGCGCAAAGGCAAGGATCGTCAGGTTCGCCAGCACATAGAGCGGGACCACCTGAAACCCTTCACGAAACAGCGCCAGCGCGAACCCGGTGCCCGGCGGATACTGCATGACATATTTGTCTGCGGCTGGAATCAAGGTGTGGCAGGGGACGCGCTTCACGTCATTCCATTCCGCAAAGCCGATCGCCTTCAGCTTGTTCTTGAGATAATCGTCG
The DNA here is from genome assembly GCA_963770135.1 of uncultured Alphaproteobacteria bacterium. Lineage (GTDB taxonomy): Bacteria > Pseudomonadota > Alphaproteobacteria > Rhizobiales > Xanthobacteraceae > Bradyrhizobium. The sequence goes on along the minus strand of CAVYOM010000029.1, from coordinate 117,776 downwards.
TCGTCGAAAACGACGTTGGTATCGATGCCGCGCAGGCCATACTTCTGGAACAAATGCGCCTGCCGCAGATAGCAGACGTCGTCATAGACGCCGCGAGCTTCGCTCCAGCGCGACATCGTCCAGATATTGCTTGCCAGCACCGCGAGCAGGCCGAAGCCGCAGAGGAGCCTGAAGATATTCATCCTGCCCATGTTGAAACCTGTTATGCGCTTCCAGGTGCTGAAGCAACCGCGCCACACGTCAGCGCCAAGTCGCAATCGGCGCCGCACCGTCGAGCACTTCGGCGATCCGCAGCCGCGTGCCCCGGGTGGTCTCCGCCGGCAGCGCGCCGGCATCGTAGAACCCGCACTCGACGATCTCGTGGTTGGGCTCCGGCAGCCGGTCCTGCCGGAACTGCCTGACGATGTAGACGGCGACGTGGTCGCGGCGGGAGACGTGGCCGTTGAAGAACAGGCCGTGCAGGACCGGCTCCGCGGTCAGTTCGATCCGCCCCTCCTCCACCAGTTCCCGCCGCAAGGCTTCGAGAAAGGTTTCGCCGACTTCGACCCCGCCGCCCGGCAGGTGCCAGCCGGCGACATAGCTGTGCCGGACCAGAAACACCCTGTTATCGCCATCGAGCACGACGCCGCGGACGCCCAGCGTCATGCCGCGGGCCATCCGCCAATAGAGGTGGAAGACCCGCCGCAATTGCGGTTCGAGGCGTTTTCGCAAGGCCTGCAGCACCGTCACGCAAACCTCGGATGGACAGCTATCACGTTTGATCCTTATATCGCCGGGATGATCGTGCGACGGCTCTATATCACAGCGAATGCGGCGGAGCGCGAATGACCGAAACTTTCACGCTGGCGCATCTGTCCGATCCGCATCTGCCGCCGTTGCCCGAGGCGCGGCTTCGCGATCTCGCGGGCAAGCGTGCGCTCGGCTATCTCAACTGGACCCGCAACCGCCACAAATATCACCGCCGCGAGGTGCTCGACGCGCTGGTCGCCGACATGCAGGCGCAGCGGCCGGACCACATCGCGGTGACCGGCGATCTCGTCAACCTGGCGCTGGAGGCGGAATTTTCCCCGGCGCAGGCCTGGCTCGAAAGCGTCGGCCCGCCGCGCGAAGTCACGGTCGTTCCCGGCAATCACGACGCCTATGTCCGCGCCACCCGGCATCATTTCGCTGACATGTTCGAGGATTATCTGCGCGCCGACGCCGCCGAGGCCGACGGCGCAGCATTTCCGTTCGTGCGCCGCCGCGGACCGCTGGCGCTGATCGGCGTATCCTCCGCGGTGCCGACGCTTCCGCTGATGGCAACGGGCAAGCTCGGCCGGGCGCAGCTCGATGCACTCGATCGCCGGCTGGCAAAACTGTCGGACGAGGACGCCTTCCGGGTGCTGCTGGTGCATCATCCGCTGCACTCGGGTTCGCGGATGAAGCGGCTGACCGACTCGAAGGCGCTCCGCGCGGTGCTGAAGCGGCGCGGCGTCGAACTGGTCCTGCACGGCCACGACCACATCCATTCGACGGTGTGGCTCGAAGGCGCCGACCGGCAAATCCCCGCAGTCGGCGTGCCGTCCGCGTCGGCGCTGGCGCACCGGCATTATCCGGCCGCGGCGTATAATCTGTTTTCGATCACGCGCGACGGCGAAAAATGGCGCTGCGTGCAGACGGTCCGCGCCATCGACACCGACTTTCGCGTCAAGCAGATCAAGCAGGCGACGCTGCTGTAGGCGCGTCCTCAATCTCCGCCGCCGCAGCCGCCGCCCCCGTCGCTACCACCACCGCCGTCGCCGCCGCCATCACCGCTTGCGTCGCTGCCGGTGTCGCCGAACCCATCCGAGCTGCCGTCGAACGACGTATCCGCGAAATCGCCGCCGCACTGCCCGCCGCCGGTTCCGTTCTTGCGCAGCGCTTTGCAGTCTGGGTGATAGACGAACCCGTTGGCGATCTTGAGCTTGCTGTCGAGCGCGAACAACAGCGGCAGGCGCGACGAGCTGACCGGATCGATGTTGTCGTATTTGCAGCAATACCACCAGACGCGGCGCAGGCCCTCGTTGCTCTTGCGGTGCTCGCTGAGAACGACGGCGGGGGTGTGGTGGAGGAAGCCGCCGAAGGCGCGGCGACAGAACGCGTCGTAGTCGCGGGTGTACAGGATGAATTCGTGCCAGAGATCGTCGGCGACCTGCGAGGGCATCGAGACGTGGCGCTTGCCGCTCATCAGATAGGCGAGGAAGAATTGCCGCAGGCCCCGCGAGACCAGCGCGCTGTCCTTGCGCTCAAAGCCCGCGTGATGCTTCTCCAGCCGTTCGAGCAGCCCGCGCGGCCAGCGGAAGGTGCGGATGAATTCGGCCCGCCGCAGCTTGCGCCACTTGCCGTACAGCCAGGCGCCGGCGAACAGGGCGATGCCGAGCAGGATGGCCACCGGTACCGTCATGATGCGGTCGACACCATTTTGCAATCCGCTGCGCGGCCGGCCTCAGAAATTCTTCAGGCTCGCATACAGCGCCAGTCCGAACAGCGCGACTGCACCGAGCACGAAGCCGAGCACGAAGGTCCCGAAGCCGCGGCGGCGCGGCTTTTTCTCAACAGCCGGCTCGTCGGCCACCGGCGTTGCCACCATCGCATGCTCGCGCTCGATCATGCGGCGCGCGACATAGCCGGTGACGGCATCGACGATGACGGGCACCTCATGCGACTCCGCGATCACGATGCGGCCGAAGCGGGTATCCTGCACGAAGCGGTAGATGCGCTTGTCGCGCCCCATCACCACATGCGCCACCACGTCGATCCACAACCGCGGCGTCTCGCCCTGGCTGACGCCGCGATCGAACAGGTCGACCTGCTCCGGCACCTGGGCGAACAGCGGATCGAGCGCCTCGTTCAGGATCTCGAGCCGGGCGACCTCGGCATCGCGGAGTTCGACCACGACGCCGGTGCGGTCGGCGGCCTCGATGCGGGCCTGGCGCAGCGCGTCGCGCAGCCGCGTCGGGCGCATGTCGCGGGCCTCGTTGCCGGTGTTTTGCGCTTCTGCCATCGGTAGCCGCCTTTATCCTGAGAGATGGGCCCGGTTAACCTATCAGTAACTACCTCGCGCGCAATGGCTGTTTAATTGCAATGGGTTAGTGGTCCACTGGGTTTCGAGTCCGCCGTGAGAGCCCCTCACCCCGCAAGAGCGGGGCGAGGGAGGAGAGACAGCGCGCCCCCCAAACGCAGACGACCCCACCCGGTTTTCCGGATGGGGCCGCCTGTCCTTGGTCGCTTCCCTAGATCTTATCAGGCCGAGACGCGGGAGGGCTCTTCCACGATCGAAAAGCGCACGCCGGCCTTGTGACGGTTCTCTTCCGAGACCGTGCGCCAGGCATCCTCGGCCTCTGCGCGGGTCTTGAAGGGTCCCTGTACCTGGGCGGAGCCTTCCACGAGCTTGTGGAAGTTCATCGATCCGAACTCGCCGCCAATCACCCAGAAATTGCTCTTCGTCATGACTAGTCTCCTGCTGTCGTCAGCTGTGTGTTAGCCGAACTGGTTCATCGTGTTGTGAGCGCCGCCCGCCTTCAGCGCGGCTTCACCGGCGAAATATTCCTTGTGCTCGTCGCCGATATCGGAGCCGGCCATGTTCTGATGCTTGGCGCAGGCGATGCCCTGACGGATCTCCTGGCGCTGAACATTCTTCACATAACCGAGCATGCCCTGGTCGCCGAAATACTCCCTGGCGAGATTGTCGGTCGACAGCGCCGCCGTGTGATAGGTCGGCAACGTGATCAGATGGTGGAAGATGCCGGCACGCTTGGCTGAATCGGCCTGGAAGGTGCGGATGCGCTCGTCGGCTTCAATGGCCAGCGGCGTATCGTCGTATTCCACCTTCATCAGTTCGGCGCGGTTGTACTTGCTGACATCCTTGCCGGCTTCCTTCATCGCGTCGTACACCTGCCAACGGAAGTTGAGCGTCCAGTTGAACGACGGCGAGTTGTTGTAGGCCAGCTTCGCGTTCGGAATGACCTCGCGAATGCGGTCGACCATCTTGGCGATCTGCTCGATATGCGGCTTCTCGGTTTCGATCCACAGCAGGTCGGCGCCGTTCTGCAGCGAGGTGATGCTGTCGAGCACGCAGCGATCTTCGCCCGTTCCGGCACGGAACTGGTAGAGGTTGCTGGCAAGCCGCTTCGGACGCATCATCTTGCCGTTGCGGTTGATGATGACATCGCCGTTCCTGGCGTTTTCGGCGGTCACTTCCTCGCAATCCAGGAAGCTGTTGTACTGGTCGCCGATGTCGCCGGGCTTGTGGCTGACAGCGATCTGCTGCGTCAGACCGGCACCGAGCGAGTCGGTGCGGGTCACGACGACGCCGTCTTCGACGCCGAGTTCGAGGAACGCATGGCGGCAGGCCCGGATCTTGGCGAGGAACACCTCGTGCGGCACCGTCACCTTGCCGTCCTGGTGGCCGCACTGCTTCTCGTCGGAGACCTGGTTCTCGATCTGCAGGGCGCAGGCGCCCGCTTCGATCATCTTCTTGGCGAGCAGATAGGTCGCCTCGGCATTGCCGAAGCCGGCGTCGATGTCGGCGATGACAGGCACGACATGGGTCTGGAAGTTGTCGATCTTCTCGATCAGTTCCTTTTCCTTCGCCTTGTCGCCTGCCTTGCGGGCCGCGTCGATGCCGCGGAAGATGTCGTTGAGCTCGCGGGAGTCCGCCTGACGCAGGAAGGTGTAGAGCTCTTCGATCAGCGCCGGCACCGAGGTCTTCTCGTGCATCGACTGGTCGGGCAGCGGTCCGAACTCGGAGCGCAGCGCGGCGATCATCCAGCCCGAGAGATACAGATAGCGACGATCGGTCTTGCCCCGAAGTGCTTCTTGACCGAGATCAGCTTCTGCTGCGCGATGAAGCCGTGCCAGCAGCCCAGCGACTGGGTGTACTTGGTCGGATCGGCGTCATAGGCCGCCATGTCGGCGCGCATCAGCGCCGCGGTGTAGCGGGCGATGTCCAGGCCGGTCTTGAAGCGGTTCTGCAGGCGCATCCGCGCCACGGCCTCGGCGGTGACGCCGTTCCAGGTCGGCTGGGTATCGAGGAGCGCCTTGGCAGCGCCGAGCTCGCTCGCATAGGAAGCGGGTCCCTGGATGGCCTGATCGCTGATGCCACGCGGCTGGTAGTTCATGTGAGTGATCCCTTCAATCGACATTCTTGACAGTGCATTGCGAAACGTGACGGGAGCTAAACGCCAAAAGAGGAAATTCGTATAGATGGCTTGTTTTCTGATTGGTGATGTATTGTAACATATAAACTTGTCATAGATGTCATTTTGTAAATTTTGTCACAATACTGGGTCAGGAACGCTGCCATGGCCACCGATTCCGGAAAGAAGCTTTTTGTCGGCCCCCGCTTCCGGCGAATCCGCCAGCAGCTCGGGCTGTCGCAGACCCAGATCGCCGAGGGCTTGGGCATTTCTCCGAGCTATATCAACCTGATAGAGCGGAACCAGCGACCGGTGACGGCGCAGATCCTGCTCCGGCTGGCGGAGACCTATGACCTCGACTTGCGCGACCTCGCCACCGCCGACGAGGATCGCTTCTTCGCCGAGCTGAACGAGATCTTCTCCGACCCGCTGTTCCGGCAGATCGACCTTCCGAAGCAGGAGCTGCGTGATCTCGCCGAACTGTGCCCCGGCGTCACACACTCCCTGCAGCGGCTGTACGCCGCCTATACCGAGGCCCGCCGCGGCGAGACGCTGGTGGCGGCGCAGATGGCCGACCGCGACGAGGGCACGCGATTCGAGGCCAACCCGATCGAGCGCGTGCGCGACCTGATCGAGGCCAACCGCAACTATTTTCCGGAGCTCGAACAGGCCGCGGAAAACCTGCGCGACGAACTCAACGTCTCCGCCGAGGAGCTGTTTGCCGCCCTCTCGGCGCGCTTGCGCGAAAAGCATTCGATCGTCACCCGCATCATGCCGGTTGACGTGATGCGCGAGACGCTGCGGCGGTTCGACCGCCATCGCCGGCAGCTCCTGATCTCCGAACTGGTCGACGGTTCGGGGCGCGCGTTCCAGCTCGCGCTGCAGATTGGGCTTACCGAATGCGGCGCCAGCATCGACGCCATTGTCAATCGCGCGGGTCCGCTCGATGACACGCCGCGGCGGCTCTATCGAATTACGCTGGCGAATTATTTCGCCGCCGCCGTGATGATGCCCTATCAGCCGTTCCACAGCGCGGCCGAGACGCTGAACTACGACGTGCACGTGCTGGCGCAGCGTTTCAATGCCGGCTTCGAGCAGGTCTGCCATCGCCTCACCACGCTGCAGCGGCCGAACGCGCGCGGCGTGCCATTCTTCCTGCTGCGCGTCGACAATGCCGGCAACGTCTCCAAGCGATTTTCCTCCGGCACGTTTCCGTTCTCGAAATTCGGCGGCACCTGTCCCCTTTGGAACGTGCACTCGACCTTCGACACGCCGGACCGCCTGCTCAAGCAGGTGATCGAGCTTCCCGACGGCACGCGCTATTTCTCGATCGCTCAGATGGTGCGCCGTCCGGTGGCGCCGCACCCGCAGCCGCAGCCGCGCTTTGCGATCGGTCTCGGTTGCGAAATCCGCCATGCCGCGAAACTCGTCTACGCCGCAGGGATGGATCTGGAGAAAGCGGAGGGCACGCCGATCGGCGTCAACTGCCGGCTCTGCGAGCGCGAAAACTGCAGCCAGCGCGCCGAGCCGCCGATCACGCGGACGCTGATTTTGGATGAGAACACGCGGCGGGTGAGCTCGTTCGCGTTTTCGAATGCAAGGGAGCTGTGAGGGGATTCCGCAGCCGTAGGGTGGGCAGAGCGCAGCGTGCCCACCATCTCGCAGCGAGATCGATGATAGATGGTGGGCACGTCGCTTCGCTCCTCTGCCCACCCTACGGGATCACCGCGGCGGCGGCCTGGTGGCGGTTGAAGTGGAACGTCGGTATGTCAGGATGCGCCGCTGCCGGCGAAAAAGAACGGCAGCGCGAGGCAGGCGAGCGTCACCACCATTCGCAAGGTGAAGCCGAGCATCCGAATTTCTCCGGGTTTTTACGGGAGCGCTTCGACGCGTAAGCCGCCTGCCCCCAACGTGTTGCGATACGTCAACACCTGCCGCCTTTTTAAGCCGGCGCCTTGCGCAACCCCTCTCTGAAATGACAAAGTTAAATCCCGGGGATTGCGCAATTTTGCAATGGAACGGCCGGGCTGATTCGCTAGTTTGTAAGTAGCGAATCTCGAATCGCAAAAGGTGGATGCAGACCATGCTGCGACGCGTCAAGCTGATGAACCCGTTTGAAATCGTGCAGGATCTGGTCACTCAAGACCGGGTTGCGCCGGAGCGGCCGCAACCTCAGCCGGTCGAGCTGAAGGTCGCCAATCGCGCCGCCCGCGCCACGCCGGTCTGCGCCGCCTGCAGTTCCGACGACATCATCTGCCACGCCACCGCGCAATGGAGCAACGAGGCGCAGGAATGGCAGCTCGCCAACACCTTCAACCAGCCGGCGCACTGCAACACCTGCAACCACGACGGCAATCTGGTGTGGCTGACGCTGAATTGAGCGGAGTTGCCCATCCCTCATGGTGAGGAGGCGCGTTAGCGCCGTCTCGAACCATGCGGCCCCGCTGGTGCCATTCATCCTTTGAGACGCTTGCTCCGCAAGCTCCTCAGGATGAGGTCCGGTGGTTGTTAGCCCGCATCAAATCTCCGCATACACCTCCAACAGGTTTCCATCGGGATCCCTGAAGAACAGTGTGCGATGACCGAACGGCTTGTTCGTCGGCGGCTCCAGCAGATCGACGCCGTGCCGCGTTAGCTCATCCGCGCAGCGATCGACATCATCAACGGCAACCTTGAACGCGAGCTGCAGCGACGCGCTGCCCTTCGGCGTCGGCGCATCCTTCGCCGTCCGGCCCGGCCGCGACAGTGCGAGCGTGTTGCCGCCGATCTGATATTCGATCCAGTTCGCCGACAGCTCGCGCGTCAGCGGAAAACAGAGGACGCCCTCATAGAAGCGGCGCATCGCCGCCATGTCGCGAACAAAGATGACGGTGTAGTCGATCGTGCGGATAGACTGGAATGGCGAGGTGGAAGGAGGATTTTGATCGTTCACGGCTGCATCTCCACATGGCCCGCCACTACTGACGCGCTTATCACAACGTTAATCGCACACAAAATAGGCTGCCCATTCGTTTGACAACAGCGCGATACGCCGTGGATTTGCGCGAAGGTGCTTTACGTCTCGCTGGTCTGATCCTTGCGTCTGAGTGATGCCCGCCAAGGACGTTTCTTTATAACAACGCTATCTTTGACTGTATTGCGTCGATGCGGTCCAGACCGCAGTCCGGTGCCTTGGGCGCATAGCCCGCATGTGCCAACCAGACACGAACCCGGCGTCGCGCGGTTGCCATAAGCGACCAATCGGGTTCATCATGGCCGACAGGAGCCCATATCCGCCCCCCGGGATGCGCTATGCGCCGCAGTCAAAACGCTCTGTCGCTGCTGTCGCTCTTTGCGTTGTCTGTCCTCTATCTATTCGCCACCGCTTCTTTCCTGGGAACGACGGCGTCCGGTGCGGCAGCCGCCGAGCCCAGGCGGGTCATGATGCTGCATTCGTTCGGTCCGCGCTTCAGGCCCTGGAGCGATTATGCCGAGACCATTCGTGCGGAGATCAACCGGCAGTCGCGCAAGTCGGTAGACTTTGTGGACCACGGGCTCGTGAATGCACGCGTCAACGACGAACAGTCAGAAGCACCGTTCGTGGAATATCTGAGCGCGCTTTACGCCGGGCACCCGCTCGACCTGATCATCGCCTTCGGCGGGCCGGCAGCGACCTTCGTCCAGCAGCATCGCCAGCAGCTCTTTCCGAAGGTACCGATGGTCATCACAGCCGTTGACCACCGCCGGGTCCAATACGAAAAATTGACCGAGAACGACACTGTCGTCCCAATTACAAATGATATTCCCGTTGTTTTCGAGAATATCCTGCACGTCCTGCCCCGCACGAAAACCATCGCGATTCTCATTGGCGCTTCTCCAATCGAACGGTACTGGACGGCGGAATTACGCCGAGAGCTCGCGCCTTTGGCGAACCGGGTCGAACTAAAATGGTACAATGAACTTCCATTTGAAGACATTCTAAAGGATGTGGCAGCTCTTCCACCTGATAGCGCAATCTTCTCGATCCTGATGAATGTCGATGCGGCCGGGGTCGTGCATGAGACCGGCAATGCTCTGAAGAAGGTCGCTTCAAAGGCCAACGCGCCGATTTTCACTTACGATGATTCCTATTTTGACGGAGCGATCGTCGGCGGCCCGATGTTCTCCATGTTCGAGGGAAGCCGGATAGCGGCGACCGTCGCGACCCGCATCCTCGACGGTGAAAAAGCAGGTGACATCAAAATCCCACCCATGAAATACGCATCGCCGAAATATGACTGGCGGCAAATGCAGCGTTGGGGAATCGGCGAGAGCGACCTTCCGCCGGGGAGCAGCATCTATTTCAAGCCGCGCACCGCCTGGGAGACCTATCGTTGGCAGATCGTGACGATCTGCACGGCGATTGCGCTTCAAGGCTGCCTCATCGCGCTGCTTCTGTTCGAGCGGAGGCGGCGTCAGTTGGCAGAAATGGACTCCCGGCAGCGGGTGGTCGAACTGGCCCATGTCAATCGCTTTTCGACGGCGGGCGAATTGTCCGCATCGATCGCCCACGAAATCAATCAGCCCCTTGGCGCGATTTTGACCAATACCGAAACTGCCAGGCTCATGCTCCAGTCGCCGACTCCCGACCTTGGCGAAATGAAGGAGATTCTTGCCGATATCTGGCGTGACAATCGAAGGGCCAGCGAAGTCGTTCGGCGCCTGCGCAGCTTTGTCAGCAAGGCTCCCTTTCAAAGGCAGGAGTTCGACCTGAACGATCTGGTTGTCGAATCCGCCGAATTCCTGTCGGCGCAAGCCAGGGCACGCGAGATCACGATGCGAATCGCGCCGACGAGGATGCCGCTGCGAATCAATGGTGATCCGATCCAGTTGCAACAGGTCCTGTCCAACGTGATTCTCAATGCGATGGATGCCGTTCTGGACGTGCCACACAATCAGCGCACCGTGACGGTGACGACAACAAAAGACCCGCGGTTTGCCGAGATCTGTGTCGCGGATACGGGACCAGGCGTGGTCCCGGAATCTGCGAGAAAGATATTTGAGCCATTTTTTTCAACCAAGGAGCACGGCATGGGCATGGGTCTTTCGATCGCCCGCACGATCGTCAACGCCCACGATGGACAGATAGACGTAGAGAATCGAAATGGAGCGGTTTTTCGAATTAGGCTGCCATTGATTGCTTAGGGCGTCGGTCCTTGCTCATCGGGGCTGCAGTTGCTCAGGTCTCGGTATCTGGCCCACCCCAGATCCGCTCCTCCGTCCACCCAAGCTCCGCGAACTCTGCAGCCCGCAACGGCGCTTCACCGACCGAGAAGAATTCGTCGAGTTGGGGCGGGCTTGCCGACGTACCTGAGAGCATGGCGTGAGCCTGCCCGCGATGATGGACGTCGTGCTGGAACAGATGCAGCAGCAAGCGGTCCATCCGCTCGCGCTGGATCGAGGTGCCGCGATGCACGGAGACGATGCGCTGCAATCCGGCGATGTCGAGCGCTTCGACGACCTTGAGCAAGCGCCGGTCGACCGCGGCCTGGGCTTCTTTCAGCGCGGCGACCGTGGCGCAAGGCTCCTGGTCCGCCCAGGCGGCGGGGCCGAGCGTGCCGCCTTCCATCGCGTCGACGTAGAAGTGGTCGATGATCAGGATGTGGTTGAGCGTGGCGCGCAGGCTTGGAAAGAAGCCGGTTCGTTTGGCAGTGAATTCTTCCGGCGTCAGCGCGAGGCAGGCAGTGAGCAGTCGGTGGTTCGCCCAGGCGTTGTTGTACGCCATCGTGCGATAGGGAAGTACGTCATTCATTAGCGTTGCCGGCTCGTAGCCCGCATGAGCGCAGCGATATGCGGGGGAGGATCACGAAGGTCCCGGATATCGCTGCGCTCATCCGGGCTACGCCTGATGCGACGGCCGTGCGTAGGGCGGATTAGCCAACGGGTCCGCGCAAGGCGCGGCCCGATGACAGGCTCCGCGTAATCCGCCGTTGTTGCAAGCGGTGGGTTACGCCTGCGGCTAACCCACCCTACGAAGCCAAGCCTACTCCGCGGCTTGCTGCGTCGGCGCTTCCAGCACTTCCAGCACCTTCGGCGGTGACATCGGCAGCGCGTAGAAGCGTTTGCCGAGCGCGTTGTGGATGGCGTTGGCGACTGCGGCCATCACGGGGACCAGCGGCACTTCGCCGACGCCCTTGACGCCTTGCGGATGTTTCGGGTTCGGCACTTCGACCATGATGCAGTCGAGCATCGGCAGGTCCGAGCAGACCGGCATGCGGTAGTCGAGGAAGCCGGGGTTATCGACCTTCCCCTCCTTCGTATAAATGTACTCCTCGTTCAGCGCCCAGCCGATGCCCTGCGCGACGCCGCCCTGGAGCTGGCCCTCGACATAGCCGGGGTGAATGGCGCGGCCGACATCCTGCACGGCGGTGTAGCGGGTGACGCGCGCGATGCCGAGATCGACGTCGACCTCGACGTCGCAGACATGCGTGCCGAAACCGCCGTCGGCGCCTGTCGTATTGAGCTGCACGCCGGCGCCGATCGGCCCGCCCATCGCCGGCGCCTTTTCGGCGAGTTCTTTCAGCGTCAGCGGCTCGAACTGGCCGGCGTTCGGGCTCACCGGATGCGCCGCGCCCTGCTCCCACTTCACCGCTTCGGGATCGATCTCCCAGATCTTTGCCGCGCGCTCGCGCAACGTGTTGATGATCTTCTCGGTCGACTGCGTCACGACAATCGAAGAGGCGAACAGCACGCGGCTGCCGCCGGTGAGGTTCGAGAAGCCGATCGTCTGGGTGTCGCCGATGATGACGGAGACGCGCTTGTAATCGATGCCGAGCAATTCAGCGCAGATGTTGGCGATGCCGGCACGCGAACCGCCGATGTCGGGATGCCCCGTGGTGACGACGACATTGCCGTCCTCGGTGATGTTGACTTGGGCTGAAAACTCGCCACCGGCGTTGAACCAGAAGCCGGAGGCTACGCCCCGGCCCTGAAGCTTGCCGAGCGGCGCCTTGTAGTGATCGGAGTTTTTCGCGGCTTCCAGCGTCTCGATAAATCCGATGCGCGGGAAGGTTGGGCCGTGCGCGGCCTTGGTGCCTTCCTTCGCGGCGTTCTTCAGGCGGAAGTCGAGCGGATCCATTTTCAAGGCTTCGGCGACTTCGTCCATCACACATTCGACCGCATAGGCGCCGATCGGCGCACCCGGCGCGCGATAGGCCGCGACCTTCGAGCGGTTGGAGACGACGTCATAGCCTTCGGAGAGCAGGTTCGGGACGTCGTAGGGCGCGAAGCTGCAGCCGGCGGCGCCGCGGATCGGCGAGCCCGGGAAGGCGCCGGCCTGCAGATAGAAGGTGCCGTGCGCGGCCGTTATCTTGCCGTCCCTGGTGGCGCCGATCTTCACGGTGCTCTTGGAGCCTGAGGTGGGGCCGGTCGCGCGCATCACTTCCTCGCGCGTCATCACCATCTTCACCGGGCGGCCGGATTTCTTCGCCAGCATGGTCGCGAGCGGTTCGAGATAGACGATGGTCTTGCCGCCAAAGCCGCCGCCGATCTCGGCGGGGATGGCGCGGATGTCGCTCTGCTGGATGCCCGTCAGCATCGAGGTCATCGCGCGGACCATGAACTGGCCCTGGCTGGAGCTCCAGATCGTGGTCTTCCCATCAGGCGCCACCGAGATCAGGCAGGCATGCGGCTCGATATAACCCTGGTGAACAGGGCGCGTGGTGAAGCTGCGCTCGATGACAATTTCAGCCTTCTTGAAGCCTTCTTCGAGATCGCCCTTCTTGTGCTCGATGCGGCCGGCGATGTTGGACGGCTTGCCTTCGAACTTGTTGAACTCGTGCAGGATGGGTGCGTCCGCCTTGATCGCGTCCTCGATCTCGATCGACCACGGCAGCACCTCGTAATCGACCTCGATCAGCTTGCAGGCCTCGGCGGCGATCGCCTCTGATGTCGCGGCGACGGCGGCGACGGGGTGGCCGGGGAACAGCGCCTTGTCGCGCGCCATCACGTTGCGGCACATCCAGCGCATGTCCTGGATGCCGAGCATCACCGCGCCCTTCTCGATCGTGAAATCGACGATGTCCTTGGCGGTGACCACGGCCTTCACGCCCGGCAGTTTTTCGGCCTTCGAGGTGTCGATCGATTTGATGCGCGCGTGCGGATGCGGGCTGCGCAACACCTTGCCCCAGATCATGCCGGGCATGGTGGTGTCGGCGGCGAACTGGGCGCGGCCGGTGACCTTGTCCATGCCGTCGGGACGAATGGTGCGCTGGCCGATCCACTTATTGTTGGTGACGACGTTCATTGGGCTGCTCCAGCTTTTATTGGGCGCGCATTTCGGCGGCGGTGTCCATCACCGCGCGGACGATCTTGTCGTAACCGGTGCACCGGCAGAGGTTGCCGGCGAGCCAGAAGCGGACTTCCTCCTCGCTCGGGTCCGGACTCCGCTTGAGCAACGCGTCGGATGCCATCAGCATGCCCGAGGTGCAGATGCCGCATTGAAGCGCGGCCATTTCGAGGAATTTCTGCTGCAGCGGATGCAGCTTCTCGCCGTTCGCCATGCCTTCGATGGTGCGGATCTCGTGGCCCTCGGATTCCACCGCGAGCACGAGGCAAGAGCAGACCAACTGATCGTCGAGCGTGATCGAGCAGGCGCCGCAATCGCCGGAGGCGCAGCCTTCCTTGGAGCCGGTGAGCGCCAACGGCCCGCGCAGGGCGTCGAGCATGGTGTCCGATGGCTCGCACAGGAATTCCATCGGCTCGCCGTTGATGGTGGTCGTGACGTGAACTTTGGCCATGAAGCTTATTTCCCTGTAGCGCGTTTGACGGCGATGGCGGCGGTGCGCTTCAGCAGCACGCCGGCTACCTTGATGCGATAGGCGATGGTGCCGCGCTTGTCGTCGATCGGACGGCAGGCGGCGGAACAGGCGGCGGCGGCCTTTGCCAGCGCGGCGTCATCGAGCTTGGAGCCGATCAGCGCCTTGGCGGCGTCTTCGACCAGCAGCACGGTCGGTGCGACGGCGCCGAGGCCGACGCGGGCTGATGTAACCGTGCCATCCTTGATGGTGAGGCTGACGCCGACGCCGACGACGGCGATGTCCATTTCGGTGCGCGGGATCATGCGCAAATACGCATCGCTCGATCCGGGCGGACGCGGCGGCAATGCAAAACTGACGAGGATCTCGCCGGGCTTCAGATTAGTGCGGCCGGGACCGGCGGGCACATCCTCCACCTTGATCTCGCGGCGGCCGTTCGGGCCCTGCACGGTGACGATGGCGCCGGCGGCGACCATCGCAGGTACGCTGTCACCGGCGGGCGAGCCGTTGCAGAGATTGCCGCCGGCGGACGCGCGGCCCTGCACCTGCTTGGAACCGATCAGGTTGATCGCCTCCAGCACGCCGGGCCAGACCTTGCCGAACGTCTTGTGATCATGCAGCGCCATGCCGGAGACCGCGGCGCCGATGCGGAAGCCGCCATCGGCGGTCTGCTCGATTTGCATCATCTCGGGAATTTTCTTGATGTCGACGATGACGCCGGGCTTCAGCACGCCTGAACGCATCTGCACCAGAAGATCGGTGCCGCCGGCCAGAATACGCGCCGCACTGCCGGCTTTCGCAAATGCGCCGATCGCTTCGTCAAGCGTATCCGGCGCCAGATATCGGAGTTCCGTCATGGATTCCGCAATCTCCCCTTTTTGTCTGCCCGCCCCATATGGGCGACGGCCTTATCCTGGCCCAGCAGTCTGACAAGACTACACGGCGGGAGGCGATTGGAACAGCCTGTGAGATCAGGTTGATACGGCAGGCTCCTATGCGCGCGGCGGGGCTTGCGCGGCCGGATTGCACCGAGGCGGACGCCGGACGGCGCCCCATCCGCCGTCATTGCGAGCGCAAGCGAAGCAATCCATGCCTCAGCGCGAGGAAAGATGGATTGCTTCGCTGCGCTCGCAATGACGGGGCTGGCAGCGTTGGCTAATCCTGCCGACCGGTCTAGAACGCAGCTTCGGATTTCACGATTCCCCGGGGACAATCGATGCCGCTTTTCAGATTCCTCGTTGCTGCCGCGGCATCCCTTTGCCTTTCAACCCTCGCCATCGCCCAACCGGCCCCCGGACCGGTTCGTGCCTCGCCGAGGCCTGTTGTCGCCCCTGCACCCGGACAGCAACCGCCGGCCGCCGCTCCGCGCGCGCCCCGTGCGGCGGCCTGTCACAATGGCCAATCGTTCGACCGCTTCCTCGCCGATCTCAAGCAGCAGGCAGTCGCCGAGGGTGTGTCGCAGCGCGCGCTCACCGAGGCCGCGCCCTACCTCGTCTACGACCAGAGCATCGTCAACCGCGATCGCGGCCAGCGCGTGTTCGGCCAGGTGTTCACCGAGTTCGCCCGCAACAGGGCGTCCGACGGCGCGGCCAAAAATGCGCAGGCGCGAATCAAGATGCATGCGGCGGCGTTCGCGCGCGCCGAGAAGGAATATGGCGTGCCGCCGGCGGTGATCGCCGCGTTCTGGGGGCTGGAAAGCAGTTTTGGCGCCGAGCTCGGCAAGCTGCATACGCTGCCGTCGCTGGTGTCGCTGGCTTATGATTGCCGCCGCTCCGAGATGTTCCAGAAGGAAACCATCGCCGCGCTGAAGATCGTCGACCGCGGCGATCTCTCAGCAGCCGAGATGATCGGCTCATGGGCCGGCGAACTGGGCCAGACGCAGTTTCTGCCGACGCATTATTTCAACTATGCGGTGGACTATGACGGCGACGGCCATCGCGACATGCTGCGCAGCGTCCCCGACGTGATCGGCTCGACCGCGAACTACATCGCCACCGGATTGAAATGGCGGCGCGGCGAGCCATGGCTGCAGGAAGTGCGCGCGCCCACGAATTTTCCGTGGGAGCAGGCCGATCTCACGACCAAGCTGTCGCGCGCAAAACTCGCGCAACTCGGCGTCACCTATCCGGACGGACGACCCCTGCCGAACGACGACATGCCGGCCTCGCTGCTGCTGCCGATGGGCCGCAGCGGACCGGCGTTTCTGGCCTACGCCAATTTCGCAGCCTACACCGAGTGGAATAACTCGCTGATCTATTCGACCACGGCCGGCTATCTCGCCGGCCGCATCGCCGGCGCGCCGCCGATGCGGCAGCCGTCCACACCTGTCGCGCAGCTGCCGCTCAACGAGCTGAAGGAGCTGCAGCAACTGCTGGTGCGCGCGGGCTTCAATGTCGGCAAGGTCGACGGCGTGATGGGGCAGTTGAGCCGCACCGCGGTGAAGGCGATGCAGGTGAAGTATGGATTGGCGGCGGATTCCTGGCCGACGGCGGAATTGCTGGCGCGGATGCGCGGAACACCGCGTCAGGGCGCGATGAACTGAGCGCAGCCCCAGGCGTCATTCCCCGCGAAGGCGGGGAATCCAGTACGCTGCGCTATCAGTTCTTCGCATCATGACGGCCGCGGCGTACTGGATCGCCCGGTCCCGGCTACGCCAAGGCTTCGCCGAGGCTTTCAGGTGTTGGCACGCCGAAGCTTTAGCGAGGCGGCAAGCCGGGCGATGACGGGTGGAGAATTATTGACCGCAATTGCCACGCCGCAAGCGTTGAATTTCCTTTCGTAGCCCCCATGTCGGAAAGCGCCTCATCCTCCCGAGGCCTATTCCACCTCACGAAAAGAGCATCACATGTCTTTCCACGACGCCACCGTGCCCGCCTTCCTGCAGATTCTCAGCGGCCTCTCCGGCCTGCTCGTCAAGGCGGAAGCGCATTGCAAGGCGAAAAACATCCAGCCCGAGGTGCTGCTCAACGCGCGGCTTTATCCCGACATGTATCCGCTGTCACGGCAGGTGCAGACCGCCTGCGATTTCGCGATGAAGACCTGCGCGCGCCTCACCGGCGGCGAGGTGCCGTCCACGCCGGACACCGAAAAGAGTTTTGAAGAACTGCAGCAGCGGATCGCGAAAGCGGTCGACTATGTGAAATCATTCAAGCCGGCGCAGTTTGACGGCGCCGACACCCGCGAGGTCACCTTCCCGGCCGGCCCGGGCACCACCAGGACGTTGCAGGGCCAGCAATATCTCGTCAATTTTGCGTTCCCGAATTTCTATTTCCACGCCGCCACTGCGCACGGCATTTTGCGGCACAACGGGGTCGAGATCGGCAAGCGGGATTTTCTCGGGGTGAGGTAATCGCGGCCGTCGTCGTGCGCATCGCACGCCGCGGCGACGGCACCATCAACGCAAGGAAGCCAGTTCGCGTGCGAGATTCTCGCGGGCCTGCCGGTCATATCTGGCGGCAAAGGCCGCATCGGGGAAGATGACCGGACGGGCCGCGAACTGGCCGAGCACTTTGGCGCGGCCGGCGCGATAGTCGCCCTCCGGCACATGGATGAACTCCTGCCGGATCGCCGCGGCGTACGCGTCATATCGCGCAGGCTCCGCGCCCAAAATGCTGAGGTCGATCGAAACCAGAATGGCGCCGAGGCGGTCACCCGCCTGCACATCGTGCGTCTTGGTCAGGCGGATCAGGCGGCCGACTTCCTGGCGAAGATCTTCGCGCACGTGCTGTTCGGCCAGGCGCGCGCTCAACTCTTCATTGTCCGCGCGGGTCGCGTCGTAGACCACATCGTGCCACCAGATCGCCGCGGACAGGATTTCGCGATCGAGCGGCGAAATATCTTCCACGCGCGCGAGTGCCGCGAGACTGTCCTCGATATGCGTGAGGTTGTGATAGTAGCGGCCTGGCGCGGCGTAGGCGGCGGCCAACTCTTCGCGGTTCATCGGTGCCCACCATCTTGATCCGGCGCCGTAGGGTGGGCAAAGCGAAGCGTGCCCACCACTTCGTTCGAGGTGTTAGATGGTGGGCACGGCGCTTGCGCGCCTTGCCCACCCTACGAAGCAACGCAAGCCTACCGCATCGTGATCGCGAGGCCGCTGAGATCGGCGTTCGCCATCAAGCCGACCTGATGCCCCGACAATTCAAGCACCGCGCCCTTCTGGTTGCTCAGCACGATCGCGCGCGCACCGCGGCCGACCGCAAGGCCCGCGCCGGCTGCGCCGTAGACGCCGGCGACGTCGGAGGGACGAAAGATGTTGCTGACGCGGCCGCGCAGCACCGTCTTCGAGCCGCCGAACACCAGGCCGTAATCGAGGCCGCCGGTCGACAGCGGATAACGGCGGCCATGGAAGTTCAGCACGCCGCTGCCGCCGGAACCGCCGATGATCCAGCCCGCCTTGTAGATCGTGAGCTGCACAAAGCCCTCGTCGGCATGCGCGGCGGAGGACAGCGTGACGCCGGTCAGGGCCGCCAACGCAAGCACGGTGGCACGAATGGCGGATGGCATTTTCATGGATCGTATCTCCGGAGGTCTTGCAAATCGGAACGTGTCGGGCAGGCTTTACGGTGCGTATTGAGTCGCAACTATCGGATTGTAACCGATCGGCGCAAGGGGCAAAGTGGTTTCGGCGGCTCACGCGATATACGGCGCACGCCGGCCGCGCCGTGTACCCGACACAATTTCATCACGATTGCACGAACAAAAAACGCCGGACTGTGAACTGCATTACCTCGACCGGTGATGCGCTGCGCTATTGCGTGGCCAGCGAATTGGACTGACGGGCGGGACCTTCAGAGCTATCGGCGGGTCGCAAGCGCCGCGCCGCTGCCTTTCCAGCGAGGCAGCGGCGCGTTAGGTTCGAAGCACCTCACCGCACATGGAGCTGCCCCATGCCCCCGATCCAGCATTTCGCGCCGCCCGCCGGCATCAAGTCGCCACCGCTCTCGTTCGCCGCGCGCACCGGCGACCTGCTGTTCGTCTCGGGCATTCCGGGCTTTGACGACAAGGGCGCGCTGGCGGACGGCTTCGAGGCTCAGTTCGGCCTCGTCGTCGCCAACATCAAGCGCATCCTGGGTGAAGCCGGCGCGACGTTTCGCGATCTCGTCAAGGTCAACGTGCTGCTGACGCGCGCCTCCGACGTCGCCACGATGAACGTGCTGTATGCCTCCGCTTTCGGGCCGGCGCCCTACCCCGCCCGCACCACCTGCGTGGTGCAGGCGCTGCCCGATCCGAAGATGCTGATCGAGATCGAATGCGTGGCGCAGCTTCCGAAGACGTAGTATGGGTGGAGCGAAGCGATACCCATCGCTTCCTCGCGAGCCGATTGATGGGTTTCGCTGCGCTCTACCCATCCTACGGACCTCTCACGGCTTCGGCATGGTTTCCTTCAATTGATCGCCGACGAAGTTCGCGGCATGGCGATAGGCGGCATCGTTGTCGCCGCGGAACGTCACGGTTCGCTGCAACAAAAGTTTCTCGGCTTCGAGATCGAGCAGCTGGATCTCACCCCATTGGATCAGCGTGCTCATCTTGCGGATGCCACCATAGATCACAAGCCGCGCACCGGCCTTCCGCGCGGCGGCGATGAACACCTCCTGCGACATGCTGGTGGCCGTGCAGGGATGATCGGGGCATTCGATCGGCACCACGCGATAATCGCTTTGCGCCGCAAGATTGTCGCGCAGCAGATTTGCGAACGACGCCACGCGGGCGCGATGCTCCGCGCTCTGGTCCAGGACTTCTCCTGAGGTGTCGAAATAGTCGAAATCCGCAACAGCCACCGCAATCGGCGTTGCGGCCGGCGATGCGCTCGGTTGAAACGACAATGCGGCGAACGCGCACAGCATGGTCAGCATGCGCAGGTTCAACGCGCGCCCTCGGGTTGTTGCTTGCTTCATGCTTCGTCTCCGTCAATCGCGCCGCCGGTATCGCCAGCAGCCGAAATCATAACAGCGCGCGCGGGTTTCGCGTAGCCCGGATGGTGCGACGGAATCAGCTTTCGTAGGGTGGGCAGAGGAGCGTTAGCGACGTGCCCACCATCTATCACCGATCCCGCTGGCAGATGGTGGGCACGCTTCGCTTTGCCCACCCTACGAAGCCGGCGTCGTTTCCCGCCTTGTACTAACGGGCACGCTTGCTATCCTCCGCCAAAACCAAAAGTAGAGGAAATGCCCATGGCCCTTCTCCAAAATCACATCGCCGTCATTACCGGTGCAGGCTCCGGTATCGGGCGCGCCATTGCGCTGGGCTACGCCCGCGAGGGCGCCCGCGTGGTGCTGCTCGACAGGGACGAGAAGGCGGCGGCCGAGGCCGCGAAGGAAATCCGCGACGCCGGCGGCAAGGTCGACAGCTTCGCGCTCGACGTCGCAAACCGCGAAAACTGCGTCGCGATAGCGAAGCAGATCGCCGACAATGTCGGGCAAGTCTCGATCCTGGTCAACAATGCCGGCATTGTCCGCCGCAACGGCATGCTGGGTGCGGCCGATGACGTGATCAAGGATTGGGAAGACATCATCGCGATCAACCTCACGGGCGTCTTCAACGCGACGCATGCGTTTCTTGCGCCGCTGCGCGCCAGCAAGGGACGCATCATCAATATCGGCTCGATCCAGTCCTTCGTGCATGTGCGCACGCCGAGCTCGCCGGCCTATACTGCCTCCAAGCACGGCGTGCTCGGCTTCACCAAGGCGCTCGCCGCCGAACTCGGCAAGGAAGGCGTCCGCGTCAACGCGATCGGCCCCGGCTTCATCGCGACGCCCTTGAACGCCAATGCCCGGGCCAACAATCCGGAGCTGGTGAAGACATTCATCGACCACACTCCGCTGGGCCGCGCCGGCACCGCGGAAGACATCGTCGGACCTGCGATCTTCCTGGCGTCCGATCTCTCGGCCTACGTCTCCGGAACGATCGTGATGGTCGACGGCGGCTATCGGGCGGTGTGATGTCCTGTCCATTTCCTCCAGTCGTCATACGCGGGCTTGACCCGCGTATCCATCGCACTTCGGAAGAGTTGTTGCGAAGAGGATGGATTGCCGGGTCAAGCCCGGCAATGACAGGCCTGCTTCATCGCCGCCGATCGCTGTAACGGACCGCATCATGTCCAACGCCCCGCATTTCGATATCGACGTTCCCTCGTTCTGGGCCGACCCCTACCCCGCGCTGGCGAAGATGCGGAAGGAGGCGCCGATCGCGTTCGTGCCGCAGTTGGGCTCCACGGTGTTCACCCGCCGCGACGACATCTTCACGCAGGAGAAGCGCATCGACGTGTTCTCCTCGCACCAGCCGAACGGGCTGATGAATGTGCTGATGGGCCAGAACATGATGCGCAAGGATGGCGATGCGCACATGACGGAGCGGCACGCGATGTTTCCCGCGGTGTCGCCGCGCACGGTGCGCGACACCTGGGTCCGGCAGTTTCAGGCCCACGCCGACCGCATTCTCGACGAGCTTGCGCCGCAAGGCTCTGCCGATCTCTGCAAGGCACTGGCGCTGCCGCTGTCGGCCGAATGCCTGAAGGACGTCACCGGGCTGACCAACATGCGCTACCAGGACATGGACGCGTGGTCGCAGGCAATGATCGACGGCATCGCCAATTACACCGGCAACAAAGAGGTCGAGGCGCGCTGCCATGCCGCCACAGCCGGCATCGATGCCGCGATCGACGACATGATCCCGGTGGTGAAGCAGCACCCGAACACCTCGATCCTCAGCGTGCTGCTGGCTTCCGGCCAGAACATGGAAAGCATCCGCGCCAACATCAAGCTTGCGATCTCCGGTGGCCAGAACGAGCCACGCGATGCGATTGCCGGCACGATCTGGGCGCTGCTGACGCATCCGGCGCAGCTTGCGCTGGTGCGCGACGGAAAAGCAAAATGGATCGACGTGTTCGAAGAGTATGCGCGCTGGATCGCGCCGATCCAGATGTCGCCCCGCCGCGTCGCCAAGCCGTGGAGCTATGGAGGTATCGACTTCGAGCCGGAAGACCGCGTGTTCTTCATGTTCGGCTCCGCCAATCGCGACGAGACCTGCTTTGCCGAGCCCGACCGGTTCGACATCACGCGCGATACGCAAAAGAGCATCGCCTTCGGCGCCGGGCCGCATTATTGCGCCGGCGCGTTCGCCTCCCGCGCCATGGTGGCCGACGTCGCGCTGCCGAGCTTGTTCGCGCGGCTGAAAGGCCTGCAGCTCGACGACCGCGAACCGGTCAGGATCGGCGGCTGGGCGTTTCGCGGACTGCTCAATCTGCCGGTGACGTGGGACGCGGGTTGATCGTTGCGCCTGGTCTCTAAGACCGCGGGCATTCCCGGTAGCCGAACGTGTCGATGATCCTGCTGCCCGGAACGGTGTGAAACGCCAGCGTCTCCATGTAGTGATTGTCGATGAGATACTTCCGCAGTTTCGGATTGTAGGCGTTCAGCATCCGCTGGGTGGAGCCGGCATTGATGTTGCGCTGGCGGTCGTGCCCGGCGTGGAACAGCAGCGAGGCGCTACGCTCGACGCAGACGTTGCGCAGGCCCAGGAACAGCGTGCAGAGCGACTGGCAGTGCCCCTTGATGCGAAACAGCTCGCCGCTGGCGTTGGCGCGCGCGATCTCAGGCTGGAAATCCTTGTACCAGCCGCCCTTGCCGAATCTTTCCGACGTGTCGGCAAAGGACGAGGACGAGATCAGGACGAATACAAAAGCGGCGAAAGCGCGCATGGCCTACCTGCCCGGTTCATCATGTTTGAGGGAAAATGGCAGCAATCGACGGAGGCGTCACCGGCCGGTCACCGGTCACAACGACCAAGGCAGCGAAAACAACTCGGCAAGATGATGGCTTGCGAATCCGCGCAGCGACCAGGTCAGGGACGGCCAGGTCACGGCGACGAACAGCCCCGAAAGCATCCCGTGCCAGTCATCGGCGGGAAGCAGCGGATCGACCACGCCGCGCAGCCACATGGTCGCAAGGCCGGTGAAGAGCATCAGCAGTGCCCAGCCAAGCAGGCGCATCACTGCGGCGTCTCCTGACCCGTACCGCTATCACCATTAACCATGTGCATGCATTGAAAAAACCAGCGCATGGCGAGATACCAGAGGTAGCCGCCGAGAGAACCGCAGACGGCAAGAATGACAATGTGGGCAGGATGATACTCCCCGCTCCACCACAGCATGCCGCCGATCCAGAAGATCGTGAAGGCAACCGCGGCCCATTTCAATCGCGTGGCCTGATCCATGACCGTTCTCCAGCAGTTTCCGGTGGCTGACATCCGAGGCCAAATTGTGCGATGCCGCGGCGCACCACCGTGAGCTGCATCACGCTGTGCTGGGCTGGGCGCCTCCGAAAGCTCGATTGCTGCTGCATGCGCGCATGCCACGAGTATTGCAGTAGTAGCGAGAGCTCTTGCGGTTCCAGAATTAACCCGCAGCGCGGACATAAAGGTTAAATAACAAGCTTAAGAAAGGGCTTCTGTTGCCACATTCGGCAGAGCGACTAAGCCTTTGGCAACCTTTTTGCTTTTTGCCTGCCCGCTCACGTTTACATTAAAGGAGCATTATCATGGCGCAGACAACCAAACCGCCGATCTTCGACACGATCGATCTTGAACGCGAGATCGAGGAAGAATTTCGAAAGCGACCGCAGGAGCGCGAATCCGTGCCGAGCGATTTCGCGCCACTTTCCGTCCGCGCGCCGGATATGGCAATGCCCGACTATGTCGAGCATCGCGACGGGGCGACGGAGATCGGCAGGCTGTCGGCAGAAGCGGTCGTCCGCGAATATGAAGCTGCGGCGAAAGACATCGAAGCGCTCGGCCAGGAGCTGGTCGAGAACGTCAAACATTGCGAAGCCATGAACCGGGACTCGCTCGTCGTGATCGAGGAGCTCAAGGAAACCGCGGAGCGATACCGCAAGGAGGCCAGGCGCGTCTTCTTGCAGATCGAGAATTATTCGCTGGTGATGGCGGAGGTACGCAAAAACTGTGCTGAAATGAGAGAAAAGATTGCCGCTCCGGCGCCAGAAGAAACCACCTCGGAAAAAACCGAGCTTCCGGCCGCCCAGCAGGGCTGAAGTCCGAAAATTGCCGGTTGCGCCCCAGGCGCTGCCGTCAAAAGGGTCTCGTCCGATCACCTCGTCCGCGCGCGTTTGAGCGGGTGATCTGAAGGTGCGGCAGGGCAGCACCGCAAGCGCGCGTTGGCGTCCATCGCGGTCACACCACTTCATACCCTCACCACGCAGCCGCCTGCTTCCTGTTGCGCGGCAGGAAAGGCTTGAACG
The DNA here is from genome assembly GCA_963770135.1 of uncultured Alphaproteobacteria bacterium. GTDB lineage: Bacteria > Pseudomonadota > Alphaproteobacteria > Rhizobiales > Xanthobacteraceae > Bradyrhizobium. The sequence goes on along the minus strand of CAVYOM010000029.1, from coordinate 93,596 downwards.
GCCGCTTGATCGCGCCCGCGCAGGTGCGGGTGATGGTCTTGCCGCCGTCGGTCCAGGTCTGCATCCCCTTGAGCCTGGCGCTGCGCCGCACGAAGCTGCCGCTGTATTTCGCTGCATACTCCCGGCCGCCGCCTTTCCATGTGCCTTGAAGATCGATTTTCTCGCCGTCGATCGTTCCGGTGCCCTGCTCCGCAGCGGCCTCGACAGCCAGGTTGCGCAGCCGCACCACATGACTGTAGCGCGCGGCGCCCCCAGTGACCGTGACCTCGATGGCCTCACGCATTTTGTCGCTGGTAAACGGCAGCTTGTCGCAGACCATCGTGCCGCGATAGGTGGCGTCGAGCACTTCCGCTGCCGCGGGTGTGGCCATCACCGTCGCCGCCGCCAGCACCACATGTCGCACCCGCACCATTGCCGTCCCCCCTTGTGAATTCCCGTTTTTTGCTGTCACCACCGCGCGGTCAAAAGAGCTCCCACCGTTTCATTCAGGCGTCATCGTATTGGGCTCAACCGAGTACGTCGATAGGGTTGGTCCGGCCTCGCTGTTGCAACAGCCCTCGCCGGTGTTTGGTGGACTGCGATCGGATCGTTTCCTTCGAGTCCACGCCCCTAGCCGAACCGCGCCCGCGAGCGTTCCCTCGCCTTCTCCGCCTCGACCTCGCGGTCGCGCGGCGCAGCGTTGGTCTGCAGTGCGGCCAGCAAGCGCCGTGCGCTGTCGGACACTTCGGAAACCGCGCGGTTGAAGGCCTCGGCATTCGCCTGCGACGGCGAATTGAAGCCGGAGAGTTTCCGCACGAACTGCAGCGCGGAAGCATGGATCTCCGCGTGCGTGGCCGGGGGATCGAAATTGAACAGGGTCTTGATGTTGCGGCACATATCTCTCTCCTCCTCACCTATCGTCGATCAAGGACGAACGGCCCGTGCAAAATCCGACAGTTTGACCTATTCTGTCATGAATAGTGCGGCGCGTTCACCCCTGTCGGCCCCGGTAAACAGCGAGTTCCCGATGACCCATGTGACCTACAAGATCGTCGAACATGATGGCGGCTGGGCCTACACCGTCGATGGCGTTTTTTCCGAACCGTTTCCCAACCGCGGCGCGGCGCTGGCAGCCGCCCGGCGCGCGGCGGCCGAGCAGCGCGTGCCGGGCCGCACCGAGGCGATCGAGTATGAAACCGCGGACGGCCGATGGCACTCCGAGACCGCCGCCGGCAATGACCGGCCGGAAACCGACGTCGAGGGATAGACGCTCGCATCCGTCGGTCTGGTGACGGAAATAGCCGGTGTGATAAGGTTCCCCGCAAGCGGTTCACAAAAACAGCCGCACCCCGGGGAGACCATCATGAATTTTCCGTATGCCGCCTTGTCGGCCGCCCTCGTCTTGACCTCCGTCACCGCTTTCGCTGCGGACTATCCGGCGCCGAAACAGGGCGAGTGGATCGCGAAGGATTTCAAATTCCACACCGGCGAGACGCTGTCCGAACTCCGGCTGCACTACACCACGATCGGCGAGCCGACCGGACAGCCGGTGCTGGTGCTGCACGGCTCGGGCGGATCGGCGGCGAGCATGCTGACGGCGACGTTCGGCGGCGAATTGTTCGGCGCCGGCCAGCCACTGGATGCCACGAAATACTACATCATCATTCCGGACGGTGTCGGCCACGGCAAATCGTCAAAGCCCTCCGACGGCATGAAGACGGCGTTTCCGAAATACAATTACGAGGACATGGTCGACGCGCAGTATCGGCTGATCAAGGAAGGGCTCGGCGTAAAGCATCTGCGCCTCGTCATCGGCAATTCGATGGGCGGAATGCACACCTGGATCTGGGGCGGCAAATATCCGCAATTCATGGACGCGCTGGTGCCGATGGCCTCGCAGCCGACCGAGATGGCGGCGCGCAACTGGATGCTGCGGCGGATGATGCTGGAGACCATCAGGAACGATCCCGATTATAATCGCGGCAACTACATCACCCAGCCGCGCATGATGAAATACGCCATCAACGCCTATGGCATCGCGACCGGCGGCGGCACGCTGGCCTATCAGGCGCTGGCGCCGACCGCGGAAAAGGCCGACAAGATGGTCGATGAGCGGCTGGCGGCCGCGATCACCGCCGACGCCAACGACTTCATCTACCAGTGGGAAGCCTCGCACGATTACAATCCTGCGCCCTCGCTCGAAAAGATCGAAGCCACGCTGCTGCTGATCAATGCCGCCGACGACGAGCGCAATCCGCCGGAAACCGGCGTCACCGATGCGGCGCTGAAGCGCGTCAAGAACGGCCGGCTGTTCCTGATCCCGGCTTCCAGCGAGACGCGCGGCCATCTCACGACCGGCAATGCGAAGTTCTACAGGAAGCAGCTGGAGGAGCTGCTGCAGGCCGCACCGCAGCGCGCGATGTAACTGTCGACCGGCGTCCCTCAGCGAGCGCCCGGAGAGGAGCGGGCCTACGACTTCGGACTTCGCGCCGGCGCGGCCTCGACATATTCGATATCGGCGCCGAAGCGCGCCAGCGTCGTCTCTAACGTCTTGACGTTCTTGGCGCCCGCATCGGTAACGGTGAAAATCGACGCGAGTTTCGGCCGCTTCTGCCCGGGGAACAGGCTATGGGCGGCAAAGCCCGCGCGGCGAAGCGCTTCGATGATTTCGAGACGCCGATCGTCGCTGATCTTCTCGCTGAACTTGAACTGGACCGACATCCACGGAATGTGATCCGTTCCGAACAACTTATCAAGGCGACGTCGGCTACTTCTTCTTCGCCTTCTTCCTGGCTTTCGTTTTGGCCTTCCCCTTCTTCGATTTTCCGGAAGCCTTTTTGTTCCCCAGCGCCGCCGCGAGATCGAGGAGTCCGGCGCCGTATTCCCGCGTGAACATTTTCTTGTTCATGGCAGGCAGCTTGCGGGCGGTGGATGTCAGGCGCTTGATGACCGCGTCGGCCGCGGCCTTGGACTTCGGGGTATTGCCGTAAACCAGCACGGCACAACCCGCCACATGCGGGGTCGCCATCGAGGTGCCGGGCCAGGAATCGTAATCGGTGTTGTCCGCAAAGCTTGCCTTGATGTGCGGCACCGTCGACAGGATATTGACGCCGGGAGCAACCAAGCCGATGTGAGCCCCGGTACAGGAGAACGACGCACGCCTGTCGGTTTCGTCTATTGCGCCCACGGCCAGTGGACCAGCATAAGCGGCAGGAAATTCCTTCGGATTGCCTTCCTCGAATTCATTGCCCATCGCAGCCGCCACCACGACGCCTGCCTCCGCCAATTCCCCGAACACGGCAGCTTCGGCCCGGGAATGCTCGGTGCCGCCAATGCTGAGGTTGATGACCTTGATTTCCGAGTCCAGCGCGGACGCGAGCGCGCGGCTGTAAAATTCGAAATTAAAATTCTGTTCCGTGCTTCCCGATTTGGGATCGTCAAAAATCTTCCAGCAATGGAGCCGGCAATTGGCGACCCCCGCGATTCCAATCGAGTTGTTGATGAAGGCTGCAATGGTACCGGAGACATGCGTGCCATGACCAAGAAAATCACGCGCGGTGTTTCCGTCGTGATGATACGCTTGGATCGATTTTTTCAGATCCGGGTGTCCCTCATCGATCCCGCTGTCCAGCACGGCCACATGAAGTTTCGTGGCGTCAGGATGCCTGCCGTCGAACCAGCGGATGGCGCGCAATCCCCACTGCCGGTTGACCATCGGGTCCGCAGCGCTCAACCATCGATTCGGCACCGGCTCAACCAGATCCACGGCCTTCGACGCACGCAGCCGCTTGAGCATCGCCGATGTCACGTTCTTGTCCTTGACGTCGACAAGCTGAAATCCCGTCAGCGATTTCCTTGGCGGACGGGTCGATGACCTCGAAAGTGCACCATGGATGGCGGCAAGCGCCATCACGCCAGGTTGCGGACCTTGTGCCGGCGTCTCGGTGACGAACAGCGGCTTGACGGCGGAAAGCCCGGCTTCGTTGCGCAACAGTTCCAGCGGTCCTGCGACCTCGTCAGGCATGGCCTGCGCCGCCATGCGTGCAGTTGCCGTAGCAGCGAGGGGACTTGCCGCCACCTGTCTTACCGCGGAAGTCTTGAAACGAATGATCAGCTGGCCTGAGACATGTTTGCTGTGCCGTGACTGACGCAATTCGGCGTGCCGCGGCGATCCACCAGCCGAGGCGACCTGCTGCATGTGTTTTGTTGCCATGATCAGATCCTTGTTGAAATAGTATTTTGAAGAATAACGCGCGCGAAAAGTGAAATATTCTCTTCCTCTACCTAAGATGCGTCAAGCGAATTGCCTCGGCTCCGGCGATCAGGCGCTTTGCCGGATTCAAAAAGCTACGGGAGTTGCCGCGATCCACTACGACAGCCGATGCCGCCGCGTCGTCCTCGCAAAGCCGTCATCATTTCGCATCGCACCAATTGCGGCGCCGAGTTGAACGCATAGTATTTGAGCGTGCATCGGCAAACGTGCCCCGGTGGAATTGCGTTACACGAATCGTGAAGGGCCAGCGGTCTGCGATGACAAGGATAATGCTGCGGAGGACCGGATGCTGAAGTTTGCTCCATTCGTTTTGCTCGCTTTTCCATCCATGCTGACCAGTGCAGCACGCGATGTCGGCTAGTCGTTTTCGTCGCGCTGCGCTCGCCCTCTCCGGCGCGGTCGAAGGCGCGCATCTGCGCACGGCCGACTTCCGCGTCGGCAAACGCATCTTCGCCACGCTCGGTTATCCCGATGATGCCTGGGGCGCGCTGAAATTGACACCTGATCAGCAATCGATGCTGGTCGAGGCCGAGCCGGAGATTTTCCGCCCCGTTCCGGGCGGCTGGGGCAAGCAGGGCTACACTAATGTGCTGCTGGCAAAGGCCGACGCGACGACGCTGAAGAGCGCGCTCGGCATGGCCTGGAAAAATGTCGCGCCGAAAACGACGGCGAAATCGGCTAAGAAAACGTCGCGCTGATTTCGCACCGCATCAATTCGCTGCCGCCACATCGCTCATTATTTGAGCGTGCATCCGCGAGCCGCCTCCGCTTGAATTGTCGTAGAACTTGCGAATCGCGGGTGGCCTGCCCGCAGGGATAAGACGCAGCGGAGGATCGGATGCGAAGGCTTGCGCCATTCGTCTTGCTCGCCTGCCTTTCGACGCTGGCCAGCACAGCGCTCGCCGTCGACAGGGGCCAGTTCGGCCACGTGCCGCCCGATATCCGCGCCTGGTTCAAGAGCGTGATCGCGCCGAACGGCGTGCCGTGCTGCGATGAGTCGGACGGACATCGCACCACCTACGACGTTCGCGGCGGCGCCTATTGGGTCCCGATCGAGGGCCAGTGGATGCAGGTGCCCGACCGCGCGGTCATCCGCGATCAGGGCAACCCGATCGGCGAAGCCGTGGTGTGGTACGTGCATCACCGCGGCAGCATCATCATCAGCTGCTTCGTGCCGGCGGACGCGGTGTAGACCTCAGAACACGTCATTGCGAGCCAACGGGGCGCGCATTCGCGCGACCCGTTGGCTCGCAATGACGAAGTAAAAACTGCATGGCGTGGCGCCGTGGCACGGCGCGTGCTATTGCGCCGCGATGATCTCCGAACCGGCATATGACACGAGCCGCGCCGCGATGCGCTGGATCCTCGCACTGTTCTATGCGGCGGCGGGCATTGCGCATCTCTGGGCGCCGGACAAGCTACTTGCGATCACGCCGTCCTGGGTGCCATTTCCATCGCAGGTGGTTTTGATCACCGGCGTCTGCGAAATTCTCGGCGCCGTCGCGCTGGTGACGCAGCCGCTGCGCCGGTGGGCGGGTATCGCGCTGGCCGCCTACGCGGTCTGCGTCTGGCCGGCGAACTTCAAGCATGCGATTGACGGCATCGACCTGCCCTACATCGCCAACAGCTGGCTCTATCACGGACCACGGCTGGCGTTTCAGCCGGTCATCGTCTGGTGGGCGTTGTACTGTTCGGAGGTGACCGACTGGCCATGGCGGCGATCGTGAGTGGCCGCCGAACGGCGGCGATGGTATTCTGGGAAACGATCGGTCCCGATAGGATCAGGACCGAGGGCCCAAATTCCTGTTTTGATCGGAGAATATCTTGACCGATTTCAGCGCGAGCGACCTCGCTACGATCTATCCTGCGCCCTCACCGCGCGTGATCGCCAAGGCGCGGCCGGAGATCGACGTCCATGCCAGGAAGTTCATCGGCATGTCGCCGTTCTGCGTGCTCGCCACCTCGGGCGCGGACGGCAGCGTCGATGCTTCGCCACGCGGCGGCAATCCCGGCTTCATCCATGTCGCGGGGCCGAACCTGCTGCTGATGCCGGATCGCTCGGGCAACAACCGCATCGACAGTTTCCGCAACATCGTCGAGGGAAGCGGCTTCGTGCAGCTGATCTTCTTCGTCCCCGGCATCGACGAGACGCTGCGCGTCGGCGGCACGGGCAAGGTGTCGGTCGACGCGGAGCTGATGGCCTCGATGGTGGAGTTCGGCAAGCCGCCGCGCGCGGTGCTGCGCATCGACGTCAGGGAAGCCTATTTCCACTGCGGCAAGGCGCTAATGCGCTCAAAGCTGTGGGCGGGTGAGCGGGTCGAACGCTCGGTGATGCCCAGCATCGGCGAAGTGATCCACGACCAGACCGGCCTCGGCGAGCGCGAAAGCCAGGAAGTGATTTACGAGCGGTACAAGACGCAGCTGTAGGGTTGGATCACCCTCCCCTGGAGGGTAAGAGCTCAGTCCCCGCTCTCCAATCCGCCGACATGCTTTTGCGTATAGAGCTCAAGCCCGATGCGCCCGATCAGGTCGAGCTGGGTTTCGAGGAAGTCGATGTGATGTTCCTCGTCCTTCATCAGCTTCTCGAACAGGTCGCGCGAGACGTAGTCCTTGACGCTATGGCAGTGGGTTGCGGCTTCCTGGTAGAGCGTGCGCGCAGCGATCTCGGAGGCGAGATCGCATTCGATGATTTCCTTGACGTTCTGGCCGATGCGCAGGGGATCGAGCACCTGCAAGTTGGGGAAGCCGTCGAGGAACAGAATCCGGTCGGTGAACTTGTCGGCGTGCTCCATCTCCTCGATGGATTCCTTGCGCCAGACCTTGGCCATTTCCAATAGGCCCCAATTGTTCAGGAGCCGGTAATGCAGCCAGTACTGGTTGATCGCGGTGAGCTCGCTGCGCAGGCCCTTGTTGAGATAATCGATGACTTTTGGGTCGCCCTGCATGGTGCACTCCGGTTTTTGAGGCCAAAGATGGCCCGAAACTATATTTAGAATGCTTCTAAATCAGTTTAGAGCCGAGGGCAACCGGTCCGCAAAAAAAGCGGTGGGAACGACGGAAATTGGGACATTTCGCAAGCGAAAGTCAGGGGATTCGAACGGGGTTTTCAGCAGGCCGCGAGTGCGAAGGACGGAGCAGCTTCCTGCGCCGGCTCGTCATTGGCGGCGTGGCGGCTGTGCGGGCAGCCGGAGCAGCATTCCTTGGCGCAGGCGCCAAGGGCTTCGTCGATGATGGTCTTGATGGTGCGCGCGCAGCGGCCGCATTCGGCGCTGCAGCCGAGGCAACCGTATACCTGCTTGGGATTCCGCGGCAGGTCCGAGGCTGCACTTACGGCACTTCGGACATCGTGGTCGCTCAGGACGTTGCAGGAACAGACAATCATGAAACCGCTAGAACCCTAGTGTGATGCGAGCTCATCGATATTTAAGAGCGCGACGAGATGCAAAAGGAAAAGCCGCATTTTCAAGCAATTCCAAACTGATGCCGGAGAAATATTGGAATGAGTCTAAATAGGCGTCATTGAGCTAGATCACGCTGGCGCGCTGATATTCCCGGGATTTTCGGCGTCAATCGCCACCACCGCCGCCGCCATCACCACCGCTGTCCCCGCTGTCCCCGCCGCCTCCGCCACTGTCCCCGCTGAAATCGCTGGAAGAGCTGGAATTATGCGACGAAGAACTGTCGCCGCCGAACCAGGAAGCCGGGCTCCAGCCGCTTCCGGAACTGTCACCCGGGCCTGTAACCGAGGCGTCGCCGCCTGCACTCTCGCGCCGGGTCTTGCGGGCTTGGCCCCGGTTCATCAGCAGGAAGCAAACCAGCGAGGTTCCGCCGACTGCCACCATGAATGCCGTCATTCCGCTCGTCATCGCGCCCTCTGCTCAGCTCCGGGAGAACTAGGTATCTTTGCACCGCAATCTGCCGATCCCTCCCCCGTTTCGTCGCCTCCTAAGCCACCGCCGTTCATTGATCATTCAAGCGAAATATGGAACTTTTGCCGGGATAAAACTTAAAACCCTTTGATGCTCACGAGAAAGATGAGGCCATGAAGAAGACATTGATGGCGCTCGGCGCCGCCGCCGCATTGACCGTTTCCGCCGTTTCCATTCCCGCTCCCGCGCAAGCACAGCGCGGTGTCGCGGCAGGCGTCGCCGCCGGCTTGCTTGGCGGCGCCATTGTCGGCGGCGCGATCGCGTCACAGAACGGCTATTACGGTCCGGGCTATTATGCCCCCGGCTACTATGGCGGCGGCCCGGCCTATGTGGTCGATCCCGGCTACGGCGAAGTCCTGCATCTGGCAGCGCCAGCGGTTCTGGGATGGTTACGGCTGGCGCGCCCGCAACGTCAGGGTTTGCGACTAGCGCCCGCTGCGCACTGAGAAAGTGCGCGTTCATCTTCATTAAATCTGCAATCGAACCGCCCGGAAAAGCACGGCTTTTCCGGGCAAGATGCTGTTCCGGCCCGAAAAAACCGTTTTCTTCGATCACGGTTTCGAGACGTTTACTTTCGATTGACCTAGGTACGCTTCTGTAGCGAAACGGCAGTTCGAAACAGCGTATGAGTCACCCGTAAACCCGGCGCCCGAAGGCGTCACTCCAGGAGAATCCAGGACATGAAGAAGACATTTGCTGCCTTCGTCGCAGTCGCAACGGTCGCCGGCGCTCTCGCCTCGACGCCCGCAAGCGCCCAGCGCGGTGTTGCCGCAGGCGTGGCGGCCGGCTTGCTCGGCGGCGCGATCATCGGCGGCGCGATCGCCTCCAGCCGCCCGGCCTATGGCGGCCCGGTATATGTGGAAGAAGCACCCTACCCGGCGTGCCGGATGGTTCGCGAGCGCTTCTGGGACGGCTATGACTGGCGCTATCGCCGCGTCGAGGTCTGCAACTGATTTGATCGATTGGCGCGCGAGCCGCGCACTCTGATCGAAGCCCGGCCGATATCTCGGCCGGGCTTTTTCTTTGGCCGCGAGAAATGTCGCGTAGCCCGGGCGAGCGAAGCGACCCCGGGGGACAGTGGCGACAAAACCAACCGCTATTCCATTTGGCTAGCACCGCCCCCGGATTTCGCTTCGCTCATCCGGCTACGAAACGAGTAAGCAGCGCTAGCGTCCCGCGCTCATGGCGCGCAGTACCGCTTCGCTTGGCCAGCAGTCGACCTTGAGGCCGGCGGACTTTTGATACGCGCCCAGCGCTGCCCGCGTCTGCATGCCGGCCTTGCCGTCGAGCTTGTCCTTGTAGAGGCCGATGCGCGTCAGGTGACGTTGCATGGCCTCGACATCGGCCGAGCGCAACTGCGTGGAGGCCGACCATGGCGTGGCGAACGGCTGCGGGCTTGTCATGCGATCGGCGAGATGGCCGACGAACAGCACATACAAGTCGGAGAAATTGTATTCCTTGATGACGAAGTAGTTCTTCGTGGTCAGGAACGCCGGACCGTAGATGCCTTCGACCTGCAGCAGCGAAGCCGGCTGCGCCTGCTCGACCGCGCTGAGCTTCTGGCCCCGCACCGGCACAAAACCTGCGCGCAGCCATTCGGCGATCGGCTTCGTCACCTCGGGCACGCCCATGGTGCAATCGACATTGGCCGGCGCTTTGACCTCGTAGGCCCAGCGCACGCCCGCCTGCCAGCCCTTGTTGACGAGCTGCTGCGCGGCGGCCGCCAGCGCATCCGGCACCGAATGCCAGATATCGACCCGGCCGTCGCCGTCGAGATCGACGCCATGCTTGTAATATTCGGACGGCAGGAATTGGGTGTATCCGGTGGCGCCGGCCCAGGACGAGCGGAAATCCGCGCGCGTTACCGCGCCCTCACCGAGGATCTTCAACGCGAGAATGAACTCGCCCCGGTACTGCTCCTTGCGGCGGCCGACATAGGCCTGCGTCGCCACCACGCGCAGCGTGTCGTAAGGCAGCCGGTAGCGGCCATAGTCCGTCTCGCGGCCCCAGATCGCGAGCACGACGCTGGAAGGAACGCCAAAACGCTTTTCGATTTCGTTCAGCGCTGCGCGATGTTTCTGCATCAGCTTCTGCCCCTCCGCCGCGAGCCGCGCGATGGAAGCTTCCTTGACGTAATCGGCCGGCACCTGCACGAACTCGGCCTGCGACGGCGCGCCGGTAGCGGGCCGCCCCGGCAAGATCAGGTCCGGCAATTTGTAGTCGGGCTCGAGCCCCTTCGTCTCGGCATCGAACGTCGCGCGCGACACGCCGGCAGCCTGCGCCTCCGGCCACAGCGAGGCGATGAACTGGGTAAAGGCGGCGTCGGCGGCGTGAACCGGGCGCACCGCGCCCGGCGTCATCGCTGCCAATATCAGAAACGCGGCTATCAACCTCTGTCGCAAACCGGAATCCTGTCGATCGACACATTACCCATCAATGCGAGACGGCCTGTTTGGCATGTTCGGCGGAATCATTCGACAGCTTGTCGACATAGGCAATGCCGATCGCCGACAGAATGAAAACCGTGTGGATGATGGTCTGCCACATCACGCCGGTTTCGGTGTAGCCGCTCTTGCCCGAGGCCAGGCTTCCGGCCTCGATGAAGGTGCGCAACAGATGGATCGACGAGATGCCGATGATGGCCATCGCGAGCTTGATCTTGAGCACGCTGGCGTTGACGTGGCTGAGCCATTCCGGCTGATCCGGATGTCCCTCCAGATTGAGACGGGAGACGAACGTCTCGTAGCCGCCGACAATGACCATCACCAAGAGGTTGGAAATCATCACCACGTCGATCAGGCCCAGCACCGCCAGCATGATCTGCTGCTCGCTGAAATCGAAGGCATGGGCGAACAGGTGCCACAACTCCTTCAGAAACAGCACCACATAAACACCCTGCGCGACGATCAGGCCGATATAGAGCGGCAGCTGCAGCCAGCGGGAGCTGAAGATCAGCAGCGGGATCGGACGCAGCGCCTTCCGCTGAGGTCCGGGGGGCAATGGTGTTTCGGGAGTAAAGGACATTCAGGAGGGCTCGCTGCGAAATTCGAATTGCGGAAGGAAGCCTATATCTACGCAATCTGACCGCGCTGTGAAGCGACAACTGGCCGCAGCGCCGGCGCTGCGGCCATCACGCAAACGCCGCTATTCCTCACCGCGTCAGCTTCTTGTACTTCACGCGGTGCGGAATGATGCTGTCCTGCCCCAGCCGGCGCATCTTGTCCTTTTCATAGTCCTGGAAGTTACCCTCGAACCATTCGACATGGCTGTCGCCTTCGAAGGACAGGATGTGGGTGGCGATGCGGTCGAGGAACCAGCGATCATGGCTGATGATGACGGCGCAGCCGGCGAAATCCTCCAGCGCCTCTTCCAGCGCGCGCAGCGTATCGACGTCGAGGTCGTTGGTCGGTTCGTCGAGCAGCAGCACGTTGGCGCCGGATTTGAGCATCTTGGCCAAGTGCACGCGATTGCGCTCGCCGCCTGACAGCGCGCCTACCTTCTTCTGCTGGTCGGCGCCCTTGAAATTGAACGAGGAGCAGTAGCCGCGTGAATTGACCTCGCGCTTGCCGAGCAGGATCAATTCGTTGCCGCCGGAAATCTCTTCCCAAACGTTCTTCTTGCCGTCGAGATCGTCGCGCGACTGATCGACGTAGCCGAGGTGCACGCTCTCGCCGACGGTGATGGTGCCCTGGTCCGGCTTCTCCTGCCCGGTGATCATCCGGAACAGCGTGGTCTTGCCGGCGCCGTTGGCGCCGATCACGCCGACGATGCCGCCCGGCGGCAGCTTGAAGGTGAGATTCTCGATCAGCATGCGGTCGCCGAAGCTCTTGGTGAGCCCTTCGAAGTCGACGACGTTCTGGCCGAGGCGCTCGGCCACGGGAATCGTGATCTGCGCTGTCTGGCTCTGCTTGTCGCTCGCCTGTTTCAGCAGATCCTCATAGCGCTGATAGCGCGCCTTGGACTTGGCCTGGCGCGCTTTCGGCGAGGACGCGATCCACTCCTGCTCGCGGGCGAGCGTCTTCTGGTGCGCGGCATCCTCGCGGCCCTCCTGCGCGAGGCGCTTCTGCTTCTGCACCAGCCAGGACGAATAATTGCCCTCGTAAGGAATGCCCTTGCCGCGGTCGAGCTCGAGAATCCAGCTCGTGACATTGTCGAGGAAGTAGCGGTCGTGGGTCACGATGAGGATCGCGCCGGGATAGTTGCGCAAATGGCCTTCCAGCCACGACACCGACTCGGCATCCAGATGGTTGGTCGGTTCGTCCAGCAGCAACAGTTCCGGCTGGTCGAGCAGCAGCTTGCACAGCGCGACGCGGCGGCGCTCGCCGCCCGAAAGTTTTGTCACATCGGAATCGTCGGGCGGGCAGCGCAGCGCGTCCATCGCCTGATCGACCTTGCTGTCGAGATCCCAGAGGCCGGCGGACTCGATCTCGTCCTGCAGCTTGGTCATCTCGTCGGCGGTCTCTTCCGAATAGTTCATCGCCAGTTCGTTGTAGCGATCGAGGATCGCCTTCTGCTTGGCGACGCCCAGCATGACGTTTTCGCGGACGTTGAGTGCAGGGTCGAGATGCGGCTCCTGCTCGAGGTAGCCGACGCGGGCGCCCTCGGCGACCCAGGCCTCGCCATTATATTCCGTGTCCAGGCCGGCCATGATCTTGAGCAGCGTCGACTTGCCGGAGCCGTTGACGCCGAGCACGCCGATCTTGGCGTCGGGGTAGAACGACAGATGGACGTTATCGAGCACCTTTCGGGTCGGGTAGCTCTTGGTCAAACCCTTCATGAAATAGACGAACTGGCGAGCCATCGCGATCCCTGGAAATGGTTGGATTTTACGGAGATTTGCTGCCGCTGATGTAGCGGCGCGGCCGCCAAAGGGCAACCGCGGGAACCCGTTTTCCATCCGTTCACCACGGTTGAATACGGGGTGGTCACCATGTGCGCCGAGATCCCGACAATTGTAACTATCTTTTAACAAATCAGGCGAAAACTCGTTTTCAGCGCCGAAAAAGGCGATTTGAAAACAAGGGCCCGCGTCATGGCTACGATCAGTTCGGCATCGTTTCACGCCCCGGCACATGCAGGCGCCGGACTGGCAAAACCGCTGGCAGAACTCCGCGCCTTCTGGCGCCAGTTCGTCGCCAAGGCGTTCAACCCCTACCGCCCGGAACTGCACTATATGCGCGGCCCGGGCCCGGCCTGGCGCGCCAAGCATCTCGGCCGTCAGAACTGAGCCTTTCCGGTTATTTGAGCCTGCCCTGCGTTTAGTCCGCTTGCGCCATCCCTGATTGCGCGCAACCATGGCGATCCTCCCGACGGCCATCCCGCGCCGTCACCTCGCCAACAACGGACTTCCCCATGACGCGGCTGCGCTGTGCAATCCTCGACGACTATCTCAATGTGGCGCTTTCGGTCGCCGACTGGTCCAAAGTCCAGGACCGCGTCGACGTCACAGTGTTCAACCAGCCGTTTGCGACCGCGGAAACCGCGGCCAGCGCGCTGAAGGATTTCGAGATCATCTGCGCGATGCGCGAACGCACGCCGTTTCCGCGCACCATGTTTGCAAGCCTGCCCAACCTGAAGCTCCTGATCACCTCGGGCATGCGCAATGCCGCGATCGACATGGAAGCCGCCAAGGACCACAAGGTGACGCTGTGCGGCACGCAATGGGGCCGCGACCCGACCGCGGCCTTGACCATGGGCCTGATCCTGGAACTGACACGTAATATCGGCCGCGAGAACGCCCGCATGCATGCCGGCGAACCGTTGCAGGCCCATGTCGGCATGGAGATCGAGGGCCGGACGCTCGGCGTCATCGGCCTCGGCAAGCTCGGCACCAAGGTGTCGAAACTGGCGCAGGCTTTTGGCATGAACGTGATCGCCTGGAGCCCGAACCTGACGCCGGAGAAGTGCAAGGAAGTCGGCGTCACCTACGCCAGCAAGGAAGAGCTGTTCTCGACCGCCGACATCGTCACCATCCATGTGGTGCTGAGCCAACGCTCGCGCGGGCTGGTCGGGCGCGATGAACTGGCGCGGATGAAGCCGACCGCCTACCTCGTCAACACCGCGCGCGGGCCGATCGTCGACGAAGGCGCGCTGCTGGAAGCGATGACGCAAAAGAAGATCGCAGGCGCCGGCATCGACGTGTTTTCGGTCGAGCCGCTGCCGGTCGAGCATCCGTTCCGCAAGCTCGACAACATGGTGCTGACGCCGCACCTCGGCTACGTCACCGAGGACAGTTTTCGAAATCACTACCGGCAGATGGTCGAGGGCATCGACGCCTGGTTCAAGGGCGAACCGAAGCAGCGGCTTGCGTGAGCATAAGAGCTCAAGCCGTCATTGCGAGCGAAGCGAAGCAATCCAGAGCCGCAAAGGAAGAATGGATTGCTTCGTCGCTTCGCTCCCTTGCGCAAACGCTTCGCGTTTGTCGCAGGCAATGACGAGGAGTAATAACTAGCGAATCGTGACAGGCGCGGGCAGCGGCGGCACGACTGCCGGCTGCGCGCCGGGAACGGGCGCCAATTGGGCCTGTGCCGGTCCGGGGCCTGCGGCGGCAGCCGGGCCAGCGGTCGATGCCGGGGCGGCCGAGGCGCTTGCGGTGTTGGCAGGCGGCGCCCCACCGGGCATCACCACCACGCGGGTGCCGACCTTGGTGCGCTCGAACAGGTCCGAGACGTCCTCGTTCAGCATGCCGATGCAGCCCGAGGAGACGAACTTGCCGATCGTCGAAGGCTGGTTGGTGCCGTGGATGCGGTAGATGGTCGAGCCGAGATACATGGCGCGCGCGCCGAGCGGATTGCCGGGGCCGCCGGCCATGAAGCGCGGCAGATAGGGCTGACGCTCGATCATTTCGGTCGGCGGATGCCAGTCCGGCCACTCGGCCTTGCGGCTGATCTTCTGCACGCCGTTCCAGGTGAAGCCGTCGCGGCCGACACGGACGCCGTAGCGGACCGCGCGTCCGCCACCGAGCACGTAATAGAGGTGGGTGTTGGCCGTATCGACGACGATGGTGCCCGCGGGCTCTTTGGTCGCGAACGACACTTCCTGGCGGCGCAGGTGCGGCGGAAGCTGCGCAGGGCCAACTTCCGGCTGCTCTTCCGGCGGCAGCGCGGCAAGCTGCACCGGCCTGCCGTCGGCGCCGACGGCGGGTTGCTGCGGCTGCGGGAGCGCGCCGGTGGCGGAGCCAACCGCGCCGGGCGGGCGCAGGCCCGCGCGGTCGTCGTTCGGATAGACGATGCCGGCGCCCGGAATGCGGCTGTCGCCGCGATCCGAATAGGCTGGCTGCTGCTGTGAACCGGGCGAGCGGTCCCCGTAGATGACCGCAGGCGGTCCGGCCGGACGGCCGTAACGCGGATCGTCGGGCGAAAGGACCGGACCCGTTTGCGTCGGAGCGCCGCGGTCCGAATAAACCGGGGCTGGCGCGGTGCGGCCATAGCGCGGATCGTCGGGAGAAAGAATCGGACCCGTGGGCATCGGAGCGCCACGGTCTGAATACACCGGCGCACCAGCCGGGCGGCCATAGCGAGGGTCGCTGGGCGACATCACCGGGCCGGGCGGCGGTAACGCGGCCGCGTTCTGACCGTTCGGCGCGTCATCGTCGTCGAGGGCGTCGAAGTCGGGTTCGCCGGGGCGGCGGCGTTCATCCGTCGCATAGCCACCGGGGACATACTGTCCCGGAGCCTGACCTTGATAGACCTGACCTTGGTAGACTTGGCCTTGGTAGACTTGGCCTTGGTAGACCTGACCTTGGGCCGGATAACCCTGTTGCGCATGGGCGAGCGAAGTTCCCACCATCCCCGCGGCAATAGCAGCACAAATTGTCAGAATGCGGTTATTCATCATCGCCTTTGTATAGACCCCAAGCCCCACCGGACGGTTAACGGCAGATGACGGAAGATAGCGGCACATTCAAGACAAGTCCGCGAAATTCGGCCCGCGCGGGCCATTTGTGATCGCTGTTGAGCTGCGGCAAAGATGCCTCAGAGCGCCGGAAATCGCTGCTGTTTGGGCCGTCAAGCGACTTCAGAGCGCAGATTTTAGTAACAAAAAGTGGACAGGCATTGAGATACTCTCAAATCGGCCTGATTCGCCGCGCGCGCCGCCCCGCGAATCACGGCCAGAGTGGTCACCGCGTTCCCTAGGCACTAAATAACCCTCCAGAGATCAAGGAGGGAGATGGAACTCGCGTCCATGCTTCCCGGCTTTCGCTTCCTGTTCACCGCGATCGTGCTTTCGATGTCGGTCCTGATTTTTGGCCTCGGCGCCGCCGCCCTGTTGCGTGCCGCGCATGAGGAATTTGCCAACCTTCCCTCGCGACGGGCGACGCCCGAGCCGATGTTTGCCCGCCTCAATGACGATCAGCCGCCGACGCTGGCGCTACTGCGAATCGATCCGCCGCTTGCAGAGAAACCGGCGGAGAATGTCCCTGAAACAACCGTTGATGTCCCGGCACCGGCCGGTCAAACCCCGGACGCCCGTCCGGCCGAGCCGGAGAAACTGGCAGCGCTGACGCCGGCAGTGCCGGTGCAGGATGAGGCGGCAAAGCCGGAAGAACCTGCAAAGGAGACGAGCGTCGGGACACCAGCCGCTCCGGCCCCTGCAGTGGCGGGAGCCGAGGCGCCCGTGGCCAACGCGGAAGTGAAGATCGCCGCCATCGCCGCAACCCCGGAACCTGCCGCGGCAACTTCGCCTGCAATTTCGCCGGAGCCGGCAGCGGATATCCCGCCGTTCGAAGGCAGTATCGCCACCACCCTGATCGCGACGCTCGGCGGCCCAGCCGTCTTCATCGATGAAACGACATCGACCACGGAAGCGAAGCCAGGCCGA
Source organism: uncultured Alphaproteobacteria bacterium (assembly GCA_963770135.1). Lineage (GTDB taxonomy): Bacteria > Pseudomonadota > Alphaproteobacteria > Rhizobiales > Xanthobacteraceae > Bradyrhizobium. The sequence goes on along the minus strand of CAVYOM010000029.1, from coordinate 76,595 downwards.
AGAGCCATCAAGAAGAGGGCCGCGGAGCGGGCCCGGGAACGGCGGCGGATCGCCGCAGCACGGCGCGCGCGCCTCGCGCGTGAGGCAGCGCTGACCCTGCAGCAGCAACAACCCAATCCGTTCTTCCCGCCCGCGGTGATGCAGGCGACGAGGTAGCCTCCAGGCTTTAGGATCAGGCCGGGCCGGTCGCGACCGGCGGGCCGTCGGCTGCGCCCCACTCCGTCCACGAGCCGTCATACAGCGCCGGGTTCTCGACGCCGAGGCGATAGAGCGCCAGCGTCAGCACCGCGGCGCTGACGCCGGAGCCACAGCTCGTCACGATGGGCGCGTCGAGTTTTACGCCGGCGCCTGAGAATGCCGCCCGCAAATCATTCAGCGATTTCATGGTGCCGGTCGCGGCATCGAACAGGTTGTTGTAGGGCAGGCTCAAGCTGCCGGGGATATGCCCGGAGCGCAGACCCACCCGCGGCTCGGCCACCTTGCCCTGATAGCGCTCGTTGGCGCGGGCATCGATCACCTGCTCGGCCCGGCTCGCGAGATTTGCCTCCAGCTGTTGCATGCTGCGCACGCGCCGCGCATCGAACACGGCCTTGAACGTCGCAGGCTTCGGCGTCGCCTCCCCCTTCTCGACCTTGCGGCCTTCCGCGACCCACTTCTTCAGGCCGCCATTGAGTATGCGCACGTCTTTGCCGAACGACAGGAACATCCACCACACCCGGGGTGCGGCGACCCAGCCGCCGGAATCATAGAGCACGACGGAGGCGTCATTTCCGATCCCGAGCCCGCCGACGTCGCGGCCGAACTGCTCGGCGGATGGAAACATGTGCGGCAGCGGGTTGGAATGGTCGGACACCGCGTCGACGTCGAAGAACACCGCGCCGGGAATATGCGCAGCGAGATAGTCGTCCTTCGGCAACGGCAGCACGCCCGGCATCTTGAACGAGGCGTCGATCACCCTGACGCCGGGATCGTTCAGGTGCACGGCGAGCCATTCGGTGGAGACGAGCGGATCGGTGGTGGGCATGTTTCAGGTCTCCGGTATTTCCCAGACGTCATTGCCGGGCTTGACCCGGCAATCCATCTGCTTCGAAGGATTTCTTGAAGGGATGGACACGCGGGTCAAGCCCGCGTGTGACAAGTTCACCCCTTCTTCCTCGGCTCCCACTTCTCGACCGGGCCGCCGGCGTCGCGCCAGGCGGCAAAGCCGCCGCCCATATGCGCGACCGGCTTCAGGCCCATGTCCTGCGCGGTCTTGGCCGCGAGCGCCGAGCGAAGTCCGCCGGCGCAGTGGAAGATGAACTTCTTGTCCTCCTGGAAGATCGGCTTGGCGTAAGGACTTTGCGGGTCAATCCAGAATTCCAGCATGCCGCGGGTGCACGAGAACGCGCCGGGGATCTTGCCGTCGCGTTCGATCTCGCGGGGGTCTCTGATATCGACGATTACGACATCAGGGTCCTGCGCGGCCTTGATGGAATCGGCGGCGCTGACGGTCTCGATCGCGGCGTTGGCCTCGTCGATCAGGGATTTGATGCCGCGGTGGATGGTCTGGGGCATTGATTGCGCCTTTGTTTGTTTTCCGACGTGCGTCTTCCTGTCGTCATTCCGGGGCGATGCGAAGCATCGAACCCGGAATCTGGAGCGAGTGAAATAACCTCTAGATTCCGGGTTCGCGCTATGCGCGCCCCGGAATGACGGCGGCTGTTACCGCACCAGTTCCTTCATCGCGCCTTCAAGGCCTTCGATCGTGATCGGGTACATGCGCTCCGACAATAGCCGGCGGATGATGGTGGTGGATTCCGAATAATCCCAGTGCTTCTGCGCCACCGGATTGAGCCACACGGTATGCGGATAGGTGCGCGTGATGCGCTCCAGCCAGACCGAGCCCGCCTCCTCGTTGACATGCTCGACCGAGCCGCCGGGCACCATGATCTCGTAAGGCGACATCGAGGCGTCGCCGACGAACACCACCTTGTAGTCGTGCGGGTATTTATGCAGCACGTCCCAGGTCGGCGTGCGGTCGGTGAAGCGGCGCTTGTTCTGCTTCCAGACGCCTTCATAGAGGCAGTTGTGGAAGTAGAAATACTCCATGTGCTTGAACTCGGACTTCGCCGCCGAGAACAGCTCCTCGACCTGCTCGATATGGGAATCCATCGAGCCGCCGATGTCGAAGAACACCAGAACCTTCACAGCGTTGCGGCGCTCGGGCCGCATGTGGACGTCGAGATAGCCGTGGTTGGCGGTTTCCCGGATCGTGGTGTCGAGATCGAGTTCGTCGGGCGCGCCGGTGCGGGCGAATTTTCGCAGGCGGCGCAGCGCGATCTTGATGTTGCGGATGCCGAGCTCGACATTGCCGTCGAGATCCTTGAACTCGCGCTTGTCCCACACCTTGACGGCGCGGTTGTTGCGGTTCTTCTCCTGCCCGATCCGGACGCCCTCGGGATTGTAGCCATGGGCGCCGAACGGCGACGTGCCGGCCGTGCCGATCCACTTGCTGCCGCCCTGGTGGCGGCCCTTCTGTTCCTCAAGCCGCTTGCGAAGCGTCTCCATGAGCTTGTCCCAGCCCATCGCTTCGATCTGCTTCTTCTCTTCCTCGGTGAGGTATTTTTCGGCGAGCTTCTTCAGCCACTCCTCGGGGATATCGGCCTTGTCCATGGCGTCAAGCAGGCTTTCCAGCCCCTTGAACACACTGCCGAAGACGCGGTCGAACTTGTCGAGGTTGCGCTCGTCCTTCACCAGGGCGGCGCGGGAGAGGTAATAAAAATTCTCGACGGTCTGATCGGCGAGGTCGGCGTCGAGCGCCTCCATCAGCGTCAGATATTCGCGCAGGGTCACCGGGACCTGCGCGTCGCGCAGCGATGTGAAGAATTGCAGGAACATGGGCTACAGATTGCCCGCCGGACCGCGCCCGTCAAGAGCCGGCGCACGCCAAAGGCCGGCGCATAGCTGTCAGGCCTAGACCGGGAGGCTTTTTCAATTACAATTGAGCCATAAAGGGCTTATTCCGGCAGGGGAAATTCCATGGGCATCATTGCGGCGCTGATCATCGGCGGTATTGCGGGCTGGCTTGCCGGGCTGATCGTGCGCGGCGCCGGTTTCGGCCTGATCGGTAACATCGTCATCGGCATCATCGGCGCGCTGCTGTCGAGCTGGTTGCTGCCGCAACTGGGCGTTCACCTCGGCGCGGGCTGGGTTCGGGACATCATCAACGCCACCATCGGCGCCGTGATCATCCTGGTGATCCTATCGCTGATCAGACGCTGAGGAACGAACGCATTAACTCCAATCGCGACCGCCGGACCGGCGGTCGTTTAATGTTCAGGCCGCGATCGGCCACGGAACAAACAACAAGGCAAACGGATCGATGAAATTTACCGGCACCAAGGACTATGTCGCCACCGACGACCTCAAGGTCGCCGTCAACGCCTCGATCGTGCTCGAGCGCCCGCTGCTGATCAAGGGCGAGCCCGGCACCGGCAAGACCGTGCTGGCGGAGGAAGTGGCCAAGGCGCTCGGCGCGCCGCTTTTGACCTGGCACATCAAGTCGACCACCAAGGCGCAGCAGGGCCTGTACGAATATGACGCGGTGTCGCGCTTGAGGGACAGCCAGCTCGGCGACGCCAGGGTCTCGGATATCTCGAACTACATCAAGCGCGGCAAGTTGTGGGAAGCCTTCACCCACGACAAGCGCCCGGTGCTTCTGATCGACGAAATCGACAAAGCCGATATTGAATTCCCGAACGACCTGTTGCTCGAACTCGATCGCATGGAGTTCTTCGTCTACGAGACCGGCGAGAACATCAAGGCGAGCCTGCGCCCGATCGTGATGATCACCTCCAACAACGAGAAGGAATTGCCGGACGCGTTCCTGCGCCGCTGCTTTTTCCACTACATCAAGTTCCCCGACCCCGACACCATGAACCGGATCGTCGACGTGCACTTCCCCGGCATCAAGAAGCGGCTGGTGGAAGAAGCGCTGCGGATCTTCTTCGAGGTCCGCGAAGTGCCGGGCCTGAAGAAGAAGCCATCGACGTCGGAATTGCTCGACTGGCTCAAGCTTCTGTTGAACGAGGACATCACGCCCGAAATGCTGCGGGAGCGCGATCCGCGCAAGCTGATCCCGCCGCTGCACGGCGCGCTGCTCAAGAACGAACAGGACGTTCACCTGTTCGAGCGGCTGGCCTTCCTCAGCCGGCGCGAAGTATAATTCGCTAACGATCCGCGGCGCCAGAACTTAAGGTTCTGGCGTTCTGCTTTGCAGAATACAACAAACGAAAAAGCACAGGGAAGATGAACGTTCAAACCCAGATCGACACAACGTCGCCCCGCACGACGGAACATTTCGACGTCCTGATCGCCGGCGCCGGCATTTCTGGCGTTGGCGCCGCCTACCACCTCACCACGCAATGCCCGGGCACGAGCTTCGTGGCGCTGGAAGCCCAGAAGACCTTTGGCGGCACCTGGAGCACCCACCGCTATCCCGGCATCCGCTCCGACAGCGACCTCCACACTTTCGGCTACCGCTTCAAGCCGTGGACATCAGCGCCGATCGCGAGTGCGGCCGAAATCCTGAAATACATGGGCGACGTGATCGAGGAGAACGATCTCGCAGCCCACATCCGCTATCAGCACACCATCACCTCGGCAAAATGGTCGAGCGAGGAAAATCTCTGGACCATCGAGGCCACGCGTACCGACACCGGCGAGAAGCGGCGCTTCACCACCAATTTCTTCTGGATGTGCCAGGGCTATTACCGCCACACCGAGGGCTATACGCCGGAGTGGCAGGACATGGCCAAGTTCAAGGGCCGGATCGTCCATCCGCAGAAATGGCCTGAAGACCTCGACTACAAGAACAAGCGCGTGGTCGTGATCGGCTCGGGCGCGACCGCGGCGACGCTGATCCCGGCGATGGCCAACGATTGCGCGCATGTCACCATGCTGCAGCGCTCGCCAACCTATTTCCGCACCGGGCGCAACGCGATCGAAATCGCCGAGCAGCTGCGCCAGTTGCAGGTCGATGAAAAGTGGATCCACGAGATCACGCGACGAAAAATCCTGTTCGACCAGGACGCTTTCACCCGCAAGACCTTTGCGGAGCCGGAAGCGGCGAAGAAGGATCTGCTGTCGGCCGTCGAAGCCTATCTCGGCAAGGACTACGACATCGCGACCCACTTCACGCCAAAGTATCGGCCGTGGCGGCAGCGCATCGCGTTCATTCCCGACGGCGACCTGTTCCAGGGCATCAAGTCCGGCAAGGCCTCCGTCGTCACCGACGAGATCGACCGCTTTACGGAGAAAGGCATCTTGCTGAAATCAAGCAAGGAGCTGGAGGCCGACATCATCGTCACCGCGACCGGCTTCCACCTCTCCGCCAATGGCGACATCGAATTCGCCGTCGACGGCAAGAAGCTCGATTTCGCCGATACCGTAACCTATCGCGGCATGATGTTCACCGGTGTGCCGAACCTGGTCTGGGTGTTCGGCTATTTCCGCGCCAGCTGGACGCTGCGCGTCGACCTCGTCGCCGACTTCGTCTGCCGGCTGCTCACGCACATGAAAGCGACCGGCACGAAAAAGGTGACGCCGCAGCTGCGCCCCGAAGACCACAACATGCCGCTGCTGCCCTGGATCGATCCGGAAAACTTCAATCCCGGCTACATGATGCGCGGCATGCACCTGCTGCCCAAGCGCGGCGACAAGCCGGAATGGCAGCACAACCAGGATTACTGGGCCGAGAAGGACGAATTTCCGAACATCGACCTCAAGGACAAGGCGTTCGTTTACGGCTGAGGTACCGGCCGGATCCCGACAAACGATGCACCGCTCCCGCTCGGGAGCGGTTTTTTTATACCTTCTCACGCAAAATATCGCGATCCTGTATACTGAAATTGGCAATTATCTTAATTTTCACTTTCAAATCCCAGTTATTGTATACATACTGCACTCTGAATTAGCTTGGAGTGCGCCATGCTCGCCACCTTCCCGCTTAACGCCTGGTACGCCGCCGCCTGGGATGTCGACCTCAAGCACGCGCTGTTTCCGCGCACGATCTGCGGCAAGCATGTCGTGATGTACCGCCAGTCCAACGGACAGGTCTGCGCGCTGGAGGATGCCTGCTGGCACCGGCTGGTGCCGCTCTCGAAGGGACGGCTCGACGGCGACACCGTCGTCTGCGGCTATCACGGACTGAAATTCAACGCGCAGGGCCGCTGCACCTACATGCCCTCGCAGGACACCATCAACCCTTCGGCCTGCGTGCGTTCGTATCCCGTGGTCGAACGCCATCGCTTCATCTGGCTGTGGATGGGCGATCCGGCGCTGGCTGACCCTGCGCTGGTGCCGGACATGCGCTGGAACGACGATCCGGCCTGGGCCGGCGACGGCAAGACCATTCACGTGAAGTGCGACTACCGCCTGGTGGTCGACAATCTGATGGACCTGACCCACGAGGCTTTCGTGCACGGCTCCAGCATCGGCAATGACCACGTCGCCGAAGCTCCGTTCGACGTCACCCATGGCGACAAAACCGTGACCGTGACGCGCTGGATGCACGGCATCGACGCCCCGCCGTTCTGGGCGGCGCAGTTGCAGCAGCAGGGCCCGGTCGACCGCTGGCAGATCATAAACTTCCAGGCGCCCGGTACCGTCAATATCGACGTCGGCGTGGCGCCCGCCGGCACCGGTGCGCCGGAGGGCGACCGCTCGCAGGGCGTCAACGGCTTTGTGCTCAACACCATGACGCCGGAGACCGACACCACCTGTCACTATTTCTGGGCCTTTGTCCGCAATTACCGAACCACCGAGCAGAAGCTGACCACCGAAATCCGCGAGGGCGTTGCCGGCATCTTCCACGAGGATGAAATCATCCTCGAAGCGCAGCAGCGCGCGATGAACGAAAATCCGGACCGCACCTTCTACAACCTCAACATCGATGCGGGGGCGATGTGGGCGCGGCGCGTGATCGACCGCATGGTCGCGCGCGAGACCGCGCCGCAGACCGTTCAGGCCGCGGAGTAAAGCCATGAGCGAACGCGACGCCGAACGCTCCGTGTCGCAGACCGTGCGCGCGCAACTTGCGCTGCGCGACATGATCCTGTCCGGGCGGCTGCGCCCGGGCGAGCGCATCAGCGAATTGCAGGCGGTCGAGATCACGGGCGTCTCGCGGACGCCGGTGCGGCTGGCGCTGGTGCGGCTGGAGGACGAGGGCCTGTTGCAGGCGATCCCCTCCGGCGGCTTCATGGTGAAGGCGTTCACCGAACGCGACATCCTGGACTCGATCGAACTGCGCGGCACGCTGGAAGGGCTCGCCGCCCGCTTTGCGGCCGAGCGCGGCGTCAGCGCGCGCAGCCTCGAGCCGCTCAAGGAATGTCTCGCCGATCTCGACCAACTGGTCCGCCAGGATCCGATTTCGGTCGAAGCCTTTTCTGCTTATGTAACGATGAACGCGCGCTTCCACGCGCTGCTCAACGAACTTTCCGCCAGTGCGCCGCTGATCCGCGAAATCGATCGCGTCTCCGCGCTGCCGTTCGCCTCCCCCAGCGCTTTCGTAATGGCGCAGTCGGCGTTGCCGGAAGCGCATCAGATCCTGCTGCTCGGGCAGGATCATCATCGCATCGTGGTCGACGCGATCGAGAACCGCGAGGGCGCGCGGGCCGAGGCCGTGATGCGCGAGCATTCACGCCTTGCCGCGCGCAATTTGCGGCTCGCGATCCGGAACCGCACGCATCTCGAATTGATGCCCGCGCTCGCCTTGCTCAAATCGTCAGCCGAATAGGAAAGCGCCCATGCGTTTTACCGAGCAATGGGGTTGGTGCACCGTCGAATCCATCAGCGACGTAACGCCGGCGATCCGCGAATTCAGGCTGCGCCCCGAGAATGGCCGCGTGCCGCCCTACCCGGCCGGCAGCCACATCGGCGTCACCGTGCTGATCGACGGACAGCCGGCGCGGCGCTCCTACTCGCTCGTCGAAAATGGCGAGGCCAATACCTATCGTATCGCCGTACGGCTGGCGCCGGACAGCCGCGGCGGCTCACGCGGCATGTGGAGTTTGCAAGCCGGCGCGCGGATCGAGATTTCAAATCCGGCGTCCCTGCTCGAAATCGACTGGACGCGGAAAAACTATTGCCTGATCGCCGGCGGCATCGGCATCACGCCGATCACAGGCATCGCCGCCGCCCTGCGCCGCCGGAATATCGACGCTGCCCTACACTACGCCGTCAAATCACGCGGCGATGCCGCCTTCCTCGACGAACTCTCGGCGCTGCTCGGCGACCGGCTGAACGTGCACGCCTCCGATGAAGGCGCGCGGCTCGACCTCGAGGCCATGTTCCGCGCTTTGCCGGACAATGCCATCGCCATCATGTGCGGACCGATGCGGATGCTAGAGGCGGCGCGGCGCGCCTGGAACGATTTAGGCCGCGCGCCCGCCGATCTGCGCTACGAAACCTTCGGCTCCAGCGGCCTGAAGCCGACCGCGGAATTCCGCGTGCGGCTGAAGGATACCGGCACCGAACTCGTGGTGCCGCAGAACAGCTCGATGCTGGACGCACTGAATGGCGCCGGCTTCGAGGTGATATCGGACTGCCAGCGCGGCGAATGCGGTGTCTGCGCCATCGACGTCGTTGCCGTCGACGGCGAGATCGATCATCGCGACGTGTTCTTCAGCGATCAGCAGAAGCACGACAACCGCAAGATCTGCCCCTGCGTGTCGCGCGCGATCGGCGTCGTCACCATCGATACGCTGTACCGGCCGGAAGCGGCGCATCGTTGAGCGAACATCATCAGTATGTCATCCGCGCTATCTGACGCAATCTCGTCGTGAGTTGGCATGATTTCCCGCTCACAAATCGTTCGCAATCGCGCGTCACCGATCAGTCAAGTCCAACCTTTCCGGGAGCCCAATAGGCCTTTGTGATCAGGCGCCGGGTAGGCACGCTGTGCCGTCTCAAGGTTTGCCGGAACCGCTGTATCGTCCCAGCTTTCCCTGTCAGAACAAAGGACGCTGGGGTTTTGGCGAGAGCCGCAAGCGCGGCTTCCACCTCCCCAAGATGGTGATCTGACGCCGTTCTTTTGAAAAGAGCCGCCCCAGCGATCCCAAGCCCAGTTAGTACGTCTTGCGCGCTCGTCCGGTCGTCGACCTCGAAGTGACACTGGCAAAGACGATCACGGTCTTGACGGACGATTGCGCCAGCAAGGCCTATTAAGGTCTCATCGCCAAACATAGCAAGCGGCCCTGAGATAGCCCGCGTGTCAATCGACGCTCGCGGGCCGAGGATATCGCATTCGTTGCCCGGTTTGATGTCCCGCAGCCAGGCGCTACCGGGACCGCCACCATGCGCGTACCCTACAATGGCGGCCCGCCCTGCCTTGGCCTCCCACTCGACGGGAGTGTAGGTGCGGGTGACGAATGCCTCGCTCATAGCGATCTGCAATTTCTGTCCCGGAACCCAGTCCACGCCCGTTAGCGCTTGCCCTTCGAAAGTGAGGCGTCGATAGTTTTCGCCAATTTGCTCGTTCGCAACTACGGTGGCGTGCTTCATCAACAGGCGCCTCAGCGCTAGCGCTAACGCTTGCTTCATGGTTGCGGCACCCTCACCGCCGATGCCCCCACACGCGTGGCCGCTCGCACGCTGAATTCATTACCGCGTCCTTCATTCACGGGGAGCGGCAACGAGACGTAACCGTTCGCGGGATCACGTACGTAGTCGATGTAGTCCTTATCGAACGCGTTCTCGCCGAGGACTACAGCTCCGCGTGCCAAGTGGGGCTCGATCAGTTTCAGTACCGGTAGATAAAGCGACCAAGCGCCGTCGATAAGCAGCAGGTCGACACCATTTCCGACCTCTCGGAGTGTTTGCAGGGCATCACCTTCACGCAATTCCACCAAATCGGCGAGACCGGCTTCTTCGAGGTGGTTCTTTGCACGCCCCACTTTGCCAGGCTCAAGCTCAGAACTGATCAATGTGCCGCCGCCGTTGTCACGAAGCGCAGCTGCGAGATAGATCGTTGACACCCCCATGGAGGTGCCAAATTCCACGATCCGGCTCGCGTTCCGGGCGCGGACGATCCCGTAAAGAAAGCGTCCGTAATCCGGCGATACGGCGAGAAACCGGTCGGCATGCTCACGATAAACCGCCGGGTAGGTTCTCTTTTCCTCTGCGACCATTTTCGTGATCCGGCTCTCTAAAGATTCACCGGAGGCCGCAACTTCTGCCATGACCTGGGCCATCAGATCGCGGTCAGCGACTTCGGCCTGATTGTGGAGTTTGGATAAAGTTCGAGCCACTTGCTCGCTTTCGAGAGAGTTCACGGAAATGTCCTTTCGGTCAGCGGTTCATTTTCCCGCTGAGGCTAAACCGAACAGGTCGATGGCGTCATTCCGAAGGATTGCCATTTTATTATTTGATTTCGCCACGTCAAAATTCGACAATGGGCTATGCCTTTACTCACCGACCTCTCTGATCCTTCGGAATGGGTTGAACCGGACGACGTCCCTCGCCCTGTCGTCGCCTACGGTATGGCATCGGTTGATGTGGGGTCTCTCGAGTTGGAGCTGCACCGGCACGCCAAGGGCCAGGTCTTGCTCGTCCAGAATGGTGCGCTGAGTTGTGAGGTGCAGGGCGGGCTTTGGGTTGTGCCGCCCCGAAGCGCCGTTTGGATTCCGTGCGGCGCATTGCACGCCATCAAGGCGACGGGCGCGCTGGAAGGGTATAGCGCGTTCATCGCTCCGGATGCCGCGACCTCGCTGCCTTCGGGCTGCTGCACCATCTCAGTGACACCGCTTTTGCGCGAACTGCTCCTTCGCGCTGCGCGTCTTCCACTGCTCTATGAAGAAGGCGGTGCCAACTCGCGATTGATGGCACTCCTACTCGATGAGATTGCGGTTGCTAAAGTCGAGGATTTACATCTGCCGATGCCGACCGATGCGCGCCTGCGCGAGATGGTCAATCTTATGATGGCCTCGCCCGGTGATCGCGGCACCCTTGAGGTCTGGGCCAAGCGCGTCGGCTTGAGCGAACGAACGCTTCTGCGCCTGATTAGCCGAGAAACCGGTATGAGTTTCGGTCGGTGGCGTCAGCAGTTCGCTATCGTCCTGGCGGTCAAGCGGCTTGCTGATGGTGCCTCGATCCAGCAAGTCGCCAACGATCTCGGTTATGAGAGTGTGCCTAGTTTTGTAACGATGTTCCGGAAGGCGCTCGGTACCTCGCCCGGTCGTTATATGGCCGAACGCCATTCAGGCCGCCACTGACATTACAGTCGTTCATTGACGCGGGTTACCGCTTTCCCTTGCTCCGTTATGCATTTGACCTCCGCGGGGGCAGTATCCATATGGAGGCAGAAGAATCGGATGAAGCCTGCCGTTTCGGACAAGCCGCGGCCGGGCATCCCGGGCGGTATCATTCACGCAAATAGTTTCGTTCGGAAGTCCCATGACGACACTGTCCATCCTCGATCTTGTCCGCGTTACCGAAGACACCGATGCGCGCGGCGCCCTGGACAACGCCCGCGATGTTGCGGTTCATGCCGAAGCCTGGGGCTATCGCCGCATCTGGGTGGCGGAGCATCACAACATGCCGGGCATTGCCAGCGCCGCGACGTCGGTCGTGATCGGTCATATCGCAGCCGGAACGAAAACCATCCGCGTCGGCGCGGGCGGCATCATGCTTCCCAACCATGCACCCTACGTCATCGCCGAGCAGTTCGGGACGCTCGCGCGGCTGTTTCCAGGCCGCATCGACCTTGGACTTGGCCGCGCGCCCGGGACTGACCAACTCACATTGCGCGCTTTGCGCCGCACGCCTGAGTCCGCCGAAAACTTCCCTCAGGACGTTCTCGAGGTGCAGGCCTTCCTGGCGCCGGCCGGTCCCAATCAGCGTATTCGGGCCATCCCGGCAGCAGGAACGGAAGTACCATTGTGGATTCTGGGATCGAGCAATTTTGGCGCGATGCTCGCGGCCGAACTCGGGCTTCCCTATGCCTTCGCTTCGCATTTCGCGCCGGAATTGCTGATTCCTGCGCTGCAGATCTACCGCAGCCGCTTCAAGCCTTCCGAGCAGCTTGAGCGTCCCTACGCGATGGTCGGCGTCAACATCATCGCTGCCGGCAGCGATGCTGAGGCGCGCCGACTGGCGACGACGCAGCAGATGTCATTCACGAACATCTTCCGCGGCGCGCGCGGCCTGAGTCAGCCGCCGATCGACGACATTGAGAGCTACTGGTCGCCTGCGGAAAAAACCCAGGCGATGAGCATGCTGGCGCGCTCCATCGTCGGCTCACCGGATACGGTTCGCGCGGGCATCGATGCGCTTGTTGCGGAAACAGGCGCCGACGAGCTCATGATCGTGTCCGACGTTTACGATCACGCAAAGCGGCTACGCTCCTTCGAGCTGATTGCCGGCGTCGCAGGGGTCGCCCGCTAATCTATTCGGTTCACGGCGCATACCGTTCAAGTTCCTGCGTCCGCTTTGCGCCACAAGCGGCCGATCAGAAACGGCCGTTTGGGTGAGAACAATGGTCAAGACGGTTTCGACGCGATGGTCTTCGGCTCGCTATAGAGCGACGCGGAGGGCGGGATGGCGGAGGAACTGTCATGCCTACGCCGCCATCGGCGTCCGGGGAATGTCGCGGACGTTCGGCGGTCCCCGACTTTGCAAGGGGAAGCGTTTCAATTCGGAGGTAATTTTATCAATGATCGAATCACTGATTTACGGCAGTTCGAGGCGGGCGACCCGCCTCGATCGTGTCAGTGACAGGCAGCATCTGCAGGGAGAACACGTATGACGAATTCCGAGGATAAACCGCCTCCCGCAGTCGGGGCCTATTGGATCAAGGAGGAAGATTATCCTGCGTTGCTGCAGCTTTTCGACGATGGCGACAAGATGCCACCGAGCTGGAAAGAATGGCTGAAGATGGCCGAGGAAATGGAACAGGGGCTCAAGGCCTATGGACACGTCGTGCTGCGTGTTTACATCGACCCCTCCACATTCCCGGACTGGTGCGCCGCCCATGGCACAAGCCCGGGCAGCGCCGGACGCAGAAAGTTCGTCGCGGCGGCGGTAACCGAGAGATATGGCCGACAGGCCTGACTAGCACCGTCCAAAAGCTGACATTTCCTTAGAGTCAGCTTTGACCCGACGTCGACCTCGAAAAACGCGACCTCGAATCGTCATCCAGGGGACCTGCTCTCAGGCCAGCACCCGAATCCGGTCGGCCCGGAAATTAAACTTGATGCATTCTGCATCCGTCGAACTATTGTTCGTCATCGAACAACACGACGCGGAGCAATTTCATGATAAGGAAGGCAAACCCTCTGGTGCTCCTGGGATTTGGCCTGTGCCTCGCCAGCCCAACGTACGCGCAGCAGGCGGACCTGGGTTCGCCCGACCTGGTTCTGATCAACGGAAAAATCCTGACCATGGACGATAAGTCATCCGTCGTTGAGGCGGTGGCCATTCTGGACGGCAAGCTGCTCGCAACAGGAAGCAATGCGAGGGTCAAACCCATGGCAGGCACACGAACACGCGTGCTTGACCTCGCCGGCAAGACGGTTGTTCCCGGATTGATTGATACCCACGCGCATTTCAAGGCCGCCGGCCTTTCGGAATACGTCGTGACCATGGGCAGGGCCAAGACCGTCGTCGAGGCGCTCGATGCGATCAAGACATTCACGGCCAAAAAGAAACCGGGCGAATGGATCGTGGGCGGCGCCTGGCATCCGCCGTCCCAGCTCGCCGAGAAGCGCTATCTCACCAGACAGGAAATCGATAGCGTCGCGCCGAACAATCCGGTCTACCTGCGGACCGTCGGTCACTTTTCGATGGCGAACAGCCTGGGGCTGCAGAAGGCGGGAATAGACAAGAGCACGCCGAACCCAAGCGGCGGATCCTTCGAAAAGGACGCATCTGGGGAGTTGACCGGCGTTCTCGTCGAGACTGCGATCGATCTGGTCGAGAAGGCCGTACCGCCGTGGAGTGAAGACGACGAGATCCGGCAGTTCAAGATCGCCGAGGAAGTCCTGAACAGTTTCGGGATTACCAGCGTCGTCGAGGGAGCGACGGAAGCGCGGGACATCCGCACGCTTCAGAAGATCGCGGCTTCCGGAGAAGCCACGCTCCGCGCAGGCCTGATGTTCCGGCCGGAGCCGCCGGCGGAGATGTCGGCGTGGGAAGCGATCATGGCCGGCAACGGCGCGGCTTCCGGATTTGGTGACGACTGGCTGAAATTCGCCGGCATCAAGATCTTCTACGACGGCGGCATGACGCTGAAGACGGCGCTGATGCGCGACGTCTATCCTGACTCCCATGACAACTACCGCGGCATCGCGCAGCAGACGCCCGAGCGGTTGAAGCAACTGGTGTCGATCTGCAACCGATACAATTGGCGCGTCGGCGTCCACGTCGTGGGTGACCTCGGTATCGACCACGTACTTGACGCGTTCGAGGCGGCCGACAAGGAAAAGTCGATCCGCGACCGGCGCTTCGTCCTGATCCATGCAAGCCTGATCAGGCCCGAACAGATGGAGCGCGCGCGCAAGCTCGGAGTCCGCATCGATTTTCAGAACGTGTTCATGTGGGACAAGGCCGCGACCGTGGAGCGCTTCCTCGGGCGAGTGACGGCGGACCGTGCCGTGCCCACAAAGACGCTCATCGAGAAGATGGGAATCGACAGTCTCGGAGCTGGAACCGATTTTCCGGTCAATCCCGTCAATCCGCTCCTCAACATGTACGTCATGGTGACGCGGAAAGACATTAATGGCACCGTTTACGGCGCATCCGAAGCCATCGGCCGCGAGCAGGCGCTGCGTCTCTATACCAGCGCCGCTGCACGCTACACGTTCGAGGAAGGGCGGAAGGGCACGCTTGAGCCGGGAAAGCTGGCTGACCTCGTGGTTCTCTCGGCGGATTATTTGACCGTGCCGGAGGATCAGATCAAGGACATCAAGGCCGATGTAACGATCGCTGGCGGAAAAGTCATATTTCAGCGCTGAGCCGCGGCGCCGGTCAGCGAGACCATAACGATCGAAAGCATTGGCATCTGGGCGAACGACCGCTTGGCGCGCCAGAAGCGGTCGTTCATCCAACGGCCGCAGGGCTGCGTTTTGGCGCAAGCTCAGCTCCCTGCCGCAACGCTTCGATCAGACTGCGTTCGTCGGCAATGCCCTTGCCCGCGATATCGAAGGCCGTTCCATGATCGACCGAAGTGCGGATCACCGGCAAGCCGACGGTTATGTTCACGCCGGCCTCCAGTCCCAGCACCTTGATCGGGCCATGACCCTGATCATGATACATCGCTACGACCATGTCGTAGTCGCCTCGGCCGGCGAGAAAAAACAGCGTGTCCGCAGGCAACGGGCCTCGCACATCCCAGCCTCGGCGTTGACAGGCCTCGATGGCGGGCGCGATTTTCGTTGCTTCCTCACCTCGGCCGAATAGCCCATTTTCTCCGGCGTGCGGGTTGATAGCGCAAACGCCGATCTTTGGATTGGCGAGGCCGGCGCGCACCAACACCTCGTGCCCGCGGGTTATGACCCTTTCGACCAGGCCGGGCTCAATCTTGTCGATGGCATCCAGCAGGCCGATATGCGTGGTGACGTGGATGACACGAAGTTTCGATGACACGAGCATCATCGAGACCTCACGCGTGCCGGTAAGATAGGCCAGCAGTTCGGTATGTCCCGGATATTTATGCCCGGCCGCGTGCAGCGCTTCCTTGGAAAGCGGAGCGGTACAGATGGCCTGGGCGGAGCCTGCCTGAACGACCTGGACGGCTCTTTCAATAAAGCGATAAGCTGCCTCTCCCGCCGTCGCAGACATCTTGCCGAACGGCAAGTCATCCGGCACGAGGTTCAAGTCCAGGCACTGTACGGCGCCCGATGCAAAATTCGCATCGTCGGCATCACGCAGCGCATCGATTTCAAGCCGCTCGCCGACGATCTTGCCAGCCTTACGCAAGCGATTGGCGTCACCGATCACCAGCGCATTACAGATTTCGTGTGTTTCCGGCCTCGCTAACGCCTTCATGATCACTTCGGGCCCGATACCGGCGGGGTCGCCCATCGTGATCGCAATCGTCGGACGGGTCATATAAAGCTTCCTCTGGTTCGAACGGCGCGAAGGCGCTCATTGATGCGGATGAGGCTATACTCATCTCCGAACGCACCCGCTTTGGTGGCTATCGGGACCGACAATGAGCCTAGAGTTAGTCCGAGCGGGACGCCCGGCTCCATCTCCTCAGCGAGACGGATACCGATGACGCCGAACCTCGACAAGAGTGCCGCAGCGGTTTCGCCGCCCGTGACGGCAAATGCACCGATGACGGGTACCGTGATTTCCAGCGTATCGGCCAAGCTTGCAACGAGCTCGGGGCCAAGCGACATGTCGGGAGACCCATTGTTCATGATCTTGACGAGGACATCTCCGCCTCCAGCAAGTCGCTCCTTGATGGTTGCGGCGATGGCTGCCCGCTCAGCACCATTCTCGCGCAATATTTCCGGCTCGATCGGGAAATAGGCCACGGCCCCGGTCGCATTCAAACGACGCGCGGCAGCCATCGAAGCCTCGGCGAGCGAGCCAACGACGGTCAATATACCGTATTTGCTGGCCGGAATGCGAAGCGGCTCAACGTTCTTACTGGCATCAAGGCAAGCCAGCGCATGCGCCAGACCTGCGCTGCCGATAAAGACGCTGGCAGGCGAGGCATGCAGGGCCGCCTTTGCGATCAAGTGCAGGTCGTCTTCAGTCTCCGCGTCGCAGACAGCAACCGTTTTGCCTTCATCAGCTAACCGAGCGAGAATGGATTTCAGCTGGCCACTACGGACGGCGGCAAGCAAAACTTTCTCGCTGCAAATGCCAGCGGTTGCGAGAACGTCAACAAGATCAGCCTTGGGATAGGTATGGTCGCGTCGCCAAAGGTCTGTTTCCTCGAGCGCACGGCCATTGACGAGGATGCGGCCGTCCCTGGTCGTGCGACCGGCCGCAGGAAAGGCGACTGACAGCACCCCAAATGCCGAACCTGATCGTGATCGCAGACAGTCGAGTGTCGCCGCAATCTCCGCTGCAGGCTGCCCCCGCAAGGTCGAGTCAATCTTTTTGAAGAAGAAGCGCCCTGATGCAGGCTGGCTCGCCAGCGCGTCTCTGTGACGAGCAGCGGCGGCATCGGCCGAAAGACCCCGGCTTGCGGTGTCATAGGCCAGAATGGGCTCCTGACTTCGCAGATTTTCGATGTCACCCCAGGTCACCACTGCCGCCAGGCCACGGCCGCCGAGCGCGATGGCGCAGTCTGCGGCCCCGGTAAGATCGTCTGCGAGAATCAACCAACGGCGGGTCATTGTGAGGAACAGTACTTGAATAATTCGATCTTTGCGCGAACCATAAACGGGCGTGGTGAGCAAGGCGGCGGCACGCTGATGCCCAACTTTGACTTCAGTAACATCTCGAAATTTGTCGAGCGTCTGCTTTGCGTCAGACGCGGTCATTGAGCAGCAGTCGAATGCCTATCCAAGCCGCGAGGCGTGGTTGCGTCAGCTCGCGTGTCTCCAGAAGAAGAGCGTGAAACTTGACCGATACCCACTCGCGCGGTCATCGGTAGATGCTTACTCCTTCAGCCATGGCCAATAGATTCTATTCAGTCATGTTGCTGACGCATTCTCTGTCTTAGTCGGTGAGAACTAAGAACACCTGTGCGAGGACCACACTGGTTCCCACAACGGTTCCGTCGCCAACGTTGGCACGAATCCGCAAGAAATAGGCGCGAGTTCGTCAACGCTTTTGCGTTCGCTCGACCAGTTCTGCGGCATCGGGAACCGAACGTTCTAGAAAATCAATCAAGGAGTTATGATGTTGTATCGCTCGCGCGCCGCAATTTGCGGCGCCGTACTTGCGCTTGCGTGCTCTGTTACCGTTGCTCGAAGTGAGACCGTTGCAGTTCATTCAAGTGCCGTCGTTGAAGAAGCTTCCGGGGATGCGATCGTTGGCGCTGCATCGACGTACAATCCGTTCCGGCCGGGATGGCGGGAGGGTGGCCCGAACACGGCCTCCGGCGAGCGCTATGAACCCTCTGTCTGGGCGGCCGCCATCAAGACGAGCTTGCGCCAGAAATTTGGTGGGGTCCGATTTGGCGCGCGGCCGAAGTTTGCCCTCGTTGAGGCCGTCGGCAAGAAGATCATCGTCAAGATAAATGACGTGGGACCACTAACGCCTGGCCGCATCATTGACCTCAATGAGCGGGCGATGCGCTATTTCGATCCGAGCCTGCAACTCGGGGTAATCTATAGCGTAATAGTCAGGCCGCTTTTCGGCGACTATTGGATCCCCGGCCCGGTTGGCTGAACACCGCACGTGTAAGAAACAGAGCACGGCCCTGCTGGACAGTGGGGACGCTTCGCACTTAGCCGAAATGAGATGTTCGGCGAGTGCCTGCTCGGCACTATGAACCGTCGCTGCCGGCAAACGGAGGCACGCGGCGGTCTTCAGGCGATGGCTTGATCAGCCGCAATTCCAGACCGGCCCGATCGGCGTCCGCGTCCAGCACGGGCCGAAGCTGCCGCCGTTGTAGCGGCCGCCGTAAAAGCCGGGCCGGCCGAAATAGTGCCAGTCGCCGTCGTACCCGTAATATTGTGGGACTGGATCGATATACCAATGGCGCTGGTTGCGGCGCGCCATGCGCGAAGCCGAAGCTTTCTCGGCGTAAGGCGGAATGGTGTTATTCGGCGGCTGACGATAGCCCGGCAGGAAGCCGTATCCGTGCCAGCGTGGCGCCGGCCGTTTATGAACTGGCTCAGCCGGCGCGACGGCCGGCAGCAGCGACAGGACGACAGCAATCGACAGAAGCACGAGGCGCGACATCAGCGTACCATAGACGGGCGGCCGTTGAGAGGCGATTCAAATCTCAGTGCACGGTGCAGCGCAGCTGCTTCCGGTTCACTTGCGAAACAACCGCGCTGCGCCGGCTAGCCAAACTTCTGCCTGCGCGCCTCAACTCTCGTATCTCGTACCTGATCTCATTACGGCCTAAGCCTGCTCGGGAACCTTCACCGCTTCCAGCGCAGTCTTGCCGCGGATCATGTCGGAGGCCTTGTCGGCGATCATCAGCGTCGAGGCGTTGAGATTGGCCGAGATCATCCGCGGCATGATCGAGGCATCGACCACGCGCAAGCCCTGCAGGCCGTGCACGCGCAACTGGTCGTCGACCACGGCCCATTTGGCGTCCGCCGGTCCCATGCGGCAGGTGCAGCCGGGATGGAACGTGGTGGTTCCGCGCTCGGTGGCGGCGGCGAGGAGCTCATCGTCGCTCTGCACCTTGGGTCCGGGGAAATCCTCATAGGCGTAATACGGCGCGAGCGGCTTCGACGCGAGCAGCCGGCGCGCCAGCTTCATGCCGGCGACGACGACGCGGCGGTCGATCTCCTCGACCAGATAATTCGTCTGGATGATCGGCTGCGTGAACGGGTCGGCAGAGCGGATGCGGACATAGCCGCGGCTCTCGGGGCGTTGCTGCCATGAGGCCACCGTCATGCCGGGCTCATCCTCGAGCTGGCCCTGCACGCCTTCCTTGTAGCTTGCCGGCGTAAAGGTGAGCTGCAGATCGGAGCTCTCGGTGGTCTCGCCGGAGTGCCAGAAGCAATACACCATGGTCGGCGACAGCGAGAGCAGGCCGCGCCGTGTCGTGGCCCATTTCAGAGCCTCAACCCACAGGCTCACGCCGCGCCTGAGTTCATTGATGGTCCTGATATTCTTGACGCGCGCGACCGAGCGCGGCGCGTAGTGATCCTGCAGGCCCTCACCGACACCCGGCAGCGCGTGGCGGACCTCGATGCCGTGCGATTGCAGCAATTCCGGCGAGCCGACACCGGACAATTGCAGCACCTGCGGCGAGTTGTAGGTGCCGCCGGACAGAATGACTTCCTTGCTGGCGCGCACCTCGACCGGGGTGCCGCCCTTCCCGCCTTTGAGATAACGCACGCCGACTGCGCGCTTGCCCTCGAAGATGAGGTTGGTGACATGCGCGTGCGTGCGCACATCGACATTGCCCCGCTTGCGCGCCGGATGCAGGAACGCCTTTGCCGCACTCATGCGCAGGCCGCCCTCGATAGTACGCTGGCAGTAGGACACGCCCTCCTGGATCGCGCCGTTGTAGTCGGGATTGCGCGGAATCCCGAGGCTGACGGCGCCTTCCATGAAGGCCTCGCACAGCGGATCGTTCCAATCCATTGTCGTGACGGTGAGATTGCCGTCGCGGCCGCGATAGGTCTCGTCGCCCTCGCCGACGCGTCGCTCCAGCCGCTTGAAATAGGGCAGCACGTCCGGATAGCCCCAGCCGCGGTTGCCGAGTTGCGCCCAGGTATTGAAATCCTGGCGCTGGCCGCGGTTGTAGATATGGCCGTTGATCGACGACGATCCGCCCAGCGTCTTGCCGCGCGGCGCATAGATGCTGCGGCCGCCGGTCCATGGTCCTGGTTCCTGCTGATAGCCCCAGTTGACGCTCTTCATGTGGAACGTCTTGATGAAGCCGGCCGGCAGATGAATGTAGGGGTGCCAGTCCGTCGGCCCCGCTTCCAGCACGCAGATGCGGCTTGCGAGATCTTCGCCGAGCCGGTTGGCGAGCACGCTGCCTGCGGAGCCCGCGCCGATAATCACATAATCGAACGTTTCCATCGTCTCGTTTCTCGCGCGGCTTACCTTACCGCAGCTTTTCGTTGAGTTGATAGGTGAGATGCGCCTGCACCGTCGGCCATTCGCTGGTGATGATGCTGTAAACCACGGTGTCGCGCAACGTGCCGTTCGGCGCGGTCTGATGGTTTCTCAGAATACCGTCCTGCTTGGCACCCAGACGCTCGATGCCGCGCCGGCTCTGGTGATTGAAGAAATGCGTGCGGAACTCTACCGCAATGCAATTCAACTTCTCAAAGGCATGCGCCAGCAGCAGCAATTTGCACTGCGTGTTGAGCGCGCTGCGCTGCACACGTTTGGCATACCAGGTGGAGCCGATTTCGACGCGGCGGTTGGCGGCATCGACGTTCATGTAGGTCGTCATGCCCGCGATCTTGCCGTCAGCGTCAAACACCGTGAACGGCAGCATCGTGCCGGCGGCGAACAGGCCGAGCCGGCGGTCGATCTCGTTTTTCATGCTCCCGGCGGTCGGGATGAAGGTGTACCAGAGCTTCCACAGTTCGCCATCGCTGACGGCTTCCACCAGTCCGTCGATGTGATCGTGCGACAACGGCTCCAGCCGCGCGTGCGCACCTTGAAGGGTGACCGGTTCAAGAAAGGGCATTCAGTAAACTCCGTCGCTCTCCGCGTCATTGCGAGCGCAGCGAAGCAATCCATCTATCCGCGTTTGGCGGCATGGATTGCTTCGCTGCGCTCGCAATGACGGCTGCCATCACTTATTCAAAAAATTCAACGCCAGCCCGGGCCGCGCCCAGTCCATCGCGATCAGCTCGCCCTTGCCCGACAGCGTGATGTAGGCCGTTTTCAGTTCAGGTCCGCCGAAGGCGATATTGGTGGTGACGCGGTCGCCGGTCGGCACCTGCTCGACGAGCGTGCCGTCGGGCGCGATCACCGAGATGCAGCCCGAGATCAGGGTTGCGACACAAACATTGCCGTTCGCTTCCACGGCCATCGAATCGAACATCTGGTACCCGCCGAGGCCAGCGATCGGCTTGCCGCGCTCGCCGCGATAGATGACGTCGCGCGGCTTGATGGTGTCGGGCTCAGAGATTTCGTAGGCCCACAGCCGCGCGGTCGGGGTCTCCGCGATGTAGACCGTCTTCTCGTCCGGCGACAGGCCTATGCCGTTGGCGGGCAGCACGCCATGCACGGCCTCGACGACCTCCTTCATCCCGGGCTTGACGTAGTAGAACGCACCGACGTCCATCTCACGGGCGCGGCGCTTGCCGAGGTCGGAGAACCAGAGCCCGCCATGCTTGTCGAATACCAGGTCGTTGGGCCCGCGCAGCTTGTGTTCGCCGCATCGGTCGACGACGGTCTCGACCTTGCCGCTCTGCATATCGACGCGCTGTATAGAGCCACCCTGATAGTCGTCGGGCTGCGGCCCCGGCATGATCATCTTGCCGGTTGGAATCCAGCTGAAGCCGCCATTGTTGCAGATGTACATCTTGCCATCGGGGCCGAGGGCTGCACCATTCGGACCACCGGGGATCTGCGCGACCACCTCTTTCCGCCCGTCGGGATAGATCCGCGTCAGCCGCTTGCCCCGGATTTCGACCAGCACCACCGAGCCGTCGGGCATGACCACCGGTCCTTCCGGAAACTCGAGGTCGGTGGCGAGAACGCGAACATTAGCCATGAAATCCTCCCGGCTTGCTTGGCTGCAGGCGGATTTCAAGGCTCGATCCCGCACGCGCAACATTTCGTTGCGCTTGTTATGGCAAACTCGATATCGCTTGCCAACCCAACGGCACGCGCAACTGGTATTACCGGGGGCGGGCTGCGTCAGGGAAGTCCGGCGGACGCGCCGCGTCCCCGAGAAGGCCGGGCAGGACATCGCGCCCGTTCGGCCCCAGCGGCGATGTTTCCGTCGTAGCGCGTGCCCAGCCTGAATAGGTAACGGTTGTTAGAAGGCCAGCTTGCGCAGTAGTTATCAAAGGTACGATTAATGGCTCGGCTGTGACTTCTGTGCGCCGATAAAGTACACGACCTCCCGTCTCGATAATTTCCAGCCGCTTCGCGCCGACGGTATCGAGGCGAAGTGTCCATGGACCACCAAACCTCGCGAGACCCTGCTTGAGCTCGCGGAATGAAATCACCGCTTCCGCATCCTCAATGCGCCCCACTTCGCGCACTAAACATTCGCCGGCCGAGATACGCGCCCGAACACGATTCTCCATTCCAGCAGGCCTGCCCTTCTCCACCCACCGTTCGCCGGGCCAAACGATCGGTAAAGCGGTGAAGTCAAGCTGTGGACACTGGTCCCGCCGTTCGATGCGATAGCTGGACGCTGGTTCGATGTTTCCGTCAGGACGTATCTCTGAGGCAATGACGCGCGAGACGACGCCGTTGAAGAGAAGGCGCAGACAAAGGCCTTCACAATATGGCGGCTTGCCCCGACCACCCGCGTAGGATCTGGGGAGTTCTACCGCGACGATAGCAGGCAGTTTAATCGGGCCTGGGAGTTGGACATCCGTGGCCTGCAATTCCGCAATTTGTTGTTGGAGAGGTGCATTGATGGCAACGGGCGTAATGATCGCAACGGCGGCAATGACCGCGATGGCGACGATGTTCGCGGTCCATCGAACCATCCGCGCATTGAGGTCAAAGCCGGCGAACGATTCAATTTTCAGCGCAACCCATCGCAGCCCCCACCAGGTAACGAGGTAGACAAAGAGGGCGGGCGAGACACCGAGAAAAATGCCCGGCACTATGCCCATGAAGTATCCGATGAGTGCGGCAGCAGGGAACAGCAAGACAACGATCGCCGCCGCTCCGGTACAGCCGAGGCAACCTAGGAAGCTTTTGTCCACCGCACCGCAACCCTTTGCGCTGAGATCATCGAGTGACGATCCGGAACAGCGCCGTACATGCCTAAACGGTGTTTCTTAAGACATGGCTAAACCAAGGGTTGCGATCAGGGCCGACCGCGCGACCTACTCCCTCACCGGCACCCAGATCTCCAGCCCGCCATTGCCGGTCGCGGAATCGAAGTTCTCGTCGTAGCGCTCGAAACTCGGCGCGTCGGCGGCCTTCATGCCGGATGCCGGCAGCCAGTGATTCCAGATCGTGTTGACGGTGCGGCGGATGGTCGAGATATGCTCGGCGTGGGTGAACACGGCGTATTTCTGTTCGGGAATCCGCACGCGGGCGAACTCGCGCGGCAGGTCGGAGAAATCGGCGACCTCGACGCCGGCGACGTAATCGAAATTGCCGGCATCGTCGCCATTGCAGCAGACGCCGTAGGCGACCTTGCCGATCCGCGCCGGGATGTGGTCGATGGTCTGGTGAAACTGGTGCCACAGGTTCGGAATGCCGGCGCCGCAGTTTTCATGGGTACAGCGCTCGGCGATGCCGGAAACCAGAAACGGCTTGCCGGTTTCGAAACGCGGCGGCTTGAGATTGTCGAGCAGGGTTGAATCCATGACGATGGGCTCCTGAAGCTTGAGACGATCGAGGCACGTTGTGGCGCGAACAATCTCCGGCGTGACGCCGAAATGGTCGCGGAACGCGCGGGTGAAAGCTTCGTGAGAGCTGTAGTCCGCATCCAGCGCCAGGCTGAGGATATCGGGCGCGCCCGCCGCGAGCGCCTGCGCGGCCTTGGTCAGGCGGCGAGCACGCACATAGCGCATCACCGAAAACCCGGTGGCCGTAGCGAACGCCCGCACCAGATGGAAGCGCGAGACCCCGGCAACACCGGCGACATCATCGAGCGTCAACGGCGCGGCGAGATGGCTTTCGATGTACCAGAGCGCTTTCTGGGCCGGATTCATGACTTTTAGCCTTCATGCGAAGCAACCGCATCATGCTCCTTCGCGGCGCGCTTCATTTGACAATACTTGCTCTGCGGTCGCGCCGCTGACAATGTATTCGAAACGCGACGGGAGGAACCATGCTGATCACTGATGTCCGGGCCCACCATATCCGCATTCCCTATGACGCAGGGGTGGCGAGCTTCAGGCAAGGCGCCGCCTCGATTTCGGCACTGGAAATCATCATGGTCGAGGTTTCCACCGATGCCGGCATCACCGGCTGGGGCGATGCCTTTGCCTATGTCTGCACGCGCAGCACTCGCGAGGCGGTCGAGGAAATGATCGCGCCGCAAGCGAAAGGGCAAGCGGTTCCCGATGCCGCCGATATTCCCGCCTTCATGGAGCAGATCCAGCGCAATCTGCATCTGTTCGGCCGATATGGCATCACAATGTTCGCGATATCGGCACTCGATATCGCGCTGTGGGATCTTGCCGCCAAGGCGAAGGGCGTGCCGCTGCACCGGCTGATCGGCGACGCGAAGCGGTCGCGCATTCCCGCTTATGCCAGCCTGCTGCGGATCGGCAATCCCGACCTGATCGCGCGCGAATGTGAAACGGCGGTCCGGCTGGGTTACAAGGCGATCAAGCTGCACGAGACCACGGCGCCCGCGGTGTTTGCCGCGCGAAAGGCAATCGGCAGCGACATTCCCTTGATGGTCGACATGAACTGTCCGCTGAATGGCGAGGAGGCGATCGCCTTCGCGCATTCCTGCCGCGACGCGACGCCGATGTTTCTTGAAGAACCGGTCTGGCCGCCGGAAGATTTCGTAACGCTGGCCGAAGTGCGCAGCAAGGGCGGGCTCAATGTGGCAGCCGGCGAGAACGCCTGCACGGCGCAGCAGTTCAGGCAGATGATGACGGCCGGCGCAGTCAGCCATGCGCAACCTTCCGTCATCAAGGTCGGCGGCATCACCGAATACCTGAAGGTTGTCGATCTGGCCGACGGGTTCGGCGTTCGGCTGGCACCGCACTCACCGTATTTCGGGCCGGGTTTGCTGGCGACGCTGCAGCTGCTGTCGCTGCGTGACGACGCAAGTTTCGTCGAGATGTTCTACATGAAGCGCGCCGGATGCCTGTGGCGCGGCCGCGTCGACGTCGATGCCAATGGCGATATCGAGGTCCCGCAGGGGCCCGGCATTGGCTATGAGCCGGACAAGGCCGTGATGGAGCAATTCCGCGTGTCGTGACGATGCGAGGAGCCGCTACTTCGCGCCTTCCTTCGCCGGCGCAGCATCCTTCGCGGCGGGCGGTGCCGCCTTCTTCGCGTCTTCCGCCTTGCCCTGCGCCGCCTGCAATTCGCTGACGAGCTTCTGCAAGCCAATGACCGCGTTCTTCAGCGCCTCGATTTGCCGGTTGCTGGCATCCAACTTCTGCTGATGGTCTGATGTCAGCTTGTTGATCGTCTTCTGCAGGAAGTCGACATTACTCTGCAGGCAGGAAGTTCGCCGCTCCATGGTCTTTTCGACGGTGCAGATCTCGATGCCGGGAACGTCCTGCGCGTGAACGGTCGCCGGCCATGCCGCCGTCAGCAGCGCAAAAGCGAAGGCGATCCTGGCTATCGGAGCAATCATCAAAAATCCTCGATCCAAAGCATTCATCGCACTGCGAACGACCATCACGGCAATTTGCACAAAGCAGAATCCCCACCGCAGTGATACCATACTGATACCTCATTCAGGCGTTGTGCTTCACCCTGTTAATGGTGGAATGGATTTTGCCGCGAACTTCAAGCCAGCGTTTGCCGGCCGCGGCAGTGGAGATTGATTGTATGGCAACGCGTGAAAAACGGCTGGCACAATTCGACGGAAATGGGGATCCGCCGCCAGACCAGCCAGTGGAAGTTCTTTGCGAGGATCACAGCGGTACCTATCAACTGCCCTTCGCCTGCCGCTGGATCGACGGGCATTGGCGCAACGACAGGACCGGCGGCATGGTCGAGGCCACGGTGGTCGGCTGGCGGCTGCCGCGTTCCAGCGCGATGTGAACTTTGGCGCGCCCAGCCTGGAGGGCCTTTTCCGTTCCGATGGAATCGGAACGGGGCGCTCGATTTTGATTGACGCGTTTTCTTGACACGAACCGGTCCCACCCGGATCAAATCCAGGGCAGGCTTCGCCGCAAGACGTTCTCACCGGCGCGTTGTGCCAGAATGCAACGGAACCGCGCGCGATCTTTACGTTCGGAACGGCGACGGAACGAATCGCGCCCGAATCACTGATTTGCCGCCGTACTCCGTTGTTCACGGCTAGATATCGTGCGCAATCCAAGGCGGCGCACCACATCCAGCACCACAACAATCGGCCGCAGCCAGCGGCCGACGACAAAGGTTAATTCCTCGGGGGACGACAGGGCGGTCACTTCCAGGGGGTCGGCGGCGGCACCTTGTCGACGGCCGGCGGCACGTCGACGGTCTTGAAATCGGCCGGGCTGACGATCTCGAGGTACTCCATGTCCTCCGAGTAGTCGTAGAGGTAATGCGTGATGCCGGGCCGCTGGTGGACGACGTCGCCGGCCTGCACCAGCGTCGACTTGTCCTCATACATGAAGCGCGCCCAGCCCTTGGTCATAATGACGATCTGGAATTCGCACTCGTGCTTGTGCCAGCCGGTGCCCTCCTCGGGCGGCAGGTCGGGGTTGGCCTTGACCAGATGGCAGATCACCTGCCCGCCGGTGGCATCGGCGATGCCAAGATCGCGATACAGGAAGAAGTCGCGCAGACCCCCGCCCTTGAATTCGGTATCGCCGGGTTTGACGTGAGAGAACTTACTGACGACGGCCTGCTGGTTCATGGAAGCCTCCACGGTTCTTGTTCGCGAGATCGCGACCACGTGAGAAGCGCGTCCAAATTTTCGGCAGCGTCGCATCGTCGCGTTCACGGCTGCATGCTGCTATGCGAAATCCACGCCAGCCGCATTGCAATGCGGCGACGGGCCGGCATCGGTACACCGAACCGCTTGGCAGCAGGCAGGAATCCGGTTTCAGGGACTCTCGAAAAACGGCCAACGCAGCGGCCGCATGCCACCCGCTTCTGGCACCGGCTTAAGCAAGGCCTGCCCGTTGCCTGAGCCCTTCAAGCGGGCAAGACCCGACAGGCGTGCCTAATATTCGACCTCGAGCTCCTCGATATCGGCGGGCTCGGCCTTGGCAGCCTCGATCCATTCCTGCATCTCGGGCATCGCCATGATGGTGCTGGCGTAGGCCGCAAGCCGTGGTTCGAGCTTCACATCATAGGTCGCGAAGCGGGTGACGACGGGCGCGTACATCGCATCCGCCATGGTGCGCTCGCCGAACAAATATGGCCCGCCCGACTCCGCGAGGCATTCGCGCCAGATGATACAGACCCGGTCGATATCGGCCTGCGCACGCGACCAGATCTTGAAGCCCGGGAAATGGCCCTTCAAATTGACCGGCAGCGAGGCGCGCAGCGTGGTGAAGCCGGAATGGATTTCGCCGCAGATCGAGCGGCAATGGGCCCGCTGGATACGGTCGGCGGGCAACAGGCCGGCGTCCGGCATGACCTCGTTGAGGTATTCCGCGATCGCCAGCGTATCCCAGATGGTGGCGCCGTCATGGCGCAGGCATGGCACCAGGATCGACGACGACAGCAACAGGATTTCCGCCCGTGCCGACGCATCGTCAGGCGCGGTGACGATCTCCTCGAACTCCAGGCCTGAGAATTTCGCCAGCAGCCAGCCGCGCAGCGACCAGGAAGAGTAATTCTTGCTGGAGATGGTCAGTGTGGTCTTCGCCATATGGCCTTCCCTCGAACCCCCAAATGCAGCCGCCCAGGCAAGGGCGGCCGACCGCACCGCCGCCCAAAGCCTGTGCGCCGGGTAAATACACAGCAAGCCACGTGCCAGTTTTAGAGGCGGCTCTGGCGTCGATATTGCATGGCATCGCCCGACAGGGGCCGATGTGAATGATGTCAATGATGTACCAAGCCTATCAGAACCATATGGACCTGACGTCGCCATGGCGGACCGGGGCCGCGGCGGGGCTGAAATATCTCAATCTGGTGCCGCAGGGCGTCTCCGATAGGTTATTTGGCCGGCTCGCGGCTTCGCTCGAACTGATCTCGCGCTCTTCCCTCACCTATCACCGGCCGGCCTACGGCATCGACCGGGTCATGGTCGGCAATCAGGAACTGGAGGTGACGGAGGAAGTCACCTTCGCCACCCCGTTCGGCTCGCTGCTGCGCTTCAAGAAGGAGAACGCGCCGGAGCAGCCGAAGCTGCTGCTGGTGGCGCCGATGTCCGGGCATTTCGCCACGCTGCTGCGCGGCACCGTGAAGACGCTGCTGCAGGACCACGACGTCTACATCACCGACTGGCATAACCCGCGGGACATTCCGCTTCATGCCGGCCGCTTCGGACTGGAAGATTACACCGACCATCTGATCACCTTCCTCGACAAGATGGGCCCGCGCTCGCACATGGTGGCGATCTGCCAGCCGTCGGTATCCGCGCTGGCCGCGGCTGCCGTGATGTCGGAGGACAACCATCCCGCCCGCCCGGCCACGCTGACGCTAATGGCGGGCCCGATCGACACGCGGATCCAGCCGACCAAGGTCAACGAATTCGCCAAGAGCAAACCGATCAACTGGTTCGAAAAAAACCTGATCAATTACGTGCCGGTGCAGTGCAAGGGCGCGTTCCGACAAGTCTATCCCGGCTTCGTGCAGCTCACCGCCTTCGTGTCGATGAATCTCGAGCGCCATATCAAGCAGCACATGGACCTCGCCAATCATCTGGCGAAAGGAGAGAAGGAGAAGGCGGAAGTCATCAAGACCTTCTACGACGAATATTTCGCCGTGATGGACCTTCCGGCCGAATTCTACATCGAGACCGTACGCGACGTGTTTCAGGAGCACCTGCTGCCGCAAGGCAAGCTGATGCATCGCGGCCGGCCGGTGAACCCGGCCTCGATCAAGCGCATGGGCCTGATGACGGTGGAAGGCGAGAAGGATGATATCTGCTCGATCGGCCAGACGCTCGCCGCGCAGGACCTCTGCACCGGCGTGCGCGCCTATCGCAAGGTGCATCACATGCAGGCCGGCGTCGGCCATTACGGCGTGTTTTCCGGCAAGCGCTGGAACAACGAGATCTATCCGTTGCTGCGGGATTTTGTGCACGTGAATGCGTGAGGGTTGCGCGATGCCGTAGGGTGGGCAAAGCGTAGCGTGCCCACCATCTCGCAGCTCGATTGTTGATAGATGGTGGGCACGTCGCTTCGCTCCTTTGCCCACCCTACGGCTGAGCGATGCTTCGCTACGCTCGCAATGACGACGCCACGGCACTAGTCGCCCTGCCCTCCGCGCGCTAACATCCACCCAAGGCCGACCGCTCAAGAGTTGTCCGGGAGGAACATCATGCGGCTTTCGAACCATCTTCGCGCCTTCGCGCTCGCCATTCTCAGCGTAATCCTGCTCACCGTCACGGCCGGCGCGGCGGAGGTGCGGGTAATGATCTCGGGCGGGGTGACGGCCGCCTACAAGGCGCTGGTTCCCGAATTCGAACGCGCCACCGGTCACAAGGTGCTGACCGCTTACGGGCCGTCGATGGGCACCACCACCAATGCCATTCCGGTGCGGCTCGATCGCGGCGAGCCAGCGGATGTCCTGATCATGGTCGGCTATGCGCTTGACGACCTCGTCAAGAACGGCAAGGCGATCGCCGACAGTAAGATTGATCTCGTCAAATCGCCGATTGCGGTCGCCGTGAAATCGGGCGTGGCGAAGCCAGACATTTCCACGCCCGAGGCGCTCAAACGCGCCTTGCTGGCGGTGAAGACCGTTGCCTATTCGGACAGCGCCAGCGGCGTCTATGTCTCGACCGAGATGTTCAGCAAGCTCGGCATTGCCGACGAAATGAAGGACAAGGCGAGGAAGATTCCAGCCACGCCGGTCGGCGAGATCGTCGCGCGCGGCGACGCCGAGATCGGCTTTCAGCAGATGAGCGAATTGAAGCCTGTGGAAGGCATCGACATCATCGGCCCGCTGCCGGATGAACTGCAGAAGATCACGATATTCTCCGCCGGAATCGCCAGCGCCTCGAAAGAACCGGATGCCGGCAAGGCGCTCATCAAGTTCCTCGCCTCGCCCGCCGCGCGTGGCGAGTTGGTCAAGAGCGGGATGGATCCGATTGCAGCGGGCGCGACCAACTAGTAGTGCAGCCCATCCTTCGAGACGGCCGCTTCGCGGCCTCCTCAGGATGAGGTCCAACTTGTTGAAGCACAACAACCTCATGCTGAGGAGCGAGCATCGCGAGCGTCTCGAAGCATGCGCAGCAAGCGCCTGACCCGCGTCAAGCATCACCGATGCATCCCATGCTGCATGGCAAGCAGCACGATCACGGCGAGCGCCAGCACGATCGTCGTGCTCTTCCAGAACAGCAGAGGGTTACGCTCGATCAGCGGCGTCGACGACGTCGAGAGATAGTTCGCGTTGGGATGACGCAGGTCGAACAGGAATTCCGAAAAACTGTCATAGCGTTTGTGGGGGTTGGGATGCACGGCCTTCTCCAGCGTCCCGTCGATCCATAGCGGCACCTCGCGGTCGCCATGCGACGCCGGACGGTACACCAGCCCGTTGAACTGGGAGCGCGTTCGCGCGTTTGCGATCTGCCCGCCATAGGGCAGTTTTCCCGTCAGCATCTGATACGTGATGACACCGAGCGAGAACAGGTCGGAGCGCGAGGTGGCCGGCTCGCCGAGAAAATATTCGGGTGCAGTGTATTGCTGCGTGCCAAGAATGTCGTTGCGGTCGCCGGACGGCGCGGCTTCGACGACCCCGGTGATCATGGTCGAACCGAAATCGATGATCTTCACCGTGCCGGTCGTATCGATCATGATGTTCGCGGGACGGATGTCCTGATGCAGCATCTCCTTGCGATGGAAGGCGCGCAGGCCTTTGGCAATCTGCTCGACGATGCCGCGCACGGTCTCAACGCTCGGCTTCGGATTGTCGATCATCCATTGCGCCAGCGTCTGCCCGTCGATGAATTCGGTGACGACGTAAAGGAAGTTGCGGTTGCGCTGCAGCAGGCAGGGTTTCAGCACATGCGGGCTGTCGATCCGCCGCGCCACCCATTCCTCCATCATGAACCGCTTCAGGTAGGCGGGATCGTCGCGCAGATCGATCGATGGAATCTTGATCGTGACCACGGCGTCGGTTTCGATATCGACGGCGAGATAGATGTGGCTGCGGCTGGAGCCGTGCAGCTCGCGGACAATCCGATAACCATCGAAAACCGCCCGCGCCTCCAGCAGCGGCGGCAGCGGCAGTTCGTGCGGCTGCGCGAACACTTCGCTGGCGACCCCGTCGGGCAGGGCGTCGACGCGCACGATCTGGACCGTGAGATTGTCCTCGCTGCCGGCTTCGAACGCCTGATCGACAATCGCCTTCGCGGCCGCTTCGAGATCGGCGCCGCCCTCGTTCACCGCCTTTGCGATGCGGCGGGCGCTGAGATGCTCGTAGATGCCGTCGGTCGCGAGCACGAAGACATCGCCCGGCTCGAGCCGCAGCATCTGGTAATCGATCTCGATCTGCGGATTTACGCCGAGCGCCCGGCCGAGATAGCTCTGCTGCGAGGAGATGACGATGCGATGGTCGTTGGTCAGTTGCTCCAGCGTGTTGCCGGAAAGACGATAGATGCGGGAATCGCCGATGTGAAAGAGATGCGCGGTGGTCGACTTGATGACTAGGGCGGAAAGCGTGCAGACGTAA
This sequence comes from uncultured Alphaproteobacteria bacterium, assembly GCA_963770135.1. Taxonomy (GTDB): domain Bacteria; phylum Pseudomonadota; class Alphaproteobacteria; order Rhizobiales; family Xanthobacteraceae; genus Bradyrhizobium. Next base: position 44,396 of record CAVYOM010000029.1, on the reverse strand, counting down.
CCGCGGTCCTTGTCATAGGCATACTGGCTGCGGGTTTGCGAATGCAGCCAGGAATTGGTCGCCTCCAGCACGCGCTGCGCCGAGGTCCGCACCGACCAGGATTCCGAGGTGCAGTAATAGTCGGTCAGAAAGCCCTTCACCGCCGATTCCGCGGCGACCCGGCTGACGGAGCTGCTGGAGATCCCGTCGGCCAGCACGATGGCAATGCCCTTGAGGCTGAGCAGCGGCTCGGTGGGAATCAGAACGCCGTGAAAATCCTGATTGGTCTCCTTGCGACCTTTGTCAGAATATTGCCCAACCGATATTTTCAGTTCGCGTGGCATGTTCAGGACCAGGGAGCGGGCCTCAATCAAGCGATCGAGGCCCGCCCGAGTCAATCGCCGGTCAGGCCGCGACGCGCGGGGCGACGCGCTTCGGCGCGGTCCTGACATGCGTGGCGTACAGCGTCAAGCCGGTGAAGGCGAGGCCGCCGACGAGGTTGCCCACCACCGTCGGGATCTCGTTCCAGATCAGATAATCCATGATCGTGAACTTGCCGCCAAGCAGGAGCCCCGAGGGAAACAGGAACATGTTCACGATCGAATGCTCGAAGGTCATGAAGAAGAACAGCATGATCGGCATCCACATCGCGATCACCTTGCCGCTGACGGTAGTCGAAATCATCGCCCCGACGACGCCCGCCGAAACCATCCAGTTGCAGAGCATGCCGCGAACGAACAGCGTCAGCATGCCGCCGGCGCCATGCGCCGCGTAACCGACGGTGCGGCCCTCGCCGATCGATCCGATCACCTGGCCGACCTTGTCGGGCGGCGAGGTGAAACCGAAGGTGAAGACGATCGACATCATCACGGCCACCGTGAAGGCGCCGGCGAAGTTGCCGACGAACACTAGACCCCAGTTGCGCAGCACGCCGCCGATCGTGACACCCGGGCGCTTGTCGATCAGCGCCAGTGGCGCCAGCACGAACACGCCGGTCAACAGATCAAAGCCGAACAGATACAGCATGCAGAAGCCGACCGGAAACAGCGCTGCACCGACGATTGGAACGCCGGTCGACACGTTGACACTGACCGCGAACGCCGCAGCGAGCGCGAGGATGGCGCCGGCCATATACGCACGGATGATCGTATCGCGGGTCGACATGAAGATTTTGGATTCTCCGGCATCGACCATCTTGGTCACGAATTCCGAAGGCACGAGATAGGCCATTACAGTTCCCCTTGTTCGCAAAAGCGGTTCAATCCAGCCCCGGCAACCACAGCCGCGCCGATGTAAAGTGAGCCAAGCCGCCCTCACGCGCGTGCCGGACGCCATCCTCGGCAGAACCAACAAAGGTCTGCCCCGGCACGGCCTGTGACACGGTCACGCTCGATCAAAAACAGAGATGCACGAGCTTTCGTGGGAAATGGTCCCGATGACTGCTCCGAAGCGCCTCGGTGAGGTCGCTTGATCCCTGTGCCTTCGCCAACACTGGCCTTGGCAATCCGTAGGACGGCAGTCGTCATTGACTGAGAAGCAATTAAGCAATCGATGTGCCAACCCCGATTTTCGAGCATCGGCTCGAAAACCGCGTGATTCCACGGGTTTAATCCACCGTTGGCGCCCGTCCGGCACGGGTGGAATGCCTTGTATTTGTGCAGTTGCACAGATGTTGGCGCCACCCCCGCTATACGTCATTCCGGGGCGATGCAAAGCATCGAGCCCGGAATCCATTTCGCCCCTCGTTCCGAAGCTCGATGGATTCCGGGCTCGCGCTTACGCGCGCCCCGGAATGACGAGGATAGTTCGTCGTCAGACAGCTTTCGCCTATTTCGTCTGCGTCCGGATCGGCGAATCCTTCAGGCCGTTATTGTCATAGGCCTTGCGCAGCGTGCCGTTGGAGATCGCCTCGGTCAGGAACTTGACCGCGAACGCCAGCGACTGCGGGTGATTGGGCGGCACGGCTACGGCCGTCACGGTCTGCTTGAAGGTTTCGTCCAGCACGCGCGTACCCGGAATCTTTTTCGCCATCGCGTTGAGCTGGTCGCGCGACAGCGCGAACGCATCGACCTCGCCTTTCGAAAGCAGGCCGAAGATTTCGTCATAGCTCTGATAGCCGGTTACCTTCGCATTCTTCAGATGCGCGATCGCGCCGCGCATGGTGGTCGTGTTGTTGACGGCGGCGACCTGGATGCCGGGCTGGTCCAGGGTTGCGAAGTTCGTCACCGCTGAAGCCGGCTTGGTGATGTAGGTGGCGTCCGCAACCTCATAGATCGGACCGAACGACATCCTGCCTTCCCGTTCCGGGTCCTTCGGCAAGAAGGTGATGTCCCAGGTGCCCTTCGAAGTGGCGTCGACGATCTGACCCGAGTTCTGATGCGCGACATACTCGACGGGGACGCCGAGTTGCTCCGCCATCGCCTTGCCGAGATCGACCGGCACGCCGGCATAACCGGTTTCGGTCTTGGTCGACCAGAACGCGCCGCCGGCCGGACTGATCGCAATCGCCACCCGCAGCTTGCCGGTCGGCGCGATCTCGTCCTTCAAGGCGTCAGCAGCGGCAGGCATTGTTGTCATGATGGCTAATCCCACAAGGAGGCCGGAGATTCCCGACCGAAACTGTTTGAACATTGGATGCTCCTCCCCGGCCCGGCATCACGCCGCAGACCTTTCAGCGCTGATCCATCCGCAGATAGTCAGCGTTTCTTTTTCTTTGCCGCGCCCCCTTTTGGGGCCGCAGCGGTCGGCGTTGCCGGCTTGGCCGCATCGGCCGTTTCAAACTTCCCGATCGCCATGAGCTGGACACGCGCATTGGCGGGCGCAGCCGGGCGATTGACATCCTGCAACTGTTCCTCACCCAGACCAAGAACCTGAAGCCGCTTCGGCGACACCTTGAAGGTGTTCACCAGCACATCCCGGATCGATTCGGCGCGCCGCTGGCTCAGAATCAGATTGTGGTCGCGTCGGCCGGCGGATTCGACATGATCGACGATCAGATAGCGGTAGGGCCGCAATTTCGGATCGGTCAACGCGTCGGCGATGCTGCCGATCGTCTGGTACGAGGCCGGCCGGATCAGGGAAAAGTCCTGGTCGAATACGACGTCGAAACGGACTTGCGGCAGTTTCGTCAGTTGCGGCGCAATCGGCGGCCGCTTTTGCGGCTGGGCGTCGGCTCTGGCCTTGATTCGATCGGCAGCCTGCTGCTTCAAGGCGACAAGATCGATATCGGATTCGGTCTCGACGGCGAGTTTCTCGATGATGTCTGTGCTCGACACTGCGGTTTGCGCCCGCCCCGACGCTATCGGCAAGGCAAACAGCGCCAGGGTGCCGAACACAAAAGCGATGCCGTGCGGCTTATTCCCCCAACGCATCAGCGATACCCCGCCGCGCTGATCGCTTTGTTGCAGTTCGGGGTCGCCTTCTTGGTGGTGTCGAGCAGGCATTGCAGACCCTTGACGGGATCCTCCCGGACCTCGCCGCACAGGTGCTTCAGCTCCCAATTGCACAGTTTGACGAGCGAGGTGCGCGCGGTAATGCGCTGCTGGATGGCGCCCAGCGCCGTCGGAAAGTCAGCCTTGCACTTCGCCGACACCACGTCCTGGTTGCGGTTCAGGCACTCCCGCAGCCGTGTCGCATCAAAATTGACGCCGCGGCAGTTGTCATCGATGTCCTTGCCGCAGCTCGCGGCCAGCATGGCGCCGGCCTCCTCGAACTTCATGGACTGCTGCGCCGCCGCCAGCGAAGGCGCCAATATCGCAATTATGAACAGGAAAAGCCGGATTCGGGTCATGCCCTCACCTCACACAAGGAGGGTAGCGATGGTCAAGTGTTCTGTTTGATATGGCTACGTTACCGCCCGGGCTATTGCGCCGCAGCAAATCGTCGCGGGTAGCCCAGGGGCGCCCGCCCGGATATGCAGTACCCCTGCCCCAGCGGCCTGCATATGACAGGGTGACGACACCATGAGTTCGACTGCCGCGTTCCTGGCTTCCTTCGCCTCGATCCTGATCGGCGCGGCCATCGGCATGACCCTGAAGCGGTTCCTGCCGCCCGATGTGCTCGAGGGCGGCTCGAAGGAGGCCATCCGCCTCGGCGCCGGGTTTCTTTCGACCCTCGCCGCGCTGGTGATCGGCCTGATGATCGCGTCGGCGAAAAACTCCTACGACACCCAGAACAGCAACATCCGGCAGCTCGGTGCCAATGTCGTGCTGGTCGACCAGATGCTCCTGAAATATGGGCCGGAAACCAAAACCGCGCGAGCGCTGTTGCGGGAACTGATCTCGACGGCCGCCTCCCGCATCTGGCTGGAGAATGCCGAGCGCAACAGGCATCAATCGACCTTCGTCGTCAGCGGGACCGCAGATCGGTTCTACAACGCGGTCGAGGGCCTGACGCCGGCCAATGACGAACAGGCCTCGCTGAAGTCGCGTATCGTCCAGGCGACCACCGAGATCGGCCGAACGCGGATACTCGTCTTCACACAGAGCGACAACGCAATCCCGGTGCCGTTCTTCATCGTGCTCACGTTCTGGCTGGTGGTGATTTTTGCAAGCTTCAGCGTGTTCGCCGAACCTAGGCCGATCGTGATCGCGTCCATTCTGGTTTTCGCACTCTCCGTATCGAGCGCTCTGTTCCTGATCGTCGACCTCAGCCAGCCCTTTGACGGCCTGATGCAGATCTCGAACCATCACCTGCGGATGGTACTGCAGCAGACCGAGTAGCGCGAACACAAGCCTATCCAGACCATCCGCCGGCCACTATCCTCTGCGGCAAAAGCAGAAACGGGAGCGTAACGTTTTGATGGGTAAATCCGGTTTTGATGCGGAATTCGACGTTGTCGTGGCAGGCGCCGGCTCCGCCGGTTGCGTGCTGTCGGCACGACTGACCGAAAATCCAAAAGTGTCGCTGTGCGTCATCGAGGCCGGCGGACGCGATCGTAATCCCTGGATTCACATTCCGATGGGCTTTGGCAAGCTGGTCCCGAACCCGAAGATGAACTGGGGTTACGAAACCGAGCCTGAACCGGGTCTCGGCGGCCGAACCGTGATCTGGCCGCGCGGCAAGGTTTTGGGCGGCTCTGGCTCCATCAACGGCCTCGTCTTCCTGCGCGGCGCACCCAGCGATTATGACGAATGGCAGCGCCTCGGCGCGCGCGGCTGGAGCTACAACGACGTGCTGCCCTATTTCAAGCGGATGGAGCACTGCGTCGATGGCGCCAACGCGTGGCGCGGCACCGGCGGCCCGATGACGGTGTCGAACATCAAACGCCCGTCGACGACGGCAAGGGCATTTGTGGAGGCCTGCGAGCGCCTGCAGTACCAGCGCAACCCCGATTTCAACGGCGAGCGCATCGACGGCGTCGGCTTCGCGCCGCTCAACGTCCACAATGGCTGGCGCCGCTCGACGGCGGTCGGATATCTCAAGCCGAACCTGAGCCGAAAAAATCTCGAGCTGATGACGAAAACCCGGGTCCGCCGTATCCTGTTCGACGGCAACCGCGCCATCGGCGTGGAGGTCGAGCGTGACGGCCAGATCCAGCGCATCGGCGCGCGGCGCGAACTGATCATTTCGGGCGGCGCGATCAATTCTCCGGTGCTGTTGCTCGCCTCCGGCATCGGCCCGGCCGCCGAGCTGGCCGGGCTTGGCATCGACGTAAAACGCGATCTTCCCGTCGTCGGCAAGAATCTGCAGGACCATTATCAGTCGAGTTTCACGTTCAAGACCAACGCGACCGATACGTTGAACGAAGCCGTAATGAGCCCGGCCAAGTCGGTCAAACTCGCGCTCGAATGGCTGCTCAGGGGATCGGGACAACTCTCGGTCGGCGCGACCGAAGCGATGCTGTTTGCCAAATCAGCCCCCTCCGAGCCGGTGCCCGACATCCAGTACCAGTGCCTCAATTTTTCGACTGACGGATTCAAGACCGGCCTGCATCGCTGGCCGGGATTTACCTTCATCTTCAGTGTCTGCCGGCCGAAGAGCCGCGGTGAAATCACGCTGCGCGATGCGGAAGGGCGCACACCGCCGCGTATCCAGGCCAATTACCTGACGGACCCCGATGACATGCGCATCATGCTGGCCGCCTTTCGCATTGCCCGGCAAATCGTCGCGACCGAGCCATTCCGCTCGCTGGTGACCGAACAGATCAGGCCCGCTTCTGACATCACGAGCGACGAGCAGATAGCCGATTACGTCCGGAAGTTCGGCTCCACCGTCTATCATCCCTGCGGCACCTGCCGGATGGGCGAGGATGACGGCGCCGTGGTCGACAGCGAGCTTCGCGTTCGCGGCATCGATGGTCTGCGGGTGGTCGATGCGTCCGTGATGCCGGCGATGCCCTCACCGAACATTCATCCGGCGACGATCATGGTTGCGGAGAAGAGCTCCGATATCATTGCGAGATCGCTGGCGGGCTGACGGCCCGCCCGACGGCGATCATTTCGCCTGCGCCGCCGGCACCTTGATTTCCTGCGGCAGGATGATCGCAGCCACGATCACCAGCAGGCACAGCGCGCCGAACGCCTGCAGCATGGTGGCGAAGCCGCCCCGCTCGTAGAGCCAGGCCACTAGGCCGACGGAGGCGCCCGCCGCGGTGAAGCCGACGAAATAGCGCACCGAATAGGCGCGCGAGCGCCATTCGTCTGTCGTGTACTTGCCGACCATGGCGTCGTTGACGGTGACCTGCCCGAACGCGCCCATCACGATGCCGATGGAGGCGATGATCAGCGGCAGGTTCGACAATGTCGCCGCGAAATACATGAACGGCGCCAGCACGAACGACAACGGCAGCATCACCGTCTTGAGCGAGTAGCGGTCGATCAGCTTGCCGATCGTATACTGCGTCATCGCGCCGAACACATAGACTCCGGCCGCGATGATCCCGAGCATAGCCGGGCTGCTGGTCAGGCCGGCAAGCCGCTCGGCGAAGAGTTTCGGCATCGCCACCGTGATGGCGTTGAAGGTGGTGGAGATCGCGATCACCACGATCAGCAAGGCCAGAAACACCCGCCACATGTCCTGCTTGGCGATGCGCGCTTGAGCCGCCGCCTGCTTGGAGCCGGAACGGTCCTCGTGCACCACCATCAGCGCAAAGGCCACGCCGAGCAGGATGGTGACGATCCCCGGCACGATGAAGGCCCAGCGCCAGCCGAGATACTGCCCGACCACCCCGGTGACCAGCGCCGACGACGCCACGCCGAGATTGCCCCAGACGCCGTTCAGGCCCATCTCGCGGCCGAGCTTGTCGGCATAGGACACGATCATCGCGGTGCCGACGGGATGGTAGATCGAGGCGAACAGGCCGATGGCGAGCAGCGCCGCGCCGAGCTGCAACGGGGTCGAGACGAAGCCGACCGCGATCATCGAGACGCCGATGCCGATAAAGAAGATCACCATCATGTGGCGGCGGCTCCAGCGGTCGCCGAGCCAGCCGGTGATCAGCGAACCTGCGCCGAAGGCGACGAAGCCCGGGGTGGCGTACGGCAATAGTTCCGAATAGGCCATGCCAAGCGCCGGCCCCATGATGATGACGGCGGCCGCGAAGATCAGCATCGCGTAATGGTCGATGAAATGGGCGGCGTTAACGAAGGTGATCACCCTGGAGGGGCTGTTCATGGTCGATTCCCGAATCCCGCAATTTTCCGAAATAGGTTATACGGGGATGTCCTGACGGGATGTCGCCAATGAATATCGCCGAAAAGCCAATTGCCGCCATTATCGGACGCCTGACCTCGACCGGCGACGGCATCCACATGATCGCCAACAGCTACCGGAAGGGCTTCCGGATCCACACCCACATGCACCGCGAGGCGCAGCTGGTCTATGCCGCCAAGGGCACGATGCAGGTGACGACGCCGAAAGGCCGCTGGCTGGTGCCGCCGGACCGCGCGGTGTGGGTGCCTGCGCTGTCGGAGCATGCGATCGACGTGCTCGCCGATATCGAGATGCGAACCCTCTATTTCGAGCTCGACTGGCTGCAGCGCGAGGCGCGCAGCCACAGCCTGGAAGCGGAATTCGTGGTGCGGGTATCGCCGCTGCTGCACCAGACGATACTGGCCCTGTTCGACGATCGCGGCGACCGCGAGCGGACCACGCTCCTGCTGCGGCTGGCGATGATGGAATTGGACCAGGCGGAGGATTCCGCGACCTTCATCCCGCTGCCGCGCGAGCCGCGCTGCCGGCGCGCCGCCGACATTGTGCTGGCCGACCCCACGGCCGACCACGAGATCGACAGCCTGGCGAGCGAGGTCGGCACCTCGGTGCGGACGCTGTCGCGGCTGTTCTCGTCGGAGACGCAATTGAGCTTCAAGAGCTGGTGCCAGCGCGCCCGCATCGCCGCGGCCATCGAGAAGCTGTCGACGGACGCCGGCGTCTCCGTCAAGCAGCTTGCCTCGGATTTAGGCTATGCCAGCGTGCCCGCGTTTTCGCATGCCTTCCGGCAGGTTACCGGAAAAACGCCGACGGAATTTGCCGGGAAGGAGTGAGGCGCCTTGTCATAGGCGGGCTTGCCGCCTCCGCTAAAGCTTCGGCGCGCCAGTATGGGAAAGCCTCGGCGAAGCCTTGGCGTGGCCGGGACCCGCGTATCCATCAATCTCCGTAAAGCACTTATTCCGAAACGGGATGGATGGCCGGGTCAAGCCCGGCCATGACGACGGTTTTAGAGGCATGACATATTTACGTACGATCGATACGCTTGATTGTGATCGGCACCGCCCTAAATCTCATATAAGATTCCGCATTATCAGCTGGATTCGACCCACCGCATGGCCAACGCCTTTTTTTCTGACCTTCTCTCGACGATATCAGAACGTGGCCGCACGCTGCTTCGGCGGGGCGAGCCGTCCGTCGCCCGGCAGGACGCCGCCGAACTGCTCGAACTGTGCAAGGCGCTGCTGTCCGGCCGCGGCGAAGCGTCCGGCACCGCGATGGCGCGTGAGGTGCTCGACCGCTATCACGACCTCGACGCCGCCGGCCGGCTGACCTTCTTCGAAACACTGGCGAGAGATTTCGGTCCCGACCGCGAAAAACTGTCGCAGGCGATCGAAAGCTGGCGCAGCCAGCCGAACGACAGCGATGCCAGCGACCTTCACTTCGCTTCCGAGCCGCAGCGGCAGGAGCTGATCCGCCGGCTCAATCGCGCGCCCGGCGGCACTAGCGATCTGGTGGCAATGCGCGCCGACCTGCTTGCCCTGATGAAGGGCAACAAGGATCTGGCTGCGCTCGACCGCGATGTGGTGCATCTGCTCTCTTCTTGGTTCAACAGGGGATTTCTCGTGCTGCGCAGGATAGACTGGTCGACGCCAGCGAATATTCTGGAACAGATCATTCGTTACGAGGCCGTGCACGAAATCCGCGACTGGAACGATCTGCGACGCCGCATCGACCCCGTCGACCGGCGCTGCTACGCCTTCTTCCATCCCCAGCTAAACGACGAACCGCTGATCTTCGTCGAGGTCGCGCTGACCGAGACGATCCCGACCGCGATCGCGCCGCTGCTCGCCGCCGAGCGTCAGCTGGTGCCGACCGAACGCGCGCGCACCGCCGTGTTCTATTCGATCTCGAATACGCAAAAGGGACTTGGCGGCATTTCCTTCGGCAGCTTCCTGATCAAGCAGGTGGTCGAGGAATTGCGGCGCGAATTGCCGAAACTTGACACGTTCATCACGCTGTCGCCGGTGCCGGGCTTCATGCAGTGGCTGAAGCAGGCCGAGGACGTTCCCGTCAGCGACGAGGAGCGGACGCTGCTGGAAAATCTCGACAAGCCCGACTGGTTCGAGAATGCGGAACTGACCGCGCAATTGCGCGCCGTGGTCGAGCCGCTGGCGGCGCATTATTTCCTCAGAGCCCGGACGCCGAAGGGCCGGCTGATCGATTTGGTCGCGCGCTTCCATATCGGCAACGGCGCGCGGCTGGAGAAAATCGACTGGCTCGGCGACCTCTCGCCCAAGGGGGTACGCGAATCTGCCGGCGTCATGGTCAACTACCTCTACCGTCTGGAAGACATCGAGAAGAACCATGAGGCCTACGCCAACCAGGGCGACATCGCCGCGTCCAGCGCCGTGAAGAAGCTGCTCAAGACCGAAGGCCGGCGGTTACTGGATATGCGGCTGTCATAGAGCGGCGCCGCGGACTTCATCCCGCCGCTCGACTGGGATGACGTAGCAATGGCGGATGGCGCCACACCCCCCCGGCCGATAGGCCCCGCAGAGCGGATCGACGCCATCGACGTATTGCGGGGTATCGCCCTGCTCGGCGTCGTCGCGATGAACGTCGTGACCATATTTCGCGTTTCGATCTTCGATCGGTTTTTATTCCCCAAGCCTGCTTTATCCTTTTCGTCAATCGACAGCGCCGTCGAAACCATCCTGATGTTGGCCGTCGATTTGAAGGCATTGGCGCTGTTTTCGCTGCTGTTCGGCGCAGGCCTTGCCATCCAGTTCGAGCGGCTGGCCAGGAGCGAGCGCCGCACGTCGCTCCTCGTGCGCCGGCTCGTCGTGTTGCTGGCGTTCGGGCTCATCCACCTTTGCCTGATCTGGAATGGCGACATTCTCACCGAATATGCGCTCGCCGGATTCATCGTCCTGCCGTTCCTGTTCGGTCCGCGCTGGCTATTGGCTGTCGCCGCGCTGGCGTCTCTCGGGTTGTACATTGAGATGCAGGTCTTTCCGCCGCCGGGATTGTGGCCCGGCACGGTCGCGATTGCCCAGGATGTCGTGGATGCCAACCGCATCTATGCGACGGGCGGCTTCCTCGACGTGCTGGCGTTCCGGCTCCGCGAGATTCCCCTTATCGCTGCCCTGCACGTCTATATCTTTCCACGCACGATCGGCTTGTTTCTTCTCGGCGCGTTCGCCTGGCGCACCGGCATCCTGCGAAACCCGTCACGCCATCTGCTGTTCTCGATCGCCGCCGCCTGTATCGGCCTTGGCGCGGCACTGATCCTTTACCATGCCGGCGGCTTGATCCCGAGCGGCCGCTTCCGCGCCCTGGCAGAACCTCTCGGCACCATCCTGCTGGCGCTGGGTTATGGCGCTGGCATTATCGGCATCGCCAATCTCGCGAGCGGAAAGCGGCTGCTGGGCTGGGCCGCGCCGCTCGGACGCATGGCCTTCACCAACTACCTCACACAATCCGTCATCCTTGGCTGGATCTTTTACGCCTATGGTCTCGGCCTGTTCGGCCGCCTTGGCGTGACAAGCGCGCTGGCCATCGGCGTTGCCGTCTACTTCGTGCAGGTGCCGTTCAGCGCGTGGTGGCTGAGCCGTTATCGCTACGGCCCGGTCGAATGGCTATGGCGCACGCTGATGTACGGTGTGGCGCAACCGATGCGGCAGACGGCGTAGCGCCAGACTCAGACCTTGTATTCGTAGAGCAATCGAGCCCGAATCGTGCCTTCCAGAGCCCGGATGTCCGCGAGCACGCGCTGGCCGTCGGCTGCGGAGGCGTCGGCGTCGAGCACCACGTAGCCGACGTCGTGGTCGGTCTCGTAATATTGCGCAGCAATGTTGACCGAGTGACGCGCCAGCACTTCGTTCAGGCGCCCCAGCATGCCCGGCAGATTGCGCTGTACCTGAATGAACCGCGTCCCCGATGGCCGCGGCGGTAGCTGGACCTGCGGGAAATTGACGGCCCCCATCGTCGAACCGGAATCGCTGTAATCGATGAGCTTGCGTGCCACCTCGGCACCGATGCGTTCCTGCGCCTCTTCGGTCGAGCCGCCGATGTGGGGCGTCAGAATCACATTCTCCAGACCCTGAAGCGGCGACACGAAAGGGTCTGCGTTCGAACGCGGCTCGATCGGAAAGACGTCGACCGCGGCGCCGCGAAGCCGGCCTTCGCGCAGCGCGTCGGCAAGCGCCTCCAGGTCAACGACCGTGCCGCGGCTGTTGTTGACGAAATACGCTCCAGGCTTGATCGCAGCAATCTCCTCGCGCCCGATCATCCCATGCGTGGCTGATGTCTCCGGCACATGCAACGTCACGACGTCGCTTTGTGCCAGCAGCTCACGCAAGCTCGCGGTCGGCTCGGTGTTGCCGTGACGGAGCTTGTCGGTGTGATCGTAGAAGATGACCCTCATTCCCAGCGCTTCGGCGAGATTGGAGAGCTGCGAACCGATATTGCCGTAACCGATGATGCCGAGCGTCTTGCCCCTCACCTCATAGCTGTCATCGGCCGATTTGTCCCAGCGTCCCTGATGCGCGGCGTTCGAACGCGCGACGATCCGGCGCAGCAGGATGACGATTTCACCGATCACCAGCTCTGCCACGCTTCGCGTGTTGGAAAACGGCGCATTGAACACGGGAATCCCGTTTCGGCGAGCGGCGTCACCATCTACCTGATTGGTGCCGACGCTGAAGCATCCAATCGCGATGAGCCGGTCCGCGGCCTCAAGCACATCCGTGGTGATCTGCGTGCGTGAGCGGATGCCCAGGAGATGCACGCCTTTGATGGCTTCCTTGAGCGCATCGCCCTCAAGCGCCTTGGACAAGCGCGTCATGTTGGAATAGCCCGCAGCCTCGATCAGCTGCACGGCGCTGTCATTGACGCCTTCGAGGAGCAAGACCCGGATCTTGTCCTTTGCGAGCGAGAGTTGGGGAAGTTTGCTGGACAAGTTAGCGGCATCCTTCAGAGACAGATGATCGGTAAGTTGACGGCCTCGACACCGTCATTGCGAGCGAAGCGAAGCAATCCATGGCGCCGCATGCGGGGAGATGGATTGCTTCGTCGCTTCGCTCCCTTGCACAAACGCTGCGCGTTTGTCGCAGGCAATGACGAACGAAAGACCGAGTCAGGACCCCGCCTTATCCCGGAAATACGGCTCGACCGGACCGTGCACCTTGATCGTCAGCGGGTTGCCGTAGCGGTCCTTGGCGTTGCCCGCGGTGACGCGCACCCAGCCCTCGCTGATGCAGTACTCCTCGACATTGGTTTTCTCGGCGCCCTTGAAGCGGATGCCGACATCGCGCGCGAGGATCTCGGCGTTGTGGTAAGGGCTGTTCGGATCGACCGAAAGACGGTCGGGGAATTGATCGCTCATCGCTTTGTTGGTTTCGTTCACAGCAGTCCCTCGATTTCTCTTCGTAGCCCCTCGGGCGTAGCAGTCGGCGCGTAGCGTCCCACCACCCCGCCCGACCGGTCGACCAGGAATTTGGTGAAATTCCATTTGATCGACGGTCCCAGCAATCCCGATTTCGCGTTCTTCAGATGGTTGAACAACGGATGCGCGTGGCTGCCGTTGACGTCGATTTTGGCGAACATCGGAAACGTCACGTCATACTTGGTTTCACAGAACTCCATGATCTGTCTGGCGTCGCCCGGCTCCTGCCCGCCGAACTGGTTGCAGGGAAAGCCGAGCACCGCAAAGCCGCGCGCCGAAAGTTCACGCTGCAAATGCTCCAGGCCTTTGTACTGCGGCGTGAATCCACAGGCGCTCGCGGTGTTGACGATCAGGAGCACCTGACCCTCGAACCGCGTCAGCGGAACCTCCTCGCCGGCGAGCGACTGCGCCGTGAAATCGTAAACGCCTGGCATCATGGTCTCGTTCAATTCAGCCGGCGGGGTCGATCGCCGCCGACGGCGTTCCGCTGGCTTCGATCGCCTCGCCGGCAGCAAGGCATAAATCTTCGCGGTAGCGGCCGGAAACCAGTTGCACGCCGACGGGCACGCGTCCGACCAGTCCGGTCGAGACCGTTAGCCCGGGAAGCCCCATCAAGGGAATGGAGATCTGCGGCAATTGCGCATGCCAGACGCGCGCGAACGACGCCTCATCCTTGCGGTCGAGCTGATCGGGGAACGGCAATTCGCCGGATACCGGCATCAGCAGCACGGCATAGTTTTCGAAGAACGCCAGCCATTCGCGCGTCAGCGTCAGGCGCCGCGTCAGCGTCTTCGACAGATCGAACGGATGCACTTTTGCGCGGTTGCCGCGCAGGCAGGCCAGCGCGCCGGGATCGCCTTCGCGCTCGGCCATTTCCAGTTGCGCTTCATAGCCGTCGCCGAGCCAGAGCTTGGTCTGCAGGTCGGCGGCCTCGCGCAGCGGCGGCGTGTTGGCGATTTCCTCGACGATCCAGCCGGCGCGCGCGAGCCGCTTGCCGGCGTCGGCAACGGCGGCCTTCACTTCGGGCACGGGATCAAGCCCATCGGGGTTGAGACACATCGCGACGCGCTTGGGCATCGCCGGCCCTTCGAGCGGCGCCGGCACCCACCAGGGATCGCGGTAATCTTTCGCCGACATCGCCGCCAGCGCGATCCTGATATCGCCGATGGTACGGGCCAGCGGGCCCGAGACGGCGCTGATCTGCGGCCCGATCGGCCGTTCGGGGAGCGCCGCGTTGAACGCCGCGACGCGGCCCATGGTCGGCCGCAGTCCATGCACACCGCAGGCGTAGGCCGGATAGCGGATCGATCCCGCGATGTCGGTGCCGTGCGCGATATGGCCGATGCCGGCCGCGACCGCGGCCCCCGCGCCGCCGGACGAACCGCCCGGGGTGATGCCGGGGTCGCGCGGGTTTTTGGTGTCGCCATGGATGAGGTTGGTGGTGAACCAGCGATAGGAGAACGCCGGGCAGTTGGTCCGTCCCAGAATGACCGCGCCGGATTTGCGCAGATTGTCGATCACCGGGTTGTTGCTCTTGGCGATGGCGTCGCGCTGCAGCTTGAGCCCGTTGGTGGTGGCAAAGCCTTCCTGGTCGATATTGACCTTCACCGTCACAGGTACGCCACCAAGCGGGCCGGCGTCCTCGCCGCGCCCGATCGCGGCATCGACGGCGGCAGCCTGCGCCAGCACGTCCTCGGGCCGGTGGTCGACCACGGCATTGATCTTGGGGTTGACCGCGTCCAGCCGGGCCAACCCAGCGGTTGCCGCCTCCTTTGCCGAGACTTTCCTCGACCTGATCAGCGCAGCCATTTCCGCAGCCGACAGGCGCCATAGATCCTGCATGCAAAACTCCGTATCGATTGGCGCCCTTTTAGCGCCGCGCGCAGGGCAATGCCAGCGGGAGCAACGCCGGGATTTAGCGCACGCGGGCGACGAAATAGGCGAGATCGGTGATCTGCTCAGGCGTGATCGGACCCATCACGTCAGCCATGCTGCCGTCATAGCCATGGCGGCTGTTGTCCTTGTATTCGCCGAGGGTCTTGGCGAGATAATCCTCGCGCTGGTTGGCGATCCTCGGGACGTTCTCCTTGCCGGATAAATCCGGGTTGTGGCAGGTGTCGCAGCGGTGCTGCTGCACCAGCGCCAGGCCGCGCTGCAGCCGCGCGGGGTCGCCGGCATCGGCCGGGGCTGCGGGCTTCGGTATCTTGGCGATGAAGTCGGAGAAGATACGAAGATCGTCGTCGGTCAGCGCCTTTGCCATCTCGTTCATCGGCTCGAAGACGCGCAGCTTTTCGCGGAACATGAAAAGCTGGATCAGTGTGTAAGGCGCCTGCTGCCCGCCGAGCGAGGGCGTGTTCTCGGTCTCGGACTGACCCTTCTCGCCATGACAGGCGAGACACGGAACGATGCGCTGTTCGATTGTTTCGGCTGATACGGACGTTGCGATCAATGCAAATGCCAGTGCCGCTATTGTTTTACGCATCAACCCATCCCCGGCACTATCGTCATTCCGGGGCGATGCGAACGCATCGAACCCGGAATCTCGAGATTCCGGGTCTGGTGCTCGCACACCAGCCCGGAACTACTGCTGATACAAAGACGGTCGAAGCTACTGCTTCCCCGCCACCTTCTGCTTGCCGTAGGTGATGCGATAGATCGCGCCGTTCCAGTCGTCGGAGACGAGCAACGAACCATCCTTCAGCTGCAGCACATCGACCGGGCGGCCGATATACTTGTTGTCTTCCACGAAGCCGGTGAGGAACGGCTCCAGCGACTTCATCGTGCCATCCTTGTTGAACTTTGCGACCACGAGGTCGCCGCCGACTTTCTTCGAGCGGTTCCATGAGCCGTGCCGGGCGATGATGGCCACGTTCTTGTAGGCCTTCGGGAACAGGCTGCCGGTATAGAAGCGCATGCCGAGCGACGCGGAATGCGGGCCGAGCAGACCGACCGGCGCGGTGTAATCGCTGCAGGATTTGCCCCAGCCGAATTCGGGATCGACGATGTTGCCCTGCAGACAGTAAGGCGCGCCGAAATGTTCGCCGACCTTGGTGATGCGGTTGAGTTCGTCCTCCGGCACGTCTTCCGACATCCAGTCGCGGCCATTGTCGGTGAAGTAAAGCTGCTTGGTCTCCGGATGCCAGTCGAACCCAACGGTGTTGCGAACACCCCGGGCGATAACTTCCGCGCCCGAACCGTCGAGATTCATCCGGTGGATCAGGCCGTGGTCGTCGTCGTGGATCACGTTGTTGCCGGGCTGGCCAACCGGAACGTAGAGCTTATTATCGGGACCGATGCCGATGAACTTCCAGCCATGGGCCTCGTCCTTCGGCAGCTTGTCGAAGATCACGGTCGGCTTCGGCGGGTTCTCCAGATTATCCTCGACCTTCTCGATCTTTGAGATCTTGGACAGTTCGGCGATGTAGAGCGTACCGTCCTTGAAGGCGAGGCCGTTCGGCCGGTAGAGACCGGAGGCCAGCACCTTGACCTCCCGTTTGCCGTCCTTATTGACGATGGCGTAGACCTTGTCGATCAGGCGGCTGCCGACGAACACCGTCCCCTTGTCGCCGACCGCGAGCGAGCGGGCGTTTGCGAGGCCAGCGGCATAAACTTCGATGTTGAAGCCGGCCGGCACCTTGAGCTTCGCCGTCGGCAATTTGTCCGGCGCTGCCGCGATCGGCGGCGGCGCGATCGGCGCTAGCTTGGCGGCGGCCTCGCCCGCGGGACGTCCAATCAACGGCGATCCTGGCGGAAGCGGCGCGGCCGCAGGCGCTGCGCCGGCGGCCGGCGGTGTGGCGGGCTGCTGGGCAGCGGCGCCAAGCGTGAAGACACTGAGCAAGGCACCGGCCAGCAAAAGGCTGCGCGGCGCCGACGAATGGCTGATCATAGGTCGTTTCTCCCTGGCGGAAGCCTTGGTCTCTAGGCGCGGCACATGAGGGTGCCGACGCCGGTGGCTTTCCGGGCGGCAATCTCCAATATTTTTCCGTCAATACGCAACTGGAAACATACGGCGCCGAAACCGCGTCCACCGAATGGTCTGCGCGACGCGTCCCGCGTCAGTGCTTGGTAACCGAGCCGCCGGGGGCATCGAGGATCGCTTCGGCGAACGGAAACTCCAGCACGATCTCGCCGTCGTCGTCGGTCACCTCGATGATCGCGCTCAACAGCGCGCCGTCGGCGCCGTCGGTCTTGAGCAGCTCCCGGATCATGGCGCGCGCCATTTCCCAGGCGCGATCGGGGTCGACGAGCACTTCGCCGTCGGGGTCGGAAATCAGCTCATCGCCGATACGGGTGTTGAAGTAATATCGCGGCATCGGCGGAAACCTGGCTCCTGGTTGAGGCCCCGCAACCGGAGGCCGTCACTATCCCACATGTTCTTTATCCGGAGCCGGCAGCGCCCCGTCACATCAAGAATTGCCATTCGGGGCGGTGCGAACAACCGCGAAATGCTTGATCCCACGTTGTTTTGACCGAGGCCCTCCGCACAACTCCGTGAAAATCTCTTCGCGGCGCAGCATAAACAAATGGAGTTCCAGGCAAAAGATTTAACTGGCGAACTTTTTGATCCGCAGTACTTTACCTACAAGGGCGGAGTTCGCCCGGTATCAGAGGGAGAGCCGAATGGCCTGGAAAGCACCAAAAATCGTCGAAGTTTCGGTCGGCATGGAAATCAACATGTATATGTGCGCCACCCGCAAGTAAGCGGTAGCGCATCGCATATCACACGCAGGTGGACTTCCGGGTCTGACACGTTCCCGATAGTGGAATTGTGTCCGAGGCCGGTGTCCACTTTGCGGCGTTTGTAGTTGAGGCGCGTGTAATTCAGGCGTGCGCAATTTAGTTTGTGTTTTCGAGCCTGAATCTCCAGGAGACGGATCATGCTTCGCGTCGTCGTCCTGGGCGCCGCAGCCGGCGGCGGCATTCCGCAGTGGAATTGCGGATGTGCGGTGTGCCGGAAAGCACGAAGCGACAATCCCGGGCTGCGCAGCACCCAAGCCTCGATCGCGGTCAGCGCCGATGGCGCGCACTGGTACCTGATAAACGCCTCGCCCGACCTGCGCCAGCAGGTGATCGCGACGCCGCAGCTTCACCCCAAAGCCGGACAGCTCAGGCACAGCCCGATCGCCGGCGTGATCCTGACCAATGGCGAGGTCGATGCGGTCGCAGGGCTGTTGTCGATGCGCGAGGGGTCGCCCTTCATGCTCTACGCGCATGAGCGGGTCCTTGCGATTTTGCGATCTAACAGCATCTTTAATGTGCTCGGCGAAAACAACGTGAAGCGGCAGCCGATCGAGATGGACGTCGCGTTCGAGCCGGCCCTGCCCGACGGCTCGCCATCCGGCATGGAAATCCTGCCCTTCGCGGTGCCCGGCAAGGGCGCGTGGTATCTCGAAGGCAAGGCGCATCCGGCCGGCGGTAACGGCGCGGGCGATACGCTGGGGCTTCGGATTCTGGACAAGAGCAGCGGCAAGTACTTCTATTTCCTGGCGGCCTGCGCGAGGGTGACCGACGATCTGAGATCGCGCCTGGCGGGCGCCGCGCTGGTGTTCTTCGACGGCACGGTGTGGCGGGACGACGAATTGATCGTCCAGGGGCTGGGCACCAAGACGGGACAAGGGATGGGCCATATTTCGATGTGGGGCGAACATGGTGCGATCGAGAGCCTTGCCGGCCTTAATGTCGGCCGCAAGATGTTCCTGCATATCAACAACTCCAACCCCGCTTTGCTCGCGGGCTCAGACGAGCGAAAGGAATTGGAACAGGCGGGCTGGCAGATTCCAGCCGATGGAATGGAGATCACGCTGTGAATGTCATGGCCAAGGGGAAAATGACCGCGGAAATGACCGCCCTATCGATCGGCAAGGGCATCACGCTCAGCAATGCCGATGAACTCGAAGCGATGCTCCGCCACATCGGCGCGACGCGCTACCACAATCTGCATCCGTTCCACCGGCTGCTGCATGGCGGCAAGCTCAACAAGGGCCAGGTGCAGGCCTGGGCGCTGAACCGCTATTTCTACCAGAGCACGATCCCGCTCAAGGACGCGATGGTGATCTCGAGGTTCCGCGACCGCACCACAAGGGTCGAATGGCGACACCGGATCGAGGATCACGACGGCGATATCGGCAGCGAAGGCGGTATCGAACGCTGGCTGAAGCTGACCGAGGGCCTCGGGCTCGACAGCGCCTACGTCGAATCGACCGAAGGCATTTTGCCCGCGACGCGGTTTGCGGTGGAAGCCTATGTGCACTTCTGCCGCGACAAGACCCCGCTGGAGGCGATCGCCTCCTCGCTCACCGAATTGTTCGCGCCGAACCTGCATGAGGAGCGCATCTCCGGCATGCTGAAGCACTATGATTTCGTCAATCCAGACATCATGAGCTATTTCAGTCGCCGCCTGACGCAGGCCCCGCGCGATGCCAATTTTGCACTGGACTACGTCAAGACGCATGCGAAGACGCCGGCGGAACGCGAGGCGGTCTGCAATGCGCTGATCTTCAAGACCAATGTGCTTTGGGTTCAGCTTGACGCGCTGTATCATGCCTATGTAGAGGGCCAGATACCGCCCGGGGCATTCGTGCCCAAAGGAGACTAGCGATCAATGGCTGCGAGCCGCAACATCAGTGTCAGCGAGGCGAGCCGGCCGAAATTGCCGCGGCACGCCCGGCTGCAATTCGATGAGACGCGGCAGGTCTGGGTGATCCTGGCGCCGGAGCGCGTGCTGGCGCCGGACGAAATCGCAGTCGAAGTGCTGCAGCTTTGCGACGGCGTGCGCAGCGTCGGCGACATGGCCGATCAGCTCGCCGCCAAATATGCGGCGCCGCGCGAGGCGATCCTGACCGACGTCATCGGGATGCTGCAGGACCTCGCCGACAAGGGCTTTCTGACCGAAGCGCGTGAGAAGACGTCATGAGCGGCATTCTCACCGAGGGCAAAACGGCCGGCGCCGCACCCAGCGACGGGCTCGCGATTCTGGAATCGCAGCGCTCGACCGCGGAGACGTTCGGCATTCCCTTGGCCGTGCTCGCTGAGCTAACCCACCGCTGCCCGCTGCAATGCCCCTATTGCTCCAACCCGATCGAACTCGACCGCGGCGGCAGCGAACTGACCACCGAGGAATGGAAGAAGGTTTTGAGCGAGCTCGCCGAAATCGGCGTGCTGCAGATCCATTTCTCCGGCGGCGAGCCGACCGCGCGCAAGGATCTGGTGGAGTTGGTGCAGCACGCGACCGATGTCGGGCTGTACAGCAATCTCATTACGTCGGCGGTGCTGCTGACCAAGGAAAAGCTTTCAGCGTTGGCCGATGCCGGCCTCTGCCACGTGCAGATCAGTTTCCAGGGCAACGAGCCCGTGGTGGCCGACCGCGTCGCCGGGCTGAAGAACTCCCACGAGAAGAAGATCGAAGCCGCGAAATGGACGCGCGAGCTCGATATGCCGCTGACGGTCAACGCCGTCATGCACCGCCAGAACCTGCATCAGCTCGCAGACATCATCCAGATGGCGGTCGATCTCGACGCCGACCGGCTGGAAGTGGCCAACGTCCAGTACTACGGCTGGGCGCTGAAGAACCGCGCCGCCCTGATGCCGACGATCGAGCAGATCGACGAGACCAGCCGGATCGTCGAGGAAGCCGCCGTGCGGCTGAAGGGCATCCTCGCTATCGACTATGTGGTGCCGGACTATTACGCCCTGCGGCCGAAGAAATGCATGGGCGGCTGGGGTCGGCAGTTCTTCAATATCTCGCCCGCCGGCAAGGTGCTGCCCTGCCACGCCGCCGAGAGCATCACCGGGCTCGAATTCGAATCCGTGCGCTCGAATCATTCGATCGCCTGGATCTGGCAGAATTCCGAGGCCTTCAACCGCTATCGCGGCACCGGCTGGATGAAGGAGCCGTGCAAGAGCTGCGAATTCCGCGAGATCGATTTCGGCGGCTGCCGCTGCCAGGCGTTTGCGCTGACGGGAGACGCCGGCAATACCGACCCGGCCTGCACGCTGTCGCCGATGCATGAGCAGATCTTCAAGCAGGCCGAGCGCGAGGCGGCCGCGCACCAGGACCGCTTCCTCTATCGCAATTTCGCCGGCGGCACGCTGGAGACGGAAGGCGAGCATGGCGCCTGACGCCGACGCCGGCAAATCCGTCAAACGCGCCGATCCATTTGCGCCACTGACCTCAGAGCAACTCGTCGTCAGCGACGGCCACGATATCTATGTCGAGAGCGTCGGCCGCGTCGGCGGCGTTGCCGCGGTTTATCTGCATGGCGGGCCCGGCAGCGGCTGCCAGCCGGATCATCGCCGGCTGTTCGATCCCGAGCGCTTCCACGCCGTGCTGTTCGACCAGCGCGGCGCCGGCCGCAGCCGCCCCAAGGGCCGCCGCGAAGCCAATACGCTGCCGCATCTGATCACGGACATGGAAGCAATCCGCGAAAAATTCGGCTTCGAGCGCTGGATGATCGTCGGAGGCTCCTGGGGCGCGACGCTGGCGCTAGCCTATGCGCAAGCCCATCCCGACCGCATCACCGGCATCGTGCTGCGCGCCACTTTCCTCGGCACGATCCAGGAAATCGAAAACGGTTTTCTCAACGTGCTGCCGCGGTTCTATCCCGGCCTTTACGACGACTTCATGAGCGTGCTGCCTGAAGGCGAACGCGCGCAACCGATCCAGGCCTATTTCCGCCGTATCCTCGATTCCAATCCTGACGTGAATATCCCCGCGGCGCGGGCCTGGGGCGAAACCGAACGTATTCTCTCTGAACACACTCCGAACCGCACCCGCCTCGATCTGGCGGCGCTTGCTTCATCGCGGAGCCTGCCGGCCACGCCGTTCATGGAAGCGCACTATTTCGCCAATGACTGCTTCATGCAGCCGAACCAGTTGCTGCGCGACGCTGACCGGCTCAAAGGCATCCCCGGCATCATCGTGCAGGGCCGCTACGACCTGCTGTGCCCGCCCGCGACCTCGCACGCGCTTGGTGCGCTGTGGAGCGAGGCCGAGATCCGTTTTGTCGAGGGCGCCGGCCACACGCTGTACGATCCCGGCGTCCGCGACGCCGTGATGAAAGCGATCGCGGACATGGCTTCCAGAACCAGCAAGTAGGAATCAAGAAAAATGCCGATGGCCGGAAAAGGCATGCTGCTGACTTCGATGAACATCGACGCCGCGCACGAAGCCGAGTTCAATCGCTGGTACGACCGCGAGCATCTCGAGGAGCGCGTCGCAATCGATGGCTTCCTCGAAGCCCGCCGCTATGTCGCCCACGACGGCAATCCGAAATATCTCAGCCTCTATTCCACCGAAACCTTTGAGGTGCTTGACAGCCCGGCCTATCGCACCGCGCTGGCGAACCAGACGGCATGGTCGAAGGCCAATATCGCCCACTTCCAAAACATGATCCGCGCGGTCGCACGCATCACGATCAGCCGCGGCACCGGCCGCGGCGCGGCGCTCGGTATCGTCCGGCTGCGTCCGGCCGGCGGCGAGGACAAATTGCGCGCAGCCCTGCGCGAGCAGCTCGATCCCGCGGAACTCGACGGGATCATCTCCCTGCATTTGATCGAGAGCGATCCAGCGCTGTCGAAGCCGATCACCGATGACCCCTCCGCGCCCAATCCCGGCGCCGGCGACTGGTTCGTGCTGATCGACGGGACCGATGTCGGTCCGGTCTCCGCGGTATTGCCGCGCTTCAGCGGCAATGCCGCCTTGAAGCCGCTGATCATCTCGAGCGGCGTCTACCGGTTGATGTGGGATCTAGGGAAGAGCGATATCGGCGGCTAGACCCAAAACGGCCCTGATGGTCGACGGCAGCTTGAGCCGGCATCCAACGGCTTGCTCGACGTCCGACAGGGATCCTTGCCCCGGACGCTCGACCTGCCGGAGCGGAAACTGACCGAAATGCCGATGAAGGTGCTGTTAACCCGTTACCGGTAAATCCATCGCCGGGATTTCATCCCGGCAAGAAGCTGCTTGGCTTTAGCCCGGGTCTGCCCGGCTGTGCCGCCGACATTCGGCTTCGATCTGCTTCTCGATATCCCTGATCTGGCAGATGAGAATTTCGGCCGAAGTATCTAACATCGCTTTCGATTGCGCTGCTCATGTTATCTCTGAGATGAATCGTGGCCGCTTCAAGAGCACGCCCATCTTCGTGGATAGAATGCCCACTCGGATGATCCTGCGATCCGCTCAGCGCTTGGTGATGTTACCGGTTACCGCTATCTTCAGCCGTCATCGGAGTTGAATGGCATGGCGGAAAAGCCCACGGGCACCGTGGCCGAAATTTTCGCCGCCTTCCTCAAACTGGGCCTCACATCGTTCGGCGGGCCGATCGCGCATCTCGGCTACTTCAGGGCGGAATTCGTCGAGCGCCGGAAATGGCTGAACGAAAGCAGCTATGCCGACATCGTCGCGCTGTGCCAGTTCCTGCCCGGTCCGGCCTCCAGCCAGGTCGGCTTCACGCTGGGCATCCTGCGCGGCAATGGTCTGCTTGGCGGGCTGGCAGCATGGTTCGCCTTTACCATGCCGTCGGCCCTCATTCTCTTCGCCTTTGCGCTCGGCGCGATGGCGTTCACCGGCCCCTTCGCCGAAGGCGTGCTCCACGGGCTGAAACTGGTCGCGGTGGCCGTCGTAGCGCAGGCGATTTGGGGCATGGCAAGGAGCTTGACGCCTGATCGCGCGCGGGCCGCCATCGCGCTTGCGGCGGTTGCGGTTGTGGTTTTCATAGGCGGATCGTTTGGACAGATCGGCGCGATCGCGCTTGGGGCCATCGCCGGGCTCTGGCTGTGCCGCGGCGATGGGTCGATGCCTGCGGGCCACCTCGGCTTTTCGGTATCGCGCCGGCACAGCGCAGCCGCGCTTGTGCTGTTCGCGGCCCTGTTCCTGCTCACGCCGCTGGTAACGGCCAGGACCGGCTCGCAAGGGCTTGCGCTGTTCGATGCGTTTTATCGTTCCGGCGCGCTGGTGTTCGGCGGCGGCCATGTCGTGCTGCCGCTGCTGCAGGCGGGAGTGGTGACGCCGGGCTGGGTCAGCAACGCGGATTTCCTCGCCGGCTATGGCATGGCGCAAGCGGTGCCCGGACCGTTGTTCACCTTTGCGGCCTATCTCGGCGCGATAGGACCCGCGCCCAACGGGCTGACTGGAGCGCTGATTGCACTCGTCGCCTTGTCACTGCCAGGGCTGCTGCTAGTCTACGGCATGCTGCCGTTCTGGGACGCGCTACGCATGCGCCCCACTGCCCAGGCCGCGATGCGCGGCACCAATGCCGCCGTCGTCGGCATCCTTGGCGTCGCGCTCTACAATCCGGTGTGGACCAGCGCCGTGCTCACGCCGCGCGATTTCGCCGTCGCGCTGGCGGGCTTCCTGCTGCTGACGGTCTGGAAGCTCGCACCATGGATTGTCGTCGTGCTGCTGGCGGCGGCAGGCGCCATTCTGCGGCTGACCTGAATACACGTCGTTGCATCTGCGCATGTTGCTCTGCGCGACATGCGCGAAGTGTCGCGCTGGAAGTTGAAGCTGCACTGCACATGCTGCAGTGCCGCATTCACACACAATTGCTAAAGTCCAAGCAACCATGCAGTTGAAAGCTGGAGATCGCGCAAATTTGCCTTTGTGCCGAGTGTGGAATGGCTCTAATAAGATAAGCCTATGATCCAATTCAAAAACCACAAGAACGCTCGTTAAGCGTTCGCAGTCAAAATAAGGCCGCGCTTTCCTTGAAATTGCGTGGACAAGGTAGGAATGAAACCGACTGATATTTCGGCGCCAGACTACTTTCATAAAGTTGTCGACTGCCAATGGGCCTGCCCGGCACACACGCCAGTTCCCGAATACATCCGTTTGATTGCCGAGGGTCGTTATAGCGACGCCTATATGATCAACTGGAAATCGAATGTGTTTCCCGGAATTCTGGGACGCACCTGCGATCGTCCGTGCGAGCCGGCGTGCCGCCGCGGCCGCGTCGAGGACACGCCGGTTGCGATCTGCCGTCTGAAGCGCGTTGCCGCGGACTTCAAGGACGACGTCAAGCACCGGATGCCGAAGCCGCTGGCAAGGAACGGCAAGCGCATCGCGCTGGTCGGCGGCGGTCCCGCTTCGCTTGCGGTCGCGCGCGACCTCGCGCCGCTCGGCTATCACTGCACCGTGTTCGATGCCGATCCCAAGGCGGGCGGCATGATGCGTAGCCAGATTCCAAAATTCCGCCTGCCCGATACCGTGATCGATGAGGAGACCGATTACATCCTCAACCTCGGCGTCGAGTTCAAGGGCGGCCATCGCGTCGACAGCCTGAAGAAGCTGCTCAACGAGAAGTATGATGCGATCTTCATCGGCTCCGGCGCACCGCGCGGACGCGAACTCGATATCCCCGGCCGCAAGGAAGCCGCCGCCAACGTCCATATCGGTATCGAATGGCTGTCGTCGGTCTCGTTCGGCCATATCGAGAAGATCGGCAGGCGCGTCATCGTGCTCGGCGGCGGCAACACGGCGATGGATTGCTGCCGCACCGCGCGCCGGCTTGGCGGCGAAGACGTCAAGGTGATCGTGCGCTCCGGCTTCGAGGAAATGAAGGCGAGCCCCTGGGAAAAGGAAGACGCCCTTCACGAGGACATTCCGATCCTCAATTTCATGGTGCCGGTGGCATTCAAGCACGTGGGCGGCAAGCTGATCGGCGTCACCTTCCAGAAGGTGAAGGCCGAATACGACGCCAAGGGCCGCCGCAACCTGGTGCCCTCGGGCGAACCCGACCAGACCATCCCCTGCGACGACGTGCTGGTCGCGGTCGGCCAGGAAAACGCGTTTCCCTGGATCGAGCGCGATTGCGGCATCGAGTTCGACAAGTGGAACATGCCGCAGGTCGATGCGAAGACTTTCGTCTCGACCAATCCAAAAGTCTTCTTCGGCGGCGACGCCGCGTTCGGCCCGAAGAACATCATCTGGGCGGTTGCGCACGGCCATGACGCCGCGCTGTCGATCCACAAGATGATCTCGGGCGAGGACATTACCGAGCGGCCGCTTCCCGAAGTGCACGTCTCGTCGCAGAAGATGGGCATCCACGAGTGGAGCTACGACAACGACATTTCCGGCGACAAGCGCTACAAGGTGCCGCACCGCGACAAGGTGATTGCCCTGAAGGACATCCGCACCGAGGTCGAGCTCGGCTATGACGTCAAGCTCGCGCTCGGCGAGGCGCAGCGCTGCCTGAACTGCGACGTGCAGACCGTATTCTCGGCGCCCGCCTGCATCGAATGCGACGCCTGCGTCGACATCTGCCCGATGGACTGCATCACGTTCACAGAGAACGGCGAGGAAGCGGATTTGCGGGAGCGGCTGAAAGCGCCCTCGCCGCACCACGACCAGGCGCTCTATGTCGCCGACGGCCTCAAGACTGGGCGCGTCATGGTGAAGGACGAAGACGTCTGCCTGCATTGCGGGCTGTGCGCCGAGCGTTGCCCCACCGGCGCCTGGGACATGCAGAAGTACCTCATTGATATGACTTACGCGGGAACACCATGCCAGACCAAAGCCCGATCAGCAGCGTAAACGACTTCGTCGTCCGCTTCGCCAACGTCAACGGCTCGGGTTCGGCCAGCGCCAACGAGATGTTCGCGCGCTCGATCCTGCGCCACGGCGTGCCGGTTAGCCCACGCAACATCTTCCCTTCGAACATCCAGGGCCTGCCGACCTGGTACGAGGTACGGGTGACCGAAGCCGGCCATCTCGGCGCCCGCGGCGGCGTCGACTTGATGGTGGCGATGAACCCGCAGACCTGGGACAAGGACGTCGCCTCGATCGAGCCCGGCGGCTATCTGTTCTACGATTCGACCAAGCCGATACCGACGTCGAAATTCCGCAACGACATCACCGTGATCGGCGTGCCGCTGACCGCGATCACCAACTCGACCTACACCGATCCGCGCCAGCGCCAGCTATTCAAGAACATCATCTATCTCGGCGCGGTCTGCGCCCTGCTCGACATGGACGCCAAATTGGTCGAGCAATTGATCGGCGAGCAATACAAGGGCAAGGAAAAACTGCTGTCCTCCAACGTCCACGCGCTGCATCTCGGCCGCGACTGGGCGCTGCAGAATTTGAAATGCCCGATCGGGCTGCGGGTGAAGAAGGCTGACAAGGTCGGCGACCGCATTTTCATGGAAGGCAACAGCGCGGCCGCGCTTGGCGCGGTCTATGGAGGCGCCACCGTCTGCGCCTGGTATCCGATCACGCCGTCGTCGTCGGTGGCCGAGGCTTTCACGAGCCACTGCAAGAAGTTGCGGCACGACCCCGAGACCGGCAAGGCGAAATACGCGATCGTGCAAGGCGAGGACGAACTCGCCTCGATCGGCATCGTGATCGGCGCCTCCTGGAATGGCGCGCGGTCCTTCACCGCGACCTCCGGCCCCGGCATCTCGCTGATGACCGAATTCATCGGCCTGTCATACTTCGCGGAAATTCCGGCCGTGATCATGAACATCCAGCGCGCCGGCCCCTCGACGGGCATGCCGACGCGCACCCAGCAATGCGACATCATCGCCTGCGCCTATGCGTCCCATGGCGACACCAAGCATGTGCTGCTGTTCCCGGAAGACCCGGCCGAGGCGTTCGAGTTCGCGGGCCATTCGTTCGATCTGGCCGAACGGCTGCAGACCATGATCTTCCTGATGCTCGACCTCGACATCGGCATGAACCACCGTCTGTGCCGTCCGCTGAAGTGGGACGAAAACCAGCAATATGACCGCGGCAAGGTGATGACCGCGGAAATGCTCGACGAGCCCGGCCGCGATTTCGGCCGCTATCTCGACGTCGACGGCGACGGCATTCCCTACCGCACCTATCCCGGCACGCACCCGACCAAGGGCTCGTTCTTCACCCGCGGCACCTCGCGCGACCGCTACGCGCGCTATTCGGAAGAAGGCGCTGTTTATGCCGACAACATGCAGCGGCTGGTGCGCAAGTTCGAGACCGCGCAGGACATGGTGCCGCGGCCGTTGCAAGCCAACGCCGCCAAGCCGACCAAATATGGCGTGATCTATTTCGGCTCGACCGCGCCGGCGATGGACGAGGCGATCGGGTTGTTGGAAGCGCGCGGGCATCAGCTCGACCGCATGCGCATCCGCGCCTTCCCGTTCCACTCCAGCGTAGCGAGCTTCATCGCCGACCATGATTTCGTTTACGTGGTCGAGCAGAACCGCGACGCCCAGCTGCGCCAGCTGATCGTCAACGAGAACGGCATCGATCCGGTCCGGCTGGTGCCGATCCTGCACTATGACGGCACCCCGATCACCGCCCGCTTCATCGCCAACGCCATCGGCGACCACCAGGATCATCTCAAGGTGACCCCTCTCCGCAAGGCCGTGTCATGACCTACATTGCAAAGCCGAAGTTTCATCACCCCGGCCTGCCGAAGAACGAACTCGGCTATACCCACCGCGACTACGAGGGCAAGATCTCGACGCTGTGCGCCGGCTGCGGCCACGACTTCGATCACCGCCTCGATCATCGAAGCCTGCTACGAGCTCTCGATCGAGCCGCATCGTGTCGCCAAGATCTCCGGCATCGGCTGCTCGTCGAAGACGCCGGACTATTTCCTCGGCAATTCGCATGGCTTCAACTCGGTGCACGGCCGCATGCCGTCGGTGCTGACCGGCGCCAACCTCGCCAACCGCGACCTGATCTATCTCGGCGTCTCCGGCGACGGCGACTCGGCCTCGATCGGCTTCGGCCAGTTCGCGCATTCGATCCGGCGCGCCGTCAACATGACCTACATCGTCGAGAATAACGGCGTCTATGGGCTAACCAAGGGCCAGTTCTCGGCGACCGCCGACCGTGGTTCAAAGTCCAAGAAGGGCGTGATGAACACCGACAACGCCATCGACCTGGTGGCGATCGCGCTGCAGCTCGGCGCCAGCTTCGTGGCGCGCAGTTTTTCCGGCGACAAGAGCCAGCTGGTGCCGCTGATCGCGGCTGCCATCCGGCACAAGGGCGCATCCTTTATCGACGTCATCAGCCCCTGCATCGCGTTCAACAACCATGCTGGCTCGACCAAGAGCTTTGACTATGTCCGCGAGCACAACGACGCGGTGAACCGGCTCGACGTGATCACCGGCCGCAACCCGATCACGGTCGATTATGCGCCGGGCACGGTGCAGGTGGTCGAACAGCATGACGGCACGCGGCTTGCGCTGCGCAAGATCGACGCCGATTATGACGCCAACGACCGGCTGGCAGCCATGACCTTCCTGCAGAAGCACGCCGCCAAGGGCCAGGTGGTCACCGGGCTGCTGTATGTCGATCCGGATTCGGACGACCTGCACACCCATCTCGACACCGTCGAGACGCCGCTCAATACGCTGGAAGCCAAGGACCTCTGCCCCGGCACGGCGGCGCTGGAAAAGATCAACGCCAGTTTGCGATAGGTCTGGATCAAACTGTTGATCCTCATCCTGAGGAGGCCGCAACGCGGCCGTCTCGAAGGATGAATGCCACAGGCGGGCCGACATGGTTCGAGACGCCGCTTGCGCGGCTCCTCACCATGAGGGACTTACACCCGCTACGCCGCCGCAGCGATACTCCGCGGGTTTGCGACATACTCCTTCAACACATGGCCTGATGTGTCGACCTCGGAGAGCGACACGTCGTAGCTCCAGAGATCGGCAAGGTGCTGCAGCACGCGCCTGGTGTCGGCTTCGGTGAGCTGGGCGCCCTTCACCACAGTATGACGGAGCATCAGGCGGCGATCGCCGGCAAGATCGACATCGACGACTTCGATGTTCGGGTCGATGAAGCCGACGTCGTACTGCCGCGACAGTTCGCGGCGCAGCCGGCGGTAGCCGCGTTCATCGTGAATGGCATCGACCAGAATACCGGAGCGATCCTCCGGATCGTCGTGCAGATGGAACAGGCGGAAGTGCCGCATCAGCCGCGGGCTCATGAACTGGCTGATGAAGCTTTCATCGCGATAATTGGCCCAGATGTCGCGCAGCACGCCCATAGCGTCGCCCTTGCCGGCGATATCCGGAAACCATTCGCGATCCTCGGCGTCCGGATCGGTGACGATGCGCTCGATGTCCTGCATCATCGCAAATCCCAGCGCATACGGGTTGAAACCGGAATAGCGCGGATCGTCGAACTCGGGCTGGAACACGACGTTGGTGTGCGACTGCAGAAATTCGAGGAAATTGCCGTCCGTCAGCCGCCCCTGCTGATGCAGCCGGTTCATGATGCGATAGTGAACATAGGTCGCGGTGCCCTCGTTCATCACCTTGGTCTGGCTCTGCGGATAAAAGTACTGCGCGATGTGGCGCACGATCCGCAATATCTCGCGTTGCCAGGGACGCAGGCGCGGCGCCGTCTTCTCGAGAAAATACAGCAGGTTTTCCTGCGGCAGACCGAGCATCTGGCGGCGGCGTTCGACGTCCAGTATCGCGTCGCTCTTCACCTTGCCGGCCGGGACGGTGCGCCACAGATCGTTGAAGGCGGCCTCCTCATGGGCGCGGCGCCTGCCGGCCCGCTTTTCCTCAGCACGCAGGTCGAGACTCTTCTTTCCGGGATAGCGATCGATGCCGTGCGACATCAGGGCATGCGCGGCATCGAGCGTGTGCTCGACCGCCAGCCGGCCGTGGCGTTCCTCGCAATGCGCTACATAGCGTTTGGCGAATTCGAGATAATCGAGAATGCCGTCGGCGTCGGTCCATTGCTTGAACAGGTAGTTGTTCTTGAAGAAATGGTTATGGCCAAAGGCGGCATGCGCGATGACGAGCGTCTGCATCGTCGCGGTATTTTCTTCCATCAGGTAGGAAATGCACGGCGACGAGTTGATGACGATCTCGTAGGCCAGCCCCATCAGCCCCTTACGATAGGACGCTTCCTGAAAGGCAAAGTGCTTGCCGAATGACCAATGCTTGTAGAATAGCGGCATGCCGACCGACGAATAGGCGTCCAGCATCTGCTCGGCGGTAATGACCTCGATCTGGTTGGGATAGACATCGAGCCCGAGTTCGTCCCGCGCGACCTGTTCGCAGGCGTCGCAGATCCGCTGCAGCGTCCGGAAGTCCCAGTCGGCGCCCGGAAACAGCAACTGGTCGGTCGCGGTCATGACGCGTTCCTTTCCTGCTGGCTACGGCGCTGGAAGAGATCGTGAAACACCGGGAAGATCTCGCTGCGTTCGTTGACCTTGCGCATCGACAGCGGCGCGCCGCTCGCGCGCAGGCCCTCGTAAAGGGTCCAGAGCGACGAATTGGGCATTTCGTAGGACAGGCCATTTTCCTGGCCGACTTCCAGATAGGCAAAGAACTGGCTGACCGGCAGGATCTTGTCGGTCAGGAGGCGGCTGGTGACCTCGCCGTCGGCGTAGGAATTGTCGCCGTCGGAAGCCTGCGCGGCATAGATATTCCAGTCCTCCGGCCGGAACCGCGACCGCACGATGTCGTGCATCGCCTGCAACGCGCTCGACACCAGCGTGCCGCCGGAAGCCGGTCCGTGGAAGAAGGTCTGCTCGTCGACCTCTTCGGCGCGGTCGGTATGCCGGATGAAAACGATCTCGACATGGCGATAGCGCCGCTTCAGGAACACGTAAAGCAGCATATAGAAGCGCTTGGCGAGATCCTTCATATGCTCGGTCATCGAGCCGGAGACGTCCATCAGGCAGAACATCACGGCCTGCGCCACCGGCTTCGGCACCGTTTCGAACCGCCGGTAGCGGATGTCGATCGGATCGATGAACGGGATGCGTTTGATCTTCGCCTTCAAAACCTCGATCTCGGCCATCAGCTCGGTGCGGCGCGCCTCGTCGCTGCAATCCTTAAGTTCCGCCTCGAGGGCTGCCAGCAATTCCGGCCTCGGCCGCCGCAGCGCGACGCGCCGCGCCAGAGCGCGACTGACCGTTCGGCTCACCGAGATATTGGCAGGCGAGCCGGAGGTCGTGTAGCCGGCGCGGCGAATGCCCTGGCTTTCGACCTCCGCCAACTTTCGCTTGGCGAGATCGGGCAATTCCAGATCGTCCAGGAACAGGTCGACGAACTCGTCGCGGCTGAGCACGAAGCGGAACGCATCTTCGCTGTCGCCTTCTCCCGCACCCCTGCCCTTGCCACCGCTCGGGTTCGGCCGCGGAAGGATATCGCCTTCGATGAACTTCTTGTTTCCGGGCAGCACCATGTCGCGCGTGCCGCCCTCGCGGCGAAAGCGCGGCTCATCCATGCCATCGATCGGGACGCTGACCTCGCCACCTTCCAGGACATCCTTGATGTCCCGGTCCTGCGACGATTTCTTCACCGCCCCCTGAACCAGCGCTTTTGCACGACGCAAAAAGCGCTGGCGATTTTCCAGACTCTTGCTGCCTGGATTCAGGCGGCGGTCGACGATGTGAATGGCCACGTTTTCATCCGCCTCAGCCAGCCTGTTTTACGCGCATGTACCACTCGACCAACCGGCGGACCTGCCGCTCGGTGTAGCCGCGTTCGACCATGCGCGCGACAAACTCGCCATGCTTCTTTTCCGTCTCGCCGTCCTTCTTCGAGCCGAAGGAAATGACGGGGAGCAGATCCTCGACCTGGGAGAATATCCGCTTTTCGATCACTTCGCGAATCTTCTCATAG
Organism: uncultured Alphaproteobacteria bacterium; assembly: GCA_963770135.1. GTDB lineage: Bacteria > Pseudomonadota > Alphaproteobacteria > Rhizobiales > Xanthobacteraceae > Bradyrhizobium. The sequence goes on along the minus strand of CAVYOM010000029.1, from coordinate 11,743 downwards.
CTGGTCCAGGACGGGTTCTTGCCGCCGTGCTGGGCCCGCGACCGCAGCGAGAACTTGACGACCTCGTTGCGGAAGTCCTTCGGGTTCGCGATGCCGGCCGGCTTTTCGATCTTGGTCAGCTCCTGATTGAGCAGTTCGCGATCGAGCAGTTGTCCGGTATCGGGATCCTTGAAATCCTGATCCTCGATCCAGGCGTCGGCATAGTCAACATAACGATCGAACAGGTTCTGCCCGTAATCCGAATAGGATTCGAGATAGGCCTTCTGGATCTCGTGCCCGATGAATTCGGCATAGCGCGGCGCCAGTTCGGCCTTGATGAACTCGAGGTAACGCTTCTCGACCTCGTCGGGAAGCTGCTCGCGCCGGATCGACTGCTCCAGCGTGTACATCAGATGAACTGCGTCGGCACCGACCTCGTTGGTGTCGTGGTTGTAAGTCGCAGCCAGAACCTTGAACGCGAAGCGGGTCGAGACACCGTCCATGCCTTCGTCGACACCGGCGGAATCCCTGTATTCCTGAACGCTGCGCGCCTTCGGATCGGATTCCTTCAGGCTTTCGCCGTCGTAGATCCGCATCTTCGCGTACACGGTCGAGTTCTCGTGCTTTCGCAACCGCGACATCACAGAGAAGCGCGCCAGCGTTTCCAGCGTCGAGGGAGCGCACGGCGCGGCGGCCAGTTCGGAGCCCTGGATCAGCTTCTCGTAGATCTTCTGCTCCTCAGCGACGCGCAGGCAATACGGCACCTTGATGACGCAGATACGGTCGATGAAGGCCTCATTGTTCTTGTTGGTCTTGAAGCTCTGCCATTCGGCCTCGTTGGAGTGGGCAAGAATGACGCCGGTGAACGGGATCGCGCCGATATTCTCGGTCCCGATATAGTTGCCCTCCTGCGTCGCCGTCAGCAACGGATGCAGCATCTTGATCGGCGCCTTGAACATTTCGACGAATTCGAGAATGCCCTGGTTGGCGCGGTTGAGGCCGCCCGAATAGCTGTAGGCGTCGGGATCGTTCTGGGCGTAGGTCTCCAGCTTGCGGATGTCGACCTTGCCGACCAGGGACGAGATGTCCTGGTTGTTCTCGTCGCCGGGTTCGGTCTTTGCGATTGCGATCTGGCGCAGCCGCGACGGCTGGATCTTGGCGACGCGGAATTGCGAGATGTCGCCACCAAAGGCTTCGAGCCGCTTGTAGCACCACGGACTCATCAGGCCGGTGAGGCGGCGCCGCGGAATGCCGTACTTTTCCTCGAGCATCGGGCCCAGCGCTTCCGGATCGAACAGGCTGAGCGGGCTTTCGAACACCGGGCTGAGTTCGTCGCCGGCCTTCAATACGTAGATGGGATGAACTTCCATCAACGCCTTGAGGCGTTCGGCGAGCGAGGATTTTCCGCCACCGACAGGCCCGAGCAGATAGAGTATCTGCTTGCGCTCTTCGAGGCCCTGCGCCGCGTGGCGAAAGAACCCGACGATGCGCTCGATCGTCTCTTCCATTCCGTAGAATCCGGCGAAGGCCGGATAGAGCCGCATCGTGCGGTTCAAAAAGATACGGCCAAGGCGAGGATCCTTGGCCGTGTCAATCATCTGAGGCTCACCGATCGCAGCTAGCAATCGTTCGGCGGCGTTGGCATATCGCATCGGATCGCTTCGACACGACTCCAGATATTCCGCCATCGACATGTCGGTCTGGCTTCTTGCTTCGAAAGACCGGGCGAAAGCATTGAACAGAGAATCGTTGTACATGATCCGTCTCTCCATGGTCACCTGTAAATGCCGCACGCTCCACTCGGGTTCCAGTATCGGAGCGTCACAGCTTCCGTTCGCGAATCACCATCAGCACATGCACCGATTGGACACGCGAGCGACTTCACATTGCAATGCAATAGTCGTGCTAAGGGCGCTTGCCTCGTAAAGATACGGTCCCATTTCGCTCGCGTTGTATCCGTGCTGCAACATTTTCACCGGGTAACTACTGAACACCATGTAAGGGATTTTTTAAGGATTCCGAGTGGTCGTGCCGGCGCGATTCGGCGTTCGTTTGGCGATCGCAAGCAGCAAAGCTGAAAATCCGGGGTTCTGAACGGTCCGAACGCGCGATAACAGCGCCTTTTGTGACATTCGGGCGGCCAGCCCGCGGCAAATAAGGCCAAGATGAACACGCGTTCATTTCACGGACCGAGCGTTGAACGTTCCCGGCGCCAACCGCAACTAAAGTCAAATGCCGCACGTTTAATCCGAGGCTGCCATGAAATTCGCCTGCATCGTCGCGGCAATTGCCTCCATCGTCGGAGCGCATTCCTGTCACGCCCAGGAAGCCGTCGACAAAGCCAAAGCCACCGCCTTCGATGCCAGGATGTTCGGCGGCCCGCTGGGCAAGAAGACCTATGCCTGCTTCGTGCGTCGTTATGACGCCAGCCATCTGGCGCAGCATCCGAAGCAGAAGGTCAGCGCGATGAAGCTGCTGGTGACGGCCGAGGACGCGCCGGAAGACAAGACCGTCAATTATTCGTTCCGCCTCGGCTTCAAATATCGCCACCGCGCCGGCAATTTCGATTCCAGCGGCTTCTGCAGTCACATCGTCGCCGAGAACAGCGGCAGCGAAATTCGACTTGGCTGCGGCGTCGATTGCGAAGGCGGCGGCATTGAAGTGGCGATGAAGGACGACAAATCCGCGCTGATCCGGCTGGAGCGGATCAGGATCTGGGAGCGCAACAAGCCTGACGACGAAGCCAGCAATGATCTGGTTGCCGGCGCCGACGACAAGATCTTCCGTGTCGATCGCGCGGACTTGCATGAATGCTCCGAGTTGGTGACGGATCGCAAGGAGCTTGCGGCGCTCCGGCACAAATGAGCCACGCTGCACAGGTTGGCGAACCTCACTTCTTGGGTCTGTGATCCATACCACTTTGGCGGAGAGAAAATTCCATGCATCGACGCAATATCCTGTGGGGCGCGATTTCGGCTTTCGGTGCGGCCCTTGCCGCCTCTCGCGCCGGCGCGGCGGGCGAGGCGGCACCTCCGGCGAAACTGAAAGTGGTTTATCACCTCAACGATCTCGACAAGGTGAGCTTCGCACTCGGCAACATCCAGAACCATTTCGACGGCGTCGGCGGTCCCGACCATGTGACGATCGCGCTGGTGGTTCACGGTCAGGCGTTGCGCGCGTTTCATTCGGCCGCCGCCAACCCCGATCTTTCGAAGCGCGTCGGTCAATTCTCCAAGGCCGGTCTCGAACTCGCCGCCTGCGGCAACACCATGACGTCGCAGAATGTCACGCTGAAGGATCTGCTGCCGGGTTTTGTCGCCGCCGAGCGAGGCGGTGTCGTGCGGATCGCCGAGTTGCAATCGCAAAGCTATCTTTATCTCCGACCCTGAGGTGCTGCCGATTGACGTGAAGCTTTCAAATCGACCGCTCGTTTGCGCGATTTGACCGCCGTACTTTCGCCCGCCGTATCGGGCTGAATACTTCTGGTGTTCGGATGCAGTCGCGATGGCGCCTGCCCGCCCGCCCCGATATGCGGATTGTGTCCCCCTGCCACCGCCCGCGGAATGTTTTGCGCATGACCCCTCAAATGCACGCCGATGCCGGCCGCTTCCGCCGTAATCGCATCAAGCGCGATCAGGGCACACAAAAACAGGAGGCCGGCGGGGGACAAGAAACGACGGTCCATGACGGCCCCCTTCACGACTTCGTGGGTGTGGCCGTTGGTGTCGCCCTTCGGAAAGCCGGTTCGACCGGACGGCTGACATCAGGGCCGGCAAGACCTGCCATTTTCGGGATCGAACCGGAGCCGATGGCGTTATCGTCCGGACAGTCCCCTTCCATCCGGCTGCACGCCCAACCAAATGTTGACTTTCCGGCCCTGCCCCCGAAAGCTGCCGGGAACCCAAGAAACCGACTGAACAGACAGGCACCATGAATCCCGTCAAAACACTCGAAAACCATGGCCAGGCGATCTGGCTGGACTTCCTCGCCCGCGGTTTCGTCGCCAAGGGCGACCTCAAGGCGCTGATAGATACCGACGGCGTCAAGGGCGTGACGTCGAACCCGTCGATCTTCGAAAAGGCGATCGGCAGTTCGGACGAGTATGACGGCGCGATCGGCAAGGCGTTGCAAAACGGCGACCGCCCCGTCGCCGACCTGTTCGAGGCGGTCGCGGTCGAGGACATCCAGAACGCCGCCGACGTGCTGCGCCCGGTTTACGACCGCCTGGACGGCAATGACGGTTTCGTCAGCCTCGAGGTCTCGCCCTATCTGGCGATGGATACCAAGGGGACCATCGCGGAAGCCGAACGGCTCTGGAAGGACGTCAAGCGGCAGAACCTGATGGTCAAGGTGCCTGCCACGCCGGAAGGCCTGCCGGCGATCGAACATCTGATCGGCGAAGGCATCAGCATCAACATCACGCTGCTGTTCGCGCAAGAGGTTTATCGTGAGGTAGCCAAGGCTTACATCGCGGGTCTCGAAAAATACGTCGCCAAGGGTGGCGATCCCTCGCATGTCGCGAGCGTCGCATCGTTCTTCGTCAGCCGCATCGATTCCGCGGTCGACAAGCAGCTCGACGACAAGATCGCGCGGGCCAATGACCCCAGCGAGAAGGAGCGGTTGAGCGCGCTGAAAGGCAAGGTCGCCATCGCCAACGCCAAGCTGGCCTATCAGGACTACAAGCGGCTGTTCGCCGGTCCCCGCTGGGAGAAGCTCGCGGCCAAGGGCGCCAAGCCGCAACGCTTGCTGTGGGCCTCCACCGGCACCAAGAACAAGGACTACAGCGATGTGCTGTACGTCGAGGAACTGATCGGTCCCAACACCGTCAACACGGTGCCACCAGCTACGCTCGATGCGTTCCGCGACCACGGCAAGCCGAGGGACAGCCTCGAGGAGAACATCGAGGACGCAAGGCGCGTGCTGGAAGAACTCGAAAAGTCCGGCATCTCGCTCGACGCCATCACGGAAGAACTGGTCAAGGACGGCGTCAAGCTGTTTGCGGATGCCGCCGACAAGCTCTATGGCGCCGTCGCGCAGAAGCGTGCGGCCTCGCTCGGTGGCGGCATCGATCGGCAACAGTTCGCGCTCGGCGACGGCATCCGCAAGGCCGTGGAGAAGAGCACCGAGGATTGGCGCGCAGCGGCGACGATCCGGCGCCTGTGGCAGAAGGACCAATCGGTCTGGACCGGTGACGACGAGAACAAATGGCTGGGCTGGCTGAACAGCCCAGCGGCTGCCGACGTCGCCGATTACGAGGATTTTGCCCGCCGCGTGAAGGGCCAGAATTTCAGCGATGCGGTCGTGCTCGGTATGGGCGGATCGAGCCTCGGGCCGGAAGTGCTGGCGGAGACTTTTGCGAAGAAATCCGGCTTCCCGAAATTGCATATTCTCGATTCCACCGATCCTGCGCAGGTGCGCGCCATGGAGGACGCGGTCGATCTCGCCCACACGCTCTTCATCGTCTCCAGCAAATCCGGCGGCACAACCGAGCCGAACGCGATGAAGGATTATTTCTTCGATCGCGTCTCCAAAACGATCGGCAAGGACAAGGCCGGGCATCGTTTCATCGCCGTTACCGATCCCGGCTCGTCGCTGCAGAAAGTTGCGACCAAGCAGCGCTTTGCCCGTATCTTTTACGGCGATCCTGCAATCGGCGGACGCTACTCCGTGCTGTCGCCGTTCGGGCTGGTGCCGGCGGCTGCCGCCGGCATCGACGTTCGCAGCCTGATTACGCATGCGCTTGCGATGGTGCGCTCCTGCGGCGCCGACGTGCCACCACATGAAAACCCCGGCGTTCAGCTCGGGCTGGCGATGGGGCTCGCCGGCCTCGAAGGCCGCGACAAAGTGACGATTACGTCGTCGGCAAAGGTCGCCGATTTCGGCGCCTGGGCCGAACAACTGATCGCCGAATCCACCGGCAAGGAAGGCAAGGGCCTGATCCCGATCGACGGCGAGCCGCTCGGCGATCCCTCGCTGTACGGCAACGATCGCTTCTTCATCGATATCCGCACCGAAGGCGAAGACGACGCCTCGCATGATGACCGGCTCAAGGCGCTCGAAGCGGCCGGGCATCCCGTCGTGCGCATCGTCATGAAATCGATCGAGCACATCGGCCAGGAGTTTTTCCGGTTTGAGATGGCGACCGCCGTGGCGGGCGCGATCCTCGGCATCAATCCGTTCAACCAGCCCGACGTGGAAGCCGCCAAGATCAAGACCCGCGAACTTACGGCGGCGTTCGAAAAGACCGGGGCGCTGCCGGCGGAAAAGCCTGTCATTTCAACTGACGAGGCCGATCTCTACACCGACGCTCACAACGCGGCCGAACTGCGCAAGGCCGGCGCCGACGGCACGCTCGGCTCGTGGGTCAAGGCGCATCTTTCGCGTTCGGGGAGCGGCGACTATGTCGCCCTGCTCGCGTATATTGCGCGAGACCCCGGCACGATCGGCTCGCTGCAGAAGATGCGGCTCGCGGTGCGCGACACCCGTCATGTCGCGACCTGCGCCGAATTCGGCCCGCGCTTCCTGCACTCCACCGGACAGGCCTACAAGGGCGGCCCCGACAGCGGCGTGTTCCTGCAGATCACCGCCGACGACGCCAGGGATTTGCGGGTGCCCGGCCAGAAGGCGAGTTTCGGCGTCATCAAGGCGGCGCAGGCGCGCGGCGATTTCGACGTGCTCACCGAACGAGGGCGACGCGCGCTACGCATCCATCTCAAGGGCGACCTCGGATCGGGATTGTCCGCATTCGATGCCGCCATTGCAGAAGCGCTCAGCTAGGAAGTCAGAATATGCAACTCGGCATGATCGGCCTCGGCCGGATGGGCGGCAATATCGTCCGCCGGCTGATGAACAACGGCCACACCGCCGTGGTCTACGACAAGGATGCAAAGGCGGTGGCCGGCCTCGTGGGCGAAGGCGCGACCGGCGCCAACACGCTGGAAGATTTCGTGGCGAAACTCGAAAAGCCGCGCACCGCCTGGGTGATGCTGCCGGCCGGCAAGATCACCGAGGCAACCATCGAGGCATTGGCAAAGCTGATGCAGCCGGGCGACGTCATCATCGATGGCGGCAACACGTTCTGGCAGGACGACGTCCGCCGCGGCGCGACGCTGAAGGCACAAGGCCTGCATTACCTCGACGTCGGCACCAGCGGCGGCGTCTGGGGTATCGAACGCGGCTATTGCATGATGATCGGTGGCGACAAGGCGGTGGTCGACCGGCTCGATCCGATCTTCAAGACGCTGGCGCCGGGTGCCGGCGACATTCCGCGCACGCCGGGGCGCGAGGGCCGCGACCCGCGCATCGAGCAGGGCTACATTCATGCCGGCCCATCCGGCGCCGGACATTTCGTCAAGATGATCCATAACGGCATCGAATACGGCCTGATGCAGGCCTATGCCGAGGGCTTTGATATTCTCAAGAACGCCAATATCGAGGCGCTGCCGCCGGAGCATCGCTTCGACATGGATATTGCCGACATCGCCGAGGTGTGGCGACGCGGCAGCGTGATCCCGTCCTGGTTGCTCGATCTTACGGCGTCAGCTCTCGCGGAAAACCAGACGCTCGATAGCTACTCCGGCTTTGTGGAGGATTCCGGCGAAGGCCGCTGGACCGTCAACGCCGCGATCGATGAAGCCGTGCCGGCGGAAGTGCTGACCGCAGCGCTCTATGCGCGCTTCCGTTCACGCAAGGATCACACCTTTGCGGAAAAGATCCTGTCCGCGATGCGGGCCGGTTTCGGAGGCCACAAGGAGCCGCCGAAAAAATCCGACACGAAGGCCTGAGCAGCCATGGCGGTCGGTCAGACAGCGCAGAAGAAACCCGATCCCTGCTCCTTCGTCATTTTCGGCGTGACCGGCGACCTGGCGCACCGGCTGGTCGTCCCTGCCCTTTATAATCTCGCCGCCAGCGACCTGTTGCCGGACAAGTTCTGCCTGGTCGGCGTCGCCCGCAAAGGCGTCACCAGCGACAAACTGCGCGACAGCCTGATGAAGGGACTGCGCCAGTTCGCGACCCGGCCGGTGGACGACGCAATCGCCCAGCGCCTGCTGGCATGCGTGACCTGCGTCGAGGCCGATCCGAGGGAGCCCGAATCGTTCGACGCCATGAGCAAACAGCTCGACGAACTCGAAGCCACGCGAAACACCGGCGGCAATCGCCTGTTCTATCTGGCGACGCCGCCGAACGCGTTCCTGCCGATCAGCCGTGAACTCGGCCGCACCGGCATGCTGGCGGAGAATGGCGCATGGCGGCGACTGGTGGTGGAAAAACCGTTCGGCACCGACCTCGCTTCGGCAAAAGCGCTCAACAGTGAATTGCTCAAACTTGTTGAAGAGCACCAGATCTATCGGATCGATCATTACCTTGGCAAGGAGACGGTGCAGAACATCCTGGTACTGCGCTTCGCCAATGGCATGTTCGAGCCGATCTGGAACCGCAACCATATCGATCACATCCAGATCACGGTCGATGAAAAACTCGGCGTCGGGCATCGCGGCAGCTTCTACGATGCGACCGGCGCGCTGCGCGACATGGTGCCGAACCATCTGTTCCAGTTGCTGTCGCTGGTCACGATGGAGCCGCCGGTGAAATTCGACGCCCATTCGGTCCGCTCCGAAAAAGCCGAAGTGCTTTCCGCGATCCAGACCCAGAGCGAGCAAGAGGCGCTGCACAATTCCGTGCGCGGCCAATATCGGAGCGGCAAGATCGGCGATGCCGAAATCGACGACTATCGCAAGACCCCCGACGTTGCGCCCGGCAGCACCACCGAGACCTATGCCGCGCTGAAGCTAACCATCGACAACTGGCGCTGGGCCGGCGTGCCGTTTTACCTGCGCACTGGCAAGGCGCTCGGTGTCAAGCGCACCGAAATCGCCATCAAGTTCAAGCAGGCGCCGTTCGCCATGTTCCGCGACACGCCGGTGGACCGGCTGTCGCAGAACTACCTCATCATCTCGACCGAGCCGACCGAAGGCATCGCGCTGCAGTTCAACACCAAGGTGCCGGGACCGAACATCAACATCGACGGCGTCGAGATGAAGTTCCGTTACAAGGATTACTTCAAGGCCGAACCATCTACAGGGTACGAGACGCTGATCTATGACTGCATGATCGGCGACAACATCCTCTTTCAGCGCGCCGACAGCGTCGAGGCCGGCTGGCGAGCGGTGCAGCCGTTCCTTGACGCCTGGAAGAACGCAGGCGGCAAGGGGTTGAAGGTTTACGAACCGGGCAGCGAAGGACCGGAGGAAGCCAACGATTTGCTTGAACGCGACGGCCGAAGCTGGCGAAAGCTTGGGTGAACCATGGCCGCGAACGACAACCGCCAGGTAATCACCGTCGCCGATCCAGAGGCGCTGGCGGCGACCGCCGCCGAGCATGTGCTAGCAAGAACAGCCGCCAACAACGGCCGGGTAGCGATCTGCCTCACCGGCGGCTCGAGCCCGAAGCAGCTCTATCAATTGCTTGCGACGGAAGCCTATCGAAGCCGGATCCCGTGGCAGCGCGTGCACTGGTTCATCGGCGACGAACGCTTCGTCCCGGCTGATGACCCGCTCAACAACATGAGCATGGCGCAGGAGGCTTTCCTGGACCGCTGCGCGCCGGCGGAAAACATCCATCTGATTCCGACCGCGACCGCCGACGCTGCCGATCCCGACCGGAGCGCCGCGCTTTACGAACAGGAACTGCAAGCGTTTTATGGCGCAGACACGCTCGATGACGCCCGCCCCCTGTTCGATCTCGTGCTGATGGGCATTGGTCCCGACGGCCATACCGCATCGCTGTTTCCCGGCGATCGCGCCCTTGAGGAGACTGCGCGCTGGGTCGTCGGCGTGCCCAAAGCGAATGTCGCGCCGTTTGTCCCGCGGGTGACCCTCACGCTGCCCACCCTGGCCTCCTGCCGCGAAATGCTGTTCGAGGTTGCAGGCACGGAAAAGCGTGCGATCATGACGCGCCTCTTCGCGGCCGAGAACCTGCCCGCCAACCGCGCACGATCCACCGGCGAGACGGTCTGGCTGGTGGACCGCGCCGCGATTCCGGAGAATTTTGGTGGGCAGTAAAACCCCTTGCGCGCTGGTGGTGATGGGTGTGTCCGGCTCGGGCAAGAGCACCATCGCCGATCATCTCGCTGGACGACTCGGCTGGCGTTACGAGGATGGCGACAGGTTTCACCCGGCACGCAACGTCGCGAAGATGAGCGCCGGCCAGCCGCTGACGGACGAGGACCGCTGGCCGTGGCTGCAAGCGATTGCCGACGAGATCGACCGCCTCTCGGCCGCCGGTGAACGCGCTGTGGTCGCCTGCTCGGCGCTGAAGCGCGCCTATCGCGACATTCTCGTACACGGCCGCGACGATGTCCGCATCGTCTTTCTCGACGGAACGCAGGATCTGATCGCCGCCCGCCTCGCCGCACGCAAGGGGCACTTCATGCCGCCCGGCCTGCTCGCCAGCCAGTTCAAGACGCTGGAGCGGCCGGGCGCAAACGAACGGCCGATCACCGTATCGATCGATGCGCCGGTCGAGGTGATCGTCGACGACATCGTCAGTCAATTGAACCTGGTTCCCCAATGACCCGCATCGCCCTTGTGGTTTCCGACGTCGACGGCACGCTGCTGACCAAGGACAAAGTTCTGACCGATGGCGCCAAGGCGGCGGTACAGAAACTGCACGACGCCGGCATCGGCTTCACCATCGTCTCCAGCCGGCCAACCGTCGGCATGGGCTTTCTGATCGAACCACTTTCGATCACGCTGCCGATCGGCGCGTTCAACGGCAGCTCGATCGTCGACAGCAAGCTCAGGCCGATCGAGCAGCACCTGATTCCGCCTGCCGTGGCGCGGCGCAGCCTCGACGTGCTCGATGCGTTCGGCGTCGATATCTGGCTGTTCACCAACGAGCGCTGGTACACGCGCAATCCCGACGGCGAATACGTCCCGCATGAGAAGCTGGCGATCAAGGCGGATCCGACCATCGTCACCGATTTCACCCCGCATTTGACGGAAGCCTGCAAGATCGTCGGCGCAAGTTCGGACTTTGCTCGACTGCAGCGCTGCGAAGCGGCGATGATGGAAGCGGTGGGCCGGGAGGCGACGGCGGTTCGCTCCCAGAACTACTACCTCGACGTGACGCCGCCGGGTCATGACAAGGGTACCTTCGTCGCCGCGATGTCGAAGCGGCTTGGCATTTCAACCGACGCGATCGCGACCATCGGCGACATGGAGAACGATCTGCCGATGTTCGCCAAAAGCGGCATCTCGTTTGCGATGGGCAACGCGGCCGACGGAATCAAGAAGCACGCGACCCATGTGACCGACAGCAACGAGCACGACGGGTTTGCCGCCGCGATCGAGACGGTGCTGCAGCCCGGATAGGGGTACCGCGCATAAGTCTACGCAATCTGCGTAAACTTGATTGCTATGTGAACCGGCATCCACCCCCGATCAGAACCGGGGCAGGCTTTCGCTCAAAAAACCCGTGCGCCGCCGTATCAAGCCTGCGTGAAGGATAAATCGAGGAGTTCTCAAAGTCTTCGCGCGGCGAATCCGCTTCTGTCGGCCGCCACGATCGGCAAGCGCGAGCCGGTGCCCGACCGCCCTCCTCCCATGAAGGCAGGTTCACCCCAGCCCGGTCCTGCCGCGGCGAAGACGGGTGCCGGCTCGCGCGACTTTCCAATCCGCCGTCATTCCGGGGCTCGCGAAGCGAGAACCCGGAATCCATCGGGCCGCTCGCCCGGTTGAGAAATGGATTCCGGGCTCGCGCTGCG
>CAVYOM010000028.1:0-49763 GCA_963770135.1 uncultured Alphaproteobacteria bacterium | reverse complement strand
TGGCCGATCGCCGTGCGCGGCGGCGACTGGGACGCGTCAGCGCTCAATCTCGCGGTGTTCCGCGGCGACGCCGGCCTGACGCGTTTTCTGCTCGAACACGGCGCGAAATGGACGGAGCAGCACGGCCATGGCGACAACGCCTGCGGCACGCTCGGCTGGGCGTCCCTTAACGAGCCGGTCGAAGGCGGCGACTGGGTCGGTTGCGCACGCGCTTTGCTCGATCACGGCATGCCGCGCGCGACCACCATTCCTGACGATCCCGAACGGGTGCTGATTGCCGGCACGCGAAAGCAGTTCTCCGAGGAAGTCACCGAAGAGCTGCTGGGATAGCTGACACGCGAAGCTGGGCGGGGCGGGCGATCGGACTCGCCCCGCATTCCCTACACCCTGCCCTTCAGCGCGTCGCCGATTTCGTCGAGCACCTTGGGGTCCTCGATCGTGGCCGGCATGCTCCAGCTCTCGCCGTCGGCGATCTTCTTGATGGTGCCGCGCAGGATTTTTCCCGGAGCGCGTCTTCGGCAAGCGGCCGACGGTGATCGCGAGCTTGAAGGCCGCGACGGGGCCGAGCTTGTCGCGCACCAGCGCCACGATCTCCTTTTCGATCTCGGTCGGCGCGCGCGTCACGCCGGCCTTCAGCACCAGGAAGCCGCAGGGCACCTCGCCCTTGATCGCGTCCTTGATGCCGAGCACCGCGCATTCGGCGACGTCGGGATGCGAGGCCAGGATTTCCTCCATGCCGCCGGTGGAGAGCCGGTGGCCGGCGACATTGATGATGTCGTCGGTGCGGCCCATCACCCAGACGTAGCCGTCCTCATCCTTGTAGCCGGCGTCCGAGGTCTTGTAGTAGCCGGGAAACTCGGTGAGGTAGGCTTCCTTGAAGCGCTCGTCCTGCTGCCACAGCGTCGGCAGGCAGGCCGGCGGCATCGGCAGCTTGATCACGATCGAGCCCATGGTGCCCGCGGGCACCGGCCTCGATGCCTCGTCGACCACGTCGACCTGATAGCCCGGCATCGGCACCGTCGGCGAGCCGTGCTTGACCGGCAGCATGCCGAGCCCCACCGGATTGCCGGCGATGCACCAGCCGGTTTCGGTCTGCCACCAGTGATCGATGACCGGCACCTTCAACTGCGCTTCCGCCCATTCCACCGTCGGCGGATCGGCGCGCTCGCCGGCCAGGAACAGCGTGCGGAATTTCGACAGATCGTATTTGCGGATGAACGTGCCGTCCGGATCCTCCTTGCGGATGGCGCGGAACGCGGTCGGCGCGGTGAACAGCGCGACCGCCTTGTGCTCGGCGATGACGCGCCAGAACGCGCCGGCATCCGGCGTGCCGACCGGCTTGCCCTCATACATGATCGAGGTGGCGCCATGAATCAGCGGGCCATAGACGATGTAGCTGTGGCCGACCACCCAGCCGATGTCGGAGCCGCACCACCAGACCTCGCCGGGCTTGACGCCGTAGAGGTTGAACATCGACCATTTCAGCGCGACCAGATGCCCGCCATTGTCGCGCACGACGCCCTTCGGGAATTCCCGTGGTGCCCGACGTGTAGAGAATATAGAGCGGATCGGTCGCCAGCACCGGCGTGCAAGGCGCGGCCTTGCCGGCTTCGAGCGCGGCGCCGCGCAGCGTCGCCCAGTCGTGGTCGCGGCCGGCCGTGAGTTCGCAAGCCTGCTGCGGCCGCTGCAGGATGATGCAGCTCTCGGGCTTGACGCTGGAAAGCCTGATCGCCTCGTCGAGCAGCGGCTTGTACTGCACGATGCGGCCGGGCTCGATGCCGCAGCTCGCCGACAAGATCAGTTTCGGCTTGGCGTCCTCGATGCGGGTCGCGAGTTCTTTCGCGGCAAAACCGCCGAACACCACCGAATGCACCGCGCCGATCCGCGCGCAGGCCAGCATCGCAAACACCGCTTCCGGCACCAGCGGCATATAGAGGATGACGCGGTCGCCCTTGGCGACGCCGAAATCCGGCCATCACGGCGGCGAGCGTCTGCACCTCCTTGAGCATCTCGGCATAGGTGAATTTCGAGATCGAGTTGGTGAGCGGCGAATCGTGGATCAGCGCCACCTGGTCGGCGCGTCCGCTCGCGACATGGCGGTCGAGCGCGTTGTAGCAGGTGTTGACCACGGCGCCGGCGAACCAGCGGCCATACGCGCCCATCGAGGGATCGAAGATCTTTTTGGCCGGCTCGATCCAGTCGATCTCGCGCGCCGCCTCGGCCCAAAAGCCCTCGGGGTCGCTGAGCGAGCGGGCGTGGACCTCGTGATAGCGGCTGTTGTTCTGAATGTTCATGGCGCCACTCCCGGTCGATCGCCCTCGCTCGTCATGCCCGGGCTTGTCCCGGGCATCCACGTCCTCTCTTCAAAGAAAGCAAGACGTGGATGGCCGGGACAAGCCCGGCCATGACGGCTGGGCAAATATTTATTCCAGGCATTGTCACGGGAAGTTGCGCCAGATCAAGCCGGAACAGATTGGCGGTCCGGCTAAACCCTACTGCCGGGCGATCGTATTGAGCTTCTCCAGCCGGTCCTCCATCGCCTGACGGAGGTCGTAGCCGCGCTTGCCGAACGAGGCTGTTGCGCTTTTCGATGAAGTCGCGCTGCTGCCGGGTCAGCGCCAGCGCCGCGCGATGGCTGTCGGATTCCGCACTCGCGATCACCCGCAGGAACACGTCGTTGATGTTGCGGTCGAGCTGGGCGAGGCCGGGGTCGGCGCAGATCGCCTTTTCGACCTGGCGTTTCGCGGTGGCGCAATTGAAGCTCGGCAGGTTCTTCTGGTAGGTCAGCGAGCCCAGCCGTTCGATTTCCTGCGCGACGTCCTTGTGATTGGCGGCGGCGGTGCTGTCGGAAGGATTGAGACGGACGGCCTCCGCATAATCCTGCAGCGCACGGCCGCGGTCGCCCTTCTTGACCCAGGCCGCGCCGCGGTTGTTGTAGGCGCGCTGGAATTTCGGATCGAGTTTCAACGCCGCGTCGTAGTCCGCGATGGCACGATCGTAATCCTTCCTCGCCTGATAGGCGTCGCCGCGGTTGGTCAGGAATTTCGGCTCGGGGCGGATCTTGATCGCCTCGTCATAGTCGGCGATTGCGCGTGCGTAATCGCCATTGCCGGCGAGGTCGAGGCCGCGATTGTCGAAGAATTCCGGCTGCGTCGGATCGATCCGGATCGCCGTGGTCACATCCTCGATCGCCTTTTCCGTACGGCCCAGCTTGCGGTAGGCCGCGGAACGGTTGCTGTAGGTGCGCGCGCGGTGCGGCTCGAGACGGAGCGCCTCGTCGTAATCGGCGATCGCCTTCTGATACTCGCCCTTGAAGTACCAGGCGGCGCCGCGGTCCGAAAAGGCTTGCGCGAACTCCGGCTTCAGCCGCAGCGCCTCGTTATAGTCCTCGATGGCGCGGTCGTATTTCTTGGCGTTGTTGAAAGCATTGCCGCGGTTGGCGTATCCGTTGGCATTGTCAGGCTCGAGCCGGATGGCCTGATTGAGCGCCTCGAAGGCGGCCTCCACCTTGCCGGTCTGGCGAAGGATTTCACCGCGGGCGCGGAAGGCGCGGGCCCGGTTGGGATCCTTGGATATGACGGTATCGATTTCGGCCAGGGCCTTGGCGGTCTGGCCGCTGTTATGCAATGCGGCGGCGCGGGTGATCGTGGCATCGAGCCGGTCGCCCTCCGGCGTCGCCGGATTGTCGATCAACGCGGTACAAGCCTCGATCACCTTCGCGGGCTCGGCGGCCGAAAGCGCCGCGCAGATGACCGGCGGTTCGGCGGCCGGCTGAGCCGGGGCGCCGAAGGAGGTCAGGATTGCAATGGTAAAGGCCGCGCTCGCGGCAAATCGCGAAACAAATGATCGCATGATCGGCTCTTCAAATAAATGAAGTACGCGCGGTTATGCCGCGCCCGATCACTAGGTCGCCGCTGATCTCCCCAAGGTTCGAAGGCTCGGGGGCATCTTGCCCCAATCGGGCCAATACGGCCTAGGCTCAGGACCATCCATAAATCGGGGTCCGAGCCCCTTGTCGTCCTTCACGCGGCGCCATGTGTTGACCTGTATCCGCGCATAGCCTAGGGAGACCTCCATGAAACGCGCGATGATCATTGTCACGCTTTGGTGGCTGGCCTTCTGACAGGGCGGCCGGACGTTTCATTGCATCTGGGGCCGCCGCAAGGGCGGCCTTTTGTTTTGATGACCCCCCATGCGGTGTTCCCCTCATCTCACGAGGACACCTCATGACCAGACCCGTTATTCTGACAGGCGACCGCACCACCGGCCCGCTGCACATTGGCCACTATGCCGGATCGTTGCTCAACCGTCTGCGATTTCAGGAGACCCACGAGCAGTTCCTGCTCCTGGCCGATACGCAAGCCCTGACCGACAATGCTCACGCCCCCGACAAGGTGCGGCTCGGTGTGATGGAGGTGGCGCTCGACTATCTTGCCGTCGGGATCGACCCGGCCAAGACCACGATCTGCCTGCAATCCCACCTGCCCGCGCTGGCCGAGCTGTCGATGCTCTATTTGAACTTCGTGACCGTCGCCAGATTGGAGCGCAACCCCACGATCAAGGACGAGATCCGCGGCCGCGGCTTCGGGCGCGACATCCCGGCAGGCTTCCTGTGCTATCCTGCGGCGCAGGCGGCGGACATTACCGCGTTCAAGGCAACCGTCGTGCCGGTGGGCGAGGATCAGGCGCCGCTGATCGAACAGACCAACGAGATCGTGCGCCGTATCAACACCACCGCCGGACGGGCCATCCTGCCGGAAGCGCAGGCCGTCATTCCGCAGGTGGGGCGGCTGCCGGGCGTGGACGGGAAAGCGAAAATGTCGAAATCCGGCGGCAATGCCATCGCCCTTTCGGCCTCGCCGGACGAGATCGCGGCGGCAGTGAAGGCGATGTTCACCGACCCGAATCATCTGCGGGTCGAAGATCCCGGGCAAGTCGAAGGCAATGTCGTCTTCACCTATCTGGATGCTTTCGACGAGGACCGCACCACGCTGGAAGAGCTGAAGGCGCAGTATCGGCGGGGAGGAATAGGCGACAGCAAGATCAAGCGCCGCCTCGAAGACATCCTGCAGGCGCTGATTGGACCGACGCGAGAACGAAGGACGCAACTGGCGAAAGATCCGGCCTATGTGCTCGACGTGATTCGCCGCGGTACGGAAAAGGCGCGGAGCCGGACCGAGGCAACGAAGCGGGAAGTTGTCGAAGGCCTCGGGCTGTTCATGTTGTAACCTAATACCCGTCGATTCCGTTGATCTGTTGCAGGCGGTCGCGCATCGCCTTTTTCAGATCGTAGCCGGGCCGGCCGTATTCCGCGTTGCGACGGGAGATATATTCCTCCTGCTCCCGCCGCAGCTTGCGCGCCTGCTGTGGGGTCATCTTCTCAGCGGCGGCCCTGACATACGAGCCCTGAACCTCGCGATCGAGATCGGCGAGTTCGGGATTGGCGCAGATCGCCTTCTCCACCTTGCGGCGGGCGGTGGCGCAATTGAAGCTCGGCTTGCCGGCGACCGCCTTCAGCGCGCCCAGCCGCTCCAGCTCCTGCGCCAGCGCGCGGTGGTTGGCTCTGGCCGCAACGTGGTCCGGGTTCAGCTTGATCGCCGCGGCAAAATCGGCCACCGCCTTCGGCAGGTCGCCCTTCTTGCGCCAGAGTTCGCCGCGCGTGTTGTGGATATCGGCGAGCGAGGGATCGAGCCGCAGCACGCCGTCATAGTCGGCGATGGCGCGCTCGACCATGTCCTTGCGCTCATAGGCGGCGCCGCGCGCGATCAGCGCCTTGATGCGGTCGGCCTTTTCCGTCTTGGCGTTGTCGATCAGCGCGCCGCAGGCCGCGACCGTCTTGTCGTCGTCACGCGCGAGCGCCGCGGCCAGGCAGAGCGCGGGATCGACGCGCAAATCCTTGGCCGGTTCGACGCCGGTCGCCGATACGCCCTGCGCAAACGCGATCCATAGCAAGGAAGCCGCGCCCAGCTTGCGGATGTCGGAATGGAAACGCATCAATTGATCCGGGAAGCCTTGTGATCCGGGAAGCCAGTATCCGGAAGTCTTGAATTAGCGCGCGATCCTAGCAAGCCGCCCGCTTTTTCGACAACGGGCGCGTGCGAGTATCCGGTTTCGTACGGGGACAGATTCTGGCCGAAACGTGACACGCGCGAAAACATCGTCATCCGCACGCGAATGGATAGGTTTGATCACAAATTTGTTTTGAACCTTTTGCAGGTGTCGCGGACTTAACAACCATGACCACAATGACCGACTTCAATCCGCCGCGCACGATTGCGCAATCCCAAACCGGTTACTTCTATTTCTACATGGCGCTGGCCTGCACGGCCGTCGCCTTTCTCGGCTTTGCGCCGACCTACTGGCTGCCGCTGGCCAATCGCTCGTTTTCGGCCTCCCCGGTCGTCCATTTTCACGGACTATTGTTCTTCGCCTGGTCGCTCTATTTCGCATTCCAGAGCTGGCTCGCCGCATCCGGCAAGGTCGCCTGGCACCGCACCATCGGCATGATCGGCGTATCGCTGGCGACCGCGATGACGATCTTCGGCTTCCTGGTGGCCGTCAATGCGATGAAGCGTTCGGCTGCGGCGGGATTGACCGATGACGGCATCGCCTTCGCGATCGTTCCGCTAAGCGGAATTCTGTTCTTCGCCGTGGTGTTCGCGCTGGCCATTGCCGCCATCCGCAAGCCCGAGACGCACAAGCGGCTGATGCTGCTGGCCGGCATCTCGCTGCTGGACGCCGCGGTCGCGCGCTGGTTTCTGACCTTCCTGGCGCCTCCCGGGCCGCTCGGTCCGCCGCCGGTGCCGGTGACCATTCCGCCGGCCTTCGTCGCCTATCTGCTGCTGGTGGTCGCCATGGTGTTCGACTGGCGCACGCGCGGCCGGCCGCATCCGGTCTACGTCTACGGCGGCATTGCGCTGATCGCGGTAAAACTTCTGAACTGGCCGATCAGCGTCACGCCGCTCTGGCATTCCTTCGCGGGCGGCATATTGGCGATGGCGCAATAGCAACGGGTTCGCCGACTTTTCCGCTCAGCAAGGTTTTCCCGTCAGGAAGACCCGCCGGCTTTTGTGCTAGATTGATGGCGACATCGATCTCGACTGGCGGGAATCCCGGATTTGCTAACATTCGAATGGATCATCGGGCTGCTGCTTGGCGCGGTCCTGCTGTCCGCGCTGGCGCGGCGGCTCAAGGTACCCTATCCGACATTTCTTGCGATCGGCGGCATGCTGCTGGCCTTCGTGCCCGGGGCTCCGTCGTGGACGCTGGAGCCTGAACTGGCGCTGGCGCTGTTCGTGGCGCCGGTGCTGCTGGATGCGGCTTTCGATACCTCGCTGCGCGACCTCCGGAACAACTGGCTGCCGGTATCGACACTGGTGCTGGTCGCGGTCGGGGTCACGACCGGCGCCGTCGCTGTCGTCGCGCACTGGCTTCGCCCGGACATGCCGTGGGCGGTCGCGATCGCGCTCGGCGCCATCGTGGCGCCGCCCGACGCCGCGGCGGCCACCGCGATCCTGCGCCAGGTCAACCTGCCTTACCGCATCCAGAAGATCCTCGAGGGCGAAAGCCTGCTCAACGACGCCAGCGCGCTGCTGATCTACCGCGTCGCGGTCGGCCTGGTTGCCGCCGAGCACATGAAGGTGCACGAGTTCGCGCCGTCCATTACGCTGGCGCTGTTCGGAAGCCTCATTGCCGGCTTCCTGTTCGCGCGGGTCTGGGCGCAGATCACGCGCCGCATCACCGAGGCGCCGAGCGCCATCATCACGCAATTCGCCGGCACGTTCATGGTGTGGATCGTCGCCGAGCATATCGGGCTATCAGGCATTCTCACCATCGTCGCCTATGCGATCACGATCGCCCGCACCGCGCCGGAGCGTACCCCGGCGCGGCTGCGCGTCGCCTCCTATGCGGTGTGGGAAACCGTCGTGTTCGTACTCAACGTGCTGGCGTTCATTCTGATCGGCATGCAGCTCAATCCGATCTGGTCCGGGCTCGATGACGAGGTGCGGTTCAAATATTGCAGCTTTGCCGCCGCGATCCTCGCCGTCGTGGTCCTCGCCCGCATCGCCTGGGTGATGCCATATGGCGCCTTCCTGCGCGCCTTGAACGCGCACGGCCTGCTTCCTGCGCATGTGTCTCCCGCGGTACCGACGGTGGAGACGCGGCATCATCGTGTCCTGGTGCGGCATGCGCGGCATCGTTACGCTGGCGGCCGCCTTTGCGCTGCCCGAGAGCTTCCCGTATCGCGACCTCATCCTGCTGACGGCCTTTGCCGTGGTGCTGGGGACGCTCGTGATCCAGGGCCTGACGCTGCGGCCGGTGATCCTCGCGCTGAAATTCGAGGAGGACGATCCGGTCGCGCGTGAGGCCGCCCAAGCCCGCTGCATCGCCTATCGCGCCGCGCTCGAGGCGATCGAGGCCGATCCGTCCGAGGAGGCCGAGATCCTGCGGCTGGAATACCGCGCCGTGCTGCTGCGCGCCGAAACCGAACCCGAACTCGGCATCACGACCAGCGAGCTGCCGGCCGATCCGCTGCGCCGCCGCGCCATCGGCGCGGCACGAGAGGCGCTGTTGAAGATGCGCCAGCTCGAGGAGATCGGCGACGACGCCTTTCACCAGGTGGAAGAAGAGCTCGACCGCGCCGAATTGAGCGCACAGGCATAACGCGCGTCACGCGCCCGACTTGCTCGTGATACCGCCATCGACCACGAGCTCGATGCCAGTGACGTATTTCGATTCATCGGACGCGAGAAACAGCGCCGCATTGGCGACGTCCCAGGCGTCGCCCATGTGCCCCATCGGCACCTGCGCGTCGCGCGCCCGCCACATCGCTTCCACATCGCCCTTGGCGTAGCTCTGCGCGAGACCCGCCGAATGCTCGACCATCGGCGTCTTCATCAGCCCCGGCAGGATCGCGTTCACGCGCACATGCTTTGCCGCGAATTCGACCGCGGTGGTGCGCGTCATCTGGTTCATCGCCGCCTTGCTCGCATTGTAGCTGACATAGGAAATGCCGACATGGCGGATCGAGGCGATGGAGGAGATGTTGATAATCGAGCCACCGCCCTGCTTGGCCATCACCGGAATGACGTGCTTCATGGCGAAATACGCGCTCTTGAGATTGACCGCGAAGACGTGATCCCAGCTCGCTTCGCTCACCTCGACGACGCTGCCGACCTCGGCGATGCCGACATTGTTGTCGAGGACGTCGATGCGGCCATAGGCCTTCAGGCACGCCGCCACCATCGCCTCGACTTCGGCTTCGCGGGAAACGTCGGCGGTGAATGCGGTCGCCTTGCCGCCCTCGCCGGTGATGATCTCCACCGTCTCTTTTGCTGCCGCCGCATTGCGGTCGACGCAAAACACCTGCGCGCCCTCGCGCGCAAAGGTGACGGCGGTCGCCTTGCCGTTGCCCCAGCCGGGACCGATCGAGCCCGCCCCCACCACCATCGCCGTCTTGCCCTTGAGCCGTTCCATCGACTTCTTCTCCCGTGTTCGTTCCCTTGTAGCCCGGGAGAGCGAAGCGACCCCGGGAATCTCGCAGGCAGTTTTCCCGGATATCGCGGAGCCTGTCATCGGGCGCGCATTCGCGCGACCCGTTGGCTCATCCGGGCTACGGATTGTTGCAGGTCTCTTGGTTTGGCCGGGAAACTGGACGGATGGAGGCTCCGGGTCAACCTGTCCGATAAGCTAAAGCGAGCCGGCGGGCATAGGCCTACAAGGGCCTTGCCACGGGTACCCAAATTGGACTGAATGCGCCCGCGAAAGGTCCGGGGAACACCGGGCCTGGGAGTTAACGGGGTCCCCGGGGAAAGCATGGCCGCAGACAAGACAATGCCTGACAACGACGAGGTCGTTGCGGTATCCGACGAAGCACTGCAGAAGGCGGAATCCTTCGTCGAGGCGGAAGAAGGCGCGGCCAACCGCCTGATGGGTTGGGCGGGGAAAATTTCGACCGCGATTGCCGTGGTCATGAGCCTGTTCCACCTGTACGCAGCCTACGCGATCGTTCCGACCCAGGAACTGCGCTACATCCACGTCGCCTTCACGCTGGTGCTGAGCTTCCTGCTGTTTCCGCTGGCGAAGCGATTCCGCAACCGCGTGCGCTGGTGGGACATCGTGCCCGGGATCGTCGCGGTCGCGACCATCGTCTATGCGCTGTGGGGCGGCGACGACTTCACCGACCGCGCCACCATGCCCGACCGCTGGGACGTGATCGTCGGTATCGTCTTCATCGTGCTGCTGCTGGAGGCGACGCGGCGCACGACCGGCGCGATCATGCCTGTCGTGTCATTGCTGTTCATCGCCTATGCGATGCTCGGTCCGCACTTGCCGGCGCCCTGGACCCATCGCGGCTATGACGTGGATCGTCTGGTCGGTCACCTCTTCATTACGCTGGAGGGCATTTTCGGCGTCGCGGTCGACGTGTCGGCGACGCTGATCATCCTGTTCACGATCTATGGCGCATTCCTGCAGCAATCCGGCGCCGGCAAATTCTTCATCGATTTCTCGCTGGCGCTGATGGGCGGAAAGCCGAACAGCGCCGGCCGCACCGTGGTGCTGTCGTCGTTCCTGCTCGGCGGTCCGTCCGGGTCGGGCGTCGCCACGACAGTCATGATCGGTACCGTGGCGTATCCGATGATGGCCAAGGCGGGTTTTGAGAAAAACGCCGCGGGCGGCTTGCTCGCCGCCGGCGGGCTGGGCGCGATCCTCTCGCCGCCGGTGCTGGGCGCGGCTGCGTTCCTGATCGCCGAGTTTCTCAAGATCAGCTATCTCGACGTGATCTGGATGGCGACGATCCCGACCTGTCTTTATTACATGTCGCTGCTGTTCATGGTCGAACTCGACGCCAAGAAATTCCACGCCAAGGACGTGACTTTCACGCCCGAGATGTCACTCGGCCAGATGACCAAGCGGTACGGCTTCCACTTTATCTCGCTGCTCGCCGTGGTCCTGTTCATGATCATCGGCTACTCGCCGTCGCTGTCGGTGTTCTACGCCATCGTCGTCACCTTCGCGCTGAGCTTCCTACGCAGGGAAACCGCGCTGATGCCGGCCAAGCTGGTGAAGGCGCTCGCCGACGGCTCGATCGGCGCGCTCAATGCCGCGACCACCTGCGCCTGCGCCGGCATCGTGGTCGGCATCGTGACATTGACGGGGCTGGGCCTGAAATTCTCGTCGATCGTGATCAGCTATGCCGGCGGCAGTCTATTGTTGACCGCGATCTACACCTCGCTGATCGTCTGGATCATCGGCCTCGCGGTGCCCGTGACCGCCTCGTACATCATCTGCGCGGTCATCGCCGCGCCTGCACTGATCAAGCTCGGCGTACCCGACTACGCCGCGCACATGTTCATCTTCTACTATGCGGTGTTGTCCGAGGTGTCGCCGCCGACGGCGCTTTCGCCATTCGCGGCGGCCGCCATCACCGGTGGCGACCCCTACAAGACCACGCTGCAATCCTGGAAGTACACGCTGCCGGCGTTCCTGGTGCCGTTCGTGTTCGTGCTCGATCCGCAGGGTGTCGGGCTACTGCTGGCGATCCCGAAGGGCGGCTCGTGGGTCGATATTCTCGAGATCACGATCAAGACCACCTTCGGCCTGCTGGCGCTGGCAGCGTTCGCCCAGAACTGGGCACTGCGACAAAATACGACAGTGGAGCGCGGCTTGCTTCTGCTATCCGGATTGCTGCTGGTGTTTCCGAGCCTCATTGAGGCGATCGTCGAATGGATCATCGGCCGCGATATCAGCTACACCTATGTGCCCGGCCTGATCATCGGTCTCGGCGTGTTGCTGTGGCAGGCCCGAACGCGGTCGCCAGAGCGGCCGGCGCTAACGACATAGTTAATGAAGGGATTGAGGAGACAAAAATGAAAAAGACCACAGCCATACTGGCGATGACCCTGGGGCTCGCAATAGCGGGCGCAGCCTATGCCCAGCAGAAAACCATGTCGATCGGAACCGGCGGCACCGGCGGCGTCTATTACCCGCTGGGCGGCGCTGTCGCCAACGTGCTGTCGAAGAGCCTTCCCAACGTGCAGGCCACCGCCGAGGTCACCGGCGGGTCGGTCGACAATCTCAAACTGATCGGCGCGGGCAAGAGCGAACTCGGCTTCACCATGGCCGATGCTGCCCTCGATGCGCTGAACGGCGAGGACAAGTTCAAGAGCGGCAAGCTGCCGCTGCAGGCGCTGCTGGTAGTTTATCCGAACCGCATGCATGTGGTGACGGTGGAAGGCACCGGCATCAACAGCATGGCGGACTTGAAAGGCAAGCGCGTCTCGACCGGATCGCCGGGCGGCGCCACCGAAGTGATGGCGTTCCGTGTCATCGAAGCCGCCGGCCTCGACAAGGACAAGGACATGAAGCGCGAGCGGCTCGGCGTTGCTGAATCCGTCAATGCCATCAAGGACCGCAAGATCGACGCGTTCTTCTGGGTCGGCGGCATTCCAACCGCTGCCGTCACCGATCTCGCCGCAACGCCCGGCACGAAGATGAAACTGGTCGATCATGGCGACCTGGCCGAGAAGATGAACGCCAAATACGGCAAGCTTTATACGGCGAGCAAGATCAAGGCCGGCTCGTATCCCGGCTACGACAAGGACAATTCCATCACCGAAGTGTGGAACCTGATCGTCACCGGCGACAAGATGAGCAGCGAGGACGCCTACACCATCGTCAAGACGCTGGTGGAGAAGAAGGCCGATATCGTCGCCGTGCACAAGGAAGCCGAGAGTTTTTCGCTCGACAACCAGGTGCAGGAGCGCTCGCCGATCCCGTTCCACCCCGGCGCGCTGAAATACTTCAAGGAGCAAGGTATCGGCAAGTAAGCGGCGAGTAGCGCTTCGTTCGGTACAGATCTCGATGACCGCGGTCCGCCATGGACCGCGGTCATTTCTTTTCGCAGGCGGGAACTCGCCGGATCACCGGAAGTTGGCTGACGGTCGGAACCACGCGAGCAAGCTTTGGCCATCGTCAGGACAGGGAACGTCGAGCGTGCGCTGGATGCGCTGAATTTCTTTCTCGCCGACGTGCGCGACGGCCTCGGTCCCTATCTCGCGATCTACCTGCTGACAGAACAGAAATGGGACGAGGCCTCGATCGGCGTGGTGATGTCGGTCGCTGCACTCGCCGGCATCGCCGCCCAGACGCCCGCGGGCGCGCTGATCGACCGCTCGACGGCCAAGCGCGCGTTGATGGTGACGGCGGCCATCCTGGTCACCCTTTCCTGCATCGCCTTGCCGCTGGTCCACCGCTTTGAACTGGTCGCGGCCACGCAGGCGATTGCGGCGGCCGCCGGCGCGATTTTCGCGCCTGCGGTTGCCGCGGTGACGCTCGGGATCGTCGGCCCGCGCGCCTTTGCCCGCCGCACCGGGCGCAACGAAGCCTTCAACCACGCCGGCAACGCGGTCGCCGCCGCCATAGCCGGCGTCACGGCTTATTCGTTCGGGCCCATCGTGGTGTTCTGGCTGCTGGCCGCAATGGCGGTCGCCAGCATCTTCGCCACGCTCGCGATCCCGGCAGGTGCGATCGACCACCACGTCGCGCGCGGTCTCGACGATACGGCGGAACGGGATGGCCCACGCCATGACAAGCCATCCGGCTTCCAGGTGCTGTTAACCTGCAGGCCACTATTGATTTTTGCGGTCGCGACGGTCGCGTTTCACTTCTCGAACGCGGCGATGCTGCCGCTGGTCGGGCAGAAGCTGGCCCTCATCAACCGCGACCTCGGCACCACGCTGATGTCGGTCTGCATCATCGCCGCCCAGATGGTGATGGTGCCGGTGGCGATGCTGGTCGGGCACAAGGCCGACGTTTGGGGGCGCAAGCCGATCTTCACCGCCGCGCTGGCCGTGCTGATGCTGCGCGGCATGCTTTATCCGCTTTCCGACAATCCCTACTGGCTGGTGTCGGTGCAACTGCTCGACGGCGTCGGCGCCGGGATTTTCGGCGCGCTGTTTCCGCTCGTCGTCGCCGATCTCACGCGCGGTACTGGACATTTCAATGTCAGCCAGGGCGCGATTGCGACCGCCGCCGGCCTTGGCGGGGCGCTCAGCACCGCGGCCGCAGGCCTTATCGTCGTCAAGGCCGGCTACAGCGCGGCATTCCTTTTTCTCGCTGGCGTGGCCGGTGCGGGACTCATCGGATTTGCGACCATGATGCCGGAGACATTGCGGCGTGCGCAGGATGAGCGAGACAGGCCCGACCACTGAAGAATGCCGCTCGCCGATTTTTCTCGCCTAATATGACCTGCGTGCGCCGCATCATTGCTGCTCCTGCGAACGAGTTACGAACATCGTGTCGCCAGCAAGCGACCACAGGCGTTAACATGCGGAGCTGATCAAAATTTGCCCACGCAAGTTGAGCGCTCACTGAAACCCATGAAATGGATGGGGTTATCCGCTCACCGGCAGCGCGTGTGGAAAGGCTGCTACTACCGCAAGATCAGATTCTCGTCTGCGGTCTTAACCCTATTGAAGTAATCATGTGGCTTCCCGCAAAATTCCATTATTGCGACCTCAAGGCGGATGTACCACTGACGCCGGGGTATCTGTTGGGAGGGCGGGGATGGAGCAGATCAGCTTTAGCGAATATTCGCGCGCGGCGAACTTCGGGCATCGAAAGCTGACGCCGAGAGCCTGCGTCGTCGATAGCAAAAAACACCTTCGCTTGTTTCTTTCCGACGCGCTCGAGGATCTCGGCTTCGTGACCTGCGAATGCGGTCAGGCCGGCGATCTGGCAAGCATGCTGCAGACGGAGCAGCCGGACCTGATCGTGCTCAGCGTGTGCGTCGACGGCATCAATGTCGGCGAAATTCTCGAAGCCATTGTCCGCAGGAATTTCGGTGGCAAGGTTCTCGTCATCGGTCAACCCAACTCGATCATGGTCAAGGCCGTCAGGCAGATTGGCGACGAATACGGGATTGCCATGCTGCCGTCGCTGCAGACGCCGTTCGGCGCGGCGAGCCTGCGCGCCAGCGTCGCGGAGCTGCTGCCGTCCGAGCCGGCGCCGAGCCCGGCCGTCGATGTCGCCGAGGCCTTGAAGGCCGGCTGGCTCGAATTGTGGTATCAGCAGAAGATCAACACCCGCTCGCTGGCGCCTAGCGGCGCGGAGGCGCTGGTCCGGATGCGGCATCCCGCCTGGGGCGTGGTTCCGCCGGCCTATTTCATTCCCGACGACAAAGATCCGCACTTTCGCGCGCTGTCCGAATTCGTGGTCGGCCGCGCCATCGAGGACTGGCGCTACCTGCTGGAGAGCCAGGGCCCGGTCGATCTTTCGATCAACCTGCCGGTGTCGTTCTTTGGCGATGCCGCGGCGGTGCGCGATCTATGCCGCGCCATGCCGGCCCATCCCGCCTTTGGCGGGCTCGTGATCGAAATCAACAGCAGCGAGGTGATCGGCCATCCGGACCTTGCGGTAGACGCCGCGAGACGTCTGCGCCTGCACAATATCGCGCTTGCCATAGACAATGTCGGCGCGGAGTGGCCGTCCCTTCTGGAGCTTCGGAGCTTCCCGTTCGCCGAACTCAAGGTCGACCAGCAATATATCAACGGCTGCGCGAACGACCGGCTGAAGCAGACGGTATGCCGGCGCATCGTCGAGCTGGCCCGGGACAACGGCGTCCGCACCATCGCCCAGGGCGTGGAGACCCGCGCCGATTTTCTTGCCGCTCACGACATGGGGTTCGACCTGGTCCAGGGCCACCTGTTTGGCAAGCCGGTGGCGGTGCGGAAATTTGCCCGCTCGCGCCCTCAGCTCGCACCCGGCTCCGACAAGCCGTCCTGAGCGGAACTCACTCGAACCTGGCTCACTCGAACTTCATGTCGATGCACTTCGAGATATCTGTGCCGAGGCCGGACGAGATGATGATGCAGCCACGCACCCTCAGACTATTGTTGTCGCTGGCCCATATCGCATAGCCGCCGGGACCGAAGAACGAATTGGTATTCGGCGGCTCGGTTTCGGTGGCATCGAACGAATAACTCGAATCGCCATCGAAGATGCGCGGCTTCTTGGCGCAGCCGCCGTCGGCCTGGACGTTGATGACTTCCTTGTTGTCCCGCGTTAGCGCCAGCGAGACCTGACAGCGGAAATATTCCGACGTCTTGGTGTTGAACACATACGCATAGGATTTGCAGGTCGAGGTGTTGAGCTTGCCCGCGCTCAATCCGCGGCTGCAGGCGATGCGCTGGTTGTTCGAGAGCCTGAAATCGTCGGCCGCCATCGCTTGAGCCAGCGTCATGAACGACAGCGCAACACCAAGACCGATCTTCATGACGTGGTTCATTCTGACCATCCCTATGACGTTTTTCGCAAATGCATGCTTGTAACCGGAAAGGCGAACATAGTCGTGAAGTCGAACGCGGGAAATCACAAAGTCTCAAAGGCTGTGTGATGCGTCGAAGGTGCCAATTGACGACACGACGCCGTTCGTGATTTGTTCAAAGCACGGGGCAAAGAGGCCGAAGGCTCACGGGGAGGATGGATGATGACGGGCATTTCAACGAAGACGGTTTTGGCGGTAGCCGTCCTGGCTGGGCTTTCGACCTGCGCGTTTGCGCAAAGCGCGCCGCCGACACCGTGGGAGCTGAAGTCTGACATGGCCTACGCCTACGGCAAGGACGGCAAGACGCTGTCCTACAAGATGGGCACCAACAATGCCGGCACGCTGCTCAAGGGCGCCAAGAAGGTGCCGAAGGGTACCTTGTTCTTCGTCGGCGAGAATGGACAACTTTATATCCGGACCGGCCCCTATCTCGAGGACGATGGCAGGTTCAAGTTCGGGTCGAACTGAGGGGGGCTCTTCCCTTCTCCCCTTGTGGGAGAAGGTGGCGCGAAGCGCCGGATGAGGGGTTGTCTCAACGAACGCTACTCGCGGAGAGAACCCCTCATCCGTCTCACTGCCGCTTCGCGTCCATAGCCGATGCAATGCATCGGCGTCCTTTTTCCAAGTACGGCGGCCGACGGCCGCCTATGCCACCTTCTCCCACAAGGGGAGAAGGAAGAAGCGCCCTAAAACGACGCCGCCAATTCCTTCGCGCCGGGCTTATTGCTGTTGAAATCCATGCGCTCGTCGGTCACCGCGAGCAGTTTCGCCACCGTGTTGTGGCGGATCGCGACCGGGTTGCGCTCATAGCCGCCGCGCTGGAAGAAATTCGAGGTCGGCACCTGTTCGCGCATCGCCTGCGGCATGGTCACCATATCGAGGCCGGTGCCGTCGCCGGTCAGGTTCATCATTTCGAGTTCGGCCGCCGAGAGCGGGCGATTGTAGCCCTTGGCGCGCGCGAAGATCACGGATGTCAGCAGCTTGTGAGTCTGCAGCATCGGCCCGACGTCGATATCGAGCACCATGGCGTGCACGGCCCAGCCTTGCGGCGTATTGGCGAGCTTCTCATGGTCGGACCAAGTGTCCGGCACGGTGCGCGTGAACGCCACCATCTTTTTCAGCACGGCAAGCTTTTGGTCCATCGCCTTGCGCGGTGCGCCCGAGAGCGCCGCGGCCCTAGCCGTCAACTCCTTGATGAATTCGTGACCCTGTTCGGCCAGCAATTCGACGCTGTTGGTGGTGAGCAACTGGTTGTAGCCGATCGCAGTCGAGATCGCTCGGGAGGCTGGGCGCGAGGCGCTGAGGCCCGACTGCATGTCGTGGTTTCCGGTGCCGCCGGTCTCGAATGAATAGACCCGCACCGCCTGTTCGCGCGTCAGTCCCGCGGCCAGCGCGTAGCGGGCATAGGCGCGCTTGAACTCGACTTCAGATGACGGCCGCTGTGGCACGAACTGGAAATTGTCCGCGGCAGCTTTCAGGAAATCGGCGACGACCGGAATCGGCTTGCGCTCGCGCGGCGGCTTTTCTTCCTCCGGTTCCGGATTCACCGGGCGCTTCGGACCGCTGTAGACCGGCGGCTGGGTCAGCACATAATCGTCCAGCGCAATCGTCTGGCGGTCCCGGCGCTTGGCGTTGCGGCCCTTTCGCTTCTCCGAGATTGAAGACCAATAGGCCCCCGCCTCCTCCTCGAATGCGGCGCGCGCTTGCTCATACTCTTTCAGTTTGCGGCGGTATTCGGCGATCACCTGCGGCGAGGCCGCCTGCGCCATCGCATCGGCGGCCGATTGCGCTGTCCCGTCCATTGCCAAGGCAGGTAACGCGCCCACGAGAAGCGCGAGCGCGACAAATCCGGAACCCATGCAAATCAATGGAAGGCGCATGGCCCCGTTGTAGCAAGCGTGCTCGCGAAGTCAGCCCCGAAAGGATGCAACTTTTTTCCTTCCTTCTCCCCTTGTACAAGGGGAGAAGGTGCCGTAGCGAAGCGGAGGCGGATGAGGGGTCTCTATCCGCGGAGAGAACCCCTCATCCGGCGCCGTAGCCGATGCGAAGCATCGGCGTTCGAAGTCCGAGAGACGGCGGCCAAAGGCCGCCTATGCCACCTTCTCCCACAAGGGGAGAAGGAAGGAAGTCCGCGTTACTCCTGCTCGACGCCGCTCGCTTTCACGAGCTGCGACCACTTCTTCTCATCCTTGTCGATGAAGTCGGCATAGTCTTCCGGCGTGCCGGGCGTGATCTCGGTGCCGTCATTGCTCAGCTGCTTTTTCACCTCGTCAGAGCCAAGCGCGTCACGCAACGCCTTGTTGAGCTTGTCGACGATCGGTCGCGGCGTGCCTGATGGCGCGACGAGGCCGTAATAGAGCGATGCGTCGAAGCTGGACAGCCCCGCTTCAATCATCGTCGGCACGTCGGGCAACAGGCTCGAGCGGGTGATGCTGGTGACCGCAAGCGCGCGCAGCTTGCCGGCGGAGACGTTGGGATGCGAGGCCGGGATCGGCGCGAATGCCATCGGAATGTGACCGCCGAGCAGATCTGTCAGCGCCGGGCCGGTGCCCTTGTAGGGAATGTGCACCAGCTTGATGCCGGCGGCGCGGGCGAAATATTCGCCGGTGATGTGGCTGGCGGTGCCGGCGCCGGCCGAGCCGAAATTGACCTTGTCGGGATTGGCCTTCGCATAGGCGATCAGTTCGGCGACGCTTTTCGCGGGGAACGAGGGATGCACCACCAGCGAATTCGGCGCATTGCCGATCATGCCGATCGGCGCAAAGTCCTTGCGCGGATCGTAGCCGGGGTTCTTGTAGAGCGAGGGGCCGATCGCCAGCGTGCCGGTGTAGCCCAAGAGCAGCGTGTAGCCATCGGGATCGCTCTTGGCGACGGCCTTGGTGCCGACCGTGCCGCCGGCGCCGGGGCGATTGTCGACCACGACCTTCTCGCCGAGCACTTCGCTCATCTTGTCGGCAATGGCGCGGCCGACAATCGAGGTGCTGCCGCCGGGCGCGAATGGAATCACCAGCGTGACGGCGCGGGTGGGATAGTTCTGCGCTTGCGCTGAATTGGCCGCGACGCTTGCACCGAGCAGTGCGGCGGCGACACCAAGGTTCTTGATCCACGTGGACATCATGCGCGCGCTCCCAAGACTGTTCTTCTTATTGGCGCATCGTCGCTGAAACGATCCGTATTCGCAAGTTGACTTCCGAATGAGGCCCTCACGTCGAAACTGCATGGCATCTCACATCGTGAGATGCGCGCGATCCTATTTCCACGCAAATACCGGCTGTTCCAGCTCCGCGACGCGGGTGTTTCTTCCCGCCAGCACTTCGGCAAATTGATAGATCAGCGCCGCCGTCGGCGCATGGATATGCTGGCCGGCATGGCGGAAGCGGATCACCCGCCGCGTGCTTTCGGGGATCGTCGTGAAGCTGAAGGCGTCTCCGCGCTCGATATCGTCGAGCGCGACACGATGCACCGAAGCGACCTCTTCCGGGTTAGGGACCAGTTCGGTGCTGTTACTCAACCAGACCACGGCAGGCGTGATGAGATAGCCCGATCGGGTCGGGTAATCGTCGAGCAGGCCGAGAACATCGCCCTCGCCCAATGCGACGCCAAGCTCTTCATGCAGCTCGCGCAGCGCGGCCTGGGCCTGCGTCTCGCCTTGGTCGCAGCGCCCGCCCGGCAGCGCCCATTGGGCGGCGTGCGAACGCAGGGTTGCGGCACGGCGGGTCAAAAGAAACGTCGCGCCACCGCCGGCCTCGGCTTCCGTCAGCGCGATGGCCACGGCAGCACGTTTCAGCCCAGGCTCCGTGTCGCCCGAGGGCGCCCGCGTGAATGCCGCGCAGAGCTCTGCGATATTCCGCCGGGTGGTATCGTCAAATGACCGGACCATCCTGCTTGACTACAACACAAGCGCATCCGATGAAATGACCCGAACCGCATGACAACCCGCAGGGAATGGACAGCACGACATGACGAGCAAGGCCGCGGACAAACTCAAATCCGACGGCTGGAAGATCGTCGAAACCACGGGTTTCCTGCACCTGATCGGCCCGCTATGGCAGCGCGTGGTCGACGGCACGCATGAATACGCACTTGCGACCGAGGACAAGCACCACAACCGCCGCGGCCTGGTGCAGGGCGGTGTGCTCATGACTTTTGCCGACCGCACCTGCGGCATGACCGCCCGCTACGTCTCGGGCAAGCCGACACTGGCGACCGTACAGCTCGATACGCACTTCGTCGAAGCCGGCAAGATCGGCGAAGTCCTGATTTCGAGGCCGCATGTGGTACGCTCGACCCGCAGCCTGATTTTCATCACCACCGAGGTGACGGTCGACAAACGCTGTATCGCGATGGCGAGCGGCGTGTTCAAGATATTGAAGAGCGAGGGTTGAGAAGCATGCCGTCATTCCGGGATGGTGCGTAAGCACCAGACCCGGAATCTCGAGATTCCGGGTTCGATGTTGCGCATCGCCCCGGAATGACGGACCAGGATTGAGGAGCCACCCGATGCAATACCGCCACCTTGGCCGCAGCGGCCTGAAGATTTCGCCTATCTGTCTGGGCACCATGATGTTTGGCGGCCCGACCGACGAAGCGACATCGTCGCGCATCGTCGCCAAGGCGCGCGAGGCCGGCATCAACTTCATCAACTCTGCGGACGCCTATAATGGCGGCCAGTCCGAGCAGGTGGTCGGCCGCGCCATTTCGAACAACCGGCACAACTGGATTCTGGCGACCAAGCTCGCCAACCAGATCGGCGACGATCCCAATCGCGGCGGGCTGTCGCGGCGCTGGGTGCTGCAGGCAGCCGACGAAAGCCTGAAGCGGCTCGGCACCGATCACATCGACATCTACTATTTGCACAAGGAGGACCACGCGACGCCGCTGGAGGAAACGGTGCGCGCCATCGGTGACCTGATGCGCCAGGGCAAGATCCGCTATTTCGGCGTGTCGAACTACCGCGCCTGGCGCGTCGCCGAGATCTGCAACATCTGCGACAATAACGGCATCGACCGCCCAATCGTCAGCCAACCCTATTACAACGCCATGAACCGGATGCCCGAGGTCGAGCATTTTCCGGCCTGCGGCTATTACGGCCTCGGCATCGTGCCCTATAGCCCGCTGGCGCGCGGCGTGCTGACCGGTAAGTACAAGCCCGATGCCGCCCCCGACAAGGAGACGCGCGCCGGCCGCGCCGACAAGCGCATGATGCAGACCGAATGGCGGCCGGAATCGCTGCAACTCGCGCAGGAGATCAAGCAGCACGCCGAGGCCCGCGGCATCACCGCCGGGCAGTTCGCGGTTTCATGGGTGCTGAATTCGTCGTTCGTCTCGGCGGTGATCGCAGGCCCGCGCACCGAGCAGCAATGGGACGATTACCTGAAGGCGCTCGATTATCGCTTCACGGCCGAGGACGAGGCGCTGATCGACCGGCTGGTGGTGAGCGGACATCCCTCGACGCCGGGATTCAACGATCCGGGCTATCCGATCGAGGGGCGGCGGGCGCGGACGGATGGCCCGGCCCGATGAACGGCCGGATAGAATTACGACACCACCTGGCGTTGCATTAGGAACTGCAGCATACGGTAACGGGATGGTAACTTTGATGGTCAAAGACTCCGCTGGTCAGGCGGAGGTCCTGCAATGGACGAGCACAGAACAGCACCACGGCGGAGGCTGTTGAAGGGCGGCAAGATTTCGTTTGGCGGCGGCGCCGTCATCGACTGCACGATCCGCAATTTCTCCGAAACTGGCGCCGCACTCGAGGTGGGCTCGCCGGTCGGCATTCCGGAACGCTTCACGCTGGTGGTCGACGCCGACCACCGCCATCTGCCGTGCCGCGTCATCTGGCGCAAGGAGACGCGGATCGGGGTTCATTTCGAAGCCTGACCGGCGACGCCACGCCACAAGCAGACCTGACAGATCGCCGCGGGTCCGGCCTCATGCCGCATGGCCGAACCCGCCGCGAAATGATCGCTCCTTCAATCGCGAGCGTCAGTGCCTGGATTCGAGGCTGACGACCACGCCTGTGGGCTCGGGCTCGTGCGGCGATAGTTTCGTCAGCGTCTCATCGCTCCAATAGGCCAGGTTTACGATCATGCCGACGGCCTCCTCCGACCCGGTAGCCTCGGTCGGTTCCAGGACGTTGAGGCCGCCGCTGTCGAGGAAGAACGTATGTTCCCCGAACATGCTGGCCAATTGCGGAACCACCGGATGATCGTCCGGAAGCGCCTGGGCTTCGAACTGCTTCAAGGCGCGTTCCACCTGTGCCGAGTTCAACTTCATGCACAACTCCTTAGCTGGCTTGGTTGGTTGAAAGCCGCGTGCGCGGCTGCTCCTTGCGAGGATAAAAGCGTCAAGGGTGTCGGATCCTGATCGCTCGTCCCCACCAGCATGCGCTGGTTCGCAAGGTCTCGTTCAATTCGCTGATACCGCGAACTGAACACGGGACAGTGTTGCCTCTTTGCGCCCGTTCAACCGGCAACGAAGTTAAATTCGCAATGTTCCCAACAACACAAAGTGTGAGACCGAAGCCGGGTGTGAAAATCTTGTGGCGGCCGCCAACGGTGGCCGGCTATCTGCCGTCGGGAACCGGATGCCGCCTTGCCAATTCATCGAGCGACAGACGCGCCTCCGCATCATCAAGCGTGAAGCGGACAATGACATCCTGACGGGCCACCTGCCCCCAGAGCCCGTCCGACGACCACTTCTGCGGCACGGGCCCGCGCAGACCTTCGACCCAAACAAAATACCACTCCGTCATGGGGGCACCTCTCACACCTGGTCAGCAACCAGATGCGAAGGCATTCCCGGACGCGAGTCAACCCGGGCGCGCCCGCAGCATCATGGCAGGCAAGTGCACAGATGCCTGCGCACCCGGCGTCGGCAGACGTTGCGATAATTCGCGCTTCTCGCCTCAGGCGAATTGCGCGACGCCGTGACCGACCGACCAATTCTCTTTCGCGGATTCGAGAATATTCACGAACACGTTTTCCGGCCGGATGCCGGGGTTTTCGCCGAGCAGTTCTGCAGTCCGCCGGAACAGCGCCTTCTTCTGTTCCGCGGTGCGGGTGTTGAACACGGTGATCTGGATGTACACCACATCTTTGCTCCGGGTGACGCCATAGCAGGACGCGCTGTAGCGGAAGTTGGCAGGCTCATGCTCCCGGATGGTCATGAACTGGTCGTCTTCAGGCACGTCCAACGCCTCGCGCATCGCGCGGTAGAGACTGTCGAAGATCGCCTGCCGGTAGGCTTCCGGCTTTCCGGCGCGCAGAGAGATGTGAAGGAGCGGCATTGCGGGTCCTTTCAACGGCATTGCGGACGCACGCCACGGCGGCTCCCGCAGGGGTAGTTCACCCCGTTGACGAAATGGGCTATCAGTAATTTTTGACACGTTGTCTAGATTGATAGACGCCGTTCTTGACGCCATGTCAAATACTTTTTGACCGGCGTTAGGTAGGCATTGGACCGACGTCGCATCCAGGAGGGAAACGTGAGGCCGCGAGAGTTTGACCACGACGAAGTCCTGCGTATCGCGTTCGACCAATTCTGGCGCAACGGGGTGCGGGGCACGTCGCTCTCGGACATCGCGCGTGACGCGGGCGTCCAGCGCGGCAGTCTCTACAACGCCTTCGGCAGCAAGGAAGCGCTGTTTCTCTGCGCCTACCAGCGCTATGCGAGCGAATATCTGAGCGCGCTGCAAAAGACGCTCGGCCCGGGGACCTTACGCGAGCGCCTCACGGCGTTTTTGGAACTGACAATCAAGAATTTCCGTTCCGGCTCACCGCCCCGCGGCTGTCCGACCACGCGGGGACTGATGGAGCTCGGCTCCGTCGCAGGCGAAGGGCTCGACGAGAACGCGCGCCAGGCGTTTGCAGATCTGGTGGCGGGCATCACCGGCCTGGTTCAGCAAGCCTTGTCGGAGGGCGCGGCGCGAGGCGAGTTCAACGGAGACCCCGCTAGCGCTGCCTTGCACATCGTCACCGTAACGCGCGGATTGGCCGTGCTCGAACGCGCCTTCGGCGATGAGGCCCAGCTTCGGAAGATTGCCGCGCATACGGTCGATCTGGTGCTCGGCAAGAAGAGCCGATAGCTACATCCTCGGCGCTTGCGCGGCCTTGGACATCCCGAGCTGATGTACAGGCTGAGTGCGATCGTGCTCGTCGTCATGGCGACGGCGATCGGTGCGTGATCATTCGGAATAACGTGAGCAGGTAGCCCGCATAAGCGAAAGCGACATGCGGGGTCCGGCCGTCGAAACCCGGATATCGCTTCGCTCATCCGGGCTACGGTATCAAGCGAATAGAGACCGTAGCCCGGGTGAAGCGAAACGTAACCCGGGACCTCTCTCCACGGCTAAACTT
This sequence comes from uncultured Alphaproteobacteria bacterium, assembly GCA_963770135.1. Classification (GTDB taxonomy): domain Bacteria; phylum Pseudomonadota; class Alphaproteobacteria; order Rhizobiales; family Xanthobacteraceae; genus Bradyrhizobium. The sequence goes on along the minus strand of CAVYOM010000028.1, from coordinate 25,076 downwards.
ATCCCGGGTTGCGCTTCGCTTCACCCGGGCTACCCATCACGTCACATCGAGATCTTGCGGTTTTCGCCGATGTCGGGCCGCGTGCCGGTGACGGCGGCGGCGGCCATCTTGACGTATGAGACAATGGTGCCCGGCGAATCCCAATATTCCGCATCGTCGGGCGTAACTTTCAACACGCGGATATTCGGATCATCGGCGCTTTCCCACCACGCTTTTGCGGTCGTCGAAAACAATTCCTTGATCTTGGCGCGGTCGTTGGAAACGACGGCATTCCCGGTCAACGAGACGTACTTCTGGGCAGAGGCGTCGGCAAAGCTCAGGTTAATACCGGGGTTGCGCGCGATCTCTTCATCCTTGTGACGCCGCGCGTCCGTCAGGAAATAGATCGTGTTGCTCTCGCGCTCCAGATACGCGCTCATGGGCCGGGCGCGCAGCTTGTCTCCATCGCGCGTCACCAGCATCGCAAAACCGATCTTCTTCATCAATTCCCATGCGCGCTCCACGTCGCGCGCGTTATCGTTTGTCATGTTCCACTCCGTTGCTGCAGGGTGGTAACGGCGCGCCGGCGGCGTGGTTCCTCGAATGGCATGTGTGGAATTGAATTCGGCGCCTGACGCGGACCGAGCTGCGCGCAAACGCTCCCCTCCCGGGAGACGCAAAATTTCGGCGGCGTGGCGCCAGGTGGTCGGGGATCGGGGCCAACCAACCCCGGATGTCGCATCCGCCTTCGCTCGTGGGGCCACAGCGGGCAAACCGCCTCGTCTCGTCACGGGGCGCGTCGGCGGTCCGTTGGCATCCGGGCTACACTTGCTGGATTTAGATCAGTCGAGGGGCTAATATCCGAAACGGCCCGCGCCTTTATCAGGAGGTCCGACCATGACACGGCACCTTTTTTTCGCGATTGCGCTCATAGGCACCGGAGTGCTCCTCAACACACCTTCCGAAGCACAGCATTGGCGATGTGAAGACAGAGCCGCTAATTGCTTGGGCAGGTGTACCGACAGGGCAGCAGGGATAAGCGACTGGGGACGCCTGGACAAATGTTGGCGCTGCGACCGCCAAGTGATCAAATGCATGATCAACGCGAACATGCGCCGGTATAGTTCTTACTGAACTCGATGGCATGTCCGTGCGGACGCGCCTGGAGGCGGTATGGCACCTTGGACCGTAAGTGTCGTCACAGTCTTGCTGGTGGCCTCTCCTGCCGTCGCGGACGCGCAGACGAATTGCGAAGGGATACCTCGCGGACCGGCACGCACCGATTGTTACCTCGGCCTAAGTCAGTTCTATCGGGCGCAATCGGATCTCGCCGCTGACAGGGCGCGCGCGCAATCCGACGCCGCGTGGTATCGGGCAATTACTGGAACAGACCCTCCGAAACCGAAACCACGTCATCGACGATAAACGGCAACTAGCCCGCATGAGCCAACGGGTCGCGCGAATGCGCGCCCCGACGAGCGCAACGCTCGCGCGGAGATGACAAGCTTCGAGATATACGGGGATAGCTACCAGAGCCCGTACGTCGCTCCGCTCATGGGGCTATGCGTGCCGTTGCGCCGGCTGTCCTTCGCCGGGCCGGGCAGTTACAAGTGAACCTCATAAATCATCGGTCGCGGCCCGTCGGCGGCGCGACTGCCCAACAACAACAAGAAAAAGGGTGGATGTCATGAATCGCAAGGTCGCGGCGCTGGTCGCAGCAGTCGTCGGGGTAGCCGCGTGCGGGCCAGCCTGGGCGGGATGGCCGGACGACAAGCCGATCGAAGTCGCCATCGGCTTTGCGCCCGGCGGCGCGACCGACGTCATGGCGCGCAAGCTATTACCGTTCGTCGAGCAGCGACTGGGCGGCAAGGTCAAGTTCGTCGTGCTGAACAAGCCCGGCGCCGGCGGCGAGATCGCGTTTGCCGGGATCCAGCGCGCCGCGCCGGATGCCTATTCGATCGGCGTCGTCAACGTGCCCGGCTACAACTTTATCCCGATGACGCGAAAGACCCAGTACAGCATGGACGAGATCCGCCTGATCGCGCGCGTGGTGGACGATCCCAGCGTGATCGTGGTGGAGACGGAGAGCAAGTTCGCCACGCTTGCCGACGTGCTGGCGGCGCTGCGCGCCAAGCCGGGCTCCGTGACGTTCGGCCACAACGGTGCGGGCACCAACGGACATCTGGCGATCCGCATGCTGGCGGGCGCCGCCAAGGTCGAGCCCAACGAGATTTCCTATCGCGGTACGGCCGTGCAGCGGACGGATCTGCTCGGCGGCCATCTGGAAGTCGGCATGGTCAGCGTCAGCGAAGTCCCCGAACTGCACGGCGGCAACAAGGGACCGCTCCGCGCGATCGCGATTCTCTCGAAGCAGCGCTCGCCGTCGCTCCCCGACGTTCCCACCGCGGAAGAAACCGGCATCCCGGTCACCATGACTGCCGAACGCGGTTTTGCCGTGCCGAAGGCCGTCTCCGACGACATCGCCAAAAAACTCGAAGCCGCCATCGCGGAGGGCCTGCGCGAACCGGAATTCATCAAGAGCTCACCCGGCGATGCCGCCGTCATTGCCTTCATGCCCGGCGCCGAATGGCAGAAGCGTCTCGACGACATGAACCGGGCGTTGCGGCCGTTCGCGGAAGAGATGAAGGCGCAGGAACAGAAGTGAGATACGGCGCGGTGGAAGCAAGTAGCCCGCATGAGCGCAGCGATATGCGGGACTTCGGTACTTCCCGGAGATCATCAGCAGTGTTACCGGGTAATTCTACGGTGGCTTGCAGAGCGTCGCGCCGGGGCGCCGGGCCTCGTACCAAAAATATCGAAAACAACCCCATGCAAAGTAGCCGGCGACTGCTGCAGTCTAAGGTTTAGTTCGAAACTTGACACGTCGGGCAAATCAGCGGCACAAGTTCATCATCCCGGAAATTGCTGGATGACGGTGTGTGCGCGCATGCGATATGCGGGGCCTTCGTAGGACCCGGATGTCGCTACGCTCATCCGGGCTACAATTTTCGAATACTATTTCGAGCTGAGCGCCAGCGCCGCCTGAATGTTGCGCCCGGTGCGTTCGATGTGTTCACGCAGGATCCGCGTGGCGTCGCGCGTGCGGCGCTCGATCATCGCATGCGCGAGCGCTGTGTGCTCGACGGGCACGTTGCGGTCCGGCGCATGCTTCTTGAGAAAAATCCGGCGATAGCGATCGCTCTGATCGTGCAGGGTGGCGCAGAACTGGCGGAGTAGCGGCATCCGGCACGCGGAAATCAGCTCGGCGTGGAACGCGCGATGCGCGGTTTCCCAAGCGTCCTGCTCCGCCGCCGACCGCGCGCCACGCTTGCAGCGGCTCAGTTGATGCAGTGCCGCCAGGATACGCCCTTCCCAGGTGACGTCACCGTGCTCGATCGCCTCCTTGATCGCCAGGCCTTCGAGTTCGATGCGAAGCCGGATGATTTCGGTGAGATTATCAGCAGAGACCGGGGTGACCCGGTAGCCACGCTGGTCGATCAGGGCGACCAGGCCGTCATTTTCCAGACGGCAGAGGGCTTCGCGCAGCGGACTGAGACTGACGCCGAACGCGGCACGCAGCCGGTCCAGATTGAGCTTGCTTCCCGGCAGCAACTCGCCGCGCATGATCGCGTCCCGCAGGCGCGCGACGAGCGCCGTGGAGAGAGTGGCGGATGCCGGAACGGCAAGGGTACGCGCGTCGCTCATGGTGCGCTCAGGTTACCGGCTCGAAGCCATAAAGCAAAGCGGGGTTATCGACCAAGGCGAGTTGCTGCGTGCGGTGGTCCGGAAGCCACAGCGGAATCAGATCGACCAGGTCCCCGTCATTCGGCATCGGCACGGGACAGATCGGGTGCGGCCAGTTGCTGCCCCACAGGATGCGGTCCGGACGCAATTCGACGACCTTTCGGATCATCGGCAGCATGTCACGATGAGGATAGGGTTCTGAAGACAAGCGATAAAGGCTGGCAAGCTTGATCCAGCAACGGTCAGTATCGAGCAGCCGCAGCAACGTTCGGAATGGCTCTGACTCGACGCCTTCGGCCGCGCTGATCCGGGCAAGGTGATCGAGCACAAACGAGCTTCGAATTTGCAGGAGCTGCGGCGCCACATCCACCAGTTCGGTTGCGGCATTGAAGTGCAGCACGAGGTGCCAGCCCAGGTCAAGGGTTTCCTCGGCCAGCCCGCGCAGATGTGCGAACGAAGCGCCGCCGCTCACCACCGTCGACATGCGACAGCCGCGCATGCCGCGCCGGTTCATGTCCTCCAGTTCGGGCCGCGGCAAGCCGGACGGAATCACGGCGACGCCGCGAAGTTTTCCAGGATTTCGGTCAAGGGCCGCGAGCGTGGCCTGGTTGTCGGTGCCATGTGCGCCGCCGTGAACGATGACGGCGCGATCGATCCCCAGCGTGGCGTGAAGCTGCATCAGGTCATCATACGTGCAGTCCTCGGGCGTGTAGCTGCGCTGTTCGCTGAAAGGAAATTCGGCCTGAGGTCCAAAGACATGAACGTGCGTGTCGCAGGCGCCCGGCGGCATTGCAAAGACCGGACGCTTCGGGTGGCGGTCGGGGCCAGGGCAAGGTTTCAGTGTGCCGGATTGATACGCGCTCATGGCCCTCGGTGACATGTTGCTAACTTTGATGGGACGACATGATGACGGCCGGTTTGACGACCGTAAAGATTGCTGTCAACCTAAAATCGAGTAAACCATAAAAATCGATTATCTGGAGCAACGAATGCGGTATCTCATTTCCGTGCTGTCGGCCCTCGTCCTTGGATCGCTGGTTGGACAGGCCGCGCACGCCGAATTCCCCGAGCGCGGCGTCAAGATCGTGGTACCGTTCCCGGCCGGCGGATCGAATGACGTGGTGGCGCGCCTGTTGGGAACACGGCTATCCCAACTTTGGGGCCAGCCCGTGGTCATCGACAATCGCGGCGGCGGCGGAGGCAATATCGGAGCCGAGGCGGTGGCCCGTTCACCGGCCGATGGCTACACGCTGCTGTTGGCAGCGCCGGGGCCACTGGTGGTCAATCAATCGCTGTATTCCAAGCTATCGTTCAATCCGGAACGGGATTTCACTCCGATCGCCTTGATCGCATCGGTACCGATCGTGCTGGCGGTGAATCCCGACGTGAAGGCTACGACGGTGTCCGAACTGATCGCGCTGGCCAAGGCGTCGCCGGGCAAGCTCAATTTCGGATCGTCGGGTCTTGGTTCGACCAATCATCTTGCCGGCGAATTGCTGAAAGCGCGGGCCGGCATCGATATCGTTCATATCCCCTATCGCGGCGCGGCGCCAGCGATGAACGATCTGATCGCCGGCGAGATGCCGATGATGTTCGACAACATGCCGGCTGTTCGTCCGCAGGTGCAGGGTGGCAAGATCCGCGCGCTGGCCGTCGCCGGCGCCGCGCGCTCGCCGCTTTTTCCCGAGCTTCCGACCATGGTCGAAGCGGGGGTTGCGAATTTCGAGGCGTCGTCGTGGTTCGGCCTGGTTGCGCCGGCCAAGGTGCCGCCCGATGTCACGAAGGTGCTGATCGAAGCCGTCGGCAAGGTGATGGGCGAGCCGGACATGGTGAAGCGGCTGGCCGATGTCGGCGCCGAGCCCGGCACGTTGTCCGGCGATGCATTCGGCGCTTTCCTGCGCACCGAGGTCGACAAATGGGGCGAGGTGGTGAAGACCTCCGGCGCCAAGGTCGATTGAGGCGCCAAGGTCAGGTGAAACCTCGCGCCGTGGCTGAAACAAGGATGAGAAGCGTATGACCAGGAAGGCAGCGTCACTGGACGAGCTGAAGTCGCGCTACGAATCCATGATCGGCTTCACGCCGCCGAAGATCGGGAAGCGGCTCGAACTTGGCATGCGCGTCGACCCGGATCTGGTGACGGCGCTGGAGGATTGGCGAATTGCAGCGCTGACGCCGGATGCGCTGGATCAGAAGACCGTGCAACTGATGGCTTTCGCGATTTTGCTGGTGCAGACCTCCGAAGCCGCAGCCAATCATGCCAAGGCCGCGATCAAGGCCGGCGCGACGCTGGAAGAACTGCACGCGAGCGCGGGAATCGCCGCGCTATTCCGCGGCGTGGCGGCTTTCAACATGGCCGGGGAGATCCTCGCCGGGCTATTTCCGGAGTGAACCACGCGTTGCCTTATTCGCCGGTAGCCCGCATGAGCAGAGCGATATGCGGGTTCGGCGCTAACTTCACCCCGGATGTCGCTCCGCTCATCCGGGCTACGCTTGCTTTTCCCGAGTGAATGAAAAGCGCATCGGCGCCCGCGGAGCAATCCGTCTTCATCGTCAATAGTATCTCATTAAGATACTAACGCTTGCAATACGTATCTCAATGAGATACGTATTGCCTGTGATCAGAAGCTTCAAGGGAAAATTCGCCGAGTTGATCCTTCAGGGCCGTATGGCTCCGAAGGGATTCCCGGCCGATCTCGCCAAGGTCGCTCGCCGAAAGCTGATCATGATGGACTCCGCCGACTTTCTCGAGGCCCTGAAATCGCCTCCCGGCAACCGTCTTGAAGCGCTCAAGGGCGATCTGGCGGGTCAATATTCCATCCGCATCAACGATCAATGGCGGATCGTGTTCAGATGGACCGACGCAGGTCCGGAAGACGTGGAGATCATCGACTATCATTAGGAGTTCACAAATGGCAAAGAAGCTTCCGCCGATCCATCCCGGCGAAATCCTGCGGGAAGAATTTCTCATCCCGTTCAAATTGACTCCCTACGCGGTCGCGGCCGCGCTGCACGTGCCCCGCACCCGGATCGAACGCATCGCGCGCGAGGAAAAGCCCGTGACCGCGGACACCGCGCTGCGGCTCGGCAAGTTCTTCAAGACCGGCGCTGCGTTCTGGATGAACATTCAGGCGCGTTACGATCTTGAAACGGCGGAGGATATGCTCGCGCCGGAGATCAAGAAGATCGCCACCTACGAGGCGGCGTGAGCAAGTCGCCTCGTAGGCGAGGCCAATATGCTACTTCTTCTCGGCGCGATCTTTCAAGATGGCGGCTAACGGATTGAGCACCGCCTCCCCGACACGCTTCAAGGTGTTGGTGTCGTGATGATTAAACGGCACGTCCCTTCCCTTCACCAGAAGCTCGGTCTCGATGAGATAGGTCCAGCTTCCATCGTCGTTGAAGGTGATGTCGCATCGATAACTCTCGGTGCGAAACGCTTCGTCCAAAAAATCCGTTGAGCAGATTCCGTAACGCGTATCGCCCCGCTTCGCCGTGACGGAGATTTTCTTGTCGTCCGGCTTCGCGTGGCCCGATGCGAGCAAGACCTGGCCCCGCGGAATTGTCACGCTTTGCAGGATCAGGCCGGTTGCGGGCTCCCACAGCCAATAGCCGACTTGATCGTGGAAGGTGATGTCCTCTTCGGGCGTGTTGATGTGGATGTGATAACGCAAACCATAAAAGAGCTGCGGTCCGTTGGCCTGCGGATCGATCGGGTCCATCCGGATATGCTCCCGAAAAACCCGACGCTCCGGGCCCTCGGCCTTGGGGTTGACGTCCACGCCCTTGTCCGCCTGCCAAACACCCGCCAGATGACGCAGGGGTCCGAGATTAGCCAGGCCGTCGGGGGATACGTCGTCGGGCTCGGTGAAGATGTCGGCGGGAATGGGCAGCATACGAAAACCTCACGTGATCGCGGTATGGCAATCTTATGCTGGTCCGACGGCGGAGGAAACAGGCATCACAGTAACGATGACCGCCGAACGCGTCTTCGTCGTAGCGAAGGCCGTTCGGACGATGTCGCCAAGAAGCTCGAAGCCGATATTGCGGCGAGTCTGCGCGACCCTGAATAGATCAAGGCCTCGCCCGGCGACGCCGCCATTCTTGCTTTCATGCCCGGCGCAGAATGGCAGAAGCGGCTGGATGAACTGAACCATGCGTTGCGGAGCAGAAGTGAGAGCTCGCAAAGTCGAAACTTGTAAGTGCTAGGTTGGGAGTGTCTACCGCTTACCCCGCTTCTTTAGTTGCTGATGAGCCAACAGCTCGGAGCCAATCGAGTAGATACGATTTATGAATTCCATCATGTCGTCCAGAAGCTCATTCAAATAGTTGATGTCAACGACTACAATCGGATCGAAGGTCATCTTGGCATTGTCGTAGCGTAGCGGCTGAACGGGATATTCGTTTACTGTCTCGACGGGAAGCCAAATGCCGTGACTCAGGATGTTCCTTCGGTTCTGTATATGTTGAAGGTCATCAAGCGCCCCTCTAAACAGCTCCAATAGCTTCGGATATGAAGTGGCGACTATTGCTTGCAGGTTCTTTCGCGCTCTCGCTCTCTTTTGCGCTAAGGCGGGCGTCGAGAAAAACTCCTCTCTCCATTGGTCCGCTTCTTTGGCGTCAATTGATTTGATCGAGAGATACAAGGCCTGCTCCAGCTTCCCCCAATTGATCGTGATTTTCGAAAGTATGTGCGCCATTTCGTCGCCCATCCGATCGCTACTAAAATGCTGAAACAATGCGTTTTCGAATGAATCGACGACATGCGTGTCTTTTGCCATCGCGATTAGACCATTTCTGCTTTCAAGAAGTAATCCGGCCAACCATCATCGTAGCAGGTAGCCCGCATGAGCAAAGCGATATGCGGGATTGGTACAACAAAACCCGGATGTCGCTTCGCTCATCCGGGCTACGCTTGCTCATCCGCGCTACGCTGCTCAAAGCATTAAGTACCCTCTCACCGCAATAACCTAGGACACCCTCGGAATAGGTCTCAATACCTTTGTGACGACGTAGGATTGAGGGTCGTTGATCCAAACGCCAAGTGTCTTGTCGTAGTTCTGCTTGAATGTGAGCTCCGCATCGAGAGCATCACCTGCTCCGAGTAGCACCTCGCGGCGATCCACTTTGTCGAGAAATATGGTATCGCTGATGGGGGCGGATACAGGTTCGCCGTTCCACTCGAACGACCATTTGCGCTTTGCGTGGTTGAGCCATGCTTTCAATACAAAAAGGCGTGCTCGCTTTTTCGTTAAGCGAGTCGATGGCTCTTCTTTCGTCGACGGCGGTCGTTGCGCGATCCTCGGAAATTCAGCGCGAGGGATGATGAACTTCGGCTCTGGATCGGTAAGCGAGTCGGTGACGCCGAAGTCTTTAACGTTCTCGTCCGCCTCAAGCGCGGCGAATGTCTTTGCTAGGCCGCTCTGAACGGCCGGGTTCTGCTTTGCGTGCTCGGTGCCGGAATGCACGGCCGCAGAAACGATGATGGTGTGCTTGCCAATCTTAACGACCGTGCCGTCTGCATTCACGGTGACCTGAGGCGGCGGATCGTTCTTAACATAGTTGTCGTAGATGTAGTTCGAGACGATCCCCCAAAATACTGTTCCGCCTATAGCGAGTAGGCCGCCGTAGCCCTTTTTGATCCGCCGGATGCGAGTGCGGTAGCTTCCCGGTCCTGTCGCTTCGACCAATATCTCTATATCGGTACCGGGGTCGACCGTAGCGCTGATCGCGCGGGCCATGTCGGCGAAGCCGATTAAGGCTTCAGCGAGCGTATAGGCATCTATGCTGCCCTCGGCGCCCCCGAAGTGCAGGACGATCGTATCGTTTTCGAAGTCGTCGAACCGCAGAGTTGCCATGTCAGCCCTGGCACCATCTTAAGGTTGCGAACGTGGTAACGGAAGTGGCAATACACCTTGCCGTTGTCTCGACCAGCAAATGAAAGCGAGGCGGCTAGCTGTTGCACGGCACCGCGAGCACCGTTGCTAAGGTCTAAGCCGATTGTTTGAGTATTTCAGGGAGCTATGGCGATCCGCGCTCGCGCGCAAATGGTGCCCAGGGGCGGGATCGAACCACCGACACTGCGATTTTCAGTCGCATGCTCTACCAACTGAGCTACCTGGGCATACTCGGACGGCCCAAAGGCCTAGGCGAGCGGGCGGTTTATAGAGAGGTCGGAGGGCTGTGTCCACCCGCCTTCGCCTGCGGCTTCGGCGTGGCAGGCCCGTCGCGTGCACCTTCTCCAAATGATTGGCGAATCACACCTATTCGGCGTCTTCAGGGTCGGTCTCTTTGCCGGGGATGACGTACTTGCCGGAGAGCCAGCGGTTCAGGTCGACGTCGCGGCAGCGGGGGGAGCAGAATGGCGCGGTGGCGAGGCTCGACGGCTTGCCGCATTCCGGGCAGGGCTTTGAGGCGCCCCTGGATTCCCCGGCATCGGCTGGCGGCTTAGCTGGCATTGAGCCAGCCGAAGCGGATCGGAAAACCCTCGCCGCCCAAGAGCGTGACCGATTCGTAGAGCGGCAGACCGACGACGTTGGTGTACGAGCCGACCATCTTGACCACGAACGATCCGGCGATGCCCTGCACGGCGTAGCCGCCGGCTTTGCCGCGCCATTCGCCGGAGCCGATATAGGCCTGGATGTCTTCCTCGCTGAGGCGCTTGAAGCGGACACGGGTTTCGATAAGGCGCTGCCGGAACGCCTCCTTCGGCGTCACCAGGCAAATGGCCGTGTAGACGCGGTGGTTGCGGCCCGAGAGCAGCCGCAGGCACTGCGCGGCTTCGTCCACCAGATTGGCCTTGGGCAGGATGCGGCGGCCGACCGCAACCACCGTATCGGCGGCGAGGATGAAGGAGCCGCGCAGCTCGTCGTCGAGCTGGACGGATTTCAGCGCCGCATCGGCCTTGGCGCGGGCGAGACGGTTGGCGCAGGCGCGCGGCAGCTCGCCCCGCTTCGGGGTTTCGTCGACATCGGCCGGGCGCAGCGCGTCGGGCTCGATGCCGGCCTGGTTGAGCAGGCTGAGCCGTCGCGGCGAACCGGAAGCAAGAACGATTTTAGGGCGGCCAAGCATGCGGGGTTTGTCGCGGAAAAGGATTCGGAGGGGATCGCGCGCGCGGAACCTATCGGAAGGCACTCCATTCCACAACCGGGGAACAAGTGATTGTTGTAGCTACGAATCTCAGGTCGTTCCTGCGAACGCAGGGACCCATAACCACAGCTGATTGTCGGGGAAATGACAGCGACGACGGGCACTGCCTCAAATCGCTCGGCCGCGGCGTATGGGCCCCCGCGTTCGCGGGGGCGACGAGTTGAGAGGTCCCCGCCCTTTCCCTGCGGTTACTCGCTCGCCGCGCCTGCCTTCGAAAACCGCCGGCGGATGCGCATCATCAGTCCGTCGCAGACTTCGCGATAGGCCTGCAGCTTCTGCTCGCGGCTGCCTTCGGTGCCGGTGGGATCAGGCGTCGGCCAATATTCGACATCGGCCGCCAAGGTGTGCGTCAGTTCCAGCGCCTTGTGATGCGCCTCGGGCGACAGCGTGATGATGAGATCGAAATTGAGCCCCTCCCAATCCTCGAGCTCTTCGAACGTCATCGGCTTGTGGCCCGAAATATCCTGGCCGAGTTCCGCCATCACCGAGACCGCAAACGGATCAAGCTCAGCTTTCCTGACGCCGGCGGATTTCACATAGAGCGCCTGCGGGAACATCTGCCGCAGCAGGCTCTCGGCCATCGGCGAACGCACGCTGTTGAAGCCGCACGCGAACAATACGGCTTGGGGGTTGCGCGCACGTGGCGGCGCATCCATGCGGTCAGGCTTCTCTGGTTCGGGCCGCGACCCTTTCGGCGATCGGCTTCGCACTCAAGATCATGCGTTCTGTTTGACGCATGACGTATTCCGAAAACCGCTCCACACTTTTCGGCGTCATGCGTCCTGCCCCTTCCAGTGCAGGACGCAGATCAGCGTGAACAGGCGGCGCGAGGTTTCGAAATCGATTCTTACCTTGCCGTTCAGCCGCTCCTGCAGCGTGCGCGAGCCTTCGTCATGGATGCCGCGGCGGCCCATGTCGATCGCCTCGATCTTGTCGGTCGTGGCGGTGCGGATCGCCTGGTAGTAGCTGTCGCAGATCATGAAATAATCCTTCACGATCCGCCGGAATGGCGTCAGCGACAGCAAATGCGCGACAACAGGCGTGCCGTCCTCGCGGCGGATGTCGAACATCAGCCGGTTGCCGGTGATCGCGAGATGCAGCGTGAACGGGCCCTCGCCGGCCCCTTCCGGCGCAAACAAATTCTGCTCGATCAGATCGTAGATCGCGATCGCCCGCTCATGCTCGATGTCGGGCCCGGAACGCCCGATCGATTCCTCGTCGAGCGTCACCGCGACGATGCGGTTGTGCTGGTCATCGTCTGGTGGCGGCTTGTTCATGGCAAATTGAGGCGCAATCCGACCGAGCGTGAATGGGCGTCCAAACCCTCGGCCTTGCCCAGGGTCATCGCAGCAGGCCCCAGCGCGCGCAACTGGTCCGGCCCACATTTGAGAATCGAGGTGCGCTTCATGAAGTCTAGCACGCCAAGGCCCGACGAAAACCGCGCCGAACGCGCCGTCGGCAGCACGTGGTTGGAGCCGCCGACATAATCGCCGATCGCTTCCGGCGTATGGGGCCCAAGGAAGATCGCGCCGGCGTTGCGGACTTTCGCCGACAAGCCTTCCGGATCCGCGGTCATGATTTCCAGATGCTCGGCGGCGATGGCGTTCGCAAGCTCGACCGCCTCGTCGAGTTTCTTGACCATGATGATGGCGCCGAAATCGTTCCACGAGGCGCGCGCGATCTCGGCGCGGGGCAGCGTGGCGAGCTGCGATTCCACCGCGCGCGCAACCTCTGTGGCGAGGCCTGCGCTGTCCGTGATCAGGATCGACTGCGCGCTGGCATCATGCTCGGCCTGCGCCAGCAGATCGGCGGCGATCCAGCCGGCATTGCCGGTGTCGTCGGCGATCACAAGCACTTCCGAGGGGCCGGCGATCATATCGATGCCGACCTTGCCGAACACCTGCCGCTTGGCGGCGGCGACATAGGCATTGCCGGGGCCGACGATTTTAGCCACCGGCGCGATCGTCGTCGTGCCGTAGGCCAGCGCCGCCACCGCCTGCGCGCCGCCGACACGATAGATCTCGGACACGCCGCCGAGCTGTGCCGCAGCCAGCACCAGCGGGTTGAGCTTGCCGTCCGGCGACGGCACCACCATGACGACCCGCGGCACGCCGGCAACGCTCGCCGGCACCGCGTTCATCAGCACCGAGGACGGATAGGCCGCGGTGCCGCCGGGCACGTAGAGCCCGACCGCATCGACCGCGCTCCAGCGCCAGCCGAGCTCGACGCCCAGCGCATCCGTAAAACGCTCATCCTTGGGCAGCTGCCGCTGGTGGAAGACCTCGATCCGGTCACGGGCGAATTTAAGGGCATCGAGGGTTGCTGCGTCGCAAGCCCCGACCGCCGCCTCGATCTCGGCTGCGGTCACGCGCAGGCCGGCCGCGTCGATGTCGAGCCGGTCGAACTTTTTGGTCGCCTCGAGCAGGGCGGCGTCGCCGCGCGCAGCCACGTCATCGACGATGGCGCGGGTGGCGCGCTCGACATCGGCCGAAACCTCGCGCTTGGCGGCGAGGAATTGCTTGAATTGCTGGCCGAAATCGGCGCTGCTGGTATCCAGGCGAACGGGCATGGCGGCTTTCTGAGAGACGTCGAAGGCCCCTGCTCAATGGCGCGGCGGCCAAGGGCCGTCAACCCTCTGGGAACGTCATTCCGGGATGGTCCGCAGGACCAGACCCGGAATCTCGAGATTCCGGGTTCGATGCCTGCGCATCGCCCCGGAATGACGAGCCCTTCACCCCTCCGGCGCGATGGCGAGGTCGCTGGCGCCGAGATCGTCGGTGCCGAGGTCGGTCAGCTCGCATTCCAGGCATTCGACGTCCAGCCGCAGCGCCTCACCTTGGCTGAACAGCAGCAGCGCGCTGCCGCCGGGGGCTTCGCCTGGATGGAATTCGATCCCGACCAGTTCCAGCACCGCCTCGGGCTGCTCCAGGTCGATGTTGCGTGACTTGCAGGCCAGGACGCGGTCGAAGCGGAGCGCTGCGATCGAACGCCGCGGCTCGGTTCCGCCCGACAGCGTCTGCTCCCAATCCAGCCGGTCGATGCCAACCACCAGCCGCTTTTCGTCCTGCCGCCAGACGATGTCGGAGGCCTGGACGCGGGCATCCTGCACATGGGCCGATATGACGGCGAGATCGTCGGCATCGAGCGCTATCAGTTTGAGCGGGTCTGCCGGCATTCGCAAAAATCCCTACCTTCAATTTGCGCGTACCCTAACCGCAAAACCGGTGCCCGCTTTCGCGGGATACGCGCGTTAGTCGCTGATGCGCTGGATCGACGCGCCGCAGCCTGAGAGTTTTTCCTCAAGCCGTTCGAAACCGCGGTCCAGGTGATAGACACGATTGACCATGGTTTCCCCCTCGGCGGCAAGCCCCGCGATGACCAGCGACACCGAGGCCCGCAGGTCCGTCGCCATCACGGGCGCGCCGCGCAGTTTTGCGGTGCCGTCGATGGTCGCAGTCTCGCCGTCGAGGGATATACGCGCGCCGAACCGCGCCAGTTCCTGCACATGCATGAAACGGTTCTCGAAAATCGTCTCGGTGATCTGGGAGGAACCGCCGGCGCAGGCCATCAACGCCATCAATTGCGCCTGCAGATCGGTCGGGAAGCCCGGGAACGGGGCGGTCGACACCGTCACCGGCCGGATCCCGGCGCCGTTGCGGGCGACCCTGATGCCGTCATTGTTGAGGGTAATGACGGCGCCGGCCTCCGTCAGGACGTCGAGCGCCGACTGCAGCAGTTCGGGACGCGCGCCGGAAAGCTGCACGTCGCCGCCGGTCATGGCGACCGCCATCGCATAGGTGCCGGTCTCGATTCTATCCGGCAAAACGGTATGCCGCGCGCCGTGCAGCTTCGCCACGCCCTCGACCACGATCCGCGGCGTGCCGGCGCCCACGATGCGTGCGCCCATCTTGTTCAGGCAATCGGCGACGTCGGCGATTTCAGGTTCGCAGGCGGCATTGGTGATGATGCTCGTGCCCTTCGCCAGCGTTGCCGCCATCAGCGCGACATGGGTGCCGCTCACCGTCACCTTGGGAAAATCGATCTCGGCACCGCGCAGGCCACCGGGCGCTTTGGCCACTACATAGCCGCCGTCGATGGTGAGCTCGGCGCCGAGTTTTTCCAGCGCCATGATCAGGAGATCGACCGGCCGGGTGCCGATGGCGCAGCCGCCTGGCAGCGAGACTTTTGCCTCGTGCATCCGCGCCAGCAGCGGCGCGATCACCCAGAAGCTGGCGCGCATCCGCGACACCAGATCATAAGGCGCCGTGGTGTCGATGATGTCGGCCGCCGAAATGTGCAGGGTCTGGCCCTGATAGGCGCGGTCGCCCGACCGCTTGCCCACCGAGGTGATGTCGACGCCGTGGTTGCCGAGAATGCGCTGCAACTGCGCGACGTCGGCGAGCCGCGGCACGTTGTCGAGGATGAGGGTTTCCTCGGTCAGGAGTGCTGCGATCATCAGCGGCAGCGCGGCGTTCTTCGCGCCTGAAATCGCGATGGTGCCATTGAGCTTGCTGCCGCCAACAATACGAATGCGGTCCATGCCACCCCCCTTGCGATGCACAAATCGTCAGCGCGCACCTTCACAGCAGAAACGGCGACATTTGCGGCGATTTGATGGGGTGGGAGACCTGTACACAGCCGTCATTCCGGGGCGCGCGAAGCATCGAACCTCAGATGTGCAATTGCACATCGGGGAATTTAGAGGTGATGAGCTAATCTCGAGATTCCTGATTCAGCCCTGGGACGGGCTGCTCCGAAATGACGGCTCATCTAAACCGCGTTGATATCCTCGCTCTCCAGGATCGGCTTGGGATAGCCGTCGCGCGCCACCTTGATCATGGCGCGGCCGAGTTGCTCGCTGGTCGTCATCTGGCTCGGCACGGCGCGCACCATCCAGGACAGCAGCGGCGCAGTGACGGCGTAAACCACGTTGATCCAGCCGGTCTTCGACCGGACGCCGTGCAGCGGCTGGATGCCGGAGGGCCGGAACATGTAGGCCGCCTTGAACGGCAACCTCAAGAGGTCGTTCTCGGTCTTGCCCTTGACCCGCGCCCATCGGAGCGAGCCTTGCTCGGTTGAGTTGGTGCCCTTGCCGGTGACATAGGTGAACACCATGCCGGGGTTGAGCCGCGCCAATGTTTTCGCCGCGGCCATGGTGACGTCGTAGGTCAGATGCCGGTAGCGCTCGGGATCCATGCCGATCGAAGAGACACCGAGGCAGAAGAGGCAGGCGTCATATCCTGCCAACCGAGGCTCGATTTTCGAGAAGTCCGTGAAATCGTCGTGCAGGATTTCATGCAGCTTGGCGTTCTGCACCCCGGTCGGGCCGCGCCCGACCGACAGTACTTCCGTGACGCCCGCATCGACGAGGCATTCGCGCAGGACGCCCTGCCCGACCATGCCGGTGGCGCCGAACAGAATGACTTTCATGATTTGATGAACGCGAGCAGGTCGGCGTTGATCGTCGCCGCTTCCGTGGTGGGCATGCCGTGCGGAAAGCCCTTGTAGGTCTTCAGCGTGCCGTTCTTCAAAAGCTTTGCCGACAACGGCGCGGAGTTGGCGTAAGGCACGATCTGGTCGTCGTCGCCGTGCATCACCAGCACCGGCACCGTGATCTTCTTCAGGTCTTCGGTGAAGTCGGTCTGCGAGAAGGCGACGATGCCGTCGTAATGCGCTTTCGCGCCGCCCATCATGCCCTGCCGCCACCAGTTCGCGATGATGGCTTCCGACGGCTTGGCGCCCGGCCGGTTGTAGCCATAGAACGGGCCCGACGGCAGCGCGCGATAGAATTCCGATCGGTTGGCGGCAAGCTGCGCCTGCAAATCGTCAAACACCGATTTCGGCAACCCGCCTGGATTGGCCGCGGTCTGCAGCATCAGCGGCGGCACCGCACTGCAGATCGCCGCCTTCGCGACCCGGCTTTCGCCATGGCGGGCGATATAACGCACCACCTCGCCGCCGCCGGTGGAATGGCCGACGTGAACGGCGTTCTTCAGGTCGAGATGTGCCGTCACGGCCGCGAGATCGTCCGCATAATGGTCCATGTCATGGCCGTCGCTGACCTGGCTGGAGCGCCCGTGGCCGCGGCGGTCGTGCGCAATGACCCGGAAGCCGGCATTGGCGAAGAAGATCATCTGGGTGTCCCAGTCGTCGGCCGACAACGGCCAGCCATGGCTGAACACGATCGGCTGACCCTTGCCCCAATCCTTGTAGAAGATCTCGACGCCGTCCTTTGTCGTGATGGTGGGCATGAGAAAGATCCTTCTGTTACGCGGTTACGCCGTCATTCCGGAACACGCCTATTCGCGCGCCGGAATGACAATGGTCAAGCAACTTCACACCGGGCGGAAGCGCCGCCAGGCGCCGATGATCATGAGGACGAAAAACACCAGCACGATGCCCTGGACGACCGCGAACACCGGTCCGGCGGGCGGGTTGCCCGGCGCCAGCGCTGTCAATGCCGGGATCTTGAGGAAGCTCTGGATCACCAGCACGAACGTGTTGAGGTACAGCGAGATCAGCGCCGTCAGCACATAGATCCAGCGCCATGGGCCGGCGAGCTTCATGGCGTAGAGTGCGATGCAGGCGATCGCCAGCAGCACCAGCGATAGAGCGCCGATGATGTGCGAGGGCAGCAGCTTTTCGGTCACCAGCGGCGGAATCACGAAGCCGGTGGCGCTGGTCAGGATGGTGAACAGCAGGAAGATCGCGGTGAGCCCCGGCTGAGATTTCGAGCCGAGCATTCCGAACATCACGATCAGGCCCGCGACAATTGCAATCAAACTGATGACGACATGCACAAGAATAAACGTCGCCATGCTCATACCCAAAATCATGATGCGCCCCTCCGTTAGAAACTTTCTAAAGGTTACGACGCAGCTGAGAATATTTCCACACGCATGACGCGCGGACTCGTCAATGCAGGCATGTGCGCGAATAAAGGCACATCAACGAAAGTTGTATGATGCGCGAAATATTTGCACCGATGTCACAAACAACGGCAAACTCCCGGCGGCAAAGCTTTTTCTCGAATTTTAGCGATTGAGAAATTCGACCAGCTTGGGAATCACCTGATCGGGCGCCTCTTCCATCAGCCAGTGTCCCCGTCCCTGCACCAGCACGCCCTCGACATTGGTCGCAACCATTTTGCCTTGCTCGATCAGGAACGGGCCGCCGGCCTTCTCGCCTGACAGCACCAGCATCGGCATCGACAGCTTGGTCTTCGCAAGGTCCGCGAACTCGACGGCGTCCTGCGGGAATGCGCGGAAAACCTCCATCCCCGCCTTCATGTGGCCGGGCCTGGCATACTCCTTGGCATAGAATTGGCGGTCGGCCTCGGAGACGGATTTCGTGGGATCGGCGGCAAAGTCGTTCCAGAAATGTTCGAGATAGATGCGCTCGCGGCCGGTGACCAGCGCCAGCGGCGTCTTGCCGAAGAAGTGGAAGTGCCAGAGATCGCGCAGCAGGAAGACGTTATTCCATTCGCCGACGCCGGGCAGGAACGCTTCCATCAGCACGATCCGGTCGACATCGTTCGGATACTGCGCCGCGTAGGCGTAGGCGACCATCAATCCGATATCATGGCCGACCAGCCGGATACGGTCGTATTTGAGGCTTTTCACCAACGCGTGGATGTCTTGCGCCATCGCCTTCTTGGTGTACCCGCCCTCCGGCGCCGACGACTGGCCGAAGCCGCGCAGATCGGGTGCGATCACGGTGTGCTTGTCGGAAAGCTTTGCGATCAGCGGTCGCCACATATGGCTGGTCTCGGCAAAGCCATGCAGCAGCACGACGGGATCGCCCTTGCCGGCAACCAGATAGTGCAGTTTGACGCCATTGACCTCGGCAAATTTGCTCTGAGGCGCCTGCGCAAATGAAGCGCTCGAAGGGATCAATGCGACCGATAATGCCATCCACATGACAGAAGCGATGGCGCGCAGCGTTCTCGGTATGCATTGCACGTGAGATTCCTCATTCTTCGTTGAAGAGGAATCAGTAGTAGCGCGGTATCGGTCCGTTGTGTGGAGTTTTTCGGTTCGACAGATCGAACAGCACTTCGTCGACATAGCACCAGCCCCAACCCTCGGGCGGATCGTAGCCTTCGATCACGGGATGGGCCGTAGCATGGAAGTGCGCGGTGGCGTGCTTGTTCGGTGAATCATCGCAGCAGCCGACATGGCCGCAGGTGCGGCAGATTCGCAGATGCAGCCACTCGCTTCCGCTTTTCAGGCACTCCTCGCAACCGAGCGCGCTCGGCGTCACCGTTTGAATGCCGGCGATATGGCTGCAGCCTTTGGACATCCTGGCATCCCTTCAAGATTTTGATTTGACGCGTTTTCTTAAACGCGACCCGGTCCCACTTCGCTCGAAAACGCTTTCACAGCGACGGCTTCATGGCATCGGCGAGAAAGCCGTGCAGCGCCGCCACCACCTGCGCCCCCTCGCCAATCGCGCCGCCGACGCGCTTGACCGAGCCGGAGCGCACGTCGCCGACCGCGAACACGCCGGGCACCGAAGTTTCCAGCGGCGATGCCGATTGCCCGTCCTTCTGCTTGCATTGCGCGCCGGTGACGACAAAGCCGCCGCGGTCGACCATCACGCCGCAGCCGGCCAGCCAGTCGGTGGCGGGGTCGGCGCCGACGAACAGGAAGAGATTGCGGATATCGAGGTTCTGCGCATCATCCGGCGCGAGGCGGCTGCGCCAGCGCACGCGCGCCAGCGCGGCGTCGTCATCGCTTTCAAGGCCAACCACTTCGGCGTTGAACATCAGTTCGATGTTGTCGGTCGCCTCGATGCGCTCGATCAGGTAGCGCGACATGCTGGCCCCGAGCCCGCCGCCGCGAATGATCATGTAGACCTTGCGGGCATGGCTGGACAGGAACACCGCGGCCTGCCCTGCCGAATTGCCGCCGCCGACCAGCACGACATCCTGGCCGGTGCACAGCTTTCCTTCGATCGGCGAAGCCCAGTACCAGACGCCGCGCCCCTCGAATGTCTCGAGATTTGCGATCTCGGGCCGGCGATAGCGCGCCCCACTCGCGACCACGACGGATTTGGCCCGCATGTTCTTTCCGCAGTCAGTCGCGAGGTAAAAGGCGCCATCCGCGCGGCTGCAATCGAGCGACTGGATCGAGACCGGGATCAGCATGTTGGCGCCGAACTTTTGCGCCTGGTTGAACGCGCGCCCGGCCAGCGCCTGGCCGGAAATGCCGGTCGGGAAGCCCAGATAGTTTTCGATCCTGGCGCTGGCGCCGGCCTGGCCGCCGAACGAGCGCGCGTCGAAGACGGCGACCGACAATCCTTCGGAGGCCGCATAGACGGCGGTGGCAAGCCCCGCCGGCCCGCTGCCGACCACCGCGACGTCATAGAGTTTCTCGTGGTCGTGGTCGCCGATCATGCCGATCGCGTAGGCGATCGCCGCCTCCGTCGGATTGGGCAGCACCCGGCCATCCGGGCAAACCACCAGCGGCAGGTCGGCGCGCGCGGTGACATAGCGCGCGACGAGATCGGCGGCGTCCTTGTCGGTGGCGGGATCGAGCAAATGGTGTGGCTGGCCGTTGCGCGCCAGGAAGTTCTGCAGTCGCGCCATGTCGCCGAGCGACGCCGGGCCGATCAGCACCACACCGCCGGTCCCGCCCTGGATCAAATTGACCCGGCGCAGGATCAGCGCGCGCATGATGCGCTCGCCGAGTTCGGCCTCCGCGACCAGCAGCGCCCGTAATTGATCCGGCGGAATCAGCAGCGTTTCGACGTCGCCCTCGGCATGGCCGTCGACCAGCGCGAGACGGCCGGAAAGCTGGCCGATCTCAGCGAGAAACTGTCCCGGCCCCTGGTCGATGACAGGGGTGACATGGCCAAGGCCGTCGCGCTGGGTGATCGATACGGTACCGGACAGCACCACGAACATGCCGGGACCAACCTTGCCGGTTTCGAACAGGGGTTCGCCGTGCCGGTAGGTGCGAAGCTCCCCGAAGCGGCGCATCCGCTCGATTTCGGAATCCGTGAGCGCCGGAAAGGTCTGCTCATGGCGGGGAAACGCGATGGAAGTTGCGCCGATCGCCGGATCGGCCGTGATGTCTGCACTCATTGTCGCCGCCTACAAAAGAACCAGAACCGTGCAAAGAGCGCGCCATGCCACCCGGCGAGCGAAGCGGGATTCCCCGCTGCGCCGCTGGTTACGGCTTTTCTCCGCCGGCGGTATCTAGGGAGGCATCGGCGCTTTCGGAAGATGCGCTCGCCTCACCGCGCCCGCGCGCCTGCGACTTCCGCCGCTTGAGATTTTCGCGCAGCGCAAGCTTCAGCCGGTCGCGTCGTGAGTCCTTCACATCCGCGTCGTTCTTCCCCGCGCCCTTGCCTTGATCGCCCTTCATCTTCCGTCCGCCGATTATGCCTTGATCGGGCCGTGCGCCACGCCACCCGCAGCGTGACCTTCCGAACATAATGGATTTCGTCGCCCCTCGCCGCAATGACCCGCACTGCCGCAGCAAGCCAGCGCGAAGCCATGATTCGGCGGCGCCGGACGGGTGGCCACGGATGACCGGGAACCGGATCGGTCCGGAGGGATGGCCGCATTTGAAGAAGCCTGCGAGCAACAAGCGCCGCTTTTTGACGATTTTGGGTCCTTTCCCGCCTGCCCGCGCGCTTGCGCCAGAGGGGCCCTTGTGGCAAGAACCGGCCGCCTAGTGGGCGGCCATTTAGGCCGATTCCCATCAATACCGGGCATGCTGCCGTAGCTCAGTGGTAGAGCACTCCATTGGTAATGGAGAGGTCGACAGTTCAATCCTGTCTGGCAGCACCATTCACCCCGTTGAAATCAGGGACGGCGGTAAGGACGGGTCCAACCGCCGTCGGCATACGCTCGGCGCGTATCAATATTGATACTGATTGGAACAGATCCAATTGCCGTACGCATCGTGGCAGTTGTCGTAAGCGCCATAGGCTGCGGCACCAACAGCTGCCGTTCCTACCACCGCCGCACCGTATCCGTATCCGCGATAATACCCCCGGCCTGCCGGGGTCCAAATCAAGGGGCGAGGATGGGAGACAAGCGTTGGTCCGCCAGCAGCGGCGGTTCCATTTGCTCACGCAGCAGTTTGAACTGACTGGTCAGACCCCGCGCAATCGATCAATCGAAAAAAGCGGCGGTGAAGTTGGGGGACTTCACCGCCCTTACCCTTCCGACGGAGGGGGGCTTAGTCCATCGAAAGGGGCGGTCAGAGGGAGCGAGCCTTCGGACCCACGCGGCCCTCTGACCGAGGCCTGCTGGCTGCTGATGCCCACCAGGGTTTAGTGGACCCAATGGGCCATGAGCGCACAGGCGAAGCCCACGACCAAAATGCCCGAAGCTATCGTTGAGACCAGGTCAATTGACCAAGGGTGGCCGCCTCCGCCGATCAAATCGAAGTGCCGGGAGTGGCTTTCGTCGCGATATGAATGAAGGCGCATGACAGGTACTCCTCACGCCGTCGGCTATCGGCTTCCATCTCGGCTTCGCCCAGCGCTCAGACCGCCAGCGCCTGCAATCCGAAATTTGAAAGCATCGGCACTAGCAAGTCATTCCGGTCGCGCATCTGCGCACGGCCCGGCGGGTCTGGCGGACGGTGGTTCTTGCCACGCACACTCCGTTAACCCGTGTCCTACCCGCGCCGCAGGCAGCAGCGACTTCCGTGATCATGCTGTCCGGTTGAGGAATAGGTGCTGGTGTCATCGCATGCGCGGATACTGCAATCGATAAGGCGAAGCCCGCAATAACAACTAACTTAATCATTATGCTCCTCCCTTGCCGTCCATTCACTCCGACCTCTCGAGGCAGGTGACGGCCCGGTTTTTGTGTTTAAGCAGCGATAGCTTTCGGCCCCGCGCGCTCGGACGATTGATGTAGATCAAGGTCAGGACTTTATTAGTTCAACGCGAATGGAGAATCTGGGTTCTTGCAATGCCAGCGGTCATCAGGTGCATGAACCCGCCCGGCATACGCGTGATGCGGCTGGACCAGATGCCCGGCCAGTCGCACAGCGTTGCCTCCGCATCAAGCTGTATGCCGATGAGAACTTGCCTTGAAGAAGGGATCAAGCCGCACAGGTTCGCCGGTATCTTTCCAGAACAGTTTTTGACCGAGACTAGCGGCCACCGCGAGCCGGTGGTGGCCGCCGACCAGCGTATGGTCATCCGTTGCTTTTGCGATGATCTCGCCGTCTTCGTCCACGATGTTTTTCATGCGCCGCCTCCAATCCAACGCGCTCCGTCCCGGCCTTCACGCTGTCGCCAGAATGGAAATCAGGACATAGGCAAGATAACCCATCAGAGCGACACAAGTGCCAGTCGCAATCCTGGTTATGTCGATGATGGAAGCCTGTCTTGGATCGAGTGCCATGCGCCATCCGTGGTGGCAGTTGCGCGATGGCATTGATCTACATCAAGCAAGGTCGCCCGACTGACTCGGCCTCCCGGGTCGCTTCCTCCATCCGGGCCAACTCCGGCGTCGCCAGATACCGTTCGCGGTCCTCTTCCGCGTAATCACCGGATGGGGAATACGAGCAATCACCGGAACAACGGTAAGGCAAGAAATCGTTGTAGCAAGAGGGTTTCTGCCCGTTCGGAAATCTCAAGTAATCTCGAGAAGAAATTGCCGCCCATGGTAATGGAGAGGTCGACAGTCCAGCCACGAGGGCAATTATCGCAAGCCGCGCCTGTGCTGGCTGACGATGATAACGCGGATGATACAGTCGGATATGGTTTCACCGTGCCGCCGCACCTTCTGCAACCGCTGCCAGGTTTCCGCATCGATCTGCATCTGCCACTCATCGTTTCGTACGCGCCGCACGGTCTCCTCGAACGGGAACTCGGCCGCAATCAGGGCGCGGCACTCCTCGGTGATTTCGATCTCCGGCATCGCTCTCGAAATGTTAGCGGGCCGATGCTGGCCGCGCGGGCTGCTATCGCCCGCGCCGGAGAAGTCAGCCAGTTAAATCGCCGCAATCTTTTCTGCGACGAACGGCGTATTCGGCCATAGCAGCCACACCGACAACTATCGGCTGAACATGCGGCGGATATCCTCGTCGAGCTGCCTTCGCAACTCTTTCTGCTCCGCCTCGATCTTTCGGCTTTCTTCCCTGTTCCGCTTGATCGAGTCCGCCCAATCTTTCTGTTCTGCGCGCGCCTTGGTTCGGACTTCGCGCACCTTGTCCTGGCCTGGCAAATCCCAAAGTCCAATGAGATTGGCGAGCACGACGGCGATGCCGATCAGCGGGACGATGACCTTTGTGGCCTCCCACGGTGACATGGCCTTCGGGTCATCCCCCATCGCCACAGTGCCTGACGTCGGCGCGGCGTGGGACAGCGCGCCGACGGGCGTGTTCGAACCGCGCGCTCCCGCCATCACGCCTGGCACGCTGGTTCGCGCCGGAGCGGCGGCGGGCCTGTCGCGAAATGCAAGCCAGCGCGCTTCAACCGCTTCGCGAAGCGGCCGCGGCTCGACCGAAACGAGTTCGTGGTGCAACGCCATCTGGACCAGCGCGCCTTTGACAATGAAGTTGGCGTTCCAGCCGGGGCCGCGCAGCAAAAATGAATCGACGAAAATTCGGCGATCGTAGAACGGCTTCGGCAGCAGGATGACGGTGACATCGCGGACGACCCACGTATTGTAACTCGGGATCGGGTACAGCGCGGACCGCATCGACCAATACCCCGCTTCAATATCGATGGTGTCGATACCCTGAATTTCCTGCCATGGGATCAAGACCCCCTTGACCATGGGAACCCGGTAATGGATCCCGGCAGGCGACAATGTGAACAACGGCTTGCCGGGATTCACGCGCCGCCAGAGCGCAACCCCCGCCAAGGCACCGCCGACAACCCAGCAAAGGACGATCCCGATGAACGTCCACGGCTCGCGGTCGAGGTCAACAAGTGCAAATATTACGAGACCGAGGAAAACCAGCAGAAGCCCGGTCGGAAGCAGCCTGACGATGGCCGTGGCTGACCTGTATTCCAGCGTTTGATGGATATCGTGGGCGCTGACATTCACGGCTTCGCCTCTCGGTCGCGGGAACGCTAACGGGCGTCGCCACCCGCCCACGAGGACCGGGATCCTGCGGTTGCGGATACACAATGCCCATGCGCTGATTTCCGCCGTTGAGTTGGCGGCACGATGGCAGCTTTGGTCAGGAAGTCAGTGCGCGCAGGCAGGGCGCAGGTTCATCACGCCG
>CAVYOM010000027.1:0-152766 GCA_963770135.1 uncultured Alphaproteobacteria bacterium | reverse complement strand
CTGGCCTACGCCAGATGGGCCGGCAAGGATTTGCCGACCGAGGCCGAATGGGAACTCGCCGCGCGCGGCGGGCTCGACGGCGAGGAGTTCGCGTGGGGCAACGCCCTCATGCCTGGCGGCGTCCATATGGCCAACATTTGGCAGGGCAATTTCCCGCTCCAAAATCTCAGAGAAGACGGTTTTGAACGCACCGCGCCGGTGACGGCATTCCCGCCGAACGGCTACGGCGTCTACGACATGATCGGAAATGTCTGGGAATGGACCTCCGACTGGTGGTCCGGCAAGCACGAGGCCGACGCGCCGAAGGCGTGCTGTATTCCTCGCAATCCGCGTGGCGGTCCCGAAGCGGCCAGCCTTGATTTATGTCAACCGACCCTACGTATTCCGCGCAAAGTATTGAAGGGCGGCTCGCATCTCTGCGCGCCGAACTACTGCCGGCGCTACCGCCCGGCCGCGCGTCACGCCGAAGCGGTAGATACCTCGACCAGCCACGTCGGTTTCAGATGCGTCATCCGTCCGAACAGGAGCGAACGAAGAGGAGCGGATAGCCCGCAACCAAGAGGCCGCGGCGTAAGCAGATCACGTCAGATCATTGCCGCGCGGTCCTTACGGCGACATCGGTCTCGCCAATAA
Source organism: uncultured Alphaproteobacteria bacterium (assembly GCA_963770135.1). Lineage (GTDB taxonomy): Bacteria > Pseudomonadota > Alphaproteobacteria > Rhizobiales > Xanthobacteraceae > Bradyrhizobium. The sequence goes on along the minus strand of CAVYOM010000027.1, from coordinate 152,133 downwards.
CGCGATGGCCGGTGGAAGACGAACCCGAATGCGGTCGACCGAAGAAGGCTCAACAACGAAAACAGAAAATGGAGAGTGTCGAATGAGCGACGACGTCAAGCCAAAATCCAAAGCCTTGCTTCGCACCTTGTTCGCTGCAGCGCTCGTTGCAACAAGCCTTTCCCCGCTCGCGCGGACCCCGGCATTGGCCCAGCAGCCGAGTACAGCGAAGCCAAACATCCTCGTGATATTTGGCGACGACGTCGGTCAATCCAACATCAGCGTCTATACCCGCGGGCTGGTGGGCTACAAGACACCCAATATCGACCGCATCGCCAATGAAGGAATGATGTTCACCGACTACTATGCAGAGAACAGCTGCACGGCGGGCCGCTCGACTTTCATCACGGGGCAGGTCTGCCTGCGAACGGGGCTCTGCAAGGTGGGTATTCCCGGCGCCCCGGTCGGACTCCAGGATCGCGATATAACAATCGCCCAGGCCCTCAAGCCGCTCGGATATGCGACGGGACAGTTCGGCAAGAACCATCTCGGCGACCGCGACGAATACCTGCCGGTCAAGCACGGCTTCGACGAATTTTTCGGAAACCTCTACCATCTCAATGCAGAGGAGGAGCCCGAGCGGCCTTACTATCCCAAGAACGACGCCACATTCGTCAAGTCGAACTCGCCGCGCGGTGTGCTCAAGGCGTCGGCGGACGGCAAGATCGAAGACACCGGCCCGCTCAACAGGAAGCGGATGGAGACCGTCGATGATGAAACGACAGCCGCCGCAATTGATTTCATGCAGCGGCAGGTGAGGGCCAACAAGCCGTTCTTCACCTGGATGAACACGACCCGCATGCATGCGTTCACCCACGTCCGGGAGTCGATGCGCGGCCAGAGTGGTATGCCCGGCAACGAATATGCTGATGGCATGATCGAACACGATGGCGATGTCGGCAAGCTTCTGAAGGCGATCGACGAGCTCGGTATCGCCAACAACACCATCGTGGTCTACTCGACCGACAACGGTCCGAACCAATGGTCGTGGCCGGATGCGGCGACTACTCCGTTCCGCAGTGAAAAGGACACCAACTGGGAAGGCGCGTTCCGGGTACCGGCAATGATCCGCTGGCCTGGCCGCATCAAGGCCGGCGAAGTTTCCAATGAGATGATCTCCGGTCTCGACTGGTTCCCGACGCTCGTTGCCGCCGCTGGCGACGCTGACATCAAGGATCGCCTGGTCAAGGGTACCAATCTCGGTGGCAAGTCCTTCAAGGTGCATCTCGACGGCTACAACCAGCTGCCGTACCTCACCGGCCAGGCGCAGAAATCCGCACGCGACGATTTCTATTACTTCAATGACGACGGCGAAATGGTCGCTTATCGCTACGGCAACTGGAAGATCGTGTTCTGCGAGCAGCGGAAGCCGGGCGGATTCGAGGTGTGGTCCAATCCGTTTACCTGCCTGCGCGCACCGAAGGTATTCAACCTGCGGATGGATCCCTTCGAACGCGCCGACATCGTGTCCGACCAGTACTATGACTGGCTGGGCAAGAACGCCTATCTCCTGCAATACGGTACCTGGCGGGTTGCTCCGTTCCTTCAGACTTTCAAGGAATATCCGCCCAGCCAGCGGTCTGCGAGCTTCAGCATCGATCAGATGGTCGAATCGCTGATGAAGACGTTGGACAAGGCAGCGACGAAATAGTGGACGTCGGTCTCGCGCCTTTCAAGAAGCCGCTGGACGATGCACGAGCCGGCCGCCGCACTTTGGCGGCCGGATAATTCTCGATCCCATGAGAGAAATTATGTCCGATCTCGCTACGACCGCTCAGCCAGCGGCGAACTCCGAAAGTCCGAAGCGTTCGCCCGCGCGCGAGGCCTTGCTCGATTTGAAGAGGCAGATCGGAAAGTCCGTGCTGGGGCAGGATCGTATGGTCGAGAGCATGCTGATCGGGCTGCTCGCGAACGGCAACCTGCTGATCGAAAGCCTGCCCGGCCTTGCCAAGACGCGCGCGGTGAAGACGCTGGCAAAACACCTGGCAGCGGATCTGTCGCGCGTGCAATTCACGCCGGACTTGCTGCCATCGGATGTGACCGGTGCGGAAATCTACGTTCAGACCGACAAGGGCGGTCAGTTCCAGTTCCAGAAAGGTCCGATCTTCGCCAACCTTGTGCTGGCAGACGAGATCAACCGTGCGCCGGCCAAGGTGCAGTCGGCGCTTCTGGAGGCGATGGAAGAGCGCCAAGTCACGGTCGCCGGCAAGACCTACAAGATGCCAGATCTGTTCATGGTTCTTGCCACTGAAAACCCGATCGAGCAGGAAGGCACCTATTCGCTGCCGGAAGCGCAGCTCGATCGCTTCCTGATGCACGTCGTCATCACCTATCCCGACGAGGCGACGGAAGGCGAAATCATCAAGCTGAACCGCGCGGAGAATGCGCAGAAGCCGAAGGACCATGCCGCGGAACCGGCAGCGGTACCGCAGCAGGCCATCCTCGATGCGCGCGGCGAGATCGACGGCGTCTTCGTCTCGGATCTGGCGCAGAAATATATCGTCGACATCATCTTCGCCACGCGATTCCCCGGCCGGTACGGCGACCCGCTCGGCAAATGGATCCAGGTCGGTGCCAGCCCGCGCGGCAGCCTCGCGCTCGATCGCTGCGCCCGCGTGCGAGCCTGGCTCGACGGCCAGGAGTTCGTCACGCCTGACCACGTGCGCGCCGTGGTGCACGACTGCCTGCGGCACAGGCTGATCCTGAGTTACGAAGCGGTCTCGCAAGGCATCAACGCCGACCAGGTGATCGACAAAATCACCGAACTCGTTTCAGCTGCGTGAGGGCGCCCATGGCCGACGGGACAGCCAATACGCCGGGTGTCTACGTCAGTCTCGACGATCTGCTCGCGCTTGAATACCACGGACGCAAGATCTCCTTCCTGCCGCACCAACCAGTGCACAGCCTGCTGTCTGGCCGGTTCGCGTCTCGCATGCGGGGCCGAGGCCTGAACTTTGAGGAAATCCGCGACTATCGCCCTGGTGACGACGTGCGCTCGATCGACTGGAAGGTCACCGCGCGGCTGCAGAAGCCGCACATCCGTGTCTTCAACGAGGAGCGCGACCGGCAGACGCTGCTGGTCGTGGACCAGCGGCTGTCGATGTTCTTCGGCAGCCGGCGGTCGATGAAGTCGGTCACCGCGGCGGAAGCCGCGGCGATCAGCGCATGGCGCGTTCTTGGCGCAGGCGACCGCGTCGGCGCCATCGTGTTCGACGATCGCGGGCTGACCGAGTTCCGGCCGCGGCGCAGCCGCGCGACGGTGCTGCAGATCCTGTCCGCGATAGTTGCATCCAACCGGTCGCTCGGTGTCGGCCGCGGCCTGTCTGCATCCCCATCAATGCTGAACAAGGCGATTCAGCAAGCACAGCGGCGCGCCTTGCACGATGCGGTTGTCATTATCATCAGCGACTTCGATGGCGCAGATGACGAAACGCGCGGGATGGTGGGAGCCATGGCCCGCCACAACGACGTCGTGGCGTTGCTCGTTCACGATCCCCTTCAGAGCGAACTGCCGGCTTCGGCCAGCATGACCGTGACCGACGGCGAACTGCAAATTCATCTGGAGATCGGGCGCGAAGGCGTCCGCAAGAGCATCGTGGAAGCAACGCAGGCGCGGCTCAAGGGAGTCTTTGCATGGACGCAGGAACTCGGCGTTCCCGTGCTTCCGCTCAGCGCCGCCGAAGACACGGCCCAGCAGCTTCGCCGCTTGCTCGGCACCTTGTCGAGCCGCACCGGGCGCGGCGGGGGCCATGGTCAGGTAGGAGCGAGCATTGGCTGACACGCAAACCAGACAGGCCGATCCGCTCGCGGGCCTGATTGATATTCCACTCCCGCAGGAAGTGAGCCTGTTGCCGCAGACCTGGCCATCGCGCGTCGCAATCGTGCTGATCGTCGGGTTGGCGGTGTGGGCGATCTTTCGGCTCGTGCATCGCTATCGCGCCAACCGATACCGGCGCGAGGCGCTGTCCGAACTGGATCGGATGCGCCGGATGCCCGACGCGCCGCCGGATCGGTTGGCGGCCCAACTCGCCGTGCTCGTGCGTCGTACGGCATTGGCAGTTTTTCCGCGCGAGACGATTGTCCCTCTCACCGGAACGGCATGGCTGGCATTTCTCGATCGCAGCTACGGCGGGGACGAGTTCTCGCGGCGGCGTGGGACGATGGCTCGTCAGCGCCCCCTATCAACAGACCGCGCCGGGCCGCGATGAGCTCAATGCGTTGCGCGACCTCGTCGATCGCTGGATCAGGGTGCACCATGTTTGAGTTGGCCTGGCCATGGATGCTTGCCTTGCTGCCGCTGCCGATACTGGCGTGGTGGTTGCTGCCGCCATACCGCGCACGGCAGGCGTCGGTACAGGTCCCGTTCTTCGACCGGTTGGCAGCCGCCACGGGGCAGACCCCGCAGCGAGGCGCCGTGGTACTGCAGCGGCGTCGCGTTCAGATGATCGTCGCGAGCCTGATCTGGATCCTGATCGTTGTGGCACTCGCGCGGCCGCAATGGGTCGGCGATGCCGTGACGCGTGAGATTTCCGCCCGCGATCTCATTCTGGCGATCGATATATCCGGCTCGATGGAGCAGCGCGACTTCCGCACCGCTGACGGTGCGACGCTCACGCGCCTCGATGGCGTCAAGCGCGTCATCAAGGATTTCATCGCGCGGCGGCGCGGCGATCGCTTGTCGCTGATCCTGTTCGGCACCAGGGCCTATGTGCAGGTGCCGTTCACCCAGGACCTGCAGACCGCGCAGCAACTGCTCGACCAGACCCAGGTCGGCATGGCCGGACAGCAGACGGCGATCGGGGACACCATCGGGCTTGCGATCAAGACGCTGGAGGGAAGCCGCGCAAAGCAGAAGCTCCTCATCCTGCTGACCGACGGCAACGACACGGCGAGCCGTGTGCCGCCCGAACACGCCGCCGACATCGCGCGCCAGAAGGATATGGCGGTCTACACGATCGGCGTCGGCGATCCCGCGGCCTCCGGCGAGAACCGGGTCGACCTCGGCGTGCTGCAATCCGTCGCGGCAACGACGGGCGGCCGCTTCTTCCGCGCCGAGGACGGCGCGCAGTTGCAGGCGATCTATGCCGACATCGACCGGCTCGCGCCAGCGAAACTCGACACGTTGTCGTGGCGCCCGAAGCTGCCGCTGTTCCAGTGGCCGCTGGGCGCTGCAGTCGTGCTGGGATTGGCGTTGTGGCTCGGCCTGTGGCTTAGCGGGGAACGGGAACGAAAAGGAGCGCTTCGTCATGCATGACGCAGCCAGCATTCCTTTCCACCTGCTGCGGCCGCTGTGGCTGCTCGCGCTGATTCCGGTCGCGGCGATCTTTGCCATGTTGCTGTGGCGGCAGAATCCGCGAGCGCAATGGGGCGGCGTGATCGCGCCGCATCTCCTGCAGCACCTGATCGTGCAGCCTGGCCAGGGACGCGGCGTCAACCCGCTTTACCTCGTAACGGCCGGCCTGGTGCTGGGCATTGTCGCGCTGTCGGGACCGACCTGGCGGCGTGAACTGCCGCCGTTCGTCGAGGACAAGGCGCCGCTGATGATCGTGCTCGCCTTGAGCACCTCGATGAATCAGGCAGATGTCGCGCCGACGCGGCTCGAACGCGCCAAGCAGAAGATCCGGGATTTGCTTGGCGCCCGCGCCGGGGCGCGGAGCGGACTGATTGCCTATGCCGGCACCGCCCACCTCGTGATGCCCCTGACCGACGACAGGTCGGTGATCGAGCCATTCCTTGCGGCGCTCGCGACCGGCCTGATGCCGGAAGATGGAAAGAACGCCACGGCGGCGGTTTCGCTGGCGACGCAGTTCCTGGCCGCCGAACCGGTTGCCGGCACCATCCTTGTCGTGGCCGATGATCTCGATGAAGCGGCAATCCGTCAGGCGGCCGGCCGCAACGGCGTCGCGATGTTGGCGGTGGCGCCTGCACCATCAGGAGGGGGGATGGGCCTCGGCTCTGACGTCGTGCGCGTCAGCGTTGATAGCTCCGACATTCAGGCGATCGAGCGCCGAATCGAAACCCGCTTCCAGGCGGCGCAAGGCGATGCGTTCGGCATGCAATGGCGCGACGAAGGCTATTGGCTGCTGTTTCCGCTCGCGCTGCTTGGCCTGCTCTGGTTCCGGCGCGGAACGACGGTGGCCTGGGTGGTGACGTTGTTCGTCGCCATGCAGGCCTTGCCTGCAAAAGCGCAGGAACAGCCGCACCGTTTTGCCGACCTGTGGCTGACGCCGGACCAGCAGGGACGGATTGCGTTTGATCGGGGCGATTACGGCACGGCGGCAAACCGCTTTGCCGATCCGATGTGGCGCGGGATCGCCGCCTACCGCGCCCTCGACTTCCTGACCGCGGCACAGGAGTTCCGCAAGGTCGAGACCGTGGAGGGCCGCTTCGCGCTCGGCAATGCCGAGGCGCAGAACCATGCCTGGGAAAAGTCGATCAAGGCGTACGACGAGGTGCTGAAGGCGCAACCCGGCCATCTCGCGGCGAAAGCCAATCGCGCGATCGTGGTTGCTCTGTTCGAGGCGCAGGAGGAAAAACGCCGCAAGCAGGAAAAGGACGACAGCGCGCCGCCGGATCAAAAAGCGGATGAGATGCGCGTCGATCCGAAGCAGAAGGGAGGCAAGCGCATTCAGGTGAAGCCGGAAGACGTTACTACGGCCGGTGCCGCGGAAGCCTGGATGCGCGCGGTGCAGACGACGCCCGCGGATTTTCTCAAGCTGAAATTTGCGATCCAGGCCACGGTTAGCGCGCCGAGCGCAGGAGGGCGGCAATGAAGCGCTCGCTCGCCACAGCAATCATTGCTTTTGCGGCTATCGCGTCGAGCGGCAGCAGCTGGGCGCAGCAAGCTCCGGCACCTGAGCCGGTCCTGCAGGTGACCATCGATCCCAAGCGCGTCGTGGTCGGGCAAAGGACAACGCTGCGGATCGACGTGCTGGCGCCGAACTACATGACCTCGCCGCCGGAACTGCCCGGCTTCCAGGTCCGCAACACGGTGACGCGGCAGTTGCAGAGCGTCAATCTTTCCGAACAGCGCAATGGAACGAGCTATGCCGGCGTGCGGTTCGAGTTCGCGATCTATCCGCAGGAGCCCGGCGCCTTCGCTATCTCAGATCAGAAAGTGAAAGTGAAATACGCGGCAGAACCGCCCGCCATGCGCGAAGAACTGCTTTCGCTGCCGCGCGTGTCCTTTGAGGCTTTCATTCCCGATGCCGCAGCCGACCTGAACCCGTTCCTCGCCGCGAGCCAGCTGACGGTCGAACAATCCGTCCAGCGTTCGTCGGACCCGCTCAAGGTGGGGGATTCCATCACCCGCACCGTGACAATCCAGGCGGAGGAAGCGCCGGCCATGCTGCTGCCGCCGGTGATATTCCCGGCGATCGATGGGCTTGCGGTCTATCCCGCGCAGCCGGCGCTGCAGGACAAGACCGAGGGACGGACCGATGCGCTGACGGCGACGCGGACGGATTCCGCGACCTACATTCTGCAGCGGCCCGGCGACTATGTACTGCCCGCGATTGACGTGCGCTGGTGGAACGCGGGCGAAGGGCGCGTCGAGACCGCGCATCTCGACGCAGTGACGATGCAGGTCGCGCCAAATCCGGCTGTGCAGCCGGCTGGGACAAGCGCGCCGAAGGCGGGCTTGAACTGGACCGCGTTCGTCGATCTCATTGCGGACCACTGGCTGCTCGCGCTCCTTGCCAGCATTGTCGGCGTCGGCCTCATCAGGATCGCGCCTGGAGCGGTGCGAGCGATCGCAGCCTATCATCGCCGCCGACGGCACGCATATCTGCAATCCGAAGCCTTCGCCTTCAGCCGGTTTCGCCACGCGGTCCGCCACCGCGACGCAAAGGCCGCATATTTTTCCATGCTTGATTGGCTGCCGCATGTTGGCGCGACAACACCGGATCACACGGTGGAAGCCTTCAAGGTGGCTGCAGGGGACCCCGAGCTGGACCGCGAGATCGACGCGATCGAAGTCGAGCTGTTTGCAGTAGAACGCGAAGCAGGCCGTTGGTCGCGACGTCATCTGCTGCACCGGGTGAGTGCCGCCCGACGAAGATTGCGACCGCGGGCAGGACGCAGCGGCAATACGCGCCTACCTCAACAACTCAACCCGGTCGGCCCTTCCAGCGCGTCCGTCCATGGGGGCAGAAAGCCGGCCCGATGAAAGGAGCATGCGAAGACAGATCAGACACAGCACATCATCATAACGAGTGACCCAGTAGCAAGGAGCGTCGAATGAGTAGTGAGAAAAAGAGGCGCGACGACATCGTCACCGAGACCAGGTGCAGTGAAATGCAATCATCAATCGCCGGGCGGTACTGCTTGGCTCGTCAACTCTTGTCGTGGCAGCGCGCCGCCCTGGGCGGTGACGCGCGCGACGAAGCCGGTGATCGACGTTTTCGAGGAGGATGACGATGCGCAAATCCCTGTTCGTGGCACTTGTCCTTTCTTGTCTGGCGGGAGTTGCAGTCGCGCAAACGCCGCAGGAGCAACTCGTCCGCGGCCGCGCCGTCGAGGCGGTGATCTGGGGCATGCCGGCGGTCAACTACGACCTGATGCTGCAGGAGATGCTCAGCAAGACGGACGGCAAGGTGAACCAGGTCGTCTATTGGGGCCGGCCACTCGACTGGCGCAATCAGACGCTCACGCCCAATCCGGACGCGATCTACTTCATGGCGTTCTTCAATACCAAGGATGGTCCGATCGTTCTCGACCTGCCGCGCGGCGATACTGACGGATCGTTCAACGCCAACATCGTCAATGTGTGGCAGATGCCGCTCGAAGATGCCGGGTTGCTCGGCGCCGACAAGGGCCAGGGCGGCAAGTATCTGATCCTGCCACCGGGTTACGCAGACAAGGCGCCCGACGGCTACATCGCGCTGCAATCGGACACCTTTGGCGGTTACATGCTGTTCCGATCGAATCTCAAGAGTCACAACAGCGCCGACGTCGCGAGATCGATCGATTACGGCAAGCGCTTCAAGGTCTATCCGCTTGCGCAGGCGTCCAGTCCGGCGCCGACCATCTTCACCGACGCCAAGGACGTCACCTTCGACTCCACGATCCGTTACGACGCGAGCTTCTTCGAACACCTCGATCGCATTGTGCAGAGCGAACCCTGGCTGCAGCGCGACCGTGCGATGATCGACCCTTTGAAGTCGTTAGGCATCGAGAAGGGCAAGCCGTTCAAGCCCGACGATGCAACCAAGGCGCTGCTGACGGCGGCAACCCGCGAAGCCGGGACCTGGCTTGAAGCAAAATACGATGCTGGCTTGCCGCCGTTCTTTTCCGCGACCAGCCGCTGGACCGTTCCGGCACCTCCCGATCTGGTCAAGGCGGCGCAGGAAGCCTATGCCGATCCGAACTCGTATCCGATCGACACTCGCGCGCTCGCCTATAGTTATGCCTTTGTCGGTATCAAGCGGCTAGGTGCCGGCCAGTTCTACTTGATCTCGATCAGGGACAAGGATGGCCAATCATTCGACGGTGGGCAGACCTATCGGCTCACGGTGCCGGCCAATCCTCCGGTCGAGCAATACTGGTCGGTCACTGCCTATGACCGTCAAACCCACGCACTGATCAAGAATATGCCGCGCGCAAGCCGCTCGTCGCAGATTCCCGAACTGCAGAAGAACGCCGACGGCTCCGTCGACATCTACTTTGGGCCGGCGGCACCGGTGGGCAAGGAGGCAAACTGGGTGCCGACCGATCCGGCGCGGAAGTTCGAACTGATGTTCCGCACCTACGCGCCCACCAAAGCACTGTTTGAAAAGAGTTGGGTGCTTTCCGATGTCGAGAAAATCGGCAGTACCGTCGGAACTGGAGCAACGAAGTGACACGCAGCGGGCACGCGATGGCGCGTAAATCCGGCGCACCGTCACGGCCTATCGCCTCTAACGCTGCCGGCAATGGGAGATGACGATGAAGAAAGCCAGCACTGCACTTCTTGTCGGCATGATGACCGCAACTGCTCTTACGGGATCGATGGCGGCCGAGCCTCCGACGACGCTGTCACCGAACTGGAGCCGAGCGATGCCGCCCGGTCCTGACACCCGCGTCAAGATCACCGAGGAATACGCCAGGCAGGTCGGCCGCGATGCGTACTTCTGGGCATGGCCGATGGTGAACATCTATAACCGCCGGCTGCATTTCATGCAGGTCAAGGAGATGATGCTGCAGGGGCCGTTGATGGAGGCGCCCGCCAATCGTCTTGCCATGCTCACCGACTACATCGATCCGGAGGAGCGCTCGGTCGCATGTCCGAACCAGGATGTCGTCTACGGCATCGGTGCGCTTGCGCTCGATATTTCGCCGGTCGTGCATCCAGGTGCCTGACTTCGGCGAGCGCTTCTGGGTCTATCAGGTGGTCGATCTCCGCACCGACAGCTTTGTCCAGATTGGCAAGATGTACGGCACCACCCCGGGCTTCTATCTGCTGGTCGGGCCAAACTGGAAGCGGTGAAGTTCCGAAAGGCATCACCAAGGTCTTCCGCTCCTCGACCAATACTGGCCTTGTCGCGCCTCGCGTCGCGCAGAACGACACGCCGGAAGACAAGCGCGCCATTCAATCGGTCTTGCCCGGCATCATGATGTATCCGGTGGCGGAATACGACGGGCAGATGAAGACGAAGGATTGGGCCAACCTGCCGAGGAAGGCTGCGCCTCCAAGCGGCGCAGAGGAGACGCAATGGGTACCTCCGGACAAGTTCGTCGACGGGCTGCCGCTGGTTCTTGCCGATGCGGCGCCGTTGCCCGGGGAGGAGGCGCGCTACGCCCAGGTGCTTGCGGTCGTGACGGCTGCCAAGAACAATCCCGCGATCAAGCAGGCGATGACCGAGGGCGCAAAGGAAGCGGACGAGAAACTGGTGAAGCCGCTATTCCAGTTCCGCAACTATGGCCAGCAGCTTCCGCACAACTGGTCCACGATATCAAATGAAGCTGCCTTCGGCACGGACTACTACACGCGCACGGCGGTGGCGAAATCGAACATCCTGGTCAATGCGCCGAACGAGACGAAATACTTCTATCAGGACCTCGACGCCAACGGCGCGCGGCTCAACAGCGGCAATCGCTACACCGTCACCTTCGACGCCGGGCAGGTTCCTCCGGTGAACGGCTTCTGGTCGCTGTCGATCTACAACGAGCATCATTTCTTCGTAAAGAATCCGATCAACCGCTTTTCGGTCGGCACCAAGAACAAGGATCTCAAGTTCGCCGCCGACGGCTCGCTGACGATCTACGTTCAGGCCGAGGCCCCGACCGATCCTGTCCAGCGCGCCAACTGGTTGCCGGCGCCCAACGGCGATTTCTCGCTCTATGTCCGCGCCTATTGGCCAAAGGCGGAAATCACGGAGGGTTCATGGACGCCGCCAGCCGTGCGGCGAGCGGAGGGCACCACGATGGGGGTGCGGCAATGACGTAACGAGAGGGCGTCGCAGGAAATGAGCGGGACCAGCACCAACGGCGAGCGCCATCTTTACATCGGCTTTCGCGCGTCGATCATCACCGTGTTCGTTGCGGCTGTGCTGTTCGTCGGCCTGATCCTGGTCTATCTCAGCTTCGATCGCATCTCCTCGATCACGCGAACGGCGGCCAGCACCTTCATCGAGAAGGTCGCCCAGCTCGGCGCCGACCGCATCGATGCGCAGTTCAAGAGCGTTCGCGACAGTCTCGACATCCTCGCCGGACTTGCCGCCGGTCCAATCCGCGGAGATCGACGACAATCCGAGACTTTATGCGTTGATGGCGTCGATGCTGCGCAACAATCCGCAGTTGTTCAGCCTCTATGTCGGGTATGAGGACGGCTCCTTCCTGGAGATGGATTTCATCGACCGCGCCAAGCCTGGCTTCAGGGCCAGCCTGAACGTCGACGAGGATGCGGTTTTTCGTCTCGTCGTCATCTCCCGCACCGGCAACGCCACTGCGCGCCGTCACGCAGTACCTGTCTGAGAACCTGATCCAGGTCGCGGAGGTGCCGGGTCCAACCAGTTACGATCCGCGCCGGCGTCCGTGGTACGTCGATGCCTTCAAGGACGAAAAGACCTTGCTGACCGGTCCGTACATTTTCTTCGCCACCGGTGAGCCCGGTTACACGTTCCACACTCAACTGAGGGAAGGCCGCCGCGGCGTCGTCGCAGGCGACCTCCTGCTCAACCGGCTGGAGCAATTGCTGGCTGAACAGCGGCTTGGCCAGTCGGGACTGACGTTCCTGTTCAACGACGCCGGCCACATCGTCGCCCACCCCGAGATGGGCAGGCTCATGGACGCGATGCCTGAGCGGAGCAATGAACTTCCCAGGCTCGACGCAATCAATCTTGCCGGGCTGTCTCCGGCGATCCAGGCGTGGCGCAAGGGCGGACATGCCCAGCAGATCTTTGCCGATCAGGCGGGCAGGACATATGTCGTCGCCTTCCATCCTATCGGGATCGCAGGGTCCGCCAATATCCACCTGGCGGTGGTCGCGCCGCTTGACGAATTCTTCTCCACGATCATCTCCGAGCGACGAGCGCTGTTCGCGATCGCTTTGGGATTCGTTCTCGCAACCTTGCCGCTGGCGTTCTGGGTAGGCTCGCTGATGGCGCGTTCGCTGCGAACGCTGGCGAAACAGACCGACGAAATCCAGAGGTTTGAGGTTGCGGAGAAGCCGCGGCTACATTCGATAGTCAAGGAGATCGATGAACTCGGCCGTTCCGTTTTCACCATGCGAACCGTGGTCCGCAATTTTTCGAGCTTCATTCCCAAACAAATCGTGCGCCAGCTGATCGAGTCAGGGACATCGCTGGGTCTGGGCGGGACCCGGCGCGAGATCACGGTGTTGTTCACCGACGTCGCCGATTTTACCGCAAAGACGGAAAAGGCCGATCCGTCGCAGGTCATGATCTTCACCTCGCGCTATTTCGCAGGCCTGTCGGAAGCGATCATGAACCATCACGGCACCATCGATAAGTTCATCGGCGATGCGGTGATGGCGCTCTGGAACGCGCCGACCGATGACCCCGACCACACCATCCATGCATGCGAGGCCGTCCTGGCGTGCTTGCGCAAGAACGACGAACTGAACAAATCCTTCAGAAGCGAGGGATGGCCGCCCTACGAGACGCGCTTCGGCCTTCACGTTGGCGACGCCGTCGTCGGCAACGTCGGTTCGTCGGAGCGCATGAACTATACGGCGCTGGGTGCAACCGTCAATCTTGCCGCCCGGCTCGAAGGCTTGAACAAGAATTACGGCACCCGGGTGCTCGCGAGCGCGGCCGTCAAGGCTGGCGCAGAGCACCGTTTCGTCTTTCGTAGCGTCGACAGGATCAGCCCAAAGGGTTTTGCGGAAGCGGTTGCGATCCATGAACTGCGCTGTGCACGCGAGGGCGATGTCGGGGCAGAACTGGCTTTCTGCAGGCGCTGGGAGGAGGTCTATGCCTCGATTGAGCATGACGATCCCGCCAGCGCTCTTGCGGCAATTTCGGCCTTCCTCAGTGAATACCCGGCGGACAGTGTTGCCCGATACTACGCTGAGCATGTTCAGGGCGGCCTTCATTCCGGGCGCCCAAGGGGTGCCGGCACAGGTCTAAGGAAGCGCGCGCGATGAACAGACGGCAGCTCTTGACGGGTGCGGCCGGCGTCGCCGTCGGTTCGGTGCTTCCGACACCGGCGATCACGCAGGCCAGGACGAAGATCCGGCTCGGCCATCTCCATGTGGTCGCCGTCGACGGGCAGATCCTGACCGGCCTCGATCGCGGTTCGTTCGAGAAGCGGGGCATCGACTTCGAGCGCTCGGAATTCAATACCGGCCCCGAGGTTTTCGCGGCGATGGCGGAGGGACGTCTCGACGTGCTGTCGGCCGGCGGCGTCATCTCCAACTATCTGGCGCTTGGCGTCGGCCGCGCCTTCCTGATCAATGACATTGAGATCGCTACCGCGCAGCTCTGGGTCAGGCCGGATCAGGGCGTCAAGACGTTCGCCGATCTGAAGGGCCGGCGGGTCGCGACGACCACCAAGACGACGGCCCACATATTCCTGCATAGGGCGCTGCGTGCCAACAACATCGATCCTTCGGAGGTCGAGCTGGTCAACGGCAGCATGGCGGACGCCGTGGCATCGTTCATTGCAGGCACCGTTCCCGCGGTCGCGCTCTGGGTGCCGTTCAACATCAGGGTTCGCGAGGCCTTGCCGGACGCCATCAAGCTGGTGGATGCGTCAGCCTTCTATCCCCAGTCCGCCGTCGTCGGCGGGTGGGTCGCGCGCACCGACTACTACAACGACAACAAGGAGGTCCTCGGCAACATCATCCGCGCCTGGGCGGACGCCAACGATTACATCGTCCGCAACCCCGCTGCTGCGGCCGAGGCGCTGCAGAAGAACCACTACAGGCAGGCGTCGGTGTCCGATATTGCCGAAGCGCTGAAAGCGCAGAAGATGTTCACGTCGCGGGAGTGGCGGAGGCTTTACGTCGACGGAACGGTCGCGAAATGGCTGCAGCAGGTCAGCGATTTCTTCATGACCGATGCCGGCATCACGGGCGCCAGGCCGGCTTCCGAATATTTTGATCCTGATCTGTATCTTTCGGTGATCTGACCGGTGGAACAAGCGCTTGCTCGAGAAGACGGGGGTGTTACCTGATATCGAACAAGTCTGGTCACAAATGATGGGAGTACGGCAATGAAAGAGGTTGCGATGGTCTGCGCCCTGATCCTCACAGTTTCGACGCAGGCTGCTTCTGGGCAGTCATCGTCGGGTAACGCCGTGCCCGTCACAGTCGAAAACTTCATCCGCGCCGAATCTGATCTGTATCTCAGCGCGGTCGCGCTGAAAGAGGAATGGTTTCGGAAAATTCGAGCACCACCGCGAACTGTCGCCGATCGACGCCCAGACCATCATCCGGATGAACCGCGACACGCTCTATTCGGCGGCGGTGTTCGATCTTGACGCGGGAGCGGTGACGATCACGCTCCCGGACGCGGGCAAACGTTTCATGTCGATGCAATTGATCAGTCAGGATGAATACTCCCCGCCTGCCGCCTACGGCGGCGGCAAGTCACACCGTCACGAAGCAGCAGGTTGGCACGCGCTATGTACTCGTCGGCGTCCGGACGCTGGTCGATCCAAACGACCCTACCGATCTGAAGAAGGTCCACGCGCTTCAGGATGGCCTCAAGGTCGAGCAGCTGGGAGGCCCGGGCAAATTTGAAGTGCCGAAATGGGACCCGGTCAGCCAAAAGAAAGTCCGTGATGCGCTGATCGTGCTTGGCACCACCCTGACTGATACGAGCCGTTCATTTGGCACCAAGGATCAGGTCGAGCCGATCCAGCGTTTGATTTCGGCGGCCACGACATGGGGCGGCAATCCCAGGAAGGACGCCATTTATCTCAACTTCACGCCGCCGAAAAATGACGGCAACACTATCTACAAGCTCAATGTCAGGGATGTGCCGGTCGACGGCTTCTGGTCGGTCAGCCTTTACAACAAGGAGGGCTACTACGAGAAGAACCCGTATGATGCCTATTCGCTCAATAACATCACGTCGAAGAAAAACGCGGATGGTTCGGTCACTATTCAGTTCGGCGGTTGCGACGGCAAGAGTCCGAACTGCCTGCCGATCATGAATGGCTGGAGTTACACCGCTCGGCTGTATCGGCCGCGTCCGGAAATCCTGAGCGGCAAGTGGAAATTCCCGGAGCCGCAACCAGCCAGTTGAGGACCTATCATGAGCGGTCTCGATATCTTCGCGTGGATCGTCCTGATCATTCTCGTTGTCTGCGTGCGTCGCCGTGTTCTGCATCGCAGGCTGGCTGCCTGGTCATATCGCCAAGACCCGCGGCCATCCATGGGCGGAAGCGGTAACCGTCGCGGGGTGGATAACATTGATCTGCGGCTTTGCGCTGTGGCCGGTCGCGCTGATCTGGGCCTATGTCGATATTCCCCGCCGTGATGCGGAGACACGGCCATGATGATCGCGATCATGGCCGTCTATCTGACGCTGCTGTTTGCGATCGTGCAGCTCGGCATCGTGCGCTTCAATCTGTTCTGGAAGGCTTCGCCGCTCCTCGTGCTGCTGCTCCTCAACATCGGGCTGTTCATCCCGATGGGATGGGGCGCGCCGCAGGGCACGGCATTGGTCGCGCGCAATTCGGTAGCCATCGTGCCCAGCGTCGCGGGAGAGGTCACCGAGGTAGCGGTCGTTGCGAATACGGCGTTGAAGGCTGGCGATACCCTGTTCCGGATCGATCCCGTTCCCTATGAGGCGCAGGTCAAGGCGATCGAGGCGCAACTGAAGCTTTCCGAACTGCGGCTATCGCAGATGACGCAGCTCTATGAGCGCGATTTCGGCCGGGCCTTTGACGTCCAGCAGCGGCAGTCCGAAGTCGATCAGCTCAAGGGGCAGCTTGAGGCCGCGCAGTGGAATCTGGACAAGACCGTGGTGCATGCGCCGGCCGATGGCTATGTCACCAATCTCGCGCTGCGCAAGGGGGCGCGGGTCGCGAACCTGCCGCTCTCACCGGTGATGGCATTCATCGACACGTCGGATACCTTGATCGCAGCCGAGATCGCGCAGATCGATGCGCGCTATATCGCGCCGGGGCAGGAGGTCGAGGTCACCTTCAAGTTCATGCCGGGCGCGGTCTATCCGGGCAAGGTCGAGACCGTGTTGCAGGCGATTTCGTCGGGGCAGACGCAGGTATCCGGAGCCGCAGTGGCGCCGAGGGCGTTCGCGGCCGAGCCGTTTGTCGTGCGTATAAGGCTGGACGACCAGGCGCTCGCACGCCGGCTGCCGGCGGGTGCGATGGGCACGGCCGCGATCTACACCGATCACGTCAGGTTCGCGCATTTCATCCGGCGGGTGCTCTTGCGCCAGATCGCAATCCTCAACTACGTCAACCCGTTCTGAGCTACTTCAGGTGCTTTACTATTTCAGGTGCTTGGGCCCGCGTGGTGTCGCCGGGTGTTCGGGCGCGGACGGCGTCAGGCCCAGCGTCACCATGAACGTCGTGCTCTTTGACCGGTTCTCGGTGACGATGTCGGCGTAGCCGCGAACGTTCAGGTAGCCGGTGTAGCCTTCGCCGGCCGGGAAGAAGAATCCGATCTGCGGACCGATGCCGGTGGCGTGCCCCTTGAAGTCGCCGAGCTTGGCCCCGGCGCCGCTGTCGCCGGTGACCTGCTGATAGACATAGCCGGCGATGCCGACGTGGACGCTCTTGCCGATGAATTTCGACATCGCCCAGTCGACGTGGAAATCGATGCCGTTCTGATACTGCAGCGCGGAATTGGTGCCGCTGTAGGTAAGGCCGGCGACGGCGGAGAATTCGTGCCCGGTAGCCGGGTTGAGATAGGTGTAGCCGAAGCCGCTGTCGACGGCGACGTAGCCGATGCTGAGATTGGCGAGGCGATTGGAGTTGTAGGTGCCGCTCGGAATGTTTCCAAGCACGTACCACATGTAATTGTTGACGCCCTGATTCCATTTCAACGTGCCGAGGTAGTAGATATCGGCCAGGGTCGTCCGGTTGTCGCTTACGCCGCCCGAGAGCTGATTGCCTCTTGGACCCGTCAGCGTCCCATTGATGCCAAGCCCGACATTGCCCGGCACGCCCAACGCACCGATCGTCAATTGCCCACCCAGCACCGGCGTTGCAAATGTGTAAGAGGGCAGGACGCCAACGGCGTCCGCGCGCGCATGAAGCCCGGTGACGATGGAGGCGTTTTGCTGAAGCTCCTTGCCGGCACCGGCGTTTGCACCGACGTGGAGATAGATGGTGGTGAGGCTCCAGCCCGGTTGCCCCGGCACGGCGGCGAGGCTGCCCATCCCGCCCGGTAGCCAGAAGCCGATGCCGCCGGCGTCGGCCCTGACGGCCGTGGGCGCCAACGCGATCGCGGACAGTACAGTGATGCCGGCCAAGCCTGCGGTCCATCGCCATGACGAAATCGAACGTCGGGTCATCCAGCGTCCCCCTGACACTTTTTATCGTACGAGCGCGATGTCGATTGTCGGCTGCTTTCAGACAGTTGTGCAACCTGTTGGAGCGGATTTTTTAACGGCTGTGACACAAGAGTCACGTGCTCGATCGGCGCATGCCGACCGAACATGGAGCTTGTTCAGTCGTCTGGCGGAACCGGGCCGCCTTGCTGAGGCGCGAGCACACCCGATGGCGATCAGTCCGACCGGGGAGGTCAGGACGCGCCCTTTGATGACCAATTCGGGTCATTTGGTTGGGGTTCCGGGGCTTTCATTCCCACTTGGGCATCCCCATATAAGAGGCCATGGCACAATGGAAATCATCGACCACGCGGCAACCACCGATGTCCAAGGATGAGTTGCGCCTCATGCTGGCCGAAGCGGTCCGCAACACGCAGCCCATCGCGGATCAGAGACCGAAACGCGCCCCAGGGGCCGAGGACGAGTCAGCCCTAGCTGGCCGCCTGCGGCGCGCCGCATATTCGCAAGCTCAAGAAACGACCAAGGCGCGGCGGCTGACGCTGATCCCGCGAGCTTGGCCCAATCACTCGTCACAAAGGAATAGTGGATGCGGATAGCGGCCAAGCCCACCGAACAAGAGATCATCGAGGGGCCGCAAGCGGTATCCTTTCAGATCGCAAACGGAAACGTGCGGCAGTGCTGCATTCTGCAAACCGAGTTGCCGACCAAGGCGCTTGCCCAAAAATATCTTCTGGCAAACTGGCCCGTTGTCGAAAAGATGGCGCGCGACGCGCTCGCTGCGGGAAGCCTTGAAGACGGCCAGATCAAACTCGTCATGGCCTGAGCAGGTCATCATGAACGCCAGTTTTGAATTGCAGGACCAGTCATGCTGAAAGATCGCGAGAATATCCTGAGTGCGCTGCGCGAGAAGCCGGCCAAGACCTACCAGCTCATGCGGCGTGCCAATCTCCCGAATGAGGAAGCCTGCCAATCCCTGCTTCTGAAGATGCGCGACGAAGGTCTCGTGAAATTCGACATCCACAAGGGGCTATGGCAGATCGGATAGTCGGACATATGCGGCGGGTTATTTCCCCGCCGTTTTCTGTTTTACGCCGTTTGCTTCCAGCCCGAGCGTGCGGCCGGGGAAACCCGCCGCGTCGAAATAGCGTTGCGAGCCGACGCGCTGGAAGTTGAGCACGGTGCGCAGGCCGTTCGCCGCCGGTTTCGACGTCACGGTGCCGCTATAGGCGGTCGGCGTTGCGCCGTTGGGCATCGCTTCCGTCATGACGCGGCCGATCAACTTGCCCTTGGCTTTCTGCGTGAGGCCCAGCAGTCTGGCCGCGGTGGCGCCGACATCGGCATTGCTGACGGGGAGGGCATCGACATAGCCCGATTTGAAGTCCGGCCCGATTGCCGCCGTGAAGTTCAAGGTGTCGCCGCGGCTGAAGCTGCCATGCATGCCCTGGCCCTGGCGCAGCACGGTATCGGCTACGTGCACCGAGCAGTTGGTCGGTTCCTCGCAGCCTGAAGACCAGGAGCGGAAATTGACCACGATCGAGGGGTGCGGCACCACCGCCTTGCCCTTGAGACCGAGCTGCGACATTGGCAGCGTGCCCGGGAAATTTCCGAACTCATCGTCGACGAAGATGCCGCTGACGTAATCCTGTTCCAGCAGCGCCTTGATGGTGCGGTCCGCGAGCTTGCGTTCCTTGCTGGGGATATAGATCAGGTCCGACCCGCCATTGGTCGCAACCACCAGATCGGGTTTCGCCGGGTCCTTGCCCAACAGGCCGTTGCCGGCCTTGGGGTGGGCGTTGTCGGCGACGCGCGCATTCTTGTCGTTGGGGTCGAACAGCGGCAGGTCTAACGCCTTCGCCAGATCGATGGCGAGAAAGCCCATGGGGAGGAAATCCTTCGGCGTGTCCTCGTAGGATATCTTTGCGGCGGGGCTTGTCTTGCTCTCCTTCGAGATCGTGGAGAAACCATGATCGGAGGAGACCATGATGTTGGTCGACGCGGCGAGGCCGAGCTCGTCCAGCGTCTTGCGCAGTTGCGCTAGATTGTTGTCCGCGTTCTTGATGCCGGCCATCGAGGTCGGCCCGTTGATGCCGGGTGTGATGGCGTTCAGGCTGTCGCCGGTATTGTGCTGGCTGCCGTCGGGGTCGCGCGACCAGAACACCAGCACGAACGGCTTGTTGCGCGCCTTGAACATCGGCAGCACGACCTTGGCTGCGACGTCGGCCATGTAGGCCTGCTGGGCGACATTGGCACTGGTCGTGCCCGGCGTCTTGGCGTCGCCGGCCTTGCCGTTTTCGCCACGTGAGGGCGTCGCCAGCGGCAGGTTGGCCCTGGTCAGCGCCTCCTTCATTTCATCCGACAGCGCAACGCCGTTCTTGCCGCCGGTCGCGTCGTCGATGATGATCGAATGCAGTCCGGCTGTGCCGACCTTGTCGGTGTGGTCGAAGATGAAGGTGGGGCCGTGCTTGCCGATCGCCGCGGTGCTATAGCCCTTTTCGCGCGCCATCTTCAAAAGCGTTTCTTCGTTCAGATAGTCGCCGCCGAACTGCTCATCGACCTCGAGCAGGACGGGGTTGACTTCGAGGAACGGCGTGACGGTGTCGTTGGAGTGGGCGACCGGTTTACCGGTGTAGATCGTGTTGCTGAAGGTGCCGGTATCGCCGAGGTAATGGCCGCTGGCCATCGCCGAGCCGTTCGCCATGGTGAAGGTCGGAAACAGCGAATGCGAGTTCTTGAAATTGACGCCCTTGTCGCGCAACTCGGCCATCGCAGGTGCGGTCTGCGGCGTCACGATGCGCCCGCGCAAACCATCCGGCACGAACAGGATCAGGTTACGCGGCGCGGCGTTTTGCGCGGACGCTGCGCCTGCGGCGAGTGCGAGCATACCGGCGGACAGCAACACGATTGTGCGGCGCATCAGATTCCCTCCCATTAGACGTGCATCCGGCCGATCCGCCGATGTCTTCGTTTAGTTTTGCTGTGCGACAGGATTGTTACATCTGATGGAACCGGCCTCAAGGGGCGGGGAGGGGAAACATTGCGGCCTGACGCCGTTTGCAATGGCAGGAGGTTGCCATGACCGGATTTCACGACAGAGCTGAAGCGCAGACAAGGCAGATCATCGGGCAGATGCTCGGCAATGAGCCGTTGGTGCAGGGAGGCAAGAAACAGCACCGAGAAGCAACCGAACCCGAGCCGTCCGACGATGGCCATGACCAGGGCATCGTGCGCGACGAGCGCGGACAGGAGCAACCCCGTGACAAGGAGCGCGCCCAGCGTGTGAGCAGGGTGGACCGCGGTGGTGACCCGCCGGGAAAGAAATTCTAGCGCATCTTCGGCTGATCAGATCCCGAGACCGCATGCGGCCGAGGCGCCGCACGCGACTTAGGAACCATTTTGTTCAACCCGCTGTTGTCAGCGCACCAACAACGGAGAACGACATGGCTGAGAAAGACCTCAACGAACTTTTTCTCGATACGCTGAAGGATATCTACTACGCCGAAAAGCAGATCCTGAAGGCCTTGCCGAAAATGGCCAAGGCCGCCAATTCGGACAAGCTGCGGGCCGCCTTCGAAAAACATCACGACGAGACCGAGGGTCAGGTCGAGCGCCTGGAAAAGATCTTCGAACTTCTGGGAAAGGCCGCGCGCGGCAAGAAGTGCGATGCCATCGAGGGGATTCTCGACGAAGGCAAGGAGATCATGGAGGAATATGCCGACACGCCCGCGCTCGACGCCGGCCTGCTGGCCGCAGCGCAAGCGGTCGAGCATTACGAGATTTCACGCTACGGCACCCTGAAGGCCTGGGCGCTTAAGCTCAACAATCCGCAAGCCGCGAAGCTGCTCGACCAGACCCTGGCCGAAGAGAAGAAAGCCGACGACAGCCTGACCAAGCTTGCCGAGACCGCCGTCAACTATGAGGCAGCGGCCTAGCGCTGAGTAGTAGCTGGCCGGCGGCGCTGATGTCTTTATGGCCGGCGCCGCCGGATCTGCTTGCAAGCATATCTCGGGCTTCAACGATTCCCGGCGGGACGATCCGAAACCTCACTGGAGTGTCCTCTACTACGAACGACGCGAGCGGAATCGATCGCGCGGCCAAGTCGTGCCGATCATGCTTAAACCATCGATGGAGCGGGGGAGAAGCACTCGCGCAGGTCGTTATTTTGCAACTCCGTATTAATACCCGTCGGACGGTTCCGCACGTAAGCAAACGTTTAGCCGCAGCCTGTAAAGTAGGTGATCAAATCTGCATTTAACCCCCGGTTAATCAATGCGCCTTCTGCCGATGAAAGAGCCGGACAGGTCCTGGCGGTCGATCAAGGGCCAGTGGAAGAAGGACGCCGAAAGCGTCGGCGAGGACTTTTCGACCTTTTCGACGGGAATCTTCTCCGCCTATGACGCCCTGACCAAGGACGGCGACAACCCCAACCTTTACTGCCTTTCCGACGGCGAGCGGGTTCATGCGGCCTGTCAGGTCAGCCGCCTGATGATGAGCAAGTATCCGAATCCCATCCTGCGTGCGCGCTTCATAGTGGTGTCGCCGATCTACGAACTGGGGATCGCGAACGCCGGCCAATATGCCCAGATGATGGTGGCGCTGTTCTCCGGCATCGTTTGGCTGTCGCGGGATACGATGACCGCCAGCCACATCCGCTTCTTTCTGAAGAGCCCCGGAGATTCGCAGTTCTTCGCGCCGCTGCAGGCCGCGACCGAGCAGTCACCGTTTTCGGAGTTCACGATCGGCGGGGCGCTGATCGAATGCAGCCTCAAGGAAGCGGAACTGGCGGAAGCCGAAACTGCCTGACGCCGCTGCCGCCTTAACCTCCCGATAACTCATTTTGCTAACGCCCTTTTGGGTTGTGCTCCCTACAACATGTGCCTGTGGGGAAAGCGGAAGTGCCGAATAATTCATCGCAAGAAATGATCGCGGAGGGGCGGCCGCTGTTCGGCGCCGGCATGCCGTGGCGGATCAGGCTGAGCGCCATCCAGTGGCTGATCCTGAGTGCGGCAGCGCTCGTGATCGCGATCATGCTGGGCACCGGCTACTTCGCCATGCAATACCGAGAGCGGGCGCTGGAAGTCGCCGAACGCGAACTCAACAACAGCGCGCTCTTGCTGTCGCGGCATTTCGACCAGCAACTGCTGGACCTCCAGCATGTCCAGGAAGACGTCGTGACCGGCCTGCGGGCCGACGGGGTTCACACCGCCGACGACTTCGAGAAGAAGATGTCGACATTGAGCGCGCACGAGTTGCTGCGCACGAAGCTCTCGGTGCTGCCGTATGTCGGCGCTCTGAATTTGTGGAGCGCCAAGGGCTCGCTGATCAATTCGTCCGAGATGTGGCCGGTGGCGGATGCCACCATCACTGACCGGCGCTATTTCCAGGAATTCATGTCGGGCGAGCCGACCACGGACGTGATCGTCGAGGCGGTCGTGAGCAAGGTGACCAAGGTCTGGACGACGGTGTTTGCGCGAAAGATCATCGGCCGCAAGGGCGAGATCATCGGCTTTGCCGTCCGCGGCGTCGAACCTTCCCACTTCGAAAACTTCGTCGCATCGCTGGCGCTGGAAAACGGCACCGCGATTTCGATGATTCACCGCGACGGCACCGTCATCGCACGCTACCCCAAGGACGACCGGCTGATCGGCCACAACGTCGCGAACTCAGCCGGGTTTCAGCGTGCGCTCGCGGTGGACGGAAACATTTCGGGACGCTTCACCAGCGAGAGATTTTTGGATGACAAGGTCGGCGCGGTGAAGTCGCTGGAGCACTTTCCCATCCTGATCGTCGCGACCACCAAAACCTCGGCCGCGCTGCATGATTGGCGCGCGCAGACCCGGCTGCAATTCTTTGCCGCCGCGGCGGCGGTCATCGTCGTGATCGGCATGGTTTTCCTGATCGTGCGCCAACTGCGCCGGCAGCATGCCGTAGCCCAGCGCAAGCTGTCGGAAAAGAGCCAGCATCTCGACACCGCCATCAACAACATGACGCAGGGCCTGCTGCTGTTTGATTACTCAGGGCGGCTCGTGATCTGCAACCAGCAATATATCGACATGTTCGGGCTCTCGACCGATGTGGTGAAACCCGGCTGCCATCTGCGCGACCTGATCCGGCACCGTCAGGAGATCGGCTCCTTTGTCGGCGACGTGGACGCCTATTGCGCGCGGTTTCTCGATCCCACCGGCAACCTGGTTCAGGATACGGTGACCTCGACGCCGGACGGGCGCACGATCCGGCTGATCTACAAGCGGTCGCCGGACGGCGGCTGGGCGACGACGCTGGAAGACGTCACCGAAGTGCGGCGCGATCAGGCCAGGATCGAACATCTCGCCCATTACGATGCGCTGACCGATCTGCCGAACCGGACGATGCTCCAGCGCCACGCCGAGGAATTACTCCGGGACGGCGAGGGGCGCCCGTTCGCAATCCTCTATATCGACATCGACGAGTTCAAGCGCATCAACGACACGCTGGGGCACCTGATCGGCGACGAATTCCTGAAGGGCGTGGCGGAGCGGTTGCGCCAGTCGGTCGGCCCTGAGGATTTTATCGCCCGCCTCGGCGGGGATGAATTCGCCATCCTGCAGCGCGGTATCGTGAGCGCCGAGGATGTCCAGGCGCTGGTCGCGCGGATCTATCGGGCGCTGCGCACCCCGTTCGATTGCCACGGCCACCAGCTTTCCAGCGACGCCAGCATCGGCATCGCAATCGCCCCGCGCGACGGCTCGGACCTGTTCGATCTCCTGAAGAACGCCGATCTGGCCATGTATGCGGCGAAGGCGGCCGGCCGCAGAACCTATCGCTTCTTCGATCCTGCGATGGAGCAGCAGGCCAATCATCGCCGCGAACTGGAGGCGGATTTGCGCGCGGCGCTGGCGGAAGGCGCATTCGAACTGCACTATCAGCCGCAGGTCGATCTGCGCAGCGACCGTGTCACCGGCTGCGAGGCGCTATTGCGCTGGCGGCATCCGGTGCGCGGCATGGTCTCTCCGGCCGACTTCGTGCCGGTCGCCGAGGAAACCGGCCTGATCGAGGAGATCGGCCAGTGGGTGTTGCGCACCGCCTGCGCGGAAGCGGCGGTCTGGCCCGCCGATATCCGTATCGCCGTCAACGTCTCGCCAATCCAGTTCCGGTCGGAAACGCTGTCGCTCAAGGTCGCCGCTGTCCTCGCCGAGACCGGGCTCGACCCGCGCCGGCTCGAGCTGGAGATCACCGAGGCCGTCCTGATCGCGGACGACGACGCGGCGCTGGCGACGCTGAACCAGCTCCGCGGACTCGGGGTTCACATCGCGCTCGACGATTTCGGAACCGGCTATTCCTCGCTGCAATATCTGCAGCGTTTTCCGTTCGACAAGATCAAGATCGACCGCTCCTTCGTCAAGGAAGTGACGCGCAATTCATCTTCGGCCTCGATCATCCGCGCCGTGGTGAGCATCGCCGCCGACCGCAACATGGTCACGACCGCGGAAGGCGTCGAGACGCTGCAGCAGCGCGAGACCGTGCAAAATCTCGGATGCACCCAGATGCAGGGTTTTCTGTTCAGCGCGGCACGCCCGGCGCAGGAAATCCGCGCGCTGCTGGCATCGGGAGAGGCCGGCGTCGAGAACGCGGCGTGAGTTACCGGCGCGCCTCGGAGATCGCCTTCCTGAGACTGCGCGACAGCAATTCCACCGAATAGGGTTTCTGGATCAGCTCGAAGCCGTGGTGGGCATTCTCCGCCAGTACGTTGCTGTAGCCGCTGGTCAGTACCACGGGCAGGCCGGGATAGCGCTCGCGGACGATGCCGGCGAGCTCGACGCCGTTCATGCCGGGCATGATGACGTCGGAAAACACCAGATCGGCGGAAAACTCGTCTTCGGCCAGGATGGCGAGCGCGGCATCCGCGCTGGCGACGCGGCGGACCGTGTAGCCGAGATCTTCCAATAGCTCGGTGGAGAACTGTCCGACGTCGTCATTGTCCTCGACCACGAGCACGCGGTAGCCGCGGCCGCGCGTGGCGGGTTCGCTCGCCGTGGCGGCGGCCTGGACGGCATCGGCCGGCACCGCGGCCTGCGGCAAATAGATCGTGAACGTCGCGCCCTGGCCGGGCTCGCTTGCGACCGCGATGTCGCCGTCGGATTGCTTGGCAAAGCCGAACGCCTGGCTGAGGCCGAGGCCGGTGCCCTTGCCGACTTCCTTGGTGGTGAAGAACGGTTCGAAGATCGTCTCGAGCAGCTCAGGCGCGATGCCGCTGCCGGTATCCGCCAGGGCTATGGCGACGAACTCGCCACTGCGGGCGGACTGGGCGCGCAGCGCGGGAATCGCGTTCACCTTGCGGACGCGGATATGCAGCCGGCCTTCACTGTTCATGGCGTCGCGGCTGTTGACGGCAAGGTTGATCAGGGCGGTCTCGAATTGGGCGATGTCGGCAATCGCAAAGCAATTGCTGTCGGCGATCTCGACGTCGATCCGGATCCGGCCGCCAACGAGCGGGCGGATCAGTTGCGCCACGGCTTCGGCCTGGGTGCCGACGTTGAACACCTGCGGCTTCAGCGGCTGCCTGCGAGCGAATGCCAGCAATTGAGCGGTCAGCTTGGAGGCGCGCTCGACCGTCTCGGATATCGCATCGATGTAACGCCTTCGTCGCTCTTCCGGCAATTCGCGGCGGCGCAGGAAGTCGGTCGCGGAGCGGATGATGGTCAGGAGATTGTTGAAGTCGTGCGCCACGCCGCCGGTCAATTGCCCGACCGCTTCCATCTTCTGCGACTGGCGCAGCGCTTCCTCGCTCTGGCGGCGGTCGGTGACATCGATGGCGTCCGGCACAGCGCCGATGATGGTGCCGTGCTGATTGCGCAGCGGGCGCATCGTGAAGTCGAAATAGCGCTCGCCGATCGGCAGACGCAGCAGCATCTCGATCTGGACTTCCTCGCCCCGCATCACGGCGATGAAGGCGTCGCGGACGGCGGCGCCCATGCCTTCGGTCCCGGAAAACCACGGCGTGTCCCAGAACGGCTTGCCGAGCACCGCGCTGGCCTCGGTGCGGATTCCGGCCAGCGCCGTCTTGTTGGCAAACAGCAGGTCGCCGTGCAGGTTAAGCAGGCCCTGATACTGGTGGCTGGTCTCCAGGATCGCGCGCATCTGGGCCTCGTTGGATTCCAGCTGCGCGGTTCGCTCGGTGATCCTCAATTCCAGGATTTCGTTCAACTGACGCAGATCGTGCTCGGCCTGCTTGGCGGCGGTGATATCGTGGGCAACGCCGATAAAGCCAATATGCTTGCCGGTCGGGTCCCAGCGCGGCTGGGATTCCGAGCGCAGCCAGCGGTATTCGCCCGAAGCGTCGCGGTAGCGCGCTTCCAGCACGAACGGCTTGAGCGAGGCCTCGCCGGCGATCGATTGCTGTACGACCCGCTGCTGGTCGTCCGGGTGAAGCCGCTTGCGCCAGTCGAACGCGATGGCTTCCTCGAACGGCAGTCCGAGAAAGTCGACATAGGCCTGGTTGGCGAAGGAGCGGGTGCGGTCGAGCTTGGTGACCCACATCGGCACGGGTGCGCTGTCGGCGATGAGGCGGAAGCGCTCTTCGCTTTCGCGCAGCTTCTCCTGGGCCAGCATCCGGTCGGTGGCGTCGATATGGGCGCCGACCAGCCGCAGCGCGCGTCCCTCGCTGTCGCGTTCGATCTTGGCGATGACGTCGATCCAGCGCGTCTGGCCGTCGCTCGGCCGTATGATGCGGTAGCTGGCGGTATAGTCCTCGTCACGGCCGGCAAGGGCATCGAGAAACTGTTTGACCGTCCGTTCGCGGTCGTCGGGATGGATGCGCTCGACCCAGTCTTCGTGGGTTTCGTTGGTCGCATCCGGCGGCAGGCCGTGGATGATGAGATATTCCGGCGAGCGGCGATTCTTGAATCCGTCGCGGAAGTCGACTTCGACGCCGCCGACGCGCCCGATGCGCTGGATCCGAGCGAGTTCCGCCTCGCGTTCCTGCAGGGCGCGATGAGCCTTGTCGCGCTCGTCCGCGATTTCCTGCAGATGTTGCCGCAAGCGTTCTGCGGCGGCAGTTTCAGGCAAGACGGTCGAACTGTCCGAAGGGGTCATGCTTACCCGCTACCTCTTGCCAGCACTTTCACACAGGAAGCAGCTGCTTTGCCAGCTTCATTTGCTCTTGGTGGCTGACCGGCAGTTATAAGCCCTGCGGAACCCGGCGGCCTGCGCATCTTCCTCGGAACAGAACCATCGATCCGGTTTGGTCAGGCCTGGATAGGAGCGGCACGCCTGCAGATGATAGATGCCGAGGTTCCCGGTGACGCGCGCGCGCACGGCGTACTTGCCCTTGATGTTGCAGCTCGCCGGCATCACGAGATCTTCGGGGAACAAAGCCTCGCGGATTTCGCGGTCGCGATCGGCGCGGCACGCGGTGCCGAGCAGGGGGCCGTCCTTCTTCGCAACGCGGAACTCGCGCGGCGCGGCGAAGCAGCCTTTCCACAAGCCCTGGCGGTCTTCTTTGGCGCGGGCCTCGTCCGCCTGGAAGCGCCCGGTGGCGGAGGCCTCGACATTCAGGGCAAGGCCGTTGCGGACCAGCAACTGGCTGAGACTCGCCGTGTCACCCTCGATCTTGCACACGCCGAGATGCCGTTTCTTGTAGGCAGGATCGGGGCCGAGATCGTCGCAGCGGACCTGCTTGCCGCCGGTCAGTTTTGCCAGTTGATCGCGCGCTTCGATTCCGCATGTCCACACGTCGGCGTGCTCGTCGATGCAGAGCTGGTCGACGGTCGGGACGTCGATGCCGTCGAGCCGATAGGTGACATTGCCAAGCTGAAGCGTGCCGCCATCCCGTACGATGGCGGTGGCGGCCGAACTCTCGCTGGCCGGAAATACGATCGATAGCAAAGCTGCAACCAGAAAAACTCGTGACCGCATCTGTTTCATTTCAAATCAATTCCAAACCTGCCGTCGCCTTCTAGCATAAGGTGAGGTGATTGGACCAAGGCGCTGGCGCTGATCGCGCATCGAAGCAGGTTGGGGAAAACCGGCAGTGCCGTTGCGGTCGCAAACCGAATGGCCCATTGACTTCATGAGAACAAAATAAGAACATAGCCGGCATCGCTCAACACGGAATATTTGCCATGTCGTCCTCTTCGCAGCCGAAATTCGAAGAGGATCACGAACTGGAAACCGCGGTGGATCAGGCCATTTCCGCCTGCGGCGGCGATACGAGGGCGACGATCCGCGCGCTGATTGTGGCCAATGAATATCTGGAATCCGAGGTCGGCGAGCTGATGAAGGCGGTATCCCGCGCCTATGCGCGGGGCCGCTTCAACGCCTATTCGGGGTGAATTGCCGCCGGCCGGCTTGGCCAGGCCGGTACGAGACCGTTGCCTCCATCGATTTTTGCTGTACGACGGGTTTGTTACCCGCGCCCCCGCATGTCATATGGCGGGTGAGGATCCTGCCAAAAGCTCAAGCAAGAAGAACATGTTCAAACGAATTCTGATCGCAAATCGCGGCGAGATCGCCTGCCGGGTCATCAAGACTGCGCGCCGCATGGGGATCGAAACGGTAGCCGTGTATTCCGAGGCCGACCGCGACGCGCTCCATGTCGAAATGGCCGATGACGCCGTGCTGATCGGCCCGCCGGCAGCAAGCGAGAGTTACTTGCTGATCGACAAGATCGTCGAGGCCTGCCGCAAGACCGGCGCGGAAGCCGTTCATCCCGGCTAT
Source organism: uncultured Alphaproteobacteria bacterium (assembly GCA_963770135.1). GTDB lineage: Bacteria > Pseudomonadota > Alphaproteobacteria > Rhizobiales > Xanthobacteraceae > Bradyrhizobium. The sequence continues at coordinate 122,476 of CAVYOM010000027.1, read as the reverse complement.
GGCTTCCTGTCCGAGCGCGAGGCGTTTCCGCGCGAGCTCGCCAAGGCGGGCATCGTCTTCATCGGTCCCAATCCGGGCGCCATCGCCGCGATGGGCGACAAGATCGAATCCAAGAAGGCCGCCGCCAAGGCAAAAGTCTCGACGGTGCCGGGACATCTCGGCGTCATCGAGGACGAAAAGCACGCGGTGAAGATCGCCGACGAGATCGGCTATCCCGTGATGATCAAGGCCTCCGCCGGCGGTGGCGGCAAGGGCATGCGGATCGCGCATGCGAAATCCGAAGTCGCCGAAGGTTTCAACCTCGCCAAGGCCGAGGCAAAATCCTCGTTTGGCGACGACCGCGTCTTCATCGAGAAGTTCATCGTCGATCCCCGCCACATCGAAATCCAGGTGCTCGGCGACAAGCATGGTAACGTGATCTATCTCGGCGAGCGCGAATGCTCGATCCAGCGCCGCAACCAGAAGGTCATCGAGGAGGCGCCGTCGCCGCTGCTCGACGAGACCACCCGCCGCAAGATGGGCGAGCAGGCGGTGTCGCTGGCCAAGGCTGTGAACTACGATTCCGCCGGCACGGTCGAATTCGTCGCCGGCCAGGACAAGAGCTTCTTCTTCCTGGAGATGAACACCCGCCTGCAGGTTGAACATCCCGTCACCGAACTGATCACCGGCATCGACCTCGTCGAGCAGATGATCAGGGTCGCCGCCGGTGAGAAGCTTTCGATCATGCAGAAGGACGTCACGCTGACCGGCTGGGCGGTGGAATCGCGCGTCTATGCCGAGGACCCGTTCCGCAACTTCCTGCCGTCGATCGGCCGGCTGGTGAAATACCGTCCGCCCGCGGAAGCGAGCCATGACGGCATTACCATCCGCAACGACACCGGTGTGCAGGAAGGCGGCGAAATCTCGATCTATTACGATCCGATGATTGCAAAACTCGTCACGCATGCGCCGTCGCGGGCGGCTGCGATCGAGGCGCAGTCGACCGCGCTGGACGCGTTTTACGTCGAGGGCATCAGGCACAACATTCCGTTCCTGTCGGCGCTGATGAACCATCCGCGCTGGCGCGAGGGCAAGCTTTCCACCGGCTTCATCGCGGAGGAATTTCCAAAAGGCTTTTCCGCGCGTCCGCCGGAAGGCGAGGTCGCGCGGCGGCTGGCTGCGGTCGGTGCTGCCATCGACCACGTGCTCGGCGAACGCAAGCGCCAGATTTCCGGCCAGTTGACCGGACGTCTGGTGCAGCGCGAACGCCGCCGCGCGGTGTGGCTCGATCGCGAGGAAATCGCGCTCGACGTGGCGCGCGAGGCCGACGGCATCGCGGTGCGCTTCATCGGCGCCGATGGTCTGCCTGGTAATCCGCACAATCTGATCTCGGCCTGGACGCCGGGCGAACCGGTCTGGCAGGGCACCATCGACGGTCACTTCGTGGCGATGCAGGTGCGCGCGATTCCGAACGGCATCCGCCTGGCGCATCAAGGCTTTGACGTCGCGGTCAACGTTTTCACCGAAAGCGAGGCCGCCGCGGCGCGGCTGATGCCGGTGAAATCGGCCGCCGACACCGGCAAGAAGCTGCTGTGTCCGATGCCCGGCCTCGTGGTGTCGATTGCCGTGAGCGAAGGGCAGGAGGTCAAGTCCGGCGAGACCCTGGCCGTGGTCGAGGCGATGAAGATGCAGAACGTGCTGCGCGCCGAGCGCGACGGCACGGTGAAGAAAATCCACGCCACGGCCGGCGCCACGCTGGCGGTGGACGCGCTGATATTGGAGTTTGCTTAACCGTCATTGCGAGCGCAGCGAAGCAATCCACACTTCCTCCGCTGCGCGATGGATTGCTTCGCTGCGCTCGCAATGACGGCGGACAGAACCGAGGGCACCATGGCTTTCCGTCAACGCCGAGAGAAATTGCGTTCCATTCTCAATGGGGCCGCCTGCATCAAGCCGGGTTCGGTCTATGACGCGACCTCGATCCGCATCGCCGAAGACCTCGGCTTCGAACTCGGCATGTTCGGCGGCTCGGTGGCCTCGCTGGTCGTGCTCGGCGATCCCGACATTGCGCTGATCACGCTGACGGAGCTCGCCGAACAGATGCGCCGGATGTCGCGCGCCGCGACCTTGCCGGTGCTGGTCGATGCCGATCATGGCTATGGCAACGCGCTCAACGTCCGCCGCACCGTGCAGGAACTGGAGACGGCCGGCGCCGCCGGTCTGACGATCGAGGATACGCTGCTGCCGCAGGCGTTCGGGCAGACTGGGATGCAACTGATCCCGCTGGAAGAGGGCGTTGGCAAGATGAAGGCCGCGCTCGATGGCCGCAGCGATCCATCGTTGGTCGTCATCGGCCGCACCGGCGCGGCGTCCGTCACCGGTCTCGACGACGCTATTGCTCGCGCCAAGGCGTACGAGGCCACAGGCGTCGATGCGTTGTTCTTCACCGGCATCAAGAACCGCGGCGAGCTTGAGGCCATTTCGGCCGCCACCCGCCTGCCCATCGTGCTTGGCGGCGCGCCCGAGGACATGGCCGCGCCCGACTATCTCACCGGCCAGCGCGTGCGGATCGCGCTGCAGGGGCACGCGCCGTTCGCCGCCGCCACGCAAGCCGTCTATGAAACGCTGAAGGCGTTGCGTGAGGGAGGCTCGCCGAAGAATCTGAAAGGTCTGGCGTCGTCCGAACTGACCGGCCGGGCGATGCGCGAGGCGGACGTGAAGACACGCAGCGGCGCATTTCTCGGATTGAAGAAGCCATGAGCGCCGCCATCCGCCATGTCACGATCAGTGGGCGGGTGCAGGGCGTTGGCTATCGCTACTTTGTCGAACGCGAGGCGCAGTCGCGGGATCTAGAAGGCTGGGTGCGCAATCGCCGGGACGGCAGCGTCGAGGCGGTGTTGGCGGGCCCCACGGACGCCGTGACGGCCGTGATTGCGGCATGCCGGCGCGGGCCGTCATCGGCGCGGGTGGAGACGCTGCGGGACGAAGCCGGCAATCCCGACATGCTGAACCTGCGCGAGGCAGGAGAGCGGTTCTCGGTGCTGCCGACGATCTGACCGCCGCTGGCAAGCCGATACACACCCAAGAGGTGACTGAATGAAGCCGCAACACTCTGAACGCGACTGGAGAAAAATCCACCATTCCCCGATCTTCTGGGTCGGGGTGGTGATTTGCCTGGCCGCGATCACGATCTATGTGCTGTCCGATGATCTCTCGTGGCGGCCTGGCACGCGCTAGAGCATGATCCGGAAAAGTGGCAACCGGTTTTCCGAAAAGATCATGCTCGAACAAAGAGATTAGATCATGATGCGTGCATCATGATCTAGAAGAACCCCGGGCTCAGGTCGAGGCCGTACGTCAGCATCAGCAGGGAAACGAACAGGCCGGCCGCGCATAAAAGCGCCAGCTGCTTGAGAATCTCGTTTTCGTTGATGGTGACAATGGTGCGCGAAAGCACCCGTCCGATAGCAGTCATTTGCGACCTCCATGCGTCGGCGCCCGTGCCATTGATAGCGCGGAGGGCTTTGCGCGAATGTGAGCTGGCTCACCTGTCAGACAAATATCGGCGGGAGATGCGGTCGCCACTCCCGGGAGCGCCGCGCCAGAATCCCGCGCTCCAGTTGAATTGAAGCGGGGTGACGGATGCTTTTATCGATTCGTTCTGGCACGAACCAATGCCAGGCGGGATCAGGTCCGGGGCTGGCTTTCGCCGAAAAATGCTATTGCGTCCGTTCGGCCGGCATGAACTCGCCAGCGTGCTGGATGGATTCGCTCTCGACATATCGCAGGTCGAGGGAGGAATACAGGATGCTGCGATTGCGGCCGAGACGCTTGGCTTCATAGAGCGCGGTGTCCGCTCCCCCCACCAGCGCGGCCTCGTCGATGGTCGAGCGATTTCTGGCGGCGACGCCCGCGCTGATGGTGATGTATCCGCGGCTGGAGGGCGTGTTCGGAATGCCCAGCGCCAGAACCGTCAGCCGAATGCCTTCGGCGACCTTCAGGGCGGCGGCGTCCGTTGTATTCGGCAGCACGACGGCGAATTCCTCGCCGCCATAACGGGCCGACAGGCCCGACGTGGTCGAGATCGCGTCGCCGATCGCCTTTGCGACGGCCTGCAGGCAACGGTCGCCGGCCTGGTGTCCATAGGTGTCGTTGTAGCCCTTGAAATTGTCGATATCGAACAGCAGTACCGCAATCTCGTCGCAGGCTTCGTATTCGCGCCGCAGGAAGCTGTCGAAGGTGCGGCGGTTGGTGAGCCCGGTCAGTCCGTCGGTTGCGGCAAGCTGGGTGAGGCGGCGGTTGAGCTGGGTCAGCTCATCCTCCATGCGCTTGCGTTCGGTGACATCTCCGATGACGCAAAGGAACTCCGTCTGCGCGGGGTCGTTCGGCTGCGCCGCCAGCTTGAACTTGCTTTCGACCCAGGCCAGCGTCCCATCGGCGCGCCAGGTCCGAAACACGACCGTGCTGACGGTATCGATCCCGCTCAGCCGCGCCGTTGCCGACCTGACGCTTTCCCTGTCCTCGGGATGGATCATGTCGAAGCACGACTTGCCGAGCAGCTCCTCCGGGCGCAGTCCCAGCACCGGCTCGACGGATTGCGACACATAGCGGATCAGGCTGCGGGCATCGATCAGGATGATGATGTCGGCGATGTTGTTCGCCAGCAGGCGGTAGTGCGCCTCGCGTTCGCGCAGCGTGCGCTCGGTCTTCATGCGGAAGCGGAACTGCAAGAACAGCACCGCGGCAAGCAGCAGGATCATGCACAACAGAACGCTCGCAACGATCGCGTCGGTGCGCAGCGTCTTCCACCAGTCGGACAGCAGCCACTCATCCGACATCGCCACGGTGACGACCATCGGGAAATGCGGCGTCTTCTCGTAGCCGATATACTTCTCGATGCCGTCGAATGGGGAAATGATCTTCTGGTACCCGACCGAACTCTGCTTCAGGAGCTTTGAAAACAGCTCGGTGCCCGAAAGATTCGTGCTTCTGTCCGACGCCGGCCAGCGGATCAGGACGACGCCGTCGTCCCGCAGCAGGCTGATGCTGCCGTCGGGACCGAGCTGGAACGTCCGGTAGAATTGATTAAAGTAGTCGCTGTCGATCGCGGCGGTGAGGACGCCGGCGAAGCTGCCGTCCTGCTTGTCGATGCGCTTCGACAGGATGATGGTGGATCGTCCGGTCAGGCGCGATTGCAGGGGCTCGTTGATGCGGAGCGCGCTTCCCCGTGTTTCCCGATGATAGGTGAAGTAGCGCCGGTCGGAATTGTTGTGCAGGGGTGTTTGCGGCAACGACGAATACAGCCACTTGCCATTGGCATCGAGCACGCCGATCTCGCGCATCTGCGGCAGCGAGTTGACCGTCTCCACCAGGTATCGATTGAATCGCTCCGGAATCGGGTCGCGATACCTGAGCAAGTCGACCATTCCGGCCATCGCGATATCGGCCGATTGGATGGCATGGGCGGCATGCTCGGCCAGCGAGTGCGCGAGGTTCTGGATGTCGGTTTGGCCGCGCGCCAGGGTCGTCTTCTTGGCATCGAGCGCCTTCCAGACCACGACGCCCAGCACGCAGGCCGTCATGACGAGTGCAAAGGCGATGACCACGACCGCGGGCGACACACGGCGCAGCGGCCCGTCGGTTTCTGGCAGATCTCGATCGGGCATGTTCCGCCTTGATGGCCCTCCCGAATCCATTGGCCGGCAACAACGATTGAACTTAGGGGGCGAACGGTACCGAAGCGGTTAACAAATCGATCGGCAAAAAGACGGAGTCTCACGGATTGCTCGGGGGTTCCGGGGAAGGAACCGGCTCACAATTGGTCGACCGGACCGCGCCCGGGGCATCGCCGGGAACGAAGCAGGGCGATCGAAAAACGAAAAGGGACGACCGCACCCTTGACATCCAGGCAGTTACGTCAGATATTTCTGTTATGACAGAAACAACCGATAAAAAGAAACTCCCCGCCGCCGTCGAGCGCTTCATCCTGCATTGGGGCGACATGGGGGACGAGTGGGGCGTCAACCGCTCCGTCAGCCAGATCCACGGCCTGCTGTATCTGGCCGAGGCGCCGATGACGGCGGAGGACATCGCCGAGACGCTCGGCATGGCGCGGTCCAACGTCTCCAACTCCATCAAGGAGTTGCTGGCCTGGAATCTGATCCGCCGGGTGCCGATCCTCGGCGACCGCCGCGATCATTTCGAGGCCGAGACCGACATCTGGGAAGTGGCGGCGCGGATCGCCGCCGGCCGCAAGGAGCGCGAGATCGACCCCGCGGTCGATGCGCTGCGCGCCTGCGTCTCCGACGCGGCAGACGATCCGACCATCAGCCCGGTCGCGGCCAAGCGGCTGAAGGAAATGCTGGCTTTCACCGAACTGGTCGACCGCTGGTACTCGCAGATGCTGAACGTGCCGCGGCCGAGGCTGGTCGCCCTGATCAAGCTTGGCGAGAAGATCGTCAGTTTCTTGCCGGCGGGGAAATCCAGATAGGGCAGAGGGGCAAAGCAGGAGCGTGCGATGGCGTCCACAAGACTACCAAGGCTTCCCGCAACGCCCGCCTCGAACACCATCCTGCTCGACGACCGCCGCTTCCACGATCTGTTGCCCGACGAGGCGTGGGGCCGGCTGCCGCTGGCGATCTGGCGGCGCTTCTCCAAGCGCTTCGCCGATGGCGAGACCGTCGTCTATGTCGGCACAATCGAGGAGGCGCGTTTTAGCCGCGCCGGCTGGTGGCTGGCGCAGCTTGCGCGCGTGATCGGCGGGCCGCTGCCGACTGGGCGCCGAGACCGGTGTCCCGATGGTCGTGACGGTGACCGAGGATGCAGCGAGCGGCGGCCAGATCTGGACCCGCATCTGCGCGCGCAGCAACGGCTTTCCGCAGGTGATTCATTCCGCGAAACGTTTCGCCGGACCGACCGGGCTCGAAGAATACGTTGGCTACGGCGTCAGCATGGCGCTGCGCATCTCGGTCGAGCACGAAGCGCTGGTGTTTCGCAGCGTCGGCTATTCGCTGCAGATCGGGCCATTGCGATTGCCGCTGCCGATGCGGTTGACGCCGGGCGATCTCACCGTGACCCATTCCGATCTCGGCGGCGGCACGTTCCGATTCACGCTGGAGATCGTTCATCCGCGCTTCGGCAAGCTCATTCGTCAATCCGCGTTGTTCCGGGAGGCCGCATCATGACGTCGCTGCTTTGGATACTCATCGCCATTCAGGTCGTGATGGGCGTGTTCGACACGTTCTATCACCATGAGCTGACCGAGCGGCTCGCATGGCGTCCCTCGCAACGCTACGAGCTGCAGCTCCACAGCATTCGCAACATGCTTTATGCGCTGCTGTTCCTGGTGCTGGGCTGGCTGGAAGTTCACGGCATCCTGGCGATGCTGATCATCGCGGTGCTGGCCGCCGAAATCGTCATCACGCTGATGGATTTCGTCGAGGAGGACATGAGCCGGAAATTGCCGGCCAGCGAACGCATCAATCACACGCTGCTCGCGATCAATTACGGCGCCATCCTGGTGCTGCTGCTGCCAGTCCTGATCGGCTGGGCGGGGCAGCCGACCGGCGTCACATCGGCTTACACGGGCTGGCTCAGCCTGATCGCGGCGGCGGCAGCCGTCGGAGCCGCGCTGTGCGGCCTGCGCGATTTCGCGGCGTCGAAGCGTCTTTCGCGCATGACCTGCGCGCCCGCGGCCAGCCTGGTCGAAAAACTGCCCGCACGGCAGACGGTGCTGGTCACCGGCGCCACCGGCTTCATCGGCAGCCGCCTCGTCGCAAGCCTGAGCGGCGCGGGGCATCAGGTCATCGCGCTGGTGCGCAACCCCGCGAAAGCCGAAATGTTGCCGCCGCCGATCACGCTGATCACCAGCCTCGATCAGCTCCCGGCGGACACGCATATCGACGCGATCGTCAATCTCGCAGGCGAGCCGATCGGCAACGGGCTGTGGACTGAAGCCAAGCGCCGCAAGATTCTCGACTCCCGCATCAACATGACCGGCGATGTCGTTGCCTTGATCGCGCGGCTCGAACGCAAACCGGCGGTGCTGGTGAGCGGTTCGGCCATTGGCTGGTACGGGCTGTGGCAGGATCAGGTGCTGACGGAGTCGGCAAAATCGCACGCCTGCTTCAGCCATGAACTCTGCGATGCCTGGGAAAACGCGGCGCTTGCAGCCGAAGCGCATGGCGTGCGCGTGGCGTACTTGCGGATCGGCCTCGTGATCGGCACCGATGGCGGCTTCATTACGCGGATGCTGACGCCGTTCGAATTCGGCCTTGGCGGACCGCTGGGCTCGGGCCGGCAATGGATGTCGTGGATCGAGCGCGACGATCTGATCCGCCTGATCGCCCATGTAATCGCAAAGCCCGAACTTGCAGGTCCGATCAACGCCACTGCGCCGATCCCCGTGACCAATACGAAGTTCACCGAGGAATTGGGCCGCCGGCTGCACCGGCCCGCGGTATTGCGGATTCCCGGCGGGCTGCTGCGCCGTGTCGGCGGCGACTTTGCCGATGAATTGCTGCTGGGCGGCCAGCGCGTGCTGCCGAACAAGGCGCTCAGCAACGGCTTTGTGTTCCGGCACGAAACGCTGCGCAGCGCGTTCGAGGCGATCCTGTGAGGAGAGCGAGCGCGCCGGCCGCGAGCCGGGCTAGCCCCGTCACCGCGACAGTTTCGCGATTGCCCGGCTGAGTTCGTGGATTTCGTAGGGCTTGCGCAGGATGGGGAAATCGCCGCGCACGTTCAGCGCGGCGTCGCTGTAGCCGCTGGCGAGCAGGATAGGCAGTCCGGGCCTGACAGCCTTCAGGTGGCGCGCAAGCCCGAGACCATCCATCTTGCCGGGCATCACGATGTCGGAGAAGACGAGGTCTATCCCGTCGAGCTCGATTTCGCGCAACGCCGCTTCGGCATTCGCCACCCGGCGAACGGTATAGCCGAGCTGTTCGAGCAGGCCGCTGCTGACCGTTGCGACTTCCGGATTGTCCTCGACCAGCAGTACGGTGCCGCTTCCGCCGGCGTCGCTCATCCTGACTTCTTTCGCCGTGGGCACGGCTTCCTTGCGCGACAGCAGGATCGTGATCCTGGTGCCCTTGCCGAGTTCGCTCGCCACCTTGACCGTTCCGCCGGCCTGATGCGCGAAGCCGTGAACCTGCGACAGCCCGAGACCGGTGCCCTTACCGATCGGTTTGGTGGTGAAGAAGGGATCGAATATCTTGCTGAGGATATCAGGCGCGATGCCGGCGCCGGTGTCCTGCACCGAGATCGCCACATGGCCGCCGGTGCCAGCCTCGTCGTCGGGCGTAACGTTACGCGCCGATATCGTGATGAGGCCGCCGCCGGCCATGGCGTCGCGCGCGTTGATGACGAGATTGACCAGCGCCGTCTCGAACTCGGCGACGTCGACCATGACCGGCCAGACGTCCGGATCGACGTCGAATTGCAGCGTCACCGCGCTGCCGACGGCGGTATCGAGCACTTCGCGCACCGCATCGACGCGTTCGGCGACATCGACAACCTGCGGGTTGACGCTCTGCCGCCGTGCGAATGTCAGCAGCTGGCTGGTGAGGGAGGCGCCACGCTTGGCCGCTCCTTCGATTGCCGATAGCGCCCGCTGGCTCTTGGGATCGTCGCCAACCACTTTCCTCAGCGTGTGAAGACTGCCGCTGATGATCATCAGGAGATTGTTGAAATCATGCGCCACGCCGCCGGTCAGCTGGCCGAGCGCGTCGAGCTTCTGCGATTCCGCCAGCTGCTGGTGCATCTGTTCGAGCTTGAGCTGGGCATCCCGGCGCTCGGTAATGTCCCGGGTGATCTTGGCGAAGCCGACGAGATTGCCGTCCTCGTAGATTGGGTCGATGATGACGCTGGCCCAGAAGAAGGTGCCGTCCTTGCGGACGCGCCAGCCTTCCTCCTCGTAGCGGCCCTGTTCGCGGGCAATGCGCAGGGCGCGGAGCGGCTTGTCATTGGCGCGGTCGGCTTCGGTATAGAAGCGGGAAAAGTGCTGCCCGATGATTTCGTCGGGCGCGTAGCCCTTGATCCGCTGGCCGCCGATGTTCCAACTCGTCACCACGCCGTCTGGATCCAGCATATAGAGCGCGTAGTCGACGACACCTTCAACCAGTAGACGAAAATTGCGTTCGGATTCGTATAGATCCCTTTGCTGTTGCTGATCTTTCCTGACCATCCGACTGCCCATTTAAGTGGCGCAAACGCACAAGGCGCCAATTGGTTCCCGAAAAATAGTCTTTTTAACGAGACGGTGCATTACGCCGAGCCAACCACGCTTCTGAACGTGGCCGCCAGCGTCCGCAATGCCCTGAGCTTGGCGGGGTCGCTGACCTTCGAGTGAAGTATCACCTTCGAGGAAGCGAGCCGCGGCAGGGCTCCGGCCGGCCCGATATCGAACAGGCCCGGCGGCGCGATCCGCCGGGCCAGCGGCGCGACAGCCAAGCCGGCCGTCGCGGCGGCGACCACGGCGGTGACGCCGCCGCCGACAAAGCGCTCGCTCCAGGCAATGCCGGCCTTGTCGAGGGCGCGGATGGCAAGCGCGCGCACGCCGCAGGGCGGCGCCAGCACAGCCAGCGGCAGCGTCTCGCCGCGGCGCCAGCCGAGGCGTTTGGCGGCGAACCAGCCGAACTCATCCACGGTCAGCTTCTCGCCGCCGCGGCGGCTGCCTTCCTGCCGCACCACCACGGCATCGAGTTCGCCGGCATCGTAGGCGTCCAGCATCTCGCGCGAAAAGCCGATGGTCACAGACAGCGCCAGTTGTGACGACAGCGCGTGCAGCCGTTCGAGCATCGGCACCAGTTCCGGTCCCGCAGCGTGATCGGAGATCCCGAGCGACAATTGCTGGCGCGCGGGCGTCTCGCCCGACAGCGCCCGATCATGGGCTTCCATCAGCGCGCGGGCGTTGGGTACGAACGCCGAGCCGGCGGCGGTCAGCGCGACCGCCCGCGGCGAGCGCTCGACCAGACGCTTGCCGAGCACGCGCTCCAGCCGTTGCAGCTTCATGCTGACGGATGCCTGTGTCGTGCCCAGCGCTTCGGCGGCGCGGGTAAAGCTCTGCAGTTCGGCGACCAGGAGAAGCGCCTGCACCGTATCGATATCCAGCGTGCTCATGCCATCATCAATAATCGTTATCACTGTTATGAACAGAGATAAGATACCAAAATGATGGGCCCGGGTCTAGATCAATGGCAGCGCGATGCCAGCGCGCCCCACCGAAGGAGAACGACCATGCCGCTTATCACCGTCACCTATTCCAGCGCCCGCAAGGCGCCGTCGCTGAAGGCAGAAATTGCATCCGCCGTCAGCGATCTCACCGCGCGCATCCTGCGCAAGGATCCCAAGGTCACCGCCATCATCGTGAAGTCGGTCGATGCCGCCGACTGGTTCGCCGGCGGAAAGTCGCTCGCCGAGCAGAGCCTCGCCAGTTTCTGGCTCGACGTTCATGTCAGCGAGGGCACCAACACCAAGGACGAGAAGGCCGCCTATCTCGCCGCGCTGTTCCAGCGCATGGGCGAACTGCTCGGGCCGCTGCACGAGGAAAGCTACGCCCATGTCGACGAGGTCAAGGGTGACGCCTACGGCTTCGGCGGCCTCACCCAGGAGCGCCGCTACATCGCGGGCAAGCTGGAAGTGGCGCCGCAGAAGGGCGCGGCGTGAACTTCATCGGGAAGCGCGTGTCACGCCCTTAGTACGCCCAGCACGGCCGCCGTCGCGGCGACACCCGAGAGCGCAATCACGGTTGCGCGCCAAAGTAGTTGTTGCCGCGCCGCCCTTCGATCCTGGAACGCCAGCCAGTCCCGGACAAAGCCGGTCGGAACGTCCTGCACGACGTTGCGCCGGTTGGGATGCCGGGTTTCGTGATCCACGAACATGGCCCGCACGTTCGCCACGCCCAGATGGTCAAGCTCGCAATTCCATTGCAGGGCATTCGCGTTGTTGGTCCACCGGTTTTCGAAGGGAAGTCTTTGCGTCGTCATCGCGACCTCCTCTGTACACCGCTGATTCTGGATATGTGGCTCCGCGCGGGGAAGTGGAAGACCTCAGGGCGGGGGGACGTCTCAGGCGATTGCCTCGGGCAAGCGCGCGCAGGTGGCGCCGAACACATCTTCAAACGCCCGCCGCAGCGCGACATCGACGTCTTCCATCGTCACGGGCAGGCCGAGATCCACCAGCGAGGTGACGCCGTAACGCGGGTCGACGACGCCGCAGGGCACGATCGCTGAAAAATGCGAAAGCTCCGGCTCGACATTGATGGCGATGCCGTGGAACGACACCCAGCGCCGGAGGCGGACGCCGATGGCTGCGATCTTGTCCTCGTAGCCGGCGCCCTTGTCGGGCCGCCTGACCCAGACGCCGACGCGGTCCTCGCGCCGTTCGCCGCGCACGTTGAAGGCGTCGAGGGTGCGGATGATCCATTCTTCGAGGCCCGCCACATAGGCGCGCACATCCGGCCGCCGCTGCTTCAGGTCGAGCATCACATAGGCCACCCGCTGGCCGGGTCCGTGATAGGTGACCTGCCCGCCGCGGCCGGTGGTGAATAAGGGAAAACGGGGGTCGAGCAGGTCGCCTTCCTTGCCGCTGGTGCCCGAGGTGTAGAGCGGGGGATGCTCCAGCAGCCAGACCAGTTCGGCTGCCTTTTGATCGGCGATATCGGCCGCGCGTGATTCCATCTCGGCCACGGCGTCGGGGTAGGGGACGGGACCTGCCGAGATTCGCCAATCGACCTCGCCGCCGCCCCGGGCCCGCGCGAACGTCGTCAAATCAAGGCTTTGGCGGTCATTAACCATTGGCTAACCATAACGTGGTCTGGTGGAACCAGTTCAATCTAGTCCCCGTTTGGCGGTTCATAAGTGGCGACCCTCGATAAAGTTAGCGTCGATCTCATGGTGGTGCTCGGCACCACGACCATGCCTATTCACCAGGTGATGCGGCTGTCCCGCGGCGCCATCATCGAACTGGACGCCACCGAGGCGGACGAGGTCAAGATCCTTGCCAATAACCTTCCGGTGGCTTCCGGCGTGGTCCTGGTGGATCGCAACCGTATCGCGGTCGAAGTCAAGCAAATGCTGCCGAAATCCCCTGATGTCAGGTAGTTATTCGATCGCAAAACTGCCTTGTCCCCCCATCCCTGATTTGTTACATCGGCGCCGTTGATCCGGCGGACGCCAGTCCTTCAGCCGGTATCCCAAGCGCTCGTGGCGGAATTGGTAGACGCGCTGCCTTGAGGTGGCAGTGAGTAAAATCGTGGGGGTTCGAGTCCCTCCGAGCGCACCAGCCTAAATACCTTCGAATCGGTCGAACCGCACGTGCCGATCGATGCTCGCCATGGTGAGATAACCGGCTGGTCTGACCGGCAGGGCCGTGCAGTTCCCGACCACAGAGCCCCAAATGGAATTTGCCAATGAAAAGAGGTCTTTCTCTGGTTGGGTTAGACCGGACGGTGGTTCAACGCTTCCACCATCGCCAGAAGTAGAAAGACAGCATCGCGCCGGCGATCACGGCGCCGCCAGGCCTGATCGCGAACGCAAGCATCACCGCCAGCAGGATCACCAGCGCCGTGACGTACCACGGCTGTTTCTTTCTGGCCGCCGTCGCCGGCCCCGTCGTGGGAGCCGCCTGCGACCGGATCACGTCCTTGCCGGGGCCGAAGTGCTTGCCCGCCGGCCCGTGGCGCTCGACCTGCTGCAGCACGGCGCGGTAACGGCGCAGCAGGTCACGCGGCACGGCCACGGCCTCGTTGACGGTGAGGCCGGTGACGTCCTGGCGCGTCGACTTGCGCATGACGCGCGTCTTGTCCGGATGGACCTTGAACCCTTCGGCCTCGACAATGCTGTGCACTGCCTTGAGCAAAGTGCCGATCTTTTTCACCGCTTCGCCCGAGCCGGAGAAGGTCAGATCGTCGGCGTAGCGGCTGTAGACAAAGCCGAGCGTGCGTGAGAGCCCCATGAGGCGCCGGTCGAGCCTGCGGCAGATCAGGTTTGTGATCGCCGGGCTGGTCGGCGCGCCCTGCGGCAGCAGCCGCGGGCCGTCGGCGATGAAGTAGCGCTCGCCGTCGAGCGACACCTCGTCGACAACAGGCTCGGTGCACAACAGCGCGAGCGGGATCGCGACCGCTTCAGCATAGCCCAGCGCCTCGAACAGACCTTGATGCGGGCATAGCTCAGGGTCGGGAAGAAATCCTTGAGGTCGAGATTGATCACCACGTCGCGGCCGACATGGTTGCGCGCGTTGGTCAGGATGGAGCGCTGCGGCGCAAAGCCGTGCGCGGCATCATGCAGTGGCACCCGCACGAGGATGCTGTCCAAAACCCAGTGCTGCGCGCGCTTGAGGCGCGGCATCGACGCCGAGATCAATCGCTCGCCACCACTCTTCTTGGTCGTGAAGCGCTGATAGTGATTGACCGACGCCACCTTTCTGTTGAACGCGAGGAAGCGCAACTCGCCCAGCGGTACGCCCGTCGCGTCAGCCAGCGCCTTGGCATCGGCGAGCGGCAGCAAGCCGCAGAAAATGGACCAAAGCCTCACTCCCTTTGACGTTTCTTGATTTCGTCCGCTTGCGAGAAGCAAACGGCAATTGTTAGGGAATTAGCGCGCTTGGGAGGGAGGGGGTCAACCGAATGATCTTTTGTTCGATTGAGTTTTTCTCAACGAACGCGCTCGGGGTGTCAGTTCAAGGGCGACCTCGAACGCTCGGCTAATCGAAGCGGAAGATGAGCCCAGGATGGATGCGCCGGCGTTCCTGACCACCTTGGGCGGGTGCGGCTTCGATTTACGAGACATCGCGCGTCGGGCGCGGAGCAGGATTTTCCCTTCATTCGGCCCGCGACTCCAGCGCCGCCTACGGTTGCTTGTTTGGGGAACGAGGTGAGAGCGGGACCTGGAAAGTCCTGAAGCGCGCGATCTCGGGAAAGCTATTTGCGGCGTTGGCGGAGACCAGCCCGACGACCGCGGCTGGAACTTCTTTGCCGACCAGTCGACTGATCGCGGTAGTTTGACCCTTGCTCAACTGGGCTTCGAGCGCGCCCGCGGCCGCCATCGCGATCCTGACGCGGTTGATCGACTGCTCGGAATATCGATCGTCGATCGCGATGGTCTTGCCGGCCAGGTCGGAGACCGACTTGACGTCGGGACCCGTCACTACGACGGCCACCAGAGCGTCCAGCGATGCATCCAGTGTCGGGACGGACATTTGTTCGGCGGCGGCGGAGGCGGCGGCCATCTGTTCCTGCGGCGTTCGGGTCTGCGGAACGTCGGTGGTTGTCTGCGGATCGGTGGTGATTGCACGGGCCGTTTCGGAAGTGAGGGCATTGCCCGTCGTCTGCTGGTTCGCTTGCGGCGAACGAACCGGGATGGGAATGGCGGGCGAGGCTTTCGCCGCGACCTTGATTGGTTTGGGTGTTCGACGCATGGCGTGCTGTGCGTGGGGCCGGCTGTCGCCGCGCCAGGTGACGAGTGACACCGGCTTCGTTGTGGCAGCATCGCTGTCATACGATTCAGTTTCAATTGGCACAGGAACCGCGGTCAGGCAGGCCAAAAGATTCAGGCCAACGCATGATGGCTGTGCTGATTGTTGGCTACTGCAACCGACCAGGGTGGTGGCCAGCACGCAAATGAGAAGCGTCCTCAATCGATCCTCCTGAAGAGGTTGACTGCCGCCCGCAATTCTTGCGGCTTGAAGGATGTTGCGCTGGGTCGTTAATCAATGATGCAAAACTGTTAAACGCACCTTAACCGTAGGCCGCGCGCGGCCTGATGTGCCGGTGTGGTTAATGCTTGGGTCTGTGCAGCTTCGCGTGAATAGAAGCGCGCCAGACATCATCCCACTACTTGGATTCACATTGCCGCCTTCTCGCCGCTTCCTTCGACTCAGGATCGCCACGAATCGGTCGCCATGTTCACGCGCTGGGGGTTGTTCATTGAGTGAGGGAGAATGGCCGATGGCCACTATCGAACGACTGCACCGAACTGCGCCGCTGGATTTAGCCAAGCTTGAAGAAGACGTCGTAGGGAGTTTTCCCGCGATCAAGGCATCACCATCGGGGGCGATGCCGGATTACGTCGAGCATGAAGAGGGCGTCACGCGCGTCGGCGCGCTTACTGCTGAAGCCGTGGTGCGCGACTATGAAGCTGCTGCCCGGGAAATCGAAGCCATGGGCGCAGAGCTGATCAACGCGGCGAAGAAATGCGAGGCAATGACCGCCGAGGTGCATAATGCCATCGCCTTCATGCGCGATACCGCGGCCTCGTATCGCGAGGAAGCCAAGAAGATATTCAAGCGCATCGAAGAATGCGCGATCTTTACCGAGCACGTTCGCAAGACCTGCGAGACCGTCAAACTCAAGATGATCGAAGGCAAGATATAGCCGCCATAAGATATTCGGAACATCGATCTGGTTGCCGTATTTTTCGAATAAGGTGTGTGAATTGCGGTACAGGCTGGTGCCGCGAATCGGCTTAGTTTGTTGTCTCCTCCCTAAACTCGCACCCGCCGCAAATGGCGGGTCGCTTTTTGCGGTGTCAGACCGTTAGAAGAGCACGGCGGTGCTCTGGTGGACGCAGTGGCTGATCGGGCAGATCTCCCGGCTTGTACCAGCTTCGTTTGCTTGGCCCTCCGGGCGCACCGCAGCGTTGCAGTTTGTGTCTAGTACAATCGTTTTCGCGGGGTTTTCGCGTGTCCGCAATGCCACGGCGCGCGAATCCTTTGCGGCGAGTGGCGGGTTGCTGCCCCTCCGGTCGTACCGTTCGCGTAAACTAAGCGCGCCCGCCGGTTGTGGATTCCTGCCGGCTCCGCCGCCGTTCGGCGCTTCCTAGATTTCGACGCGACCACCGGAGCATCTTGATGCAGTTACTGAGCTACGCCTATAGATTCCTATCCAACTTCGTGTTCCTGGCCCTGGTCTATCTCGCGCTCAATTTCCTCGAAAAGTACCAGCACCGCGTGGTCGTCGCTATTCTGGTGCTGGTCTATGCCGGCATGCATGCGGCATCCGCACTGCGGTCGTTCCACTTCTTTCAGCGCATCGAACGGCTGGAGATGGAAGCGCGGCGCCTGGTGGCGGCGCTGGGCGAAGGGCCGAATTCGACGTCGTCCCGTAAGCAGGTCGTCACCGAGGTCACCGCGCTGCGCCATGCCGGCGAGATCAAGGCCTATATCGACTTGCTTTTCCTCGCCATCGTCATCCTGCTCTGTGTCGCCAAGATCGTGACGAATTGAGCCTGTGCTGCGGGCTCGGGAAAACGCGACGACACAAATGATCGACTGGTGGTCCTGACCCATTCGATCAGGAGCGGCCGATCAGCGCTTCTTCAACCCGGCGACCCGAACCGATCGCCCGTTCCGCTTGGCTTGCGCCGCCGGCTTGGTGGCAGCCACGCCGACGCTTTGCGGCGATTGCTCGGCGTGTCCGGCGGGCGCCAGTGGCTGGGGTGCGGCCACGCCTGGCTGGCGGCGTGATTTGCCGGCGACCTTTGCAGACGAGGCTTCCGTTAAACGGGCCTGCGCTGCCGCCGCCCTGCGCGGGGACGGGGCCAGCAGGGTCAGGCGCGCCGATTCCGGAATTTTGAAAAGGCTCGCCGCTGGAACCGGCAGCGCGGCCAGCGTGCTGACCGGCGGTAACGTCGTTTGCCTCGGCCACAGGGCTGCGGGGGGCAAGGGGACGCCGCGTCCACGCCGCGCGGTGCGCAGGCCGAGATCGGTCGTGCGCCAATCGAGATGGGAAAGCGCCGGGACGGGAAGTGCCGCAGGACCGGCCGAAGCAAATTTCGGAACCTTGGGCCAGCGCGATATCGCCACCGTCTCCGACGGCGGATGCAGTAGCCATTGCGCCGGCTCGGTCGGCGTTGCCGGACGATCAGCCGTCGCCGGCACCACATGGACGATGCGATAGCCGCGCGCCTTCAGTTCGTTCAGGATCCTCGGCAGCGCCGCAACCGTGCGCGGCTGAATGTCGTGCAGCAGCAGGATGCCTTTTCCCTTGGCCTCCAGCCGCTGGATCGCAAGGTCATAGACGCGATTGGCGGAGACGTTGCGCCAGTCGTCGGCCGGAAAATCGGCGCTCCATATCTGAAGTCCCTTGGAGGCGGCGAACGCCTCTATCCCGTCGTTGACGCGCAGGCCGGGAATGCGCAGGAACGGCGCAGGCGCGGTGCCGTCGCCGAGCGCCGCGGTCACCGACGCGATGCCTTGCTCGATCTCCTGTTTGGAGCGGTCGAGCGGCAGGCGATGCATGCCGCTCGGATGGTTCTGGGTGTGGGTGGCCACCGTGTGGCCGGCGTCGCGCACCTTGCGCACGCCTTCGGGATTGCCGTTGGCCTGGCGCCCGACCAGGAAGAAGGTCGCCTTGGCGCAATGGGCGGCGAGAATGTCGAGAATCTGGTTGGAGTATTTCGGCAGCGGTCCGTCGTCGAAGGTCAGCACCACCTCACGGTCTTCAAGCGGCAGCGTCTTGTTATATTGCATGGTGCCGATGATGGGATGGGCGCGCGGATCGACCACGATGGTGCGTGACGTGCCGATGGCGTCGGGATGGCCTGGGCAATCGGCCGCCGACGCAGCCTGCGCGGCAACCGAGCTGAGCAGTCCCACCCACAAGGCGGTGAAAGGCCGCCGCCGCAGTGCTCCAAATACGCTAGCGATCATAGAACCCCGGCTTCATTCCAAGAACACCCAACGGCTTACATTCGCCGCCATGAATGCCGCCTTAATCGCCTGAATTCTACACCTAATTTGGCTTCGAGTCGTGATCCAAGCCACAGAACCGCGGCAGCCAAAAGATCGTGATCTATTGTGCTTTGTCGGACACGGTTTTGGCACCTGCCGGCACCAGATGGACCACGCGATAACGGTTGTCGCGGAGCCAGCGCAGGAAGGCCGGCAGCATGGCAGTGGTCTGCGCCTTGGGATCGTGCAGCAGGATGATTCCCTTGCGCGCATCCTGCAGCCGCTCGGTGAGCAGTTTCAATTGCTGTGCCGGCGTCATCGGATTCCAGTCGCTGGCCCAGAGGTCGGCGCCGAACACGGCGATGCCGCGCTTCTGCAAGGCGTCGAGCGTCGCGGGCGTCATATCAAAAAACGGAAAGCGAAAGAACGGCGTGCTCGGCGTGGTCGTGGCCGTCCCGTGAAGCGCCTTTTCGACCGCCGCGATGCCCTTGTCGATTTCGCCGATGGCGGCTTCCGGCTTCATGTATTTGAGATTGTGATGGGTCCAGGTGTGGTGCGCGATGGTGTGACCCTCGGCGGCTATTCTCCGCACCAGTTCGGGATGTTCCGAAGCGGGCTTGCCGATCAGGAAGAATGTCGCACGCACGCATTCCTGCGCGAGAACAGCCAATATCCTGCGGTCCGTCGCCGGCCACGGTCCGTCGTCGAAGGTCAGCACCACCTCGTGGTCGTCAAGTGGAAGCGTCTGCGGAAAGCTCTTGAGGCCCACGCGCGGGGTGGTCGCGGCGTCCACCGCCAGAATGCGCGAGGTGCCGAGCGCGTCCTTGCGGGGGCATTCGGCAGCCGCGGCCGCGGCAACGAAAGTCATCGATGCCGCGAGCGCCGAGCAAAGCGCCGCGCTGAAATTTCGGGTCATTTGGAGTTGGACATATTTGGCATTGCGCTGGGTGTTACCGATTGGGTAAGCGTGCAGCGTAACTCAGACAAGTTCCCTTGATCTGTCAAACCGGCGAGGCGTGGCATGGCCGAGAATATCGACGTTGCCCAGGCCGAGGCGCAACCTGCGCAAGGCTCCGGGCTCGACCATCTCCCTATGCGGGATGAAGAGGGGCAACTGCGTCACGAGTTTGTCGAGGAGGTCACGCGCGCCATCCATGCCGCCGACCGGCCGCTGTTGTGCGAGGTGGTGGCGGAACTGCACGAGGCCGATCTCGGCGACTTGATCGCGGCCCTCGAACCCGACGACCGCGTCACGCTGGTCGAACTGACCGGCACCGATTTCGACTTCTCGGCGCTGAACGAGGTCGACGATTCCGTCCGCGAGGAAATCCTCGAGGAACTCGAACCGGAGACGGTCGCGGAGGGTGTGCGCGAACTGGAATCCGACGACGCCGTCGAATTGCTCGAAGGCCTCGATGAGGCCGACCAGGAAGAGATCCTGGAAAAGCTGCCGCCGGACGAACGCGCGCCGCTGGAGCGGAGCCTGCTCTATCCGGAAAATTCCGCAGGGAGGCGGATGCAGTCCGAGTTCATCGCGGTGCCGCCGGATTGGACGGTGGGGCAGGCGATCGACTACATGCGCGACACCCCGGACCTGCCGGACCGGTTCTACGAAATCTACGCGGTGGATTCTGAAAAGCACTGGCAGGGTGCGGTCTCGCTCGACACGCTGCTGCGGGCGCGCCGGCCGGTGCTGCTTGCCGAGCTGATCGACGAAGACCGCCGCCGCGTCTCCGTGCTGGATGACCAGGAAGAGGTCGCGCGGATGTTCGGCAAGTACAATCTGGTCGCGGCTCCCGTCGTCGACACCACCAACCGGCTGGTCGGCGTCATCACCATCGACGACGTGGTCGACGTCATCGAGGAAGAGGCCGACGAGGACCTGAAGGCGCTCGGCGGCGTCAGCAGCCAGGAAGAATTGTCCGACACTGTCTGGACCATCGCGCGCGCCCGCTTCAACTGGCTCCTGGTCAATCTGGCGACCGCGTTCCTGGCGTCCTCCGTGCTGGGCCTGTTCGAGGGCCAGCTCGAGAAGATGGTGGCGCTCGCGGTGCTGGCGCCGATCGTCGCGAGCCAGGGCGGCAACGCCGCGACCCAGACCATGACGGTAGCGGTGCGGGCGCTGGCCACCCGCGAGCTCGGCTCCAACAATGCGTATCGCGTGGTCATGCGCGAGGCGATGGTCGGCCTCGTCAACGGGCTGGCTTTCGCCGTGATCACGGGCATTGCCGCTTTTGCCTGGTTCAATATTCCGGGCCTTGGGATCGTGATCGGCCTTGCCATGATCTGCAACCTCGTGGCCGGCGCGCTCGGCGGCATCCTGGTCCCGATGGTGCTGGAAAGGGTGCGGGCCGATCCAGCCGTGGCGTCGGGGACGTTCGTCACCACCATCACCGACGTGGTCGGCTTCTTCTCGTTCCTTGGCATCGCCACGCTGTGGTTCGGGCTGAAGTAGCTACGCCGCTGCGGGCCCCTTTTATCGTTAATCGCGCCTTAACGCGCTTGGCCGATGATGTTGGCTCACGAGGTCAACATGCAGCGCTTGCGGCTGAAGGCGGATGGACGGATCGTCGAACTGCGGGACGGGCAGGAGTTCCCGCTTGCGCCGGCGATGCCCGAGCTAGCAACGCCCGCGGCCTCGTCCACCATCCCGGACGTTGCATCAGGCGACATCCCGGCCTTGCCGGCGGTGCGCGACCTGCGCCGCCGCGCGCAGCTGACGCAACTCGAATTCGCTGCCCGGCTTGGCGTGCCGGTCGAAACCATCCGGAACTGGGAGCAGGGCAAGCGTGCGCCGCGCGGCCCGGCACGGGCACTACTCGCCGTGATCGCGCATTCGCCGGAGACCGTGTTCGCCGCGCTTTCCCCGGAGGAACCGTCGCCGGCTTAAGCGTCATGGTTGACGCATCCTTACGCGATCCAGGATGCATTCCGGGAAAGGGCCGGCGCGTAAACGCTATCTGTTGGCATGGCTGTTCCCGCAGCCCATAATGGGGGCCGGTCAGCGGATACAACCGATGCTGTATATCGAAGCCAATGGCGCAAGAATTCCGGCGATCGGGCTGGGCACCTGGGATTTGCGCGGACGCACCTGCGCGCGGATCGTCGAGCAGGCGCTGCGGCTCGGCTATCGCCACATCGACACCGCGCAGATGTACGAGAACGAGCGCGAGGTCGGCGAGGGGCTGCGCGCCTCGGGCGTGAAGCGCGATCAGGTCTTCCTCACCACCAAGATCTGGCCCACGCATTTCGCGCCCCACGATCTGGAGCGTTCGGCCAGGGAAAGCCTGGTGCGGCTGCGCCTGACCGAGGTCGACCTGTTGCTGCTGCACTGGCCGAACCCACAGGTACCGCTGGTGGAGACGCTGGGCGCGCTGGCGCGGGTCAGGCAGCAGGGGCTCGCACGGCATATCGGCGTGTCGAACTTCACTGTGGCCCTGATCGAGGACGCGGTCGCTTCATGTTCGGAACCGCTGGTGTGCGACCAGGTCGAGTACCATCCTTATCTCGACCAGACCAAGGTGAGGGAGGCCTGCGCGCGCCATGGCATGGCGCTGGTGGCCTATAGCCCGGTCGCCCGGGGCCGCATCAAGAGCGACAGCGCGCTGCAGCAGATCGGTGAACGTCATCGCAAGACGGCGGCGCAGATCTGCCTGCGCTGGCTGGTGCAGCAGGGCGTAGCGGCGATCCCGCGGACGTCGAAACTCGAGCGGCTCTCGGAGAACATCGAAATCTTCGATTTCGAGTTGTCGGAAGAGGAGATGCAGCAGGTTTCCGCCTTGGGCAGCGCCGCCGGCCGGCTCACGGATTTCGGTTTTGCGCCGAAATGGGATTGAGCAGTTGCGCGGGCGGACGCTATGCTGGCGGGATAGGGGAATATCTGACATCGTTTCGATGCGATGGAACTGCGGCGGATCATACCTTCTGACATCACGGCGTCGGCAGTCGCGCATGTGTCGCTGCTGACGCTGCTCGTCCTGTTTTCCGATGTGCATCCGTTCGGCGCAGTGACCGCCGAGCAAATTCCGGTCGAGATCGTAACGCCGCAGGAACTTGCTGAAAATCAAGTGCCTCCCGACGAGGCGCCTGCTGAAGTCAAGCCGGAACCCCAGCCCGATTTCTCCCGGCTCGACAAACCGCCTGCTGACACCGCATCCCCGCCGGTAGCCGCGCCTGCGCCTGCCGCACAGCCGCAGAAGAAGGCTGCGCTCGCCACGCCGCGCCCGGCCCAGCCGCAGCCGACATCGCAACCGGCGGCGCCAGCCTACAAGCCGCCCGAGCCGGATGTCTCGATCAAGTATCAGGTGCTGCTCGGCCTGCCGCCCGATCTCGCGCCGTTGCCGGTGGCTCCCGCGCAAGCCCCTAACAAGGGCGACGACAATTTCGATGGGCCGGCGACTGAGGCCGCCGATATTGCGAGCACGCTGATCGCGGCATTCCGGCGCCACCTCAAGACCTGCGCGAAACTGCCGGCCTCGCTGTCGAGCGCCGACGACGTCAAGGTCAAGCTGCGCGTGCTGATGACACCGGACGGCCGGCTCGCCGCCGACCCGATCCTGGTCGAGGCCAGCGCGTCGATGAAGGGACCGTTGCTGATGCAAGGCGCGATCCGCGCGCTGCAGGCTTGTCAGCCTTACGCGATGCTGCCTGCGGAGCGCTACGGCGAATGGAAGGTGCTCGACCTCAACTTCACGCCGCAGGATTTTACGGGCGGCTGAAATGGGTTGAAGTCGTACCAAAATCCAGGATACGGCGAACTTGGACAGCTATGGCCCGCTTATCCAGAGCCTGTCAGGTTCGGTACGTTCGTCGAGAATAAGCTGCAGGAACAACAGATCGAGCCAGCGGCCAAACTTCGTGCCAACCTGTTTCATGTGCCCAACGTGCTCAAAACCAAGTTTCTCGTGTAACCGAATTGATCCTGCGTTCTTGGCTTCTATGCCCGCCACCATCACATGCTTGCCTATTCTTCTGGCTCGTTTGATCAGGGCGTGCATCAGCGCTTCGCCGACACCTTTGCCACGCTGGTCTGCACGCACATATACCGAATGTTCAACAGTATGACGGTAGCCGTCCCAGGCTCGCCAGTCGCCAAAGGAGGCGTATCCCAGCACGCCCTCGGCACCATTCACTGCGACCAGCACAGGATAGCCGGCCTTCTGCCGGTCAGACAGCCACGCTAGTCGATTGGCCGCATCAATCGTGGCGTCGTTCCAGATCGCCGTCGAGTTTTTGACGGCATCGTTGTAGATCTCTGTAATGGCCTGGATATCTCCCTCGCCAGCGTCGCGGACTTCCATCAGGCTCTCCTGAAGCCACAGTAGTCTGTCATATTCAGTGCCCCCGCGACTTCAGCTCCCCATCGCCCGCCACGCGTTCGAGGCGAACTGCCGCCGCCAGGTGACGATGACGACCAGCGCGGTGGTTGCCAGCAATACCCAGGGGCTGACGAACCAGCCGAGATAGCCGAGCGCGAAGAAGAACGCGCGCTGGCCGCGATTGAAATGCCGGCCCGCGGCTTCAAACAAGCGCGTCGTGCGCATCACATGGGCTTCGGCTTCCGCGGTGTCGCGCTGCGACGAGGGCGGCATCGCGCCGAGCAGGATCGCGACATAGTTGAACAGTCGGTACGACCAGGCGAATTTGAAGAAGGCGTAGATGAAGATCAGGATCAGGCCGACGCATTTGATTTCCCACAGCGCGGGCGAGGGAGTGAGGTCAACCGGCAGTTCACGCAGCACGGCCAGCGCATCGTTGGTCGCGCGCAGCAGCGCCAGCCCGCCGCCGATCGCGAACAGGCTGGTGGAGGCGAAGAAGGCGGTGCCGTTCTGCAGTGAGGCCATGATCTGCATGTCGACCATGCGCGCCTCGCGGTCGAGCATGTTCCGCACCCAGACCTCGCGATAGCGGTTCATGCGCGCCGACAGGCTGTCGCGGCCGTAAGCCGTGTGCTCGAGTGTGAGGCCGTAGGCCAGCCATTCCACGACGAAGAAGGCGACGGCGGCGATATCGACCCAATAGGCGCGCATGTGGCGAGATCCCCGGTGGTGGCTTGGACGATGTACAGGTTGAACGCGTGCGGGGCACTATGGCAAGATCAGGATCGCAACAGGATTTCCCCGCAAATGTTGAAACTGATCATCGGCAACAAGAACTATTCGTCATGGTCGATGCGGCCGTGGCTGGCGCTGCGCGCCAATGACATTCCGTTCGAGGAAGAGTTCATCCCGCTCTACACTGATAACAAGGCGGACAAGGACCGGATCCTCAGCTTTTCCCGCGCAGGCAAGGTCCCGGCGCTGATCGATGGCGACGTCACGGTGTGGGATTCGCTTTCGATCATCGAATATCTGGCCGAGAAATTCCCGCAGGCGAAGCTGTGGCCGGAGGACCGCGCACGCCGGGCGCATGCGCGCTCGATTTCGGCGGAGATGCATTCGGGCTTCATGCCGCTGCGCAATGAATGCGGCATGAATCTTCACCGTCCGGTCGGCGCGATCGATCTGTCGGATGACGCACGTGCCAATGTGGCGCGCGTTCAGGAAATCTGGGCCGATTGCGCCAGCCGTTATGGCAAGGAAGGACCGTTCCTGTTCGGCGCGTTCGGCGGCGCGGACGCGATGTTCGCACCGGTGGTGCATCGCTTTCGCACCTATGCGATCGAGGTGAGCGGCGAGGCGCGGCATTATTTCGATGCGATGCTGTCGTTGCCGGCATTTCAGCAATGGACCCGCGCGGGTCTTGCCGAAACGCTCGTCATCGAACGGTTCGAGACGGTCTGATTTCGGGCATTCCGGTTTCGGCATGGCGGCCGGCACTCGGGCGGCCGGCGACGTCGATCCAGCCTCCAACCGGGTGTCCAATTTTGGGAATGCCGGCCTTCCATGGCGGGCATCCGGATTCCCGGGAACCTCCGGAATTGCGCCCTTATCGCCCTGAAAAACATGCGGAATTTGCGTATTTGCTATGCCTTGATGTTGCTGGCTTTTGGGCGGGTGGCTGTGCTAGGTTGCCGCAGGGTTCTCAAGTCGGCCGAAAGCTAGCGGGACCGTGAGCGCGGCCGGCGTTCTTGCGTGATGGAGAGGGCGTTGAAGCATAAGTACTCCGTGGGAGAGACTGTCTATTTTACTGCCAGCAACGTTGCCCGTCCGGCCGCCAGCGGCACCTATGAGGTGATCCGGCTGCTTCCGACCGACGGTGACGACTGCCAGTATCGTATCAAAAGCTCGACCGAAGCTTTCGAACGGGTCGCCAAGGAAAGCCAGCTCGCGATTTCCTGAAACAGCTGTGTGCAAGCAGCCCGCTGACGGGGTTCCATTTCGATCGCCGTCAAAAGGCCCCGTTCGCAGAACCATTCTGCCGAAAAGCGAATGCGAGAAAGACGCATTCGTCTTTCGATCGCGTTTGATGCTGCGTTAAGGGACACCGCGCATGAGCTGGGACTGGGTTGCTTCGCTGGATCAAATCTGGCGCTCGCCGAACCTTCCGTTGTACCTGACGCTGGCGACGGGTGGATTTGTCGGGATCATTGTTCTGATCACGCTGCTGCGCTCGGAGCGGTCCGTGGCCAACGGCGTTCTTGCGCTGGTCACGCTGCTTGCGATCGGCGTTGCGGGCGCGGTGACTTTCCGCGGCTTCGGCACGGCCAGCGCGGTTCAGTCGAGCGAGGTGCGTCCGGTTCAGACCGCCGCCGCGCCGTTGCCGCAGCTTTCCTGTATTGACGAAATGGCCGGCGATGCGGTCCTCACCGCGTGCGAGAAGGTGCTGTTCGGGTCGGCCGAGTCGGTGGCCGCGGCGGTCGCCTACGCCGCCTCGCAGATCACGCTGCTCACCTCGCTCGGAGACGTCGCAACCGCGAACAAGGGGGCCGGCTCCGACCTGCTGGCGCTGCGCCGTGCCGTCGAGCGCGACCGTTACGGGCTGATGGCCTATGTGCTGACGGTACGGGACCGTTGCACGCCAACGGCCTGCCGCGCGTTCCGCTCGGTTACCGAGCCACGTCAGATTGCGGCCAACATGGAAGAACGCGTCTATGAAAACCTGATTATGCGCTATGCGTCGTCCTGGAACACGCCGCAGGCTGCAGCGGGCATGATCGCGGCGCTGCCGCCGTCGTTCCCTACGGGCAAGCCCACCAACGCCGAATTCCCGACCGCGGCCTCCACCCCGCCGGTCAACATCATGTCGCCGGAGCCGCCGCTCGGCGCCGCGCCGAAGCCGTCGTCTGCTGCGGCCGTTCCGGCAGCGCCAGCCACGCCGCGTCCAGCCGCAGCGCCGCCGCCGGCGCAGGCACAGGCCGCCGCCAAGAAGCCGCCGCCCGCGCCGAAGCGGCCGTCCTCTGCGGCGCCGGTCCAGCTCGCCCCGTCGGGGGCGGCGCCCACAGCTGATAACAGCGAGTGATCTTTTCAAAGCGAGCACGGGCCGCTACATCGGCGGGATCATGCCGCTTCATCTCATCAAGCTTGCCGTCGGCTGCGAGTCAGTCAAGGAACTCAAGGGCTGGGTTGCCGAACGCATGGCAACCGCCAAGAAAAAAGGCCTGCCGCTTCGTCACGTCCACATCACGCGGATGACGCCGAAGCGCGACGAGGAGATCCTCGCCGGCGGCTCGCTCTATTGGGTCATCAAGGGCGAAATCGCCGCCCGCGAAAAGATCATCGCAATCGAGCCGTTCCGCGACAAGGACGGTATCGGGCGGTGCCGCCTGGTGATGCAGCCCAAGGTCTTTGCCGTATCGCCGCGGCCGATGCGCCCGTTCCAGGGCTGGCGCTACCTCGCGGAGGACGCCGCGCCGCCGGACCTCACCAAATCCTCAGCCGCCAGCGTGGCCGCGATGCCGGAACCGATGCGGCGCGAATTGCGTGATCTGGGGCTGCTCTAATTATTGTTCAGGCAGCGGCCTGCTTCGAAAAGGCGCCAGCTTTTCACCCGTGCTACGTCGCCGCTGACGTGACGATGTGCAAACGAAGCCATTCGGATGGCGGCATGTCGATCGGGCGCCTGGTTTCCGGATTTCGGTCGATGATGTCGAGCAGTTCAGGCTCGACACCCATGTCCTTGAGGTAGCGGCGGAACTGATCGCCAAACAGGGCGGTCAGGCCCTGACGCCGTTCCTCCGAGACATTGGGCGCCAGCCGGTTGCGGATCGACATGCCGCTCAGGACCATTTTAGTGCCAGTGGGGAGGGTTCGGTGCACGCCGCCGGCCAGCGTCAACACGCAGGCGAGATCGCAGCGGGTGTCCGTCAGGGTCACCTTGGCATCGAGCGGCCCGCCCGAACGCTTGAGCGCGAAACATTCCTTCTCGCCCTTTCCTTGGCAGGCCTCGACGTCGGTCGTTCCCGCTGATGTATCGATGCCGTGGTCACGCAGGATACGGCCGAGGCTGGCCGCGACATTGAGATTGGAATCGCCCCAGGCATGGATGATTACGGGAAGCTTGCGTCCGGCCTGGCGGTCGGGGATCGCGATCAGCCGCTTGTGGGTGTCCCACTGAACGGTGCCTTCGGCGGCGATCCATTCGGAACAGCCGTTCCCGCAGGCGCCGTCCGCACCGTGCGCGACATAAAAGATCATGGCATTGACCGGCGAACCGATGCCGCCGACCGCCGGCCGATGCGGATCCTGAGCTTGCGCGCAACCGGCCGAGATGAGGCCGATCAATGCTCCGAAAATGGCAGCGCGCAAAGACATGACGACCTTGGCTCGAAATTCCCGGACGATATTCGCCCGAGTATTTGGTCGGCGCAAGGCAGGACAATACGGCGGCTGGCGCCCCGTTTCGATAAAATCGAAACGGAGCTCCGGCTTCTTGATGGACGCGTTTTCTTGACGCGAACCGGCCACCACTTCGCTTGAAAACGCTTTCTAGACCCCGATATTGTCGATCAGGCGCGTCTTGCCGAGTTTTGCGGCGACAAGGATCCGCACCGGTCCGTCCTTCATCGAGGTGACCGGCGCCAGCGTCTCGGCGTGGCGGGCTTCGAAATAGTCCAGCGCGAAGCCTGCGCCCGTGATCAGTTCGCGGCCGGCATCCATCACGGCCGCCAAATCATCGCCGGCTTTCAGCCGCTTGGCGCTTTCCTTCATGGCGCGGTAGAGCGCCGTCGCCGTCTGACGTTCCTCCGCCGAGAGGTAGACGTTGCGCGAAGACATCGCCAGGCCGTCGCGCTCCCGCACGGTGCGCGAGCCGGTCACCCTGACGCCGAGATCGAGATCGGCGGCCATCCGCGTCACCACCCGCAACTGCTGAAAATCCTTCTCGCCGAAGATCGCCACGTCCGGCCGGACCTGGGTGAACAGCTTGCCGACCACGGTGGCGACGCCGCCGAAGAAATGCGGCCGGAACCGATCCTCGAGGCCGGCGGTGGCCGGACCCTCCGGCACGATCCTGGTGGCGAAGCCCTCCGGGTACATCGCCTTGACGTCCGGATTCCAGATCAGTTCGACCTTTTCGGCGGCGAGCTTGGCAACATCGTCCTTCCAGGTGCGCGGGTATGAGCCGAAATCCTCCGTCGGCGCGAATTGGGTCGGGTTGACGAAGATCGATACGACCACTTTTTGTGCGCGGCGCCTGGCGAGCCGTACCAGCGACACATGTCCGTCATGAAGCGCTCCCATGGTCGGCACCAGCGCGACGGTGGCCTTTCGGGCGCGCAACGCCTCGACGGCGCGGCGCAAGGCGGGGACGGTACGGACGACCATTGGACTTCGCGACATCGAGCCTCGATCTCTTGCTGTTTCTGACGGGGTGAGGGGGCCGTCGGCCCCGAGCCTTTCGGCGGGCACGCTGACCTTATAAGGCCAGCGCATTGCCGCCAAGTTTGCTTGGGTATGGCGCGCCTGTGGCAGCTAACGCGAGTCCGGAAGCGTCATCGCAACCGTCGCGATTTATCATTAAAGACACGCCGCGTGCGAATTGAATGCGTCGTCGCGCATTTCACTTGACCGTAGCCGCGCGCGGTTGAAGATATTGTGCGGGGGTCGAGTCATGTTGGTTCAGGCGAGTCAGGGACAATTCGGTTCGGCGCATGTCGTCGTGCTGGGCAACGAGAAGGGCGGGTCGGGAAAATCCACGTCCGCGCTGCATATCGCTGTTGCCCTGCTGAAGGCCGGACAGCGCGTCGCCACCATCGATCTCGACTGCCGCCAGCAGAGCTTTACCCGCTACATCGCCAACCGGACCGCGTGGGCGCGCCGTACCGGTCTCGACCTCGAAATCCCCGTGCACTACTGCGTCAAGCTCGGCGAGACGATGCAGATCGCCGACAATGAGAATGCCGAGTTCCAGCAGTTCATGGAGGCGGTCAGCGCGATCGAGCGCGCCTTCGATTTCATCGTCATCGATACGCCGGGTTCCGACTCCTACCTGATGCGCCTGGCTCACTCGATGGCCGACACCCTGGTAACGCCGATCAACGACAGCTTCCTCGATTTCGACGTGCTGGGCACCGTCGATCCCGCGACCTATTCCGTGACCGGCGAGAGCCACTATGCGGAGATGGTGCGCGACGTCAGGCGCAAGCGCCGCCAGCTCGACGGCGCCACCACCGACTGGATCGTGGTGCGCAATCGCCTGTCGATGATCGGCTCGCGCAACAAGCAGCTGGTCGCCGACAGCCTCAAGGACCTTTCGCTGCGGCTCGGCTTCCGTTCGATCGACGGATTTGCCGAGCGGGTGGTCTACCGCGAATTCTTCCCGCGCGGACTGACCGCGCTGGACGACATCGACGAAGCGACGCTGGGAACCCGGCCGAGCATGGGCCATGTCACGGCCCGCGAGGAAGTGACCAGCCTGCTGCGCCAGCTCAAGCTGCCGCTCGACGAGCGCGGCCGCCGCCGCGCCGCCAACCGCGCCGAATGGTTCACCCAGGTCGACAAGCCGCTCGAAGTCCACGACATCATTGGCGATATCATCAGCGCCTGAGTCTCGCTTAGCGCTGCGGCTCGATCACCGTCATTTTGAAGGGACCGGCGTTGGCGGCGGCATGCGCTACCGCCTCGTTGGCGCGGTCGAGACCGAAGGCCGTGATCTCGAAATGATCGAGGTCGACCAAGCCCGAGCGGATCAGGCCGGCCATCAGGGCGGCCGCATGCGGCGGGTACATCCATTGCCCGCGCAGCGTGATGCAGTTTCGCATCATCCACGGGTAGGGCAGCTCGAGGCCGGCGCCGCCGAGCATGCCGACGCCGCCCATCAGCACCACCCGCCCGTACGGCCGCACCGCCAGGATGGCGGTCCGCACCTGCACGGCATTGGCCGCAGGCGGGAGGATGTCGAGCACGCAGTCGATCGGGCCGGGCGCCGCCTGCAGGATGCGCGCGCGATCGTCGGCCTCGTGGCCGCGCATCGGCACGGTGCGGACGCGGGCGCCGAACCGCCGCGTCAGTTCGGTCAGCGCCTGCTCGTTGCGTCCGGTCGCGAGCACACATTGCGCGCCCATTCCAAGCGCGACGGCGACGGCGGCGCTGCCAAAGCTGCCGGTGGCGCCATTGACCAGCACGATCTCTCCGGCTTGGAGTTGCGCGGCGAGGAACCCGCCATAGGGCACGAGCAGCGTGCCAAGCGCGCACCATCGCCCGGCGTCCTTCTCGTCGATGTCACCGATCGGGACCGCGTTTTCCGTCGGCAACCGCATCTGTTCAGCCCAGGCGCCGTCGTGGAAATACCGCTGCAGGCGCAGGCCTGCCTCGGTCCCGCCGGTAAGGCCCTGCAGGGCGATGTCGGGCGAGCGCGCATTGTCGCGGGAGCGCACGGTCGGATCGCAATAGACCCAGTCGCCCGGACGAAGCCGGGTCGCGTCGGGGCCGGTGGCGCGGATGCGGCCGATCGCGCCGGGGCCGGGCACGATGGGCAATTCCATAAGGTATTTGCGCTCCCCGCTGAGCACCTCGTTGGCATAGGCCAGCACGCGGCTCGCAGCGACGTCGACAATGACTTCGCCGGTGCCGAGAAGCGGTTCGGGGCGGGTTTCGATCGCGAGCGGCGATCCCAATGCATTCAAAATGGCTGCCTTCATGGAGCTTCCTCATTTCGGTTGAAACGCATTCTCGCGAGGCTTCATGGGTCCAACAAGACCTGGTATTATCCTAGGACTATTAAACCCTCTTTCAGGCACGGTGCGCATGGCGGTATCAGGCACGAATTCGAGGCAAGGCGAACTCGGCGACTTCCTGCGGTCGCGGCGGCAGAAGTTGACGCCGAAGGCGGTCGGTCTGCCGGTGGGCCGGCGGCGGCGCACGCCCGGCCTGCGGCGGGAGGAGGTGGCCGAACTCGCCGGCATCGGCGTCGACTGGTACGTCCGCCTCGAGCAGGGACGGTCGGTCAGCCCGTCGGCGGCGACAATCGACGCATTGGCGCGCGCGTTGCGGCTGACCAAAGCCGAACACCGGCATCTGACGGAGTTAACCCAAAATGCCGACCGGCGCCCATTCGTGCGCGAGACCGTTCCGCCAGCGCTGCGTCGCACGGTCGAGCAGATCAACCTGCCGGCCTATGTCACCGGCCGGCGCTGGGATATCCTTGCCTGGAATGCTGCTGCCGAAGAAATCTTTGCGTTCAGCCGGCTTGCGGAAGCCGATCGCAACAGCCTGCTCTCGGTGCTGACCAACCCTGCCTCGCGGCGGTTGTTCGGCGCGTCATGGGCGGATGAGGCCCGGCGCATCGTCGCCCAGTTCCGCGCGACACATGACCTGTGGGCCGGCGATCCCGCCTTCCGCGACCTGCTGGCGCGGCTGCGCGAAGGCTGTCCCGAATTTGCAGGCTGGTGGGAGACCCACGACGTCAGCGGCGTCGCAGCAGGACGGAAATCCTTGATCCATCCCAAGAAGGGCCGGCTCAAACTGGAATATACCAGCTTCCAGGCCAATGATGACCCGGCGCTGAAGCTCGTCATCTACACGACGGTCTAAAGTCTTTCGTCCATGCGGTACTGCCGCACCTGCAGGCTGATTAGTTCCGGGAACCAGTCCTCTCTTGCGCCGTTTTTCGTTAGACTTTTATCTAACGGTCGAACCGAAGCTTGATGGAAGGCGTCGTAAGCAGTAACGGGGCCGAAGTTGATGGGAATGAGCGGCTGCACAATGGATAGGTGCAGCGCACAATGATAAGGCGGTCAACACACAACATTTGGCCTTTATGTCACGCCATCGTGACATATATCATCAACAAGAGACCGAAAGAGTCTCAAGAACAGGGATGGCCCCTCGCGGGGCGCGAGGACGAATATGAAACGTGGAATTCTCGTTCTGCTTTCACTCTCCGTGCTGGTCGCTGTCGCGCTTTTCACCGCGAACAAGTGGGCGATCCGGCATGAGACGATCGCGTTTCACGATCCCGATCGCGACAATCGTCTTGTCGCCGTCCAGATCGCCGTTCGCCGCGATAAGGAAATGCAGGCCAACGCCGGCTTGATCAAACTTCCTGTTGCGGTCCTCAATCACGGCAACACCGTCAAGAACACCGAGTACTCATTCCTCTCCACCGTGTTCGCGTGGCGCGGCTACCTCGCGGTTAGCCCCCAGCACGACCTGCCGACCGATCCGCCGATGGTGACCAAGGTCGGCGAGCCCTTTGTCGGCCGTCTGCCGCAGATTCAGCGCGGCGTGGCCAACATCCATTTCGCCCTCCACGAAATGAAGAAGGCCCAGCCCAACGCCGACTATGACAAGGTGACGATGGTCGGCCATTCAATGGGTGGCGACATCTCGATGTATTTCGCCAAGCAGTATCCCGACGAAATCAAGAAGGTGGTGACGCTGGATAATCTGCGCGTGCCGTTCCTGACCGACGGCAAGTTCAAGATCCTGTCGTTCCGCTCCAAGGACACCCATTTCAAGCCGGATCCCGGCGTGGTGCCTGACGACGAGCAGTGCGAGCAGGCCGGGATCACGGTTGTGAACACCGGATTCCAGCACAACGACATGCGGGACACCGGGCCCGATGCCGCCAAATCCTCCATCCAGTCGATGCTCGACAAGTTCCTCGACGATTCCGACAAGAGCGGCGAATTGAAGCCTGTGCCGACCAAGGTGCCGGACATTCTGAGCGCCAGCCCCGGGCCGGTGCCGCTGTCCGTCCCGTTGGCCAGCAATCCGACGCCGAACAAGCAGGTCACGAACTAGGCGTCGATGGTCGCAAGGCGGACGGCTTGCGGCTGCGTCACTGTCCGGCGCATTGACCAGCGCCAAGCGCCGTCCCACATAGAGCTTGCTGCTTAACGCGAGCGCTCATGGCCGGCGAACCCATCAAACCGAAATCGGAACACGACGTTGCCTCGGCAAAGGCCGAGGCGGCCAAAGGCGGGCCGTTGCCGCAGGCCAAGCCGTCGGAGGCGGACGACATCGCAGCCTTCGTGGCGAAAGCCCGCGCCATGTCGCCGCACCGCCCGGGCGCCAGGGGCAGGCTGGTGTTTGCGCTCGACGCCACCATGAGCCGGCAGCCGACCTGGGACATGGCCTGCGCGCTGCAGGCCGACATGTTTCGTGAGGCGGGCTCGCTCGGCAGCCTCGATATCAGGCTGGTCTATTACCGCGGCTTCCACGAATGCCGCGCCACGGGCTGGATATCCAATTCCGCGCAACTGGCACGGCTGATGGGCAAGATCGATTGCCAGGGCGGGAACACCCAGATCGGCAAGGTGCTGTCGGAAGCGCGCCGCGAGGCGGTGGCGTCCGGTGTGCGCGCCGTGGTGTTCGTCGGCGACGCCATGGAGGAGTCGGTCGACGATCTCTGCGCCAAGGCCGGCGAGCTCGGACTGCTCAAGGTGCCGGTGTTCATGTTTCAGGAAGGCCACGACCCCACCGCCGAACATGCCTTCCGCGAGATTGCCCGGCTCACCGGCGGCGCATGGTGCAGGTTCGATCCCGGCGCCGCGGCGCAATTGCGCGAGTTGCTGCGCGCCGCCGCAGCCTATGCCGCCGGCGGGCGCGAAGCGCTGCTGCGGCTATCGAAAACCGCCAGCGGCGCGGCCGCGCTGATCGGCCAGATGAAGTGATGACGACTTTAGTCGCGAGCGCGCCAGGCACATGCTTTTCGGCGCCGATGCAGCT
Organism: uncultured Alphaproteobacteria bacterium; assembly: GCA_963770135.1. Lineage (GTDB taxonomy): Bacteria > Pseudomonadota > Alphaproteobacteria > Rhizobiales > Xanthobacteraceae > Bradyrhizobium. The sequence goes on along the minus strand of CAVYOM010000027.1, from coordinate 87,785 downwards.
ATATTAGAGCCATGCCAACCCTGATTGCCGGCGTCGTCGCCGTTGTCGTTCTCTACTTGTTGCTGCAGATGTTTCGTGCGGCCAATCCCGTCTTGCTCGCGCGCGGGATCAAGATCGCCGGTGGCGTCGTAGCGCTGGCGATCGCAGCCTTCACCGGACTGCGCGGCGAGCTTGCGGTTGCAATCCCGCTCGGCATCTTCGGCGCCGGCCTGCTCGGTTGGTCGCCGTTCGGGCCTGGCAGTTTCAGCAATATCGGTGCGATCTTCGGCGGCGGCGCGCAGCGTTCTTCGGGACAGGCTTCGCGCGTCCGCTCGCAGTTTCTCGAAATGATTCTCGATCATGACAGCGGCGAACTGTCGGGCCAGATCGTGGATGGACCGAATGCCGGGCGCTCGCTCGATGCATTCGACCTGCCGCAGTTGATCGCGATGATACCGGCCTTCGACGCCGAGAGCGTCGCCTTACTTGAAAGCTATCTTGACCGCCGGTTTCCCGCCTGGCGTCAGAACGCGCAAGGCGACACGGCAGGGGGGCAGCGTCGCGCGTCGACGAGTGGAAAAATGACGGATGAGGAGGCCTATCAGATCCTTGGCCTGCAGCCGGGGGCGGGGCGCGACGACATCAGCCGGGCGCACCGCGCCCTCATGAAGAAACTGCATCCCGATCAAGGGGGCTCGACGTACCTCGCTGCCCGAGTAAACGAGGCCAAGGATATTCTTCTTCGCACGCATCTCTAGCACACTCCGGCTTACGCCACCGACGCTACAAAACGAGAGTTGCTACCTGTCTCTGACTGACGCCCCATACCGCCCGCCGTTATCCGGCGTGATCGATCATCCCTTGCAGGCAAACCTAACCGCAAATTCTTGACGAGAAGTTTTCGTTGGGTCGATTGGGCGTGATCGCGTCAGAGCCGCGCCGACCGTGCCTGGAAAACAACAAAGCCGGCGCTTGCGGCGCCGGCTTTGTTAACTTCGAAGGGAAATCCGGATCAGTTGCGAACGGTCATGCAGGAAATGTCAGCGCGCTTGAGCGTTTTGCACACTGCTTCGGCGGAATCGCGATCGAGACCGGCGAAGCGGGCGCGGTATAGCGTTTTATTGTCCTTGGACACGATCGTCTCAGTAAAGGGATCGGCCTTGCCGAGCAGCGAACTGGCCTTGGAGCGGGCAAGATCGATGCGCTGCTTGGCTTCGCTCTCGCTTTCGAGCGCGCCGACCTGGACGATCCAGCCGGTGCGAACCACCGCCGGCGCGGCCGGCTTGGCGGCGTCGCTCTGTTGCACGGCCTGCGGCTGGGCGCGAGGCGCCGGATCGGCATAGGCCATCGCCTGGGTGTGCGGCGAAGCTTGCGGTGGGGCTTGAGTCAGGCTGGATGCAGGCAACACGCCGAGTACGCCGTGGCCGGTACCATGGCCGGCCGGCTGCTGCGGCATGGCCGCCCTGAGGGCGTCCCTGGCAGCTTCGGCCCTGGCCTCGGCAGCGTTTGCGACAACGGCGCTGGAGGTCTCGGCGACTTCGGGGCGGGCAGGGATGGCGTTGGTGGCCGGCGGTGCTACTGGCTGCGAGCCGGTGGCTGACGCCAGTTTCATCGGCCCGGCCTTGACCTGAACCGTCTTGACCTTGACCGGCTTCATCGGCTCAGCCGAGCCCGGGATCGCCGATATCGACTGGCTCTGGATCACGCCGCTGGTCAATGGCGCGGGCTCGGGCCTCGCTTGCGGCTCGAATTTGTTCTGCTCGACCTTGGCCGGCGGAGGCAGCGCAGCGGCGGCCGCCGCCATCAGCGACGGCTTTGCCGGCGCGATCGAACGGGTCGTGGGCATGGCTGCGAGCCCCGGCTCGGCGGAAGCGAGAGTGCTGCCGGGCTGAGCCGCTTCGGCCGGACGCGAAGCGGTCCCGGCGTCGGCCACATCGACGGCGCCGTCGGCGGCATTGCGCTCGGTGATCGCGGCCACGGTACGCTTGGTCGCGCCTTTCTCCAGGTTCTCGGCCAGCAGGTTGCGCATGGTGGCGTCGCGCGAACCGCCGCTGCGGCCGCCCAGCACCACACCGACGAGGTGGCGGTTGCCGCGGCGCATCGAGCTCACGAGGTTGAAGCCGGAGGCGCGGGTGTAGCCGGTCTTGATGCCGTCGACGCCTTCGACATTGCCGAGCAGGCGATTGTGGTTGCGGATCGACTGGCCGCGATAATTGAACACGGTGGTCGCGAAATAACGATAGTAGCGCGGATAGCGATCCTGGATCGCGCGGCCGAGCGTGGCCTGATCGCGCGCCGTGGTGAGCTGTTCGTCGTTGGGCAGGCCAGAGGCGTTGCGATAGGTGGTCTTGCTCATGCCGAGCGCGCGCGCCTTGCGCGTCATCAGCTTGGCGAATTCGTCTTCATCGCCGGCAATGGCTTCGGCGATCACGACGGCGGCGTCATTGGCAGAACGCGTCACCAGGCCCTTGATGGCATCCTCGACCTTGAGCGTCTGGCCGGGCTTGAGGCCGAGCTTGGTCGGCGCTTGATCGGAGGCGTGTTCGGAGACTTCCATCTCGGTGTCGAGCTTCATCTTGCCGGCGTCGAGGCGCTCGAACAGCAGATAGAGCGTCATGATCTTGGTCAGCGACGCCGGGCGGCGGATACCGTCGGGATTGTTGGAACTGAGCACCGCGCCGGAATTGCCGTCGACGATGATCGAGGAGAACTGCGGGCTGTAGCTTTCGCGCACGACGTGGTGTCGGCGGTGCTTGTAGCGGCGCGCTTCGGCGCTCTCGCTCGAGATCAGGATCGCGGTCGTGAAGGTAATGAGCCCGAGGGCGCACACGCGCAACGTGCGCGAGGAAGCCAAGGTTGTACGAAGCATTTACTTCCCCGTCCCAATTTCTGTCTTGATCACCGGCTCGTGAGGCGAAATTGTGCCCGACAACCGCTGATGCTGCCCCGTTCGAAGTACCGATCCGGCCATCTGGCGCGGCCAGGTTGGCCCATCAGGTCGCTGTTCTAGCTAAGCTGCTGTTCGCAAACAGCTTTCAAGCTGCCTGTCGGAAGGCGAGCAAGTTCAGGAATCAGGTTAGGCGGGACGGGTTTCCAAAAGATTAATTAACCGTTGCGTAAGACCCCGATTTTTGGCGGGAATTGCCTTATTTGTGCGTCGCACAATATTCATTGACTTTATTGTGCGGTGCACATATAAGGGTGGTGGTCAGGGGGCCGGGACCTCCCGGCAATCAGTTACACCTGCAGTCTGGGAAAGGACTCCATCGATGGTCAAGGTTGAAGACATTCAGAGCTACGGCAAAGAGCATCTCGAATCGGTTGCCGCTTCCGCGAGCAACATGCAGAGCGGCGTTCAGGCGATCGCGTCTGCCTATGGCGATTACGCCAAGAAGTCGTTTGAAGAGACCAAATCGTTCGTTGAAAAGCTTTCCGGCGTGAAGTCGCTGGACAAGGCGATCGAAGCGCAGACCGAATTCGCGCGCTCGTCCTACGAGACCTTCGTCGCTGAAACGCAGAAGATTGCCGGTCTCTACACCGATCTCGCCAAGCAGACCTTCAAGCCCTACGAGGGCCTGGTCTCGAAGTTCACCCCGGCCGCGCACTAATCGTTCGCGATCTGACACTTCGACAATAAAAGAGCCCGGCCGCGATGGCCGGGCTTTTTCTTGGCGTGTTCGCCCCGCCGGTTCGCTGCGTTGCCGTCATTGAAAGAGTAGGGCGCACAGGCCTCGATCTCGCGGCGCGTACGCGTCCGCGCTGTGGACAACTCTGCATAACGCGCCGCCCTGAACACGCCGGTCTTCAACGCTTCATCCGCCATCTCATCTTCGGCTTCATTGCGAACGCGCGCGGCAGCCCTGTGCGAGGGCCGCTTGTCGAACAGGTGGCGGATCAGACTCATTCCGGGCACATCGCTGATCCGGTATTCGGCAAGAGCTTCGTGCGCCCGTCGCTCTTGAGGGTGAGGTTCCGTAAAATGACGGGGTCGGCCTGCGTGCGGCCAAACCGGTCGCCGAAAGCGCCTCCTCAACCGGCGGCCCAGACGGCAATGCCCAGTCCTTTGTCAAATCCGCCAGAAACGATTAATCTTGCCCCGGATAGCCGAGCCGGGAATCGGGCCGGTCGCGGTTCGCCCCAGCGCAGGTCACTGCGCTTGCGGCGATCAGGCGGCGGACCCATATTCGAGGTACCGATCCGGTCCGTGGATCGGACCGGGAGCGGCGATCTGGAAAAATGCGTTGCTGGGTGCTTCGCGGTGGCTCACGCCTGAGCCGGTCGCGAGTGCGCCAGGATGCGCTCTCCGGTCACCCCTTTTTGGAATTCGAACACCTGAACCATGTTGCAGCCAACCTTCAAAGCTTGTTCGTCAGTGCCGGCAAAGTCATCCGCTTCTGCCCCCCGAATGGGCGATGACGAGAACCGCAATACCGGAACCGGTGGGCCGTCGACGTCGGTCATCACCAAGGTCAAGCCGAAGACCAAGCGCCCGAACCTGTATCGCGTCCTGATTCTGAACGACGACTACACGCCGATGGAGTTCGTCGTTCACGTGCTGGAGAAATTCTTCCAGAAGGACGCCGAAGCGGCCACCAAGATCATGCTCCATGTGCACCACCACGGGATCGGTGAGTGCGGCGTGTTCACCTACGAGATCGCCGAGACCAAGGTCACGCAGGTGATGGATTTTGCGCGCAAGCACCAGCATCCCCTGCAGTGCGTGATGGAAAAGAAATAGCCGCGCACGGCTCTCGACCCGTCCGGAGAGAAGGAACGGGTTTTGCATCGATTGGTGCTGGCGGAAACCGATCGTATTCCCAGTAGTTCTTCGGGACGGGTTGCATACTGCTGCCGTGGGTGTGGCGAATTTAGAGGAAAACCACGTTTGCGGAACCGGTCTTTCGCCACGATCACAGGTAACTATATGACAGGGGATGACAAAGGTTGTTGTTGCCTGACCGGGTAATGGCGATCATGATGACTGGGGGCCATAGAGGACGCGAATGCCAACTTTTTCCCAAAGCCTTGAACAATCCCTGCATCGTGCGCTGGCGATTGCAAACGAGCGGCATCATCAATATGCGACGCTCGAACACCTTCTGCTGTCGCTGATCGATGACTCGGATGCGGCGGCGGTGATGCGCGCTTGCAGCGTCGATCTCGACAAGCTGCGCACGAGCCTCGTCAACTATCTCGAAACCGAATTCGAAAATCTGGTGACGGATGGCGCCGACGACGCCAAGCCGACCGCGGGATTCCAGCGCGTGATTCAGCGCGCGGTGATTCACGTCCAGTCCTCCGGTCGCGAAGAAGTGACCGGCGCCAACGTGCTGATCGCGATCTTCGCGGAGCGCGAAAGTCACGCCGCCTATTTCCTGCAGGAGCAGGACATGACGCGGTACGACGCGGTCAACTATATCAGCCACGGCATCGCCAAGCGGCCGGGCGTCTCCGAAGCGCGGCCCGTGCGCGGCGTCGACGAGGAGACCGAGACCAAGGGCAACGAGGACGCCAAGAAGAAGGGCGAGGCGCTCGAGACCTATTGCGTCAACCTCAACAAGAAGGCGCGTGACGGCAAGATCGATCCGGTGATCGGGCGCAATTCCGAGATCAACCGCGCGATCCAGGTGCTGTGCCGCCGCCAGAAGAACAACCCGCTGTTCGTGGGCGAGGCCGGTGTCGGCAAGACCGCGATCGCGGAAGGGCTTGCCAAGCGCATCGTCGATTCCGAAGTGCCGGAAGTGCTGGCCGCGGCCACCGTGTTCTCGCTCGACATGGGCACGCTGCTCGCCGGTACGCGCTATCGCGGCGATTTCGAGGAGCGCTTGAAGCAGGTGTTGAAGGAACTGGAGGCGCATCCGAACGCGATCCTGTTCATCGACGAAATCCACACCGTGATCGGCGCCGGCGCCACCTCCGGCGGCGCGATGGATGCGTCCAACCTGCTCAAGCCGGCACTGGCGTCCGGTACGATCCGCTGCATGGGCTCGACGACCTACAAGGAATACCGCCAGCATTTTGAGAAGGACCGCGCGCTGGTGCGCCGGTTCCAGAAGATCGACGTCAACGAGCCGACGGTGGAAGATGCGATTGCGATCCTCAAGGGCCTGAAGCCCTATTTCGAGGATTACCATCGGCTGAAATACACCAACGAGGCGATCGAGGCGGCGGTGCAATTGTCGTCGCGCTACATCCACGACCGCAAGCTGCCGGACAAGGCGATCGACGTGATCGACGAGTTGGGCGCGGCGCAGATGCTGGTCGCCGAGAACCGGCGCAAGAAGACCATCGGCATCAAGGAGATCGAGACCACGATCGCGACCATGGCGCGGATTCCGCCCAAGAGCGTGTCGAAGGACGATGCCGAGGTGTTGAAGCATCTCGAGCAGACGCTGAAGCGCGTGGTGTTCGGCCAGGACAAGGCGATCGAGTCGCTGTCGGCGTCGATCAAGCTGGCGCGCGCCGGCCTGCGCGAGCCGGAGAAGCCGATCGGCTCCTATTTGTTCTCGGGCCCGACCGGCGTCGGCAAGACCGAAGTCGCGAAACAACTTGCGGCCTCGCTCGGCGTCGAGCTGCTTCGCTTCGACATGTCCGAATATATGGAGCGGCACACCGTGTCGCGCCTGATCGGCGCGCCTCCCGGCTATGTCGGCTTCGACCAGGGCGGCCTGTTGACCGATGGCGTCGACCAGCATCCGCATTGCGTGGTGCTGCTCGACGAAATCGAGAAGGCGCATCCGGATCTCTACAACGTGCTGCTGCAGATCATGGATCACGGCCGGCTCACCGACCACAACGGCAAGCAGGTCAATTTCCGCAACGTGATCCTGATCATGACCACGAACGCGGGCGCCGCCGACCTCGCGCGCCAGGCCTTCGGCTTCACGCGCAACAAGCGGGAAGGCGACGACCACGAAGCGATCAACCGTCAGTTCGCGCCGGAATTCCGCAACCGGCTGGATGCGATCGTCTCGTTCGCCCATCTCAACGCCGACGTCATCGGCATGGTGGTAGAGAAGTTCGTCCTCCAGCTCGAGGCGCAGCTCGCCGACCGCGACGTCACCATCGAACTGTCGGAGCCTGCCAAGGCCTGGTTGATCGAACATGGCTACGACGAGCAGATGGGCGCGCGTCCGATGGCGCGCGTGATCCAGGAGCACATCAAGAAGCCCCTGGCGGACGAAGTGCTGTTCGGTCAGCTCAAAGGCGGCGGCCATGTCCGCGTCGTGCTGATCAAGGACGAGGCAAGCGCGGACGGCAAGGACAAGATCGGCTTCGAGTTCGTCGAAGGCCCGGTCACGCCGAAGCCGGAAAAGCTTCCCGGCGCCCGCAAGCGCAAGCCGAAATCGGGCGGCTCCAATGGAGGCGGCTCGAAGGGGCCGGCGTCAAAGGGACCGTTGGTCAAGGCGTAAGCGGCATCGATCTGAAAAGCGAAGAGCCGGCGTGTCGCGAGACCGCCGGCTTTTGATAGCTAACGGCTTGATACCTAATTGCCCGGCCAAACCAGCGCTTGCGCGGCCACGACGTATTCGCCGTTGAATGTCAGGGCAGGCGAGCCGTAAAGCACGTAGCCGAGCTCGATGGCCTCCGAAATGCGTCGGCAGAACGCAGCATCGTCCTTGCCGGTCAGGAGGCGATAGACAGGTAGGCCATCCGGCGGTTTTGAAGACATGCTGGCTTCCACGATACGGAGGTTGGTAACGTATGCGGCACGTGGGACGTCCGTTGTACCGCTGACGGGCGCCGGCGAAAGCTCAGCGTTCGTTGAGCAGTTCGTCGATCCTTTGCTGCAGCTGCCTCTTCTTGATCTCGCTTCTGCGCAGCCGTTCCCCGAGGTCGGAGACCGGCTCGGCCGGGCTTTCCGCCCTGAAGGCGACGCCGACGAAATTGTCGCGCCACCAGATCACCCTGGCCAGGAAGGAGCGGCCCTTGCGCGCGATGCGCAGCGATAGCTGCTCTTTCGGCAACTGGAAATCATTGCTGAATTCGATGTTCGCGCCGTTGTCGGAGATGTTGCGGACGATGCATTCGCGCGTCGCGCCGTGGTCACCGATCTCGGCGACACCACCATACATCACCTTGTCGCGCACGCTCTCGCGCCGGTCCCGCATTGAAAGTCTCCCAACAAAGAGCGAGACTTTTACCCCGCTTTGGTCCCCGTAAAAACCCGGCTGCCGCAAAATGCGGCATTAACGTAAATTAACGAGGGTTCCGATGGCGCGGATTTCGGGACAATCGCAGTGCAAAAAGGCGGTAAAACCGCGGATCCGCTTGCCAGCTCTGATTGTTTGATTAACGTTTTCAGCGCCATCCGCCTTCTCGGATTGTAACGGCCATGCAAAGAGCCCGATTTTTTCGCGCCCTATGCTGTACGGTGTCGCTGTTGTCCGCGGTTGCGCCTGCCGGCGCCGAGGACGCGGATGAGGCTAATCAGTCGAGCCTCAAGCAACCGGAGATACCGGCACCGAAGCCGGCTGATGGCGCGCGGGAGAGCGACGCGCGTGAGGCGATGTGCCTGATGATCGAGTCGGCCGCGATAGCCTCAAATCTGCCGCTCGAATTCTTCGCCCGCGTGATCTGGCAGGAGAGCCGCTTCCGCGCCGACGCGATCGGGCCGATGACGCGCCGCGGCCAACGGGCGCAGGGAATTGCGCAGTTCATGCCCGGCACCGCAAGCGAGCGCGGCTTGCTCGATCCCTTCAATCCCGTGCAGGCACTGCCGAAATCGGCGGCGTTTTTGGCCGAGCTGCGCGACCAGTTCGGCAATCTGGGACTGGCGGCCGCCGCCTACAATGCCGGCCCGCGCCGGGTTCAGGAGTGGCTCGCGGGCACCGGTCCGATGCCGCAGGAGACGCGCAGCTACGTTCTCGCTATCACGGGCTCCACCGTCGAGGATTGGTCGAAGGCGCAGAAGGGCGGCAGGACGCTGGAACGGATGCCGACGTCGAGCTGCCGCGAATTGATGGCGTTGCTGAAGCAGGCGCCCAATCCGTTCGTCGCCGGCCTCGAAGAGCGCATCACCCTCAGCGCCGCCAAATTGTGGGGCGTGCAACTCGCCGCAGGCTTTTCCCGCGACAAGGCGCTCGCGATGTATGCCCGCGCCATGAAGCGGCTCGACGCCGTGATCGGCGATCAGGACCCGAGCCTGCTCTCCTCAGTGATGCGCAGCCGCGGCACGCGCGCGTTCTACCAGGTGCGGATCGGCGCCGACACGCGGCCCGCCGCGGACAACCTCTGCAACCGCATCCGCAAGGCAGGCGGGGCATGCTTCGTATTGAAGAACAGGGGCGTGCCGGGGTGACAGAATCGTAGCCCGGATGGAGCGCAGCGCAATCCGGGGGCCGGTGTGCCGGCGTGCGAGATTCCCGGATTACGCTGCGCTCCATCCGGGCTACGGGACCTACTGCATAGCCGCCCTGAGCCCTCGCTTGCTTGACGCGGACCGCTTTGGCCAGCCCTATGCCTGCAACAACTCAAATACTCATCCGGTCCCGTGGCGCTGCCTGCACTCGACTCTCCCCAATGGAAAAGCCCCATCCGCGCCTTCGCATGGGGCATGAGTTCGGTCGCGTCCACCGTGCTCACGCTGGTGCTGTTTGCGACCTATCTCGGCATCGGCGCGCTGGCCCATGACAGCCATTTCAGTCTGGGCTGGGTGCTCGGCTCTACGCTGCTGGTCTGGGCGGGCCCCGCGCAGATCATCCTGATCTCGACGCTGGGCTCCGGCGCGACGGCGGTACAGGCCGCGATCGCTGTGACCGTCAGCGCGATCCGGCTGTTTCCGATGGTGGTGTCGGTGCTGCCGCTGATGCGGACGCCGCAGACAAAGCGCCGCCACCTCGTGCTGGCGACGCATTTCATCGCGGTCACCTTGTGGGTCGAATGCTACCGGCTGTTGCCAAAAGTGCCACGCGAGCGGCGGATTGCGTTCACGCATGGGCTCGGCTGCGGGCTTCTCACGGTTTGCATGGTCGCGACGACGCTCGGTTACGGCTTGGCCGCCAACCTGCCGCCGCTGTTTGCGGCGGCGATCCTGCTGCTGACGCCGCTGGCGTTCCTGCTGTCGACCGCGCGCAACTGCCGGCAGATATCCGACATATTGGCGCTGGTGCTGGGGATCGCGTTGTTTCCGCTGATGTCGATGCTGCACACCGGCGTCGATATCCTGATCAGCGGCGTCACCGCCGGCACCATCGCCTATGGCGTGCACTGGTGGCGGGAAAGAGGGCGCGCATGAGCGAGTTTTTCGGCAGTCCCCATGCGCTGCTGGTTCTGGTGCTCGCGGGCTTCCTGCCCAACGAGGTCTGGCGCATGGCCGGGTTGTGGTTCGGCGCCGGCGTTGACGAGGGCTCGGAAATTCTGGTGTGGGTGAGGGCGGTGGCGACCGCGATCCTCGCGGGCGTCATCGCCCAGATCCTGGTGCAGCCGCCGGGCGCGCTGGCCGATGTGCCGGACTGGCTGCGCTACTGTGCGGTTGCAGTGGGCTTTGTCGTGTTCATGCTGACGCGGCGTTCGATCTTTGCCGGCGTGGTGGCGGGCGAGGTCCTCCTGGTGGCCGGCAAATGGTGGCTCGGTTGATTGCAGGCGGCGGATAATCCGCTACTGTTCGCCTCGGAAACCCCAAGGAAAAACAAAATGAACTGGCGGACATTCTTAGGCTTGGCGTGCAGCCTCGTTTTCGTCGCAACGCAGGGCCAGGGCCATGCGGCCGACTATCCGACGCGCCCGATCAAGCTGGTGGTGCCGTATGCCGCGGGCGGTCCGACCGACGTGCTCGGCCGCATGGTCGGCGATTATCTTTCCCGCGATCTCAAGCAGACTGTCGTGGTCGAGAACAAGGCCGGCGCGCAGGGCGCGATCGGCGCTGAAGTGGTGGCGCGCGCCGAGCCCGACGGCTACACGCTGTTCTTCACCGCGGCCTCGATCGTCGTGCTCAACCCGCAGCTCTACAAGAAGCTGCCATATGATCCGGTGAAGGATTTCCGGATGTTGGCGATTATCACCGATCTGCCGGTGCTGATGGAAGTCCACCCTTCCGTACCCGCGAAGACCGTCGCGGAGTTCGTGGCTTACGCCAAGCAGAACCCGGGCAAGCTCAATTTCGGATCGGCCGGTACCGGCGGCACGACGCATCTGGCCGGCGAGATGTTCCGGCAGATGGCCGGCGTCGACATGGTCCACGTTGCCTACAAGGGGGCAGGGCCGGCGTTGACCGACCTGCTGTCGGGCAACATCCAGCTGATGTTCGACACGCTCGGAACTGCGCTGCCGCCGGTCAAGGCCGGCTCTGCTGCGGCCGCTTGCGGTCAGCTCGGCGCAGCGCATTCCCGATCTGCCTGACGTGCCGACCATGGCCGAAGCCGGCTATCCCCAGTATGCGGTCAGCGTCTGGTACGGTGTTGCCGCGCAGTCGAAACTGCCCGATGAGATCGCGCAGAAGCTCAAGGCCAGCCTCGATCGCGCCCTGAGCGACGACACCTTCCGCGCCTCCCTCGACAAGTCCGGCTTTGCGCCGCTGCGCCCGAAGAGTTTCGCCGACATCGACAAGTTCATCGACGCCGATCGCAAATTGTGGACGGGCGTGATAAAGGCGCTCAACATTTCACTGGATTAGATGATGGTCAGAGAAAGCGAAGTCCGCGAGGGCGAACTCACCGTCGACATGCCGCCGGCCCGCGACGCCGGGCTGGTGTTTGTCGGCCGCATCCGCACACCCTGGAAATCGCGGCTGGAAACCCCTCGACAGGGCCGCCTTGACGGCCCGGTCTGCCGGCTGGAGATCTTCGAACCCTGGGTGCCCGCGATCAAGGGCGTGGACTTTTACGAGAGTCTCGAAGTGATCTACTGGCTGCACCAGTCGCGCCGCGATCTGGTGCTGCAAAGCCCGAAGAACAACCAGAAAACCCGCGGCACCTTCTCGCTGCGTTCGCCGGTGCGGCCCAATCCGATCGGCACCTCGATCGTGAAGTTCGTCAAGATCGAGGGCAACGTCATTCTGGTGCGCGGCCTCGACTGCCTCGACGAAACGCCGCTGCTCGACATCAAGCCCGACCGCTGCGAGTTCACCCCGCTGGCGCCGCCGCAGCCGGGGGATTTCGAGACGGAGTAATCTCGCGTAGCTCGGATGGAGCGAAGCGCAATCCGGGATTTCGAGCTATCTCGGGGGTGATGGCGTGGCCGATGAATGGTGGTCGACGATCAGCCAGCGCTCACCGTTCTTGACGTAGGTGAAGCTGTAGCGCGCAGGCAAGCTCTTCGTCTCGCCATCCTTGACATAGGAGAACGTGTAGTAGCCGGTATTGACCGCCGCATTCCCGTACACGCGGATCAGCTGATCACCGTAGGCGACCTTGAGGCCGGGCAGAACCTTGAAGGCGGTCACAAAATAGTCTCGGAGCGCCGCCCGATCGGAGCGCACGGTCGGCGACAGCGTGCCCCAGAGCACGGCATCGTCCGAATAGAACGGTAACACCTTTTCAGGATCGCCTTCGCCAATAGCCTGCCCCCAAGCCAAGGTCGCCGCCGCCACATCCGCTTTCGGCTCGACCAAAGCGCTGGAGCCAAACGATAGTAACACCATGCACAGGGCAAGTGTTGCGCTCGCTACTTTTGCAGAAGACCGCATGATATCCTCCCTTGCGAATACCGAACAGACAAGTGTCGGCCTGATTTGGCTTTGCAATGCGAGCAGCTACCGTTGGCGCGGATCATCAGCCGGATTGACGTAGTCGATGCCACCTGGGCCGGTAAATTGGACTTGAAGTACCCCTTCCTCGCTTCCGGTCCAAGCGTAGTGTGCGTGTTTTGCGGGGTACACCCATAACGATCCCGGCTTCAGGAGATCGCCCTTCTTTTCGAATTTTTCACCATGGCTGCTGCCGACGTCACCGCTTATGATGGTTACAACTTCTGAATAAGGATGAGTATGCGGAGGCATTTGGAAGTTAGGTGGAAACTTGATTCGTAGGACGACAACCTCACCCGATTTCGTAGGATCACCGACCAAGGTGGCAATCTGAACGCCCTTCGGGAAGGCTGGATTTTCCGTCCACACGAGCGCATCGGGCATCGCCCGGACCTCGGCATTTTGCGCCATTGCCGGAATCGAGAGTGCAATCAAACCGGTCGCCGTTAGCAGCATTTTCTTCATGCGAGTTCCTCCCAGGCTGAATGCAGCAGGAGACGCAAATCGCAAATGCGCGAGCAGTGTGAAAACTGGGTTGAGGATGCGCGCCACGATGCTGCGTGCGTCACCACGAGCCAGACTACATCATCAGCGATGGGCGAGCCACAAGTCAGAGATGTTGACTTAATAGGCTACCAAAGGTCCGTACCTGCTTTCGCATCAACGGCGGACATCTCTCGTTTTATGAGTGCACGCCCAGGTGCGGCTGGTCCGGGGATTTTCGACTTGGAGTGAACTCGCGTAGCCCGGATGGAGCGAAGCGTAATCCGGGCCGGTGTTACGAACGTCGCATAATCCCCGATTGCGCTTCGCTCCATCCGGGCTACGAGATCTACGCCAGCGCCGCGACCAGTTTGGTCGCATTGTCCTCCAGCACCTTCACATCTTCCTTGCGGCTCGCTGGCAGCAAGAGCGCGACGCCGTCATGGCGCGGCATGACGTGCACGTGCAAATGAAACACGACCTGGCCTCCGGCGGGCTCATTGAATTGCTGCACGGTGATGCCGTCGGCGTTGAACGCCTTCATGGCGGCGGCGGCGATCTTGTGGGCGGCGCGCGCGACATGGGCGTAATCATCGGGCGTGATGTCGAGGATGTTGCGGGCAGGGGCTTTGGGGATCACCAGCGTATGGCCCGGCGAACGCGGCATGATGTCGAGGAACGCCAGCACGTGCTCGTCCTCATAGACCTTGTGGCAGGGAAACTCGCCGCGCAGGATTTTCGCGAAGGGGTTGTTGGTGTCATAGGCGGGCATGTTTTCTTCCCTTGAGGTTTGAGCTCAATTTCACGTCGCTCAACGCGCGAGGTCAAGCCTCGTCGGCAGCCTTTCGGAACGGACCGGATTCCGCCAGTTCTCGTCCGACCTCGGCGACATAGGCGCGCTCGCGCTTCAGGTAGTCGGCGATCGCGCGGCGCAGATCGGGATCGGCGATGTAGTGCGCGGAATAGGTGGTTTGCGGCAGGTAGCCGCGCGCCAGCTTGTGCTCGCCCTGCGCGCCGGCCTCGACGATCTTGAGGCCGCGCTGGATCGCGAAATCGATCGCCTGATAGTAGCAGACCTCGAAATGCAGGAAGGGATGATGCTCGACCGCGCCCCAGTTGCGGCCGAACAGCGTGTCCGAGCCGATGAAGTTGATGGCGCCGGCGATCCAGCGGCCGTTGCGTTTGGCCATCACCAGCAGCACGTCGCGGCTCATGCTCTCGCCGATCAGCGAGAAGAATTTCCGGGTCAGATAAGGTCGGCCCCATTTGCGTGAGCCGGTCTCCATGTAGAACGCAAAGAACGCGTCCCACGCGTCCTCGGTGATGTCACTGCCGGTCAGATGGTGGATGGTGATCCCGGCTGCCACCGCCTCGCGCCGTTCGCGCTTGATCGCTTTGCGATGGCGCGAGTTCAGCGAGGTCAGGAAATCGTCAAACGTCCCGTAGCCTTCATTGTGCCAGTGAAACTGCTGGTCGTTGCGCTGCAGGAATCCGTGCTCGCCTAAAAACTTCGCTTCCGCCTCGCGGGCAAAGGTCACGTGCACGGAGGAGGCATCGGTCGCGTCGCACAGCGCCATCAGGCCGCTGGCGAGCGCGGTTCCGATCTGGTCGCGATCGACGTCGTCGCGGATCAGCAGCCGTGGGCCGGTGGCGGGCGTAAACGGCACCGAGGCCTGCAGCTTTGGATAATAGCGTCCGCCGGCGCGCTCAAAGGCATCCGCCCACCCGCGGTCGAAGACATATTCGCCTTGCGAATGCGATTTCAGATAGCAGGGCACGATGCCGGCGATCTCGCCATTGAGCCGTGCCAGGAGATGCCGCCCACCCCAGCCGGTGCGGGCGCAGGCCGAGCCAGAGGCCTCGGCGGCTGCGAAAAAGGCGTGAGAGACGAAGGGGTTATAGGCGGGTTTGCGGGAGTCGCTGGCGGCCAGCGTGTCGAAATTTTCGAGACTGTTCGGATCGGGCTTCGGATTGGCGCAGGCGTCCCAATCGGCAGCCTTGATGTCGCTGACGGAGGGGACGGCTTCGAGGGTGATTTCGGATGACGCCATCTAGAAATTCGGACCAGTCCCATCGTGCGATCAGCCATCGCGCAGGGTGGCCAACGCTCCAAAGATCGTGCATCGCGCGGGCGAGTTCAAGGTGGCACTGCGCGGATCAGGTTCCCGGCAGGAACCCCTCGAAGATCATCTGATCGGCGTTCTGCACCGCGCGGGCACGCTGCTCCGGCGTGCGGACGGTCCAGGTCAGCAGCGGCAGCCCAAAAAGGTTGCGCGCGATCCAGGGCGCCGCCGCCGGCAGCTCATCCACCCAATAGGCGACGAAATGCGGCCGGGTGCGGAAGGCGTGGCGCAGGTGCGTCATGCCGCGGCGTTGTTCAGCCGACGCTTCCGGCCACTCCTCGGCGGTATATTCGCGCTCCGCCACGATGCCTCGCGCCCGTTCTGGGATCAGTTCGCGCAGCGCCATTACCTGGTCCGGATCAAAGGACATGCCGACCGCAGGGCCGGAATAGGAGCTGAGCACCTCCGCCATCCGCTTCACCAGCCGCCGGTCGCCGTCGAAATGGCTTTTGACCTCGATCACCAGCGGAACGCGACCGGCGACGAGTGAGCAGAGATCGCCGAGCGTCATCATCCGCTCCGGCGTGTTCTTGAACGCAACCGCCTTCAGTTCGGCCGCGGTCTTGCCGAGCAGCGCGCCGGAACCCTCGGTGAGGCGGCCGAGCGCGTTGTCATGATGCACCATAGCCTCGCCATCGGAGGACAACTGGATGTCGCATTCGATGGCAAAATTACCGTCGATGGCGGCCTGCGCGGCGGCCGGCATGTTCTCGACGATGCCGCGCGAAATATCATGCAGGCCGCGATGGGCGACCGGCCGTGCCGTCAGCCAGTCCGGAGCACGCATAATGGCTGCTCCGCTCAGGACACCTCGAAGATGGCGTCGACCTCGACGGCGGCATCCGACGGCAGCGAAGCGACGCCGACGGTGGTGCGGGCATGCCGGCCCTTGTCGCCGAAGGCCGCGACCATCAGGTCGGAAGTGCCGTTGAGCACTTTGGGTCCGTCGAGGAAATCGGGCGTGGAATTGATGAAGCCGCCGAGCCTGACGACGCGGACCACCTTGTCGAGATCGCCAAGTGCTGCCTTGACCTGGGCCAGCAGGTTGACGCCGCACCCCTGTGCCGCGGCGTAGCCCTGTTCGATGGTGACGCCGGCGCCCAATTTGCCCTTGGCGATCAGCTTGCCTTCCGCATTGGCGCACACCTGGCCGGAGACGAACAGCAAATTGCCTGTACGTACGAAGCCGACGTAATTCGCCATCGGAGTACGCGGCTCGGTCAGGACGATGCCTTGCGCCGCCAGCTTCTGTTCGACCGTACCCGCCATGGTTTTCGTCCCCGATTGATTGACTGTCCTGACCCGCGATCAGGCCGCACTGTTTCGCGCATCGCGCCACCGGTTGCAAGCGAGGGCGGAACGCTGCCGCGCGACCGCGACTGGCGAAATCGTCCCGTAAAATTGCCGAAAAGCAAGGCTTTCCGGCGTCAAATTCCTGCGTGTTCGGGGCACCGCCCTAGTTGCGACGCAATAGGGCCATCACTAATGTAACGAATCTCCATCAAGGAAAAAACAGCACATGGCTTGCTCGTTTCCGGTTCCGGTTCGTGCTTTGGCGTTTTCGGCTGTGGCCGCGCTGCTCTCAGGCTTCGCAAACGGACCGGCGCTGGCAGCCGCCGGCGGGCCGTTCCTCTCCCATCAGGCGCTATATGAATTGAAGCTGGTCAAGTCGCGCGGGAGCAACGCGATATCGGGGGCGCGCGGGCGCATCCTCTACAATTTCTCGGGCAGCGCCTGCGAGGGCTACACGTCCGAATTCCGCCAGGTGTCGGAACTCGACAGCGGCGAGGGCAAGCTGACGCTGAGCGATCTGCGCTCGCATTCCTGGGAAGACGCCGCGGGCAAGAGCTACCGCTTCAAGATCGACACCCGCATGAACGATACCGACGCCATGCCGGTCGACGGCATGGCGGAGCGGGTCGGCGACCGCATCACGGTCAAGCTGAAAGCGCCGGTTGCCAAGACGTTCGAACTCGACGGCAAGACCGTGTTCCCGACCGAGCAGATCCAGCACATCATCGCTGCTGCCCGCGAGGGCAAATCGGTGCTGGAGCTGATGGTCTATGACGGTTCCGACAATGGCGAGAAGGTCTACAACACGCTGTCGGTGATCGGGCAGCCGATTCCAGGCACCCGCGACATCGCGTCCCCCGATCCCTCGACCGCCAACGACCAGATGAAGACGCTGACCCGCTGGCCCGTGACCGTGAGCTATTACGACCGCGACGCCAAGGGCAAAGAAGGCGAGCAGACGCCGGTCTACGCGATGTCGTTCGAACTGTTCGAGAACGGCGTCTCCCGCGCGCTGGTGCTGGATTACAATGATTTCGTGATCGCGGGTGCGATGGGCCGGTTCGACGTCAAGGATGCCAAGCCCTGCAAGTGACCGGCGAAAGCCGGTCATTCCGGGGCGCGCATTAGCGCGAACCCGGAATCTCGAGATTCCGGGTCTGGTCCTT
This sequence comes from uncultured Alphaproteobacteria bacterium, assembly GCA_963770135.1. Lineage (GTDB taxonomy): Bacteria > Pseudomonadota > Alphaproteobacteria > Rhizobiales > Xanthobacteraceae > Bradyrhizobium. The sequence goes on along the minus strand of CAVYOM010000027.1, from coordinate 70,056 downwards.
CGGACCATCCCGGAATGACAGCACTTCGTCTTCCTCATCCTCTCGGCTCCCTCTACACCTATTGCAGTTGCGGTCTGGTTGCAGTGCGGTCTGGTCGAGAGCGCCGGAGGCGGATACGCTTCGGCCCAATCACAGAGATCAGGGAGGCACAAAATGAGCAAGCAACACCTCAGGCCAAGCGGCCTTCATCACAATCCGGCTTACTCGCACGTCGTCGTCGCCTCGGGCGCGCGCACGATCTATATCTCGGGACAAGTGTCCACCGACGACGAGGGACGGGTGGTCGGCGAGGGTGATCTGGCCGCGCAGACGACGCAGGTGATGCACAATCTCGGCCTGGCGCTGAAGGCTGCCGGCGCGAGCTATTCCAATATCGTGAAGATCACCACCTTTGTCGTCGGCTACAAGCCGGAGCTCCGTCCCATCATCGGCAAGGCGCGCTCGGTCTTCTTTGAAGGCATGGAGCCGCCGGCAAGCACGCTGGTCGGCGTAACGGCGCTCGCGGCCCCCGAGTGGTTGATCGAGATCGAGGCCGTGGCCGTCGTTGATTGACGTCTTTCCGTCATTGCGAGGAGCGATAGCGACGAAGCAACCATCTTTCGGCTTGCTGAGGCATGGATTGCTTCGCTTCGCTCGCAATCACGGGGAGAGAGCGGTCTACTCCTCTTCCTCGTCCTCCTTCGCCGGCCCCTTATACGCGATGCCCCGGATCACCGCGGCATTGCCGAACTTCTTCCGCAAATCATCCATCGCGCGCTCGGCGTGGGCCGAGCGGCGGTCGAGCATGTCGGTGTCGTCGGCCAGCGATCCCTCGCGCAGGGCGCTGACGCCGGTGCCGATCAGGCGGAAGGCGGTGCCGTCGATCTCCTTCGCCAGCATTTCGCGCGATATCGCAAAAATCTTCGCGGCGAGCTGGGTCGGCGCCTGGATCGATTGCGAGCGGGTGCGCTGCCTGAAATCCGCGGTCTTCAACTTCAGCGTGATGGTGAGTCCTGACAGGTCGCCGCTCTTCAGCCGCGACGAGACTTTTTCGGACAGCCGCCACAGCACCTTTTCCAGCGTCGCGAAATCCTTGATGTCGGTGTCGAACGTGGTCTCGTTGGAAATGGTCTTGGCGCCGCGGTCCGGCACCACGCTGCGGTCGTCGATGCCGCGCGCCAGCCGCCACAGCCGGCGGCCTTCGCCGCCGAACTGCTTCATCAGTTCGACCTCGTCGGCGCGCTGCAGGTCCGCAATGGTGCGAAAACCGCGCTGCACCAGTTTCTCCTGGGTCGCGGGGCCGACGCCGTAGATGAAACCGACCGGCCTGTCCGCCAGCATCGCGCGGGCCTCGTCCTGGTCGAGCGCCGCAAAGCCGCGCGGCTTGTCGAGATCGGAGGCGATCTTGGCCAGAAACTTGTTGCAGGACAGGCCGACCGACACCGTGATCCCGATGTCGCGCTCGACGTCGCGGGCAAAGCGCGCCAGCACTTTTGCCGGGATCATGCCGTGAACGCGCTGGGTGCCGGCCAGATCCAGGAACGCCTCGTCGATCGACAGTGGTTCCACCAGCGGCGTCAGCGTCTGCATGGCGTGGCGCACCTCGCGGCCGACCCGGACATATTTCGCCATGTCGGGCGGGATGACGGCGGCCTGCGGGCAGAGCGCCAAGGCCTTGAACATCGGCATTGCCGAGCGCACGCCATAGGTGCGCGAGACGTAGCAGGCGGCCGACACCACGCCGCGCTTGCCGCCGCCGATGATCACGGGCCTGTCGGCCAACTCCGGATTGTCGCGCTTCTCCACCGTGGCGTAGAAGGCGTCGCAGTCGATATGCGCCAGCGTCAGCGAGGGCAGGGCATGGTGGCGGACGAGGCGCGGGGAACCGCATTCGCCGCAGCGTCTGGCCTTGAAATCGAGGTCACCGAGGCAATCCCGGCAAAACGCGCGCGGACCGTCCAGGGCTGGCGCGGGCGCGCTCACGGCACGTCGCGCTCCCAATGCGGGTCGCCCAGCACCTGGCGGGCGGCGGCGATATTGGTCGGATGAAGTTGTGAGGCGCTCGCAAACGCCTTAACGGTTGCATCGTCGCGCATCACGAAATCGAGCACGGAACTCAAAAATTGCGGGTCAGCCGCGGCCGTCCGCAGCGTCTCCGGGCCAATGCCGCTTTCGGCCAGGAACAGGCCCAGCCTTTCAGGGTCGCCAGCAATAAAACTCAGCGCCTGAACTGCAACGATTTCAGCCACTTCGCGGGGGTTGTGAACAGGCTTTTTCAACGATGGGTTTGCCTTTCCGTTAACTTATGGTGTCTAGTTTGGAACTATCATGCCCGAGTCTGCGCAGTGTGTTCAAGCAAGTGGAAACCACACCGCAAAAGTTGGCGCATCGATTTAACGGCTTAGAGCGAAATCTGACGCTAGTTTGAACTCACTTTTCGACAGCCCCGGCGGCGGTACAGGGACGTACCGAAAGGCCGGATCTGTTTCCTGGGATGAGGGGAGGGACGGGATGGCAAAAACCGTCCTGATCGTGGAGGACAACGAGCTCAACATGAAGCTCTTTCGCGACTTGTTGGAAGCGCACGGCTATCAGACCTCGGGCACCAGCAATGGTTTCGAGGCGCTCGATCTCGTTCGCAAGCTGCGCCCCGATCTGATCCTGATGGATATCCAGCTTCCGCAAGTGTCAGGCCTCGAAGTGACGCGCTGGATCAAGGACGATCCGGAGCTGCGCGCCATTCCGGTGGTTGCCGTCACGGCATTCGCGATGAAGGGCGACGAAGAGCGCATCCGCGAGGGCGGCTGCGAAGCGTATTTGTCCAAGCCAATCTCCGTCGGCAAGTTTATCGAAACCGTGCGGCGCTTTATCGGCTAGGGGTAGGAGTGAGTTTCGATGTCTGCGCGTATCCTCGTCGTCGATGACGTCCCAGCGAACGTCAAGCTGCTGGAAGCCCGTCTGTCGGCGGAATATTTCGATGTGCTGACGGCATCCAACGGTGCCGAGGCGCTCGACATCTGTTCGCGCTCCGAATGCGACATCATCCTGCTCGACGTCATGATGCCCGACCTCGACGGTTTCGAGGTCTGCCGCCGGCTGAAGTCCAACCCGGCCACGCATTTCATTCCCGTCGTGATCGTCACCGCGCTGGACAGCCCGTCCGATCGCGTCCGCGGGCTGGAAGCCGGCGCCGACGATTTTCTCACCAAGCCGGTGTCCGACATCGTGCTGATCGCCCGCGTCCGTTCGCTGACGCGGCTGAAGATGATGACCGATGAGCTGCGGATGCGCGCCATCACCTCGCTCGAGATCGGCATGGAGGCGCCCGAGCGCAGCGCGATCGCCGACAAGGGCGTCGGCGGGCGGATCCTCTTGGTCGACGACCGGCCATCGTCCTACGAGCGGCTGGCGCCGATCCTGTCTGCCGAGCACACCGTCGACGTCGAAATCAATCCGGCCGAGGCGCTGTTTCACGCCGCCGAGGGCAATTACGATCTGCTGATCGTTTCGCTCAGCCTGGAAAATTACGATGGCTTGCGGCTGTGCAGCCAGGCGCGCTCGCTGGAGCGCACCCGCCAGCTGCCGATCCTCGCCATCTCCGATGCCGACAACAATGCGCGGCTGCTGCGCGGGCTCGAGATCGGCGTCAACGATTATCTGTTGCGCCCCGTCGACAAGAACGAATTACTGGCGCGGGCGCGCACCCAGATCCGCAAGCGGCGCTATACCGATCATTTGCGCGACAATGTGCAGAACTCGATCGAAATGGCGATCCTCGACGTGCTGACCGGCCTGCATAACCGCCGCTATATGGAAACCCATCTGGCGACGCTCGCCGAGCAGGCCTCGAGCCGCGGCAAGCCGCTCGCACTGATGATCCTCGACATCGACTTCTTCAAGTCGATCAATGACACCTACGGCCACGACGCCGGCGACGACGTGCTGCGCGAATTCGCGGTGCGCATCCGAAAATCGATCCGCGGCATCGATCTCGCCTGCCGCTATGGCGGCGAGGAATTCGTGATCGTGATGCCGGAAACCGACCTGACCGTCGCCGGCATGATCGCCGAGCGCCTGCGCCGCTCGATCGCCGGCGAAACCTTTGCGGTCAACAAGGGTACCAAGCGGATCGACGTCACGATTTCAATCGGACTGGCGACGCTGGACCACAAGGGCGAGCCGGTCGCCGACGTACTCAAGCGCGCCGACATGGCGCTGTATCGGGCGAAGCACGACGGACGCAACCGGGTGGTGTCGACGGCGGCGTGAGTTGCGGCAAACGGCAGCCGTCGTCCCTGCGAACGCAGGGACCCATAGCCACCGGCAGGCGTTTTTGCGAAAGATGTCTACCACTCTGCTCTAACGAGACATCACGCGGTATGGGTCCCTGCGTTCGCAGGGACGACGATGTATGTTACTTCAAGCAACAACCGCAGCGCCTTGCTTCACCGCCTCATACGCCAGCCGCTTGAACTCGAACGAGAACGGGTGGACGAACGACATCTGGCGCTGCGCCATCATGACGCCGGCCATGTTGTGCTTCGGCGAGATCCACCACTGCGTGCCGGCCACGCCGCCCCAATAGAGTTCGCCTGCCGCGTCCGGGTGATCGAACGGCGAGGGTTTTTGAATCAATCCGCCGGCGAGGCTGTAGGTCTTGCCGGGCTGCTCCCCCATCAAGGCAAAGCGAATCCACTGGCCGTCGGGCAACTGGTTGGTCATCATCTGCGCAATCGTCTCCGGCTTGAGCAGGGTCTTGCCGCCCGGCAGCAGGCTTCGGATCAATGCGACCATGTCGGGCAGCGTTGAAACCAGTCCGCCGCCGCCGCTGAGCCGTGCGATCGGGCGCAGATAGGCGCCGGGAAACGGCGCGTTGTCGGTGTGGGTCAGTCCCGGCTTCATCGGCTCCATTAGGTCGGCGCCGGCGTAGTAGGCGACGAGCCGGTTCTGGTTCTGCTGCGGGACAACAAAGCCGGTATCGACCATGCCGAGCGGATCGAGAATGCGCGCCTGGATGAACTTGTCAAAACGCTGGCCGCTGATGACTTCGACCAGCCGGGATACGACGTCGGTGGCGAGCGAATATTCCCAGGACGTACCGGGCTGATAGATCAGCGGCAGGCCGGCCAGCACGTCCACCATGTCGGCCAGCGTGGTCATGGGATTGTGGACGCCACGCTCGTTGAGGGCCTTGTAGATGGCGGTGCCCGGATCGAAAAAGCCGTAGCTCAGGCCTGAGCTGTGGCTCAGGAGCTGACGGATGGTGATCGAACTCTTCGCCGGCTCGGTGTCATCGAGCGACGTTGCTCCCGGGCGCAGGACCTTTCGATTTCCAAGTTGCGGAATGAACTTTTCAATGGGGTCATCGAGCCCGAGTTTGCCTTCCTCGAACAGCAATAAAGCCGCGCAGGAGGTGACCAGCTTGGTGTTTGAAAAGACACGGAAGATATGGTCGGTGCGGAGCGGCGTCTGCGCTTCCTTGTCGGCCCAGCCGACGCAACTCACGTCGACAAGGTCGCGCCCGACCATGACTGCCCAGGAAATGCCTGACAGCAGGTTGTTATCGACATAGCGCTGCATGGCTGCGCGTGCCGGTTTGAAGTCGTAACCGTTGGCAGTCACTTTCAGGTCTTCCACTGTGTTTCCTCTATTGCCGCTTTCTCCGGTATCGTCCCTGCGAACGCAGGGACCCATAGCCACCGTTGCTGCTTGTATCGGAAGGTAGCTACCACATCGCCTTATTGAAAGGCCACGGCGTATGGGTCCCTGCGTTCGCAGGGACGACGATGGATAGGCTTTCAGGATTGCTTCGGTGTACGTTTGTCTGCACCAATCTTCACCCCCGCATTCCTCAGCAGCACCGTCGCCGCTTCCTTTGCCGCGCGCGCCATCGCGGGGTCGTCGCGCACCAGATCCTGTGCGATCGAGCCGTCGACCAGCAAAGCGAGCTGCGTCGCCAGCGCTTCCGCGTCCGCGACGCCGATCTGCACCAGCAGGTCGCGAAACCAGAGGCGGCGGCTTTCCTTGAAGGCTATGGCAACCTTTCGGACCGACCGGTCTTCACCGAGTTCGGCTACCGCGTTGACGAACGGGCAACCGCGAAAATCCTTTGCCGAAAAGCGTCGCTCCAGCGAATCGAAGGTGCCGAGAATCTGCTCGACCGGCGACTTGTCCGATGGCCGCGGGGCCACGAAGCGCCGCGCCAGATAGGCCGAGATCAGGGCATCCTTGGACGGAAAATGATTGTAGAGCGTGCGCTTGCTGATGCCGATTTCGGCCGCGATGGTGTCAACGCCGACCGCGCGAATTCCCTGCAGATAGAACAGCCTGTCTGCGGTTTCGAGAATCCGGTCTTTCATGGCCGGTTTGGCGGGCAGGGTAGCCATGCGCTGCGCGGGATGTCCTTTTGCTTGACAGTTCGGCTGCCTTTATAGACTAGTTACACAGGTCTGTGTACCTATTTCAGATATCAATTGCAGGACGCGGCATCCGAATCGCGCCTCCTTGGGAGAATAAAAACAATGGCCCTGCTGCAAATCCTGCGGCCGACGCTCCCCATCCTGATCGGCGCCTCGCTGATGCTCACCTTGAGCATGGGCCTGCGGCAGAGTTTTGGCATCTTCATGCAGCCGCTGACGCACGACATCGGAATTTCGGTGTCGCAGTTCACGCTGGCGCTGGCCGTGCAAAACCTCGCCTGGGGATTCCTGCAGCCGGTCGCCGGCGCCATGACGGTGCGCTACGGCTTCCGTCCGATCATGATCGTGGGCTCGGTGATGTACATCGTCGGCCTTGCCTTGATGGCGACCGCGCAGGGGATGATCCCGATCCTGATCGGCGCGGGCGTGCTGATCGGTGCCTCGCTGGCCTGCACGGCCAATGCGATTGCGATGTCGGTGTCGGCGCGCGCGGTGCCGGCGACCGTGCGCAGCACCGTGATGGGCATGGTCTCGGCGGCGGGATCGCTCGGCGCATTGGTGTCGGCGCCGGTCGGGCAATTGTTGAATGAAGGCTTTGGCTGGCGCGTCGGCGTCGCCGGCTTCGTCATCCTGTCGCTGTTCATGCTGCCGGCCGCCTGGTACGCGGGCCGGGCCGACAAGATTCCGCTGCCGCCCAAGGCCGCCGACGACATCGGCGACACTTCGGCTGCAACAGCCACAAAGATCGCTTTCGGCAACGCATCGTTCGTGGTGATGACCTGCGCCTATTTCGTCTGCGGCATGCAGCTCGTGTTCCTGACCACGCATCTGCCGTCCTATCTGTTGATCTGCGGCCTCGATCCGATGCTGAGCGCGCAGACGCTCGGCATGATCGGCGGCTTCAACGTGCTGGGCAGTTTGTTTTTCGGCTGGGCCGGCCAGCGCTGGAACAAGCTGGCGCTGCTCGGGGCGATCTACATCCTGCGCTCGCTCGCGCTCGCCTGGTACTTCATGCTGCCGGCGACGCCGGCGACCACGTTGCTGTTCGGGGCGATCATGGGTTTCCTCTGGATGGGCGTCGGTCCGCTGGTTGCGGGCGCCGTCGTCGAAATGTTCGGCATGAAATGGCAGGCGATGATTCAGGGCCTCGCCTTCATGAGCCACCAGATCGGTTCGTTCCTCGGCGCCTATGGCGGAGGGCTGATTTACGACCAGCTCGGCTCTTACACCATGGCATGGCGGATCGGCGTAGCCCTCGGGCTGGCCGGCGGCATCATCCAGGTGGCGTTCGCGCTGATCCGGCCGAGCGAGCCGCCCCGGCAAATGCAGACGGCGTAGGGCATCTATTCCATCAACAGCCGTCATCAACCGCGAAGGCGGGTGATCCAGTACGCCGAGCTCGCGTGGCTTAATCGGACGCCGCTGGCGTACTGGGTCGCCCGGTCCCAGTGCGCAATTGCGCACAAGGCCGGGCGATGACATTTGCGCGTGCAGCGGCCATGCGGGGCGCAACTAAAAACGGGGCCCGAAGGGGCCCCGTCAAAATCCGTCAGCCGTGTGGCTTGCGACGTTACTTGATCTTCGATTCCTTGAACTCGACGTGCTTGCGCGCGACCGGGTCATACTTCTTCTTGACCAGCTTGTCGGTCATGGTGCGCGAGTTCTTCTTGGCGACGTAATAGAAGCCGGTATCCGCCGTGGAAACGAGCTTGACCTTGATGGTGACCGCTTTGGCCATGTTCAGAACCTCAAATAGGGGATATCAGGCGCCGGCCAAACCGGCCTGCATTTGCCGCGCAACCTAGCTTCTGATCGCCCAAAGTCAAGGTTTTCGGGGCCAAAACCCGCTTGATTCGGGGTGATTAACCCTCGAAGAACCGGTTTTTCGGCCTCGGCAGCCCCAAATTCTCCCGCAGCGTCTTGCCCTCGTATTCTTTCCGGAAAATCCCGCGCTTCTGCAGTTCCGGCACCACCTTGTCGACGAAATCGTCGAGGCCTGCGGGCAGGAACGGGAACATGATGTTGAAACCGTCGCTGCCGCGGCTCGTCAGCCACTCCTCCATCTGGTCGGCAATGGTTTGCGGCGTGCCGACGAACGACAGCCCGCCATAGCCGCCGACGCGCTGCGCGAGCTGGCGCACGGTGAGCTTGTCGCGCGCGGCAACATCGACGAGGCGCTGGCGGCCGCTCTTGCTGGCGTTGGTCTCGGGGATCGGCGGCAGCTGGCCGTCGGGATCGAAGCCGGAGGCGTCGGTGCCGAGCTGCACCGAGAGCGAGGCGATGGCTGAGTCGTAATGCACCATGCTGTCGAGCTTTGCGCGCTTCTCCTTGGCTTCGTCGACGCTGTCGCCGACCACGACGAAGGCGCCGGGCAGGATTTTCAGATGCTCGGGGTTGCGGCCGATTTTCTCCATGCGGCCCTTGATGTCGGCATAAAGCTTCTGCGCATCGGCGAGAGGGCCGCCACCGGTGAACACGGCTTCCGCCGTTTCCGCCGCGAGCTGCTTGCCGTCCTCGGACGCGCCGGCCTGCACGATCAGCGGCCAGCCCTGGACGGGGCGGGCAATGTTGAGCGGCCCGCGCACGGAGAGATATTTGCCCTTGTGATTGAGCACGTGCATTTTCGCAGGGTCGAAAAAGAGCCCGGATTCGACGTCGCGCACGAACGCGTCGTCGGCGAAGGAATCCCACAGGCCCGTCACCACGTCGTAGAACTCGCGCGCCCGCTTGTAGCGCTCGGCATGCTCCATGTGGTCGTCGAGCCCGAAATTCAGCGCGGCATCCGGGTTGGAGGTGGTGACGATATTCCAGCCCGCACGACCGCCCGAAATGTGGTCGAGCGAAGCAAAGCGCCGGGCGACGTGATAGGGCTCGTCGAACGTGGTCGATCCCGTCGCGATCAGGCCGATATGTTCGGTGGCGCCGGCCAGCGCCGACAGCAGCGTGAACGGCTCGAACGACGTCACCGTGTGGCTGCGCTTGAGCGCATTGACCGGCATGTTCAGCACGGCCAGGTGATCGGCCATGAAGAAGGCGTCGAACTTGCCGGCCTCCAGTTTCTGGATCAGCTTCTTGATATGCGGGAAATTGAAGTTGGCGTCGGGCCATGCGCCCGGATAGCGCCACGCGCCGGTGTGAATGGAGACCGGCCGCATAAACGCGCCGAGCTTGAGTTGCCGCTGTGCCATTGCCCCGTTCCGTAGCTGTTATTGTTGGGGAACAGATAGGGTGGCGATCAGCGCAACGCCATCAGGCGCCATCGAGAAGAATTTTGCAATTTAAGGGATTGGGGGAGAACAATTCGACGGTGCTAATACCGTCATTGCGAGCGCAGCGAAGCAATCCACGTCTCCGCCCGGGGATAGATGGATTGCTTCGCTGCGCTCGCAATGACGGCGAGAGAGACTCGCAATGACGAGGAGCGAGCGGGGTTACGCCCCTAGCACGTCCTTCTGCATCTTGCCGCCGTAGAAATGAAAGAACGGCACCGGTGCGTCGTGACGCAGGGGGCCGGTAGCGAGACGGCGGTCGAGTTCGGCGAGCACGTTCTTGGTCATGGCATGCGCGTCCGCGAGCGGCTGGGAGCCGATCTCGACCCACACCAGTTCGACAAGTTCGGCATCGGCATGGATCACGCCTTCGACGCGATGGGCGATGCTGGAGGCATCGGCGGTGAAGAAGCGCGTATCGAAGCGGCGGACGCGGCCGGGCGGGGTGATCGCGCGTGCGATCAGGAACAGGCTGGAGGGATCGGGCAGCAGGCCCGCTTCCGTGAACGGCTGCCAGGCGCCTTCGAGCTTCACGGGCTTGTCGACCTTGCGGCCGAGGCAGAGCCCGGTTTCCTCGCAGGCCTCGCGGATGGCGGCGACCGCGAGCGCACGCGCCCGGGAAGCTACGATCTTCGGACTGCCCTTGAGCAGATTGGCCTCGAGCTCGGCCGAAATGGGAGCGGCGACGGGAATGCGGTTATCGGCCTTGTCGACGCGGCCGCCCGGGAAAACATATTTGCCCGGCATGAACACCACCTTGTCGTGGCGTTTGCCGACCAAAACCTTCGGCTTGTCGCCGGAGCGGTCGATCAGGATCAGCGTCGCCGCGTCCTTGGGCCGGAAATAGGGATGGTGATCGGCTTCTTTTTCTTCTTTTTGGGCGGTCGCAGCTTCGGTCATTCCATCCCCATTTTTTGCTCTTGTCGCTCCCGGTTTAGCTAGACGGGCGGAATGTCGCTAGGGGCATTCTCGTCAAAGCCATGCATGCGCAATGCCCATTGAAAGCCGACCACGGCGCCTTTCACCGGCTGTAGCAACGCGAGCGATGCGATGAAGGTGAATGGCAGATAGATCGCCAGTTGCAGCCAGATCGCCGGCGAATAATTGGTCTCGATCCACAGCACGACCGGTACCACGATGTGGCCGACGATGATGATCACGAGATAAGCGGGCAGGTCGTCGGCCCGATGTGGCGTGTAGTCGAGACCGCAAACCGAGCAGTGGTCATCGACTTTCAGGAAGGCGCGAAACAGCTTGCCTTGGCCGCAGCGGGGGCAGCGGCCTCGAAAGCCGCGCTTCATCGCGGTCCAGAGGTCGCGCTTCTCGGCCTGCACGGTATCCCGGGTCCAGACTGGCGTCGCAGTGTTCACCGTTTCCATGACTTGCCTTTCTTCGATTTGCCGGGCTTGGCTTTCCCGGACTTGCCCTTGTGGTCTTTGCGAACCTTTTCGCGCGGGCTGCGGCCCGGAAGCGATTTCGACGGCTTTGTCGACGGCTTCGAGCCGTCGCGTTTTCTGCCGCGCGGAATGACCTGGCCTTCCGACAGCAGCTCGAACCGCAACGCGCCGGCCACAGGTGCAGCTTCTACCAGACGCACGTCGACAACGTCACCCAGCCGGTGCATGGCACCGCTGCGTGAGCCGACCAGCGCGTGGCGTGTCTCGTCGTAATTGTAGTACTCGGTGCCGAGCGTGCGGATCGGGATCAGCCCGTCGGCGCCGGTATCAGATAGCTTCACGAACAGGCCGGCGCGGGTCACGCCGGAAATACGGCCCTGAAAACTTGCGCCGATGCGGTCGGCGAGGAAATGCGCGATCAGCCGGTCGGCCGTCTCGCGTTCCGCCTTCATGGCGCGCCGCTCGGTCACGGAAATCTGCGCCGCGACTTCGCTTAAGCTCTCCAGCGTCTCGGTTTCCGGCAACGCGCCTTCGCCGAGGCCGAGCGCGCGGATCAGCGCGCGATGCACGATCAGGTCTGCGTATCGCCTGATCGGCGAAGTGAAATGCGCGTAGCGGCGCAGGTTGAGACCGAAATGGCCGTAGTTTTCGGCGGAATATTCCGCCTGCGCCTGCGAGCGCAGCACCACCTCGTTGACCAGCGGTTCGTAATCCTCGCCGCGGACCTGGCCGAGCACGCGATTGAACAGGGAAGGGCGCAAGGCACCACTCTTCGCAAATGGCAGATCGAGCGTTTTCAGGAACTCCTGAAGGTTGTGCACCTTCTCCTGGGACGGCTCATCGTGCACCCGATAGATAAGCGGCAACGCCTTCTTTTCAAGCATTTCGGCCGCGGCGACGTTGGCGAGGATCATGAACTCCTCGATCAAGCGATGCGCGTCGAGCCGCTCGGGCACGATGACGCGATCGACTGACCCGTCGGGTTTGAGCAGGATCTTTCGTTCGGGCAGATCGAGATCGAGCGGATCGCGCTCGTCGCGCGCGAGTTTTACCAGCGCATAGGCGGTGTAAAGCGGTTTCAGGATCGGCTCAAGCAGCGGGCCGGTGGTGTCGTCGGGGCGGCCATCGATGGCCGCCTGCGCCTGCGCGTAATTCAGCTTGGCGGCCGAGCGCATCAGCACGCGGTGAAAGCTGTGCGAACGCTTGCGACCGTCGGGGCCGATCACCATCCGCACCGCCAGCGCGCCGCGCGGCTGGCCCGGCACCAGCGAGCAGAGATCGTTGGAGATGCGCTCCGGCAGCATCGGCACGACGCGGTCGGGGAAATAGACCGAGTTGCCGCGCGTCAGTGCATCTCGGTCCAGCGCCGAACCCGGCCGCACATAGAAGGCGACATCGGCGATGGCGACGTGGACGATGTAGCCGCCCTTGTTGTTCGGATCGGGATCGGGCGCGGCATGCACCGCGTCGTCATGATCCTTGGCGTCGGGCGGATCGATGGTGACGAGCGGCAATTCGCGCCAATCCTCGCGGCCTTTCAGCGTCGCAGGCTGTGCCTCCTCGGCTTCGCGCAACGCGCCCGGCGAAAACGCCTGCGGGATTTCGTGGGCGTGGATCGCGATCAGGCTGATCGCCTTTTCGCTTGAAAGCGAGCCGAGCCGTTCCTTCACCTTGCCGGATGCAAGCCCATAGCCGCGCGAGCGCACGAGATCGACGCTGACGAGGTCGCCATCCTCGGCACCGCCGGTGTCCGGCGGCGCGATGTTCAATTCACGGCCAGCTTGTTTCTTGTCGACGGGTACGAGACGCCCGCCGCCGCCGGGGGCTTTGCGGAAGATGCCGAGCAGGCGGGTGCGGGCGTGATCGATCACCTTGATGACGCGGCCGCGATAGAGCGCGCCGTCACCCTCATCCAGCTTCTCGATGCGCATCAGGGCGCGGTCGCCTACGCCGGCCGCCGTGCCCGGCTGCGGGCGGCGCGGCACGTGAATGCGGATTTTGGGCGCCGGGCCGCTTTCTTCGGTGTCCCATTCGGTGGGGGTGGCGAGCAGTTCGCCGTCGGTGTCGCGGCCGGTAATGTCGGCGATCACGGTAGGCGGCAGAGCGGCGGGCTCGTGGATCTTCCGCCCGTGCTTGGCAATCGCGCCTTCGTCGGCGAGTTCGCGCAGAATGCGCTTCAGCTCGACGCGGTCGGCATTCTTCAGGCCGAACTCGCGGGCGATTTCCCGCGTGCCGATCTTGCCTGGATTCGCACGGATGAAGGCGACGATGGCGTCCCGGCCAGGAAAACCATTGTCGTGTTTGCTCTTCACTTATCCCCGGGCCTTGCCCGCGCTCTTCTTCGCAGGCGTCTTGGGTGCGGTGGGCGGCTTCGCCGCCGACGTCTTGGCGGCGGATGCGACCGGCGCTCGCGCCTTGCTCACCGCTTCCGATTTCGGCTTTGCCGCGGCTTTCTTCGCTGCCGCCTTCTTGGCAGGCTTTGGCGCGTCGGGATCAGCCGCCTTGTCGGCAGCCTTCTTGGCGGCCTTCTTCGGCGCGGCTTTCTTGGCGCCGCGCTTCGGCTTGCCGCCGCCCTTGGCCGCGCGCTCGTCGATCAGCGCGATGGCCTCGGCGAGCGTGATCGTCTCGGGCGTCTTGTCGCTCGGGATCGTGGCGTTGACGCCGCCGGCCGTGACGTAGGCGCCATAGCGGCCGTTCTTGACCGCGACGCCGCCCAGGCTCGGATGCTCGCCGAGCGGCTTGCCGGGATCGGCGCCGAAGCGGCGGCCGCTCGGGCCCTTTGCGATCTTTTCCGCGATCAGGGTCACCGCGCGATTGAGGCCGATGTCGAACACTTCATCGCCGGCCTCGAGGCTCGCATAGGTCTTTTCGTGGCGCACGAACGGGCCGAAGCGGCCGATGCCGGCGGTGATCGGCTCGCCGGTCTCCGGATGTTTTCCGATTTCGCGCGGCAGCGACAGCAGCTTCAATGCCAGTTCGAGTTCCATGTCGCCGGGCGACATGTTTTTCGGGATGCCGGCGCGTCGCGGCTTTTCGCCCTCGGCATAATCCTTCTGCTCGCCGAGCTGGATGTAGGGCCCGAAGCGGCCGGCCTTCACCGTCACGTCGAGATCGGTTTCGGGGTCCTTGCCGAGCACGCGGTCGGCGCTGGCTTCGCCGTCGGCGGCCAGCGGGCGGGTGTGGCGGCATTCCGGATAGTTCGAGCAACCAACGAAGGCGCCGAACTTTCCTGCTTTCAGATTGAGCTTGCCGGTGCCGCAGGTCGGGCACTGCCTGACGTCGCCGCCATCGGCGCGTGGCGGATAGATATGCGGCCCAAGCATGTCGTCGAGCGCGTCGAGCACCTCGGAGACGCGGAGATCCTTGATGTCGTTGACCGCGCCGATGAAGCCGGTCCAGAACTCCTTGAGCACCTGCTGCCAGGAAATCTCGTTGTTGGAGACGCGGTCGAGCTGTTCTTCCAGATCAGCGGTGAAGTCATACTCGACATAGCGCGCGAAGAAATTCTCCAGGAACGCAACCACGACGCGGCCCTTGTCCTCGCCATGCAGCCGCTTCTTCTCAAGCTTGACGTAGCCGCGGTCCTTCAGCACCTGCAGGATCGAGGCGTAGGTCGAGGGACGGCCGATGCCGAGCTCTTCCATGCGCTTGACCAGAGACGCTTCCGAAAAGCGCGGCGGCGGTTCGGTGAAGTGTTGCGTGACGGCGAGATCCTGCCGCTTCAGCGCTTCGCCCGCGCTCATGGCGGGCAGGCGGCGCGAATCCTCGTCGTCGCCGTCGTCGTCCTTGCCTTCCTGATAGAGCGCGAGGAAGCCGTCGAATTTTATCACTTGGCCCGAGGCGCGCAGTTCCAGCGTGCGGGCGCCGGCCTTCGCGGCGATATCGACGGTGGTGCGTTCCAGTTCGGCCGATTCCATTTGGCTCGCGATGGTGCGGATCCAGATCAGCTCATAAAGCTTGGCCTGATCAACATCGAGACGCCGGCGCATCTCGGCAGGCCGGCGCGACAAATCGGTCGGGCGGATCGCTTCATGCGCTTCCTGCGCGTTCTTGGCCTTGGTCTGGTACTGGCGTGGCGCGTCCGGCACATAGGCCTGGCCGTAATCCTCGCCGATCACCTTGCGGGCCTGCGTGATTGCCGAGCCGTCGATCTGCACGCCGTCGGTTCGCATATAGGTGATGAGGCCGGTGGTCTCGCCGCCAATGTCGATACCTTCATAGAGCCGCTGCGCGATCCGCATCGTGTGCGCGGGCGCAAAACCGAGCTTGCGGCTGGCTTCCTGCTGCAGCGTCGAGGTGGTGAACGGCGCCTGCGGATTGCGGCGCGCGGGTTTTGCTTCCACGGTCGTAACCGTGAAGTTCGCGGCCTCGATCGCTTTCTTCAGGTCTTCGGCTTCCGCGCCGGTGCCGATGTCGAGCCGCTGGATCTTCTTGCCGTCGGCGCCGACGAGGCGCGCCTCAAAACTGTCGCCGCGCGGCGTGGTCAGGGTTGCGACCAGCGACCAGTATTCGCGGGGGACGAATTTTTCGATTTCGAGTTCGCGGTCGCAGACCAGCCGCAGCGCGACCGACTGCACGCGGCCGGCCGAGCGCGCGCCCGGCAGTTTGCGCCACAGCACCGGCGAGAGCGTGAAGCCGACCAGATAGTCCAGCGCGCGGCGCGCCATATAGGCGTCGACCAGCGCGCCGTCGATCTGGCGCGGCGACTTCATCGCGTCGGTCACGGCCTGCTTGGTGATGGCGTTGAACACCACGCGCTCGATCTTCTGATCTTTCAGCGCGCGCTTCTCTTTCATCACCTCCAGCACGTGCCAGGAGATCGCTTCGCCCTCGCGATCGGGGTCGGTTGCGAGAATCAGGCGGTCGGCGCCCTTCAGCGCCTTGGCGATATCGTTGAGCCGGCCGGCCGCCTTGGGGTCGACTTCCCAGATCATCTGGAAATTGGCTTCCGGATCGACGGAACCGTTTTTGGCGGGGAGGTCGCGGACATGGCCGAACGAGGCCAGAACCTCGTAGGAGGCGCCCAAATACTTATTGATAGTCTTGGCTTTCGCCGGCGACTCCACGATGACGATATTCATGTCATTCCAATGGCTTACGGGAAGGGATCAAGGCGGGTTCCGCGAGACTCGCGGCCCACCGATTGGACCCGAACATGGGTGGTGAGGCGGCCCCTGTCAAATCGGCAGATGCCCACCACGTAACTTTACGGATCGACTTTATGTCTAGTCAGTTGCGAAATGCGCCCTAGAGTTGCGCCGCCAAAGGGGTTATTTCTGGAACATATTTTGTGATGTTAGGATGAAAATTATTTGGGCAAGAGTGCGGGCGGCCGGAAGCGGAAGGCTTCGGGCAAAAAGCCGGAATCGCCAACCGTAGAACGAGCAGAACGAGGTGAGGAGGGCGGCCCGGACGAGGCTGTGGCCTTCATTGCCGAGACTGTCGCCGAATTGGTCAAGCTGGCGGAACGCCACCGGCTGGAAGTGCTAGCTCACTTGCTTGGCATGGCGCAGCTCGAAGCGGAAGAACGGCTGCGCACCCGGAGCAAGCACAGGCTGTCGTGACAAGCGCGGCTTCGTTACGCCGTGATGCGCTTAGCCGCCTTCGCTGCCGTTCGCGGCTTCAACGCGATATCGCCCGCACTCAATAGCCGCCCGTCCTGCGAATATAGTTCGAGCTTGCGAACCGGCTTGCCATTTTTCCTGTCGACGAGAATGGTGGCGATCTCTTCCGGGCGCTCGTCGAACTCCTCGCTCCACTGCCGCAACGCGACCAGGATAGGGAATACGCCGCGGCCCTTCGGCGTCAGCAGGTATTCCTGATACGCGCTGCCGTCGGAGGCGGGTGCAGTCTTGAGGATGCCCTGATCGACCAGCGCGCGCAGCCGTACAGTGAGAATATTCTTGGCTAGCCCCAGTCTCTTCTGGAATTCGCCGAAGCGGCTGACCCCGAACAGCGCCTCGCGGATGATCAGCATCGACCACCAGTCGCCGATCGCATCCAGCGAGCGTGCGACCGGGCAATCGTCGCGTTCAAAGCTCGTCCGTTTCACCATTGATGTCTCCGATCGGGTTGAGACCGATCACGGCGTTGTGTAGTTGCAATATTAAACCAGATGCCCTAGGTAGGCAATCTAGTTTAATAATGCAACCATCGGAGACGGCCATGAGGCTCGCGAACAAGACGGCGTTGATTACAGGCGGCAACAGCGGCATCGGTCTGGCGACCGCAAAATTGTTCGTGGCGGAGGGGGCCAAGGTCGTCATCACGGGGCGCAACCAGGCGACGCTCGATGCTGCGGCCAGGGAATTGGGTCCGAACGCGCTTGCGCTCGCGGCTGACGCCACCGACATCGCCGCGACCGAAGCGGCGATCAGGAAGGGGGCCGAAAAATTCGGCAACTACGACATTCTGTTCGCCAATGCCGGCATCCCGGGAGCCACCCCGCTCGGCGGCGCCACCCTGGAGACGTTTGAAAACGTCATCCGCACCAATCTCACCGGCGTTTTCTTCACCGTGCAATCCGCGCTGCCGCATCTCAACGACAACGCCTCAATCATCCTCAACGGCTCAGTCATCTCTGTGCTCGGCAATCCCGGCTATTCGGCCTATGGCGCGGCGAAAGCCGGCGTGCGCGCGATGGCGCGGATCATGGCGTCGGAATTGTCGCCGCGCGGTATCCGCGTCAACGTGGTCTCGCCCGGCGCGATCCGCACCCCGATCTGGGGCGCTGCGATCGCAACGCCTGAAGCCGAGAAGGCGTTTGAGAAGCGCATCGGCGCGACCACGCCGCTCGGCCGCATCGGCGAACCCGACCATATTTCGAAGACGGTCCTGTTCCTCGCCTCTGATGATGCCGCGCATGTGCAGGGCCAGGAATTGTTCGTCGACGGTGGCGCCACGGCCTCTCCGAGCGGTGCGCCGATCTATCGGGGGTAAGGCGGTTGCCGCCATTTCGAAGCCGGCCGGAGGTCCCGATTCTCTCTACTATCGGTTGCTTGCCGGCTTCGGCACCTGCGGCGGATTGGCGCTGAGCCAGAACGCGCATTGAACCCGGCGTGTAGCTAAAGGACATTTTGAGCACAGGAGTTCTTGCCAACAAAGAACCGGAGCGCCGTCATGCCGAAAACCGCTGGCATCTCTTCGTCGACGTCGCAACATTCGGATACCGCTCAATTTGCTTCGATCGCACAGTTTTCCGGTGTCGGTCTCCTGGGCTCCCTTGTCGTGCTTCTGCGCATGCACGGTGTTTTCTGACCTGAGCGGCCGCCGTCAGCTACGGTAACGGCAGCCGCTCACGCCCAAAACTCAGGCGGCGTTCAGATCGCTGGCCGCCTTGAGCGCGCCGGCCACCGCTTTTTCGCGATGTTCGGGTCCCACCTGGATGCCATCAGCGGAAATGAATTCCGGATTTCGGATGCCGATGAAGCCGAACACCCAGCGCAGGTAAGTTTCGAGATGCTCGCCGACCGCGGCCGGCGTGCCGGGGCCATAGAAGCCGCCGCGCGAGATCGCGACGATGACGCGCTTGCCGGCGGCCAGTCCTTCGACGCCTTGCGCCGAGTATTTGAACGTCTTGCCCGCGACCAGGATGCGGTCGATCCAGGCCTTGAGCTGGCTCGGAATCGTAAAATTATACATGGGCGCGCCGAGCACGACGATTTCGGCGGCCAGAAACTCTTCCAGCACGGCCTGACCCGCGGCGATATCCTCGCGCAGCGACGCATCCGGGGTAGCCCCCTGGCCGGCGGCGAGGTGCGAACCGGTGAGATGCGCCAGCGGCGTCAGCGTCAGATCGCGATAGCTGACGTTCGAGGCCGGGCGTGGATTGGCGCAGCCGTTCGACGATGGCGGCGGAAACCTGGCGGCTGACGGAGTGGGGGCCGAGAACGCTGGAATCGATGTGCAGAAGTTTCATGGTTGATGTCACCCTTTGGTATAGGTTTGTAACTGGCGCTATATGAGTGACCGTGGCAAAACCCCGCAAGAACGCACATTTTTCATACCCGAGCACATCCATGAGACCCGAGCACAAGAAAGTGCCTGCCATGCCTCCGGGCCCGCATGCCGAGGGCAGTTGCCGCGCGGTGGCTTCCGTGCTGGCCCGCGTCGGCGACAAATGGAGCGTGCTTGTCATCATGATGCTGATCGACGGGCCGGTGCGCTTCAACGAGCTCAAGCGCAAGATCGGCGGCATCTCGCAGCGGATGCTGACGCTCACCTTGCGCGGATTGGAGCGCGACGGGCTGGTGACGCGCACGATCTTTCCGACCATTCCGCCGCGGGTCGATTACGAATTGACCGATCTCGGCCGCGGGCTGGCGCAGCCGGTGCAGGCGCTGGGCCAATGGGCTTTCGACCACCTGCCGACGATCGAGGGCGCGCGGACGAGCTTCGACTCACGCACAGAGAAGGGATAGCGCTTTCGCGCGAAGTGGGGACCGGTTCGCGTTAAGAAAGCGCATCAAACAGGATTCTAGAGCAGCGACACCAGCCCGCCGCCATGGCGCTCCAGCCGTCCGGCCAGTTCGAGTTCGAGCAGCACCGTGCGAACGAGGGTGGGCGAGAGACCCGACATCCGGATCAAATCGTCGAGGCTGACCGGGCTCGGTCCGAGCAGTGCAATGATGCGGCCGCGTACGCCCGGATCGATCTCGAAGTCGAGTGGCTCGTCATCGCTTTCACGCGCCTCGAGCACGATCGGCCGTTCCAGGATCGGCTGAATGGCGCTGATGACGTCGCTGGCGTCGGTGACCAGCGCTGCGCCCTGCTTGATCAGATCGTTGGTGCCGGCGGCACGCGGGTCGAGCGGCGAGCCCGGCACCGCAAATACCTCGCGGCCCTGTTCGGCCGCCATCCGCGCCGTGATCAGCGAGCCAGAGCGGTGCGCGGCCTCGATCACGACGACGCCGAGCGACGCGCCCGAGATCAGGCGGTTGCGGCGGGGAAAATCGTGGGCGCGTGGCACATGGCCGAGCGGCATTTCGGAAATCGCACCGCCTTGATCGAGCAGGGCGGCAAGCAGGCCTGCATGCTCGGGCGGATAGATCCGGTCGTGGCCGCCGGCCAGCACCGCCACCGTGCCGCTTTCGATCGTCGCGCGATGCGCCGCCTGATCGATGCCGCGCGCCAGCCCCGAGATGACGACAAAGCCGGCGTCGCCGAGATCGCGCGCCAATTGGCCGGCGAATTTCAGTCCGGCGCCGGAGGCGTTGCGCGAGCC
This sequence comes from uncultured Alphaproteobacteria bacterium, assembly GCA_963770135.1. Classification (GTDB taxonomy): domain Bacteria; phylum Pseudomonadota; class Alphaproteobacteria; order Rhizobiales; family Xanthobacteraceae; genus Bradyrhizobium. The sequence goes on along the minus strand of CAVYOM010000027.1, from coordinate 49,769 downwards.
GACGATCGCGATCATCGGCCGTGTCAGCACGTCAGGTGCCCCGCGTACGCCGAGCAAGGGCGGCGCATCCTCGAGTGTCGCCAGCCGCGGCGGATAAGCGGCTTCGCCGGGCGCGACCAGCGAGACGCCGATCTTTTGGCTCGCTGCCATCTCAGCTCGCGCCTCCTCCGCGCTGCAGATGCGTCCCGAACGGGAAGCTCCGCCGCGCCGCGCCAGATCGGGAAGCCGTTCCAGCGCCGCGCGCGCATCGCCGAAATGGGCGATGAGTGAGTTGAAGGTTCGCGGCCCGACATTGTCGCTGCGGATCAGCCGCAGCCGGTCGATCCGTTCGGTCTCGGTGATATCAGGCGTGAGATGTGTCCGGTCGTGAATGCTGCGGCAGCATTGCCCAACCTGAGATTGTGATCAACCTGTTTGATTGTGATGGGCGTTACGCTTGCCCGATGCAAAGGCGCTTCGTAACCTGTGTTCTCATCACAGGAATGCCTTCATGATCTCGCTTGCCGACCTCCAGCGCCGCATCGATGCCGGCGATCTTTCCGCAGACGCCGCGATCGCGCAGTCGCTCGAAGCAACCCGTGCGCATGAAAGGTCCATCGGCGCCTTCGTCTGCCATGATCCCAACGCCCGTGCGCAAAGCGCCGGGCCGCTGCGCGGCATTGCGGTCGGTATCAAGGACATCATGGATACGGCGGATTTTCCGACCGAAATGGGCTCGCCGATCTACCGGGGGCACCGCTCGCGCGGCGATGCGGCTGTGGTGATGCTGCTGAAGCAGGCAGGTGCAACCATCGTGGGCAAAACCACGACCACGGCGTTCGCCTCTTCGGATCCGACGCCGACGCTCAATCCGCATAATCATGGCCATACACCCGGCGGATCGTCGTCAGGATCGGCGGCAGCGGTAGGCGCCGGCATGATCCCGCTCGCGCTGGGAACGCAGACCGGCGGCTCGGTGATCCGCCCGGCCTCGTTCTGCGGCGCGGCTGCGATCAAGCCGTCCTATCGTTTGCTGCCGACCGTCGGCGTCAAATGCTATTCGTGGACACTCGATACCGTCGGCCTGTTTGCCGCCGGCGTCGACGACGTGGCGCGCGGGCTTGCCGCTATGACCGGCCGGCCCGAACTGCTGCTGCCGTCCGAGATTCCGACGCCACGGATCGGCATCGTGACGCAGGATTTTGCCGATGCGCCGGAAGCGGCAGGCGCAGAGGCGCTACGGATCGCGACCAAGGCTGCGGAGCGTGCCGGCGCCTCGGTGCGAGCGCTGGCTTTGCCCGAGTTCATTGCGGAGGCGTGGCGCGTGCATCCGGTGATCCAGGAGTTCGAAGCGCATCAGGCGCTCGCCTGGGAATACCGCGAGAATTACGATGCGATGGCGCCGAACCTCCGCGGTCGCCTCGACGAAAGCAAGGGAGGAACACCGGCCGAATATGACGCGGCCATGGACGTTGCGGGCCGCGCACGGCATGCGCTCGCCAAAACATTCGACGATGTCGATGTGATACTGACCTTGTCGGCGCCCGGCGCGGCGCCCAAGGGATTGGGCTCGACCGGCGACGCCCGTTACAACCGGCTCTGGACGCTGATGGGCGTGCCATGTGTCAACGTTCCCACGTTGATCGCGGAAGGCGGCTTGCCGGTGGGTGTGACCGTCATCGCGCGATATGGCGCCGATGCGCAGGCGCTGGCGGCGGGGCGGTTTGTGGAAGAGGCGCTGGCGCGGAAATGAAATACCAACAAGCCCGTTGCTCCCATAATGGGACCATGATATATCACGAGGAATGAGGGTTATTGCTCGCCGGACATTGCGAGAGTTCGTGCATGGCCTTTCCGGCAGGAAGGACCAGCCGGCGGTAAGAGCGGCGCTAGATGCATGGTTCGACGAAGTGAGCAAGGCTTCGTGGAAGAGCACCGCGGAGGTCAAGCGTCGCTATGCCACGGCAAGCGTCGTCAGTGCGGAGCGGATCGTCTTCAATATAAAAGGTAATGACTATCGACTTGTGGTGGCGGTCGATTTCGAGAAGGGCATCGTTTGGATCAAGTGATAGGCACGCATAAAGCCTATGACAAGATCGACGTAACCGAGGTGCGATATGGCGACTGAACTGAAACCGATCCGTTCCAAGGCGGACTACAAGAACGCACTTGCCGAGGTTGAGCGCCTTTGGGGCGCAAAGGGCGGGACAGCGAAGGGCGACCGGCTCGATGTGCTGGCGACATTGATCGACGCTTATGAAGCGAAGCACTATCCCATGGATCCGCCGGATCCAATCGAGGCGATCGAGTTCCGAATGGAACAACAAGGTCTTAGCCGCAAAGATCTGGAGCCCTTGATTGGCACTCGCGCGCGGGTCGCAGAGGTCATGAATCGCAGGCGCAGCCTGTCAATCGATATGATCCGGCGGCTGCACGAGCAACTCGGGATTTCTGCCGAGATACTAATTCGCCCGACCCGCGAGGACGAGGCGGCCTGATCGGCCGCTTGCGTCCGCAACGAGTCACGCCTACTACGCCCCGATCCGCCCTTCGGTGCCGGACTGCAGGCGCTTGATGTTTTCGCTGTGCTTCCAGAACAGCAGCAACGTCAGCACGACGAACAGCGAGGCCAGCGCCGGGTGGCCGAACCACCACAGGAACAGCGGCGTCACGAACGCGGCGACCAATGCCGAGAGCGACGAGTAGCGCGTAGTGACGGCGGTCGCCAGCCAGATCAGGCAAAACATCAGGGCTGCCGGCCAGAACAGCCCGATCAGCACGCCGATATAGGTCGCGACGCCCTTGCCACCGTTGAATTTGAGCCAGACCGGGAAGAGATGGCCGAGGAAGGCGCCGAGCGCGGCCAGCATTGCCGCATTGGCACCCCCGTAATAGCCGGCGATCATGACCGCGATCGTGCCCTTGAGCATGTCGCCGATCAGCGTTGCCGCGGCGAGACCCTTGCGGCCGGTGCGCAGCACGTTGGTGGCGCCGATATTGCCGGAACCGATCGAACGCAGATCCTGCGTGCCGGCAAGCTTGGTCAGCACCATGCCGAACGGGATCGAGCCAAAGAGATAGCCGAGCAGGAAGGCGACGATGAGGAATGCGTCAGACATTGCGGTAGCTCCCACCGCCTGTGTCGGGCGACTCAGACGTGTTCATAGACGGTTCTTCCGCCCACGATAGTACGCACGACGCGTCCCGAGAAGCGGGCTTCGTCGAACGGCGTGTTCTTGCACTGCGATTTGAGGTCGGCGGGATCGAGCACCCAGGGCGTATCGGGATCGATCACGACGAGGTCGGCCGGGGAACCCGCGCGCAGCGTGCCGCCGGGAAGGCCGAGCAGTTCCGCAGGCCGGGTCGACATAGCCCGGATCAGCGTCTTGAAGTCCATCTCGCCATTATGAATCAGCCGCAGCGCCGCCGGCAGCATGGTCTGCAGCCCGACCGCGCCGGCCGCCGCCTCCGCGAACGGCAGCCGCTTGACCTCGACGTCCTGCGGGTTGTGGTCGGACATCACGACGTCGATCAGGCCGGAGGCGACGGCCGCGACCAGCGCGAGGCGGTCCTCCTCGGCGCGCAGCGGCGGCGACAGCTTCAGGAAGGTTCGATAGGGGCCGATGTCGTTTTCGTTCAGCGTGACGTGGTTGATCGAAACCGAGGCGCTGACGTAGTGGCCGGCGTCGCGCGCGCGCTTGAGGATTTCCAGCAACTCCAGCGAGGACAGCGAGGCGGCGTGATAGCGCCCGCCGGTCAGCGCGACGAGGCGCATGTCGCGCTCCAGCATGACCGCTTCGGCGGCGTTGGGAATGCCGACCAGACCGAGCCTTGCTGCGAATTCGCCCTCGTTCATCACGCCTTCGCCGACCAGATCGGGGTCTTCGGTGTGATGCACGATCAGCGCGTCGAAATCGCGGGCATAGGTCAGCGCCCGGCGCATCACCTGGGCGTTGGTGACGCTCCGGTCACCGTCGGTGAAGGCGACGGCGCCCGCGGCTTTCAGCAGCCCGATCTCGGTCATTTCCTCGCCGCGCATGCCTTTTGTCAGCGCGGCCATCGGGTGGATGTTGACGATCGCGGTATCGCGGGCGCGGCGCAGCACGAAGTCCACCGTCGCCGAATTGTCGATGACGGGCGACGTATCCGGCTGGCAGATGATGGTGGTGATGCCGCCGGCGGCCGCCGCCTGGCTGGCGGAAGCAAAGGTCTCGCGGTGGCTGGCGCCGGGCTCGCCGACGAAGGCGCGCATGTCGATCAGGCCGGGGGCGACGATCTTGCCGGCGCAATTGATGATGTCGGTGCCTTCGGGCACGCCGGCCGCGCCGATGCCGCGCTTGGAGTCGCGGATCGTGCCGTCGGCAATCAGCACATCGCCGGGGCCGTCAAAGTCCCTGGAGGGATCGACGACGCGAGCGTTCGCAAGCAATATTGGGCGGCGGTCAGTTAGCATAGTCTCACGCGTTCGGCAGGTTGCGGGCGAGTGCTTCGAGCACCGCCATCCGCACCGCCACTCCCATTTCCACCTGTTCGCGGATCAGCGATTGCGCGCCATCCGCCACGATCGAGTCGATCTCGACACCGCGGTTCATCGGCCCCGGGTGCATCACCAGCGCATCGGGCTTGGCATAAGCCAGCTTTTTCTGGTCGAGACCGAAATAGTGGAAGTACTCCTGAGTCGACGGCACAAAGGAGCCGTTCATGCGCTCGCGCTGCAACCGCAACATCATCACGATGTCGGCGCCATTGAGGCCCTCGCGCATGTCGCGCGCGACCTCGACGCCCATCCGCTCGATGCCGCGCGGCAGCAGCGTGGAGGGGGCCACCACGCGGACGCGGGCGCCCATGGTGTTGAGCAGCAAGATATTGGAGCGCGCCACGCGCGAATGCATCACGTCGCCGCAGATCGCGATGACGAGGCCTTCCAGCCGGCCTTTGTTGCGGCGGATGGTCAGCGCGTCCAGCAGCGCCTGGGTCGGATGCTCGTGGGCGCCGTCCCCGGCATTGATCACGGAACCGTCAACCTTGCGCGCCAGAAGTTCCACCGCGCCGGAGGCGTGATGCCGCACCACCAGAATATCCGGGTGCATGGCATTGAGCGTGACGGCGGTATCCATCAGCGTCTCGCCCTTGCGGATCGAGGATGAGGATACCGACATGTTCATGACGTCGGCGCCAAGCCTTTTCCCCGCCAGTTCGAACGAGGATTGGGTTCGGGTCGAGGCCTCGAAAAACAGGTTCACCTGGGTGCGACCGCGCAAGGAGGTGCGCTTCTTGTCCACCTGGCGATTGAGCTCGACATATTCCTCGGAAAGGTCGAGCAGGCCGGTAATGTCGGCAGCGGAAAGCCCCTCGATTCCCAGCAGATGCCGGTGACCGAGGACGAAGGTCGATTTAGATGCAGGGGTCATTAAAGCCAGAGCTATAGGCAGAGATGCCGGGTAGGGCAAGCGTCAAATCCCGTGTCCGGACTTATCCACTAGCGCTTCGGCGACAGGGTAAGCGGCTGCGGATGGTGTTCCTGCCGCTGGTTTCGGCTAGGGTGGGCGCGATGCATCAGGCCATGAAGAACGTGCGGCATTTCATTCAATCCGTCCGGATCAGGTTGTGGGCATTGGCGATCGCCGGCAGGGGGGCGCGAAGGCGGCTGGCGCTCGCAACCATATTGGCCGCAAGTTGCCTCACGGGCGCCGCCGCGCAGGCGCCAAAACTGCCCGCCGGTTTCGTCTATCTGCGCGATATCGATCCGACCATCGTTCAGGACATGCGATACGCCGGCTCCAACAATTTCGTCGGTCGCCCCCTCAAGGGATATCAAGCCGCCGAATGCGTGGTGAAGCGCGAGGTAGGCGCACTGCTGAAGAGCGTTCAGGAAGAACTTGCGTTGCAGAACCTGTCGCTGAAGATGTTCGACTGCTACCGGCCGACGCGCGCGGTTGCCGACATGGTGGCGTGGTCGCGCGACGGCAAGGAGACGGTGGCCGGAAAGCGCTACAATCCGGCGTTCAGCAAGGCCGACCTGTTTCGTCTCGGCTACATCGCTACCCATTCGGGCCATTCTACCGGCGCCGCGCTCGATCTCTCTTTGGTTGATCTGAAAGCCGACAATTCGGCCACCTTCGATCCCGGCAAGGATTATGGCGACTGTACCGCCAACGTTAACCTTCGTGCGCCCGACGGCAGCGTCGACATGGGCACCGGTTACGACTGTTCCGACGTGAAATCGCACACGGCGGCGAAATCCACTACCGCAACCCAGCGCCGCTGGCGGGAGAAGCTGGTTCTGGTGATGGCGCGGCGAGGATTTGTAAACTATTCGAAAGAGTGGTGGCACTTTTCGCTGCCGGGAGCAGGCCGGCAGGCCTATGATTTCCCGATCGCACCGCGGAAGTGAATCACGGTTACTCCTTGGGCGCGTACTGCCATGAATTCGATCTCGCTCGTGAAAGCCATCTGATGGATTCCCTTACTCCCGCAAGTGCCGTTGAAGTCCCGCCCGCGATTCCCGACCGGCCGCCGCGCGTCTGGAAATTCTGGGGCACGACGCTGTGGGGCCTGTTCATCTTCGCCGCGATGTTCCTCGGCCAGGTCGCAGTCATCGTCTACTTCGTATTGCGGAAGGGCGGATCGTTCGATGTCGCCGAAGCGATCCATGTCGTCGGTAGCGGCCTGACCATCTCGCTCTCGGTCATCCTGGGATTACCGGCCGTGCTGCTGGCGACGTGGATCGCGATCCGTCCAACGCGGATACCTTTTGCCGACTATCTGGCGCTGCGCTGGACCTCATGGCGCCATTTTTTCGTCGGCGTCGCGGCGCTGGTCATCCTTGTCGGCGGCTGGGACCTGCTGTCGCGGGCGCTCGGACGCGAGGTGACGTCGGGCTTCATGGGCGACGTGTTGAAATCCGCGCAGGCCGACGGCGCGCTGTGGCTTCTGGTGATCGCGTTCTGCGTCGCCGCGCCGATGTGGGAAGAGATCTTTTCGCGCGGCTTCCTCTATCGCGGTTGGTCGGAATCGAAGCTCGGCGTCGCCGGCGCGATCTTCCTGTCGTCGCTGGCCTGGACCTCGCTGCACCTGCAGTACGACTGGTTCTTCTTTGGCGAGGTGTTTTCGATCGGCCTGTTGCTGGGATATCTGCGCTATCGCACCAACTCAACCTGGCTGACCATCGTCCTGCACGGCATCAACAATCTGGCCGCGACGATTTAGACTATTTGGCTGGCCGGACATTCCTGATCTCGAACTGGAAACCGCGCTGCAGCGACCAACGAGCGGAGTTCCCATGTCGTCAACCGAGATTGCCACGCCACCCCCTTTGCCGGTTGTGCAGCGTCCGCCCCGGACCCTGGTATTTCCTGGGCTCGACGATTGCCGTCTTGATCGCCTATGCGACGCTGAATCTCGCCCATATGCTCGTGATCATCGCGGTGGTGATCCAGCATGGTGATCCCTCGATCAGCCCATCCAAATTGCAGGAATTGGCCAAGGGCGGGCCGACGACGGCGGCGGGCGCGATCCTCGCGTGTCCGCTCGTGTTGGCCGTGCTGTGGGTCACGATCCGGATTGCGCAAAGGCGCTTTGCCGAGTACCTAGCCCTGAACCTGCCGAGCCGCGCCGAACTTCTGCGCGGCCTCGCCATCAGCCTTGCGTTTCTGCTGGCGTGGGATCTGCTGTCATATCTGACGGGGCAGGCGCCGCCGGCCTTTGTGATCGAGAGCTACCGGACGGCGCGAGACGCCGGACAGTTGTGGATGCTGCTCGTCGGATTTTGTATCGCTGCTCCGATCACCGAAGAATTTACCGTCCGGGGTTTTCTGTTTCGCGGCTGGTCGCAATCCTTCCTCGGGCCGATCGGCGCAATCGTTGTATCATCGGCGATCTGGGCGATCGTTCATCTTCAATATGACTGGTATTTTGTTTGCGAGGTTTTCGGTGTCGGCCTGATCTTCGGCTACCTGCGATACCGCAGCCATTCGACCTGGCTGACCGTGGCGACCCATGCCTTCTTCAACCTCGCGGTCATGGCTCAGACGGCGCTGATGGTGGCTTACTTCTTATGAGACGAGGGCAATCGCGATCGGCATCGTCACCGCGGCCAGAATGGTCTGCAGCGTGATGATCTGCGCCAATAGCGGCGCGTCGCCGCCCATCTGGCGGGCCAGTACGTAGGCGCTCGATGCCGTGGGGACCGCCGAACAAATCGTCACGACGGCGAGGTTGGAACCGGTGATTCCAAATTGCACCGCCAGCGCGACGGCGATCACTGGCATCAGCACCAGCTTGAGGAATACCGTCACGCTGGCGGCGAGGCTGGGCCTGAACAAGCCTTCGAGATGCAGGCCTGCGCCGGTCACCAGGAGGCCAATAGCGAGCGAGGAACGGCCAAGCGCGTCCGCCACCTCGTGCCAGAGCCTGGGCAGCGGAATGTGGGCGACGTTGAGCGCGAGCCCGATCGCGCAGGCCCAGATCAGCGGATTGCTCGCCACCGTCACGACGATCGAAGCCGACGAGCGCTTTTCCGGCGAGGCGTAGTGGGCCAGCACCGCGACACTGAACACGTTGACCATCGGGACGATGGCGATCATCGCGACCGATGCGATCGCGAGTCCGAGATTGCCGAACAGGCTGCCGGAGACGGAGAGCGCGACATAGGTCTGCCAGCGGGTCGCGCCCTGGAACATCGAGGTAAAGGCAGGACCGTCAACGGCAGCGCGGGCGAGCAGGGGGCGCAGCGCAAGACAGACCATTGATACCGCGAGCGCCGACAACAGCAGCGCGCCTCCGACGCCGCCAACCGGCACGGTGCTGAGATCGGCCTTGACCAGCGTCTGCACCAAAAAGACCGGGAGCAGCACGTAATAGGTCAGCCGTTCCAGCCCAATCCACTGCGTCTCGGGCCGTATCAGGGTCCGCTTCAGGACGAAGCCGAGCACGATCAGCAGAAACACCGGCAGCAGCGCCGCGATGACGACCGCCATTGCTCAGCGATCCCCGCGCAGCTTCGTCAGCCGGTCCAGCGCGCCCTGCAGGATGAAGATCGCGGCATGCTCGTCGATCACCTCGGCGCGGCGGGCGCGGGAGACGTCCATGCCGATCAGCTCGCGCTCGACGGCAGCCGTCGACAGCCGCTCGTCCCAGAGCCCGATGGCAAGGCCGGTGAGATTGGAAAAATTGCGGGCAAAGGCGCGGGTCGATTGCGCGCGCGGCCCCTCGCTGCCGTCCATGTTGATGGGAAGCCCCAGCACGAAGCCGACCGCATTACGTTCGCCCGATATCGCCAGCAGCCGCGCCGCGTCGGCCTTGAACGCCTTGCGGTGGAGCGTTTCGACGCCGGTCGCCAGCCGGCGGTCGGGATCGGAGACGGCGACGCCGATGGTCTTGGTGCCGAGGTCGAGGCCGATCAGGGCGCCGCGCTCGGGCCAGTGCGCGACGGCGTCGATCAGGGGGAGGATGGGGGCGGGCATGGTCCCGCATAACACCGGCGCGGCGCAGGCGCAAAGCCGATCAGGGCGTGGCGTCCATGCGGGAACGCCACGCCATGTGTCGAGATCGGTTACCGAATCGCGACCGGGTTGATCATGCTCTGCACGCCGCCCCGAAAGCGCGGCTGGCCAAGGACGAAGAGGAACTCATAGGCCTTGTCGGCGGCGAGACCGGACGTATCCAGCACTTCCATGATGTAGGTGCCGTTCATCGGCAGCAGGATTTGGTGCACCTCGAACACGTTCTTGCTCTCGAACGGAATCACCTCAAGGCCCCAGGTGTCCGCGCCGATGGCGACGACGCCCTTGCCGGTGAGGTATTTCGCGCCTTCAACGCCAAGCCCGGGCTCGCCCGAGTTGAAACGCTTGTCGTCCTTACCAATCAGGCTGGCCCAGCCGGTGTGGAAGAGGACGACATCACCCTGGCGGATTTCGATGCCCTGCTTCTTGGCGGCTTCCTCGATTTCCTTGACGTTGAAGGCGGTGCCTTCCTTGACCACGTCGGTGCCGAAATAGGCGGCCATGTCGAGCAGCACGCCGCGTGTGACCATCGGCGGGATCTTTTCGACACCGAGCTTCTTCAGGCCGGTCGGATCCGCAAACTCGAGCAGCTTGTTGCCATTGTAATAGACGTGCTCGACGCCGATGTGGCCGAGGCCGTCGAGCTGGCTGCCGACGCCAACCCAGCCCTCGATGATGTCGTCATTATAGGTGGTCTTGCTCGGTCCGAGGCCGGGAATGCCGGCCTGGCCGGGCTGCACCACGGTGATCTTGAAGGCGCGCGGCGGGTAGGCGGGCATCTTGGAGTTGAGGGGGAAACCGAGCGCGTAAGTCTTGCCGGTCTTGATCAGCCCGGCGGCCTTCAAGACCAGTTCGGGCGTCATGTAGTTGGCGGCGCCGATTTCGTCGTTCGGTCCCCATTTCGATTTCGTCCAGTCTTGAGCGCTTGCCGTTCCGACCGTACCCAACAAGGCAACAGAACAGCACAATACGAACGCTGTGCGCATCGCAGTCCCTCCCAGAGTTGACGTTATGGTTTTTGGTAGCTAGCGCCTCATACTAACGTAGTAGTCAGCGGCGGCCAGAAAATTTTGAGTTCGATGCTCGTGTTGCGATCGAACGTCGCAGTGCGGAAAATGCGCTGCGCAATTGCATTGTTACAAAAATATGGCAGAGACGTTTCGCACGGCGGAACGGGCGCGGGATGACGATGGATGCATTGAGCCTATTCGGTCTGCTCGCGGTGACCGCGATGCTGGTGGCCTACGCGCTGGAGGAGCGCAGCCATTGGTTCATCCTCGCCTTTGCCGGCGCATGCGCGCTCGGGTCGGCTTACGGATTTCTGCAGGGCGCCTGGCCGTTCGGGCTGGTCGAGGCGATCTGGGCCGGCGTCGCGTTGCGGCGCTGGTATATCAAGCGGCGATAACCTCGCCGTTGCTGCTGAGGCACGACGCAAAACCCTGCAGCGCGCTGTATTGATGGGCCGTGCGGCGGGTGATGAAGAGCGTCTCGACCCTGGACTGCGCGGGCGTGAGCGTGTGGATGCTCACCGTGTCGTTGCGCCCGACCACGGCGCGCGGCAATAGCGTCACGCCCATGTCGGCGGCGACGCAGCCGATCATGCCGTCGAGCGTGCCGAGTTCGAACCGCGCGGAAGACGGCCAGCCGAATTCCGAGAAGATCTGCTCGAGCCGCTGGCGGTAGGTGCAGCCGGTCCGGAACACCAGTGCGGTCGGCCCGGACTTCGGCGTGCCTGCACGCAGGGCGGCGAGGCTCATCCATCGCCGCGCGGTCACCAGCACCAGCTCTTCACGGAAGGCGACCGTGGCATCGAGTTCGGCATGCTCGATTGGACCCGCGACGAACGCACCGTCGAACGTACCGTTGAGCACACCCGCCACCAGCTCGGCGGTCGTTGACGTCCGCAAGCTCAATCGCACCTGCGGGAAGCGGCGATGGAATTCGGCGAGCAGGGCAGGGAGGCGGACGGCGGCCGTGGTTTCCATTGAGCCGATGGCGAGCGGTCCTTTCGGTTCGCCATCGTCACGCGCCGCCAGCAGCGCCTCACGCGACAGCGCCGCCATCCGCTGCGCATAGGGCAACAGCCGGCGGCCGGCGCCGGTCAGCGTCATGCCGCGGCTGTGCCGCTCGAACAGCGCGGTGCCGATCTCGGCTTCCAGCGCCTTCACCCTTTGGGTGACGTTGGACTGCACGGTGTTGAGTTCGTCAGCGGCGCGGGTGATGCCGCCCAGCCGGGCTACCGTCGAAAAGGTCAGGAGATCGCTCAACTCCATGAGACGTTCCGTTTCATTTTTGAGATGTCAGAGTTCTCTAGTATTCATTTTTAGAGAATGATAGTCCGGCCTAATATCGCTGTCCAGATATCAGGGAATGGACATGCCAATCTCGACGCCGTTGACCGCCCGTTTGGGCATCCAGCATCCGATCCTCTCGGCGCCGATGGACGTCATCGCAGGGGCGCGTCTCACTGCGGCCGTCAGCGCTGCCGGCGGGTTTGGCATTCTCGGCGGCGGCTACGGTGACGCAGCGTGGCTCGAACAGGAGACAGCCAAGCTTGCTGATGCATCCGATCCCTTCGGCATCGGCTTCATCACCTGGAGCCTTGCCAAGCAGCCGGCGCTGCTGGACATCGCGCTTGAAGCGCGGCCGCGCGCGATCATGCTTTCGTTCGGCGATCCCAGGCCGTTCTCGGCGCGGATCAAATCGTCCGGCGCGCTGCTGATCTGTCAGGTGCAAACCGAAGACATGGCGCGGCAGGCGCTGGATGCCGGCGCTGACATCCTGATCGCGCAGGGCACCGAGGCCGGCGGCCATGGCGCATCGCGCACCACCATCGACATCGTGCCGGCGATCGTCGATCTCGCGGCCGGCCGGGTGCCGGTCGCAGCCGCCGGCGGCATCGGCGATGGCCGCGGGCTGGCGGCGATGATGATGCTGGGCGCTTCCGGCGTGCTGCTCGGCACGCGCTTCTATGCCAGTCAGGAATGCGACGGCCCAGAGGAAGCGAAACGGCGCATCTGCGCCGCGACCAGCGGCAACAGCGTCCGCGGCATCATCTTCGATCTCTCGCGCAACAATGTCTGGCCGGCGCCGTTTACCGGCCGCTGCCTGGTCAACGATCATGCACGGCGCTGGATGGGGCGCGAGGTCGAACTCATGCAAAACGTCCAGGCGGTCGCGGCCGACTATGCCGCGGCGAGGGCTGCGGGCAATTTCGATATCGCCGCCGTCATCGCAGGCGAAGCCGTCGGGCTAATTCATGATGTGCCACCGGCGGCCGAGATCGTTGACAGGATCGTTACCGAGGCCGGCCAGATATTGAACGGGCGACGTAACTCCTTCGCCGCCTGACGCCTTACATCTTCACTTGACCCAAGCGAGCAAAAACCATGTGGCCAGACCGCCGGATCATCGACCTCTTCAAGACCGAATTTCCGATCGTGCTGGCGCCGATGGCCGGCATCATGGACGCTGACCTCGTGATCGCGGCGGCGCAGGGCGGCGCGCTGGGCTCGCTGCCATGCGCGATGATCACGGCCGAGAAGGCGCGCGAGCAGGTCAACATCATCCGCCAGCGCGTCTCGGCGCCGGTCAACCTGAACTTCTTCTGCCACACGCCGGTCGATGCCGATCCCGCGCGCGAGGCGGGCTGGAAGGCCAGGCTTGGCTCTTACTACAAGGAGCTCGGGGTCGATCCCGCAGCGCCTATCACCGCTGCCAACCGCGCACCGTTCGATGAAGCCATGTGCGCGCTCGTCGAGGAACTGAAGCCGGAAGTGGTCAGCTTCCATTTCGGCCTGCCGGATCAGGCGCTGGTCAAACGCGTCAAGGCGGCCGGCGCCATCGTGATGTCGTCGGCGACCATCGTGAAGGAAGCGATCTGGCTGGAGGAAAACGGCGCCGACGTCATCATCGCGCAGGGCGCGGAGGCGGGCGGCCACCGCGGCATGTTCCTGACCGACAATATCGCCCAGCAGCCCGGTACATTTGCACTGGTGCCGCAGGTGGTCGATGCGGTGAGGGTGCCTGTGATTGCGGCCGGCGGTATCGCCGACGGGCGCGGCATCGCGGCGGCGTTTGCGCTCGGCGCAGCCGGCGTGCAGATCGGCAGCGCCTATCTGCGCTGCCCGGAATCCAAGGTGACTGCGCCGGCGCGCACCGTGCTGGCTCAGGCGAACGACGATGCCACTTTTATCACCAACGTCATGACTGGGCGTCCGGCGCGCGGCGTTCCCAACCGCGTCATGCGCGAGGTCGGCCCGATCTCGCCGGATGCGCCAGCTTTCCCGCATGCCGCCACGGCGCTCGGTCCGTTGAAGGCGGCGGCCGAAAAGCTCGGCAAGGTCGATTTCACCAATCTCTGGGCCGGGCAAGCGTTGCGGATGGGCCGCGAGATGCCGGCGGCGGAACTGACGCGCTCGCTTGCCGGCGCCGCGCTGGCGCGACTCAGTGCGTTGGGCGGGTAGCCGTTACAGCGCGTGGACCCAGGCCTCGGGATAGAGCGCATAAGCATCGCCGCGCCGGGCCAGCCGCGAGAACGCCGGGAAGTGCAAATGCATCCCGGCAATGAGAACGCCGTCGGCGGAGACGCGGTCGAACATGCGTTTGCGTGCGGCGGCGGCCGCGGCGAGATCGGTGTCGAAGGCCATGCCGGCTTCGGGAAACGCGGTCTGCACTTCCGGTACGTGCACCGTGTCGCCCCAGATCATCAGCTGATCCTTGCCTGACTCGACGAGATAGGCGGTGTGACCGGGCGTGTGGCCGTGGCTCGGCACGGCGGTGACCCCGGGAAATACTTCGCCGCTCTTGAACAGCCGCGTCCGGCTCTTGTAGGGCGCGACCTGTTCGCGGCCGGCCATGAAGAAAAGCTTGGCCGATCGTTCGTCGGCCTTGGCCATCTCGCCGTCGTCGAACCAGTGCGCCGGTTCGTTTTCGTGCATGACGAGTTCGGCGTTCGGAAACAGCAGTTGCCCGTTGGACATGTCGACCAGGCCGGCGGAATGATCCGGGTGCATGTGGGTCAGCAAGACAGTATCGATCGATTTGGCATCGATCCCGGCTCCGGCGAGGCTGCGTTGAACGAAGCCGGCCGACGGCTGCATGTAGTTGCCCGATCCGGTGTCGACGATCGCGGTGCGCCCCTTGGAGTGGATCAGGAAGGTGTTGACGCTGGTTCGCCGCGCCGGCCGGAATGCGGCGGTCAGGATCTGCCGCGCCTTGTCGAGGTCGACATTGCGCATCACGTCAAGGGTGCCGTCGAGATAGCCGTCGCTGATGGCGGTGACGATGATATCGCCGATCTTGCGGTGATAGACGCCGGGAATCTGCTGCGAGGGTTGTGCGTTCATGCGGGAGAACCTTGAGGCTTGAGGGGAGGTCAGGCGCCGACCGATTTCAAAAATTCTTCGATGGTGTCGAAGAGCAGATCGGGGGTCTGCACCGACATGTAGTGCCCGGTGCGGATTTCGACGTAGCGGGCACCGGGAATGGCTTTGGCTACGGTTTCTGCCAGCGCCGGCGGGCGCACGCGGTCGAGGCTGCCGCCGATCACGAGGACCGGACAAGCAAGCCCGGCGAGTTCGTCCTGCATGTCGGCTGCGGCCAGCATGCGCCAGATCGCGGCATAGCTTGATGGATCGTTGCCGAGCCATCGGGTCCGGAAGCGCTCAAACCGCTTGATGTCGCCGCGAAGCTCCGGGGCATAGCCGTTCAACATCGAATCCTCGACCGCGAAGGCCATGCCGGCGGCTTCGATCCGCGCAAGGCGCTCCAGCGCCGGCGCGCGGCGCTCCGCGGCGATGCCGGTGGCAGGGCTGCCGACTGCAACCGCGCTGGTGCGCGCAGGATATCGGGCCGCGAAGTGCAGCGCGATGGCACCGCCGACGGCGACGCCTGCGAGCACGACCTTGCCGGCGATCCCAAATTTGTCGAGCAGGGCCGCGATGTCGTCGGCCATCGTATCGAGGGTGAGCTCGCCGCGTACCTTCTGCGACAATCCGGCCCCGCGGGTGTCATAGCGCAGCACCCGGCGCGATGTTGCGAACCGTGGCGCGACGTCGTCCCAGCTTTCCAGCGAGCCACCCATTTCGTGAACCAGCACCAGCGTGCGGTCGCCGCCGCCGCTCAGCTCGCAGCGCAGGCCCGCGCCATTGGCTTCAATGAAATCCATCCCGAGCGCCCCCGTTTTGTTTTGATCTTCTTGTTTGTCACGGCGAGCAACCTGCCGGTCAGCCCCGAGATCCGAAGCCCACGATACCGGAGACGACACAAATCTCAAATTCTTGAGGTGTGGGAGCGGGAGGTTTGGTGTTGGTTGACGACGCAAGGGAGCCCGCGGCCAGGCGTGACGAGCCATCTCTCGGCTGAATTGGGCGTTCGCACCGCATGAAAGTGCGGGCGCCCGTCCGGACTAGTGCGCGGGTTCGTCGCGGTGGACCTCAAGATGCTCAACCGCGAGCGACCTGTAATGCGCCGCCATCTCCTTGTAGTGCTGCTTCGAGATGGGATCGGTCGCGCTTTCGGCGCGGCGCTCGAACATTTCCGCCTTTTCCTGCAGGATCTTAGCCTGAGACATGGCTCTCCTCCCGATCGTCAGGTTAAGCAGGCGAGGTAGACGATTGCGACGCCAAGGACGGTTCCGATGGACCAGAGGGCAGGATCCCAGCTTTCCGATCCGGCGCTGTCATTTTCGATCGTCGACATGGCACGGCCTCCCGATGTTCTGGCCGCGACTACATCCCCCGACTGCTTCAGGACGACTACGTGAGGACGGAAAATGGTTTCGTCGGGGCGCTTTTGCGAGGGGGGAATGGGGGCTTGGCGCTCAAAATCTCGTGCGTCGGGGCGGGGTCGACTTCTGACCCCTAAAAGGGAGTATTCAGCGTTCCCAAGCTGGCTCCGCCTGTTCCCGCGGTTGCGGCGCAAAAGCGGCCTCTGCTATACGGCGGATGCGAATTCTCCATTTGAGGCCTATATTTATGTCCGTTGATGCCGCCACCGTCCGCCGCATCGCGCATCTGGCGCGAATTGCGGTCACCGAGGCCGAGGTTCCCCATCTGCAAAGCGAGCTGAACGCGATGCTGGCTTTTGTGGAACAGCTTTCGGAAGTGAATGTCGACGGCGTCGAACCGATGACCTCGGTGACCCCGATGGAAATGAAGAAGCGTGCCGACGTGGTCAATGACGGCGAGATTCCCGACGACGTCGTCAGGAATGCGCCGGAAACGCAAAACCATTTCTTCCTGGTGCCGAAGGTGGTCGAGTAATTCTTCTTAGGGATCGGAAAGTCCGATGTGTCTGCTGTGCGACGATGAAAAGGCCTACCAGGCCTATATGAACTACCTCGACGCGATGGAGCGGCAGGGCAAGGCTGCCGATCCCGACAAGGCGATGGACGCTGTCCTCGACGCGCTCGAGGCCAATGAGCGGACGCGGCCCAAGCCGACCGACCCCGCCAACGACAAGACGCTTTCTCCGTTCTTCTGCAGCCCGATCAATAAATGACCGATTTAACTTCGATGACGATCGCCGAGGCCCGGGAAGGCCTCGCGAGTAAGTCTTTCACCTCGCTTGAACTGACGGATGCGCATCTCGCCGCAATCGAGGCGGCGCGTTCGCTCAATGCCTTTGTGCTGGAAACGCCGGATCAGGCGCGCGCCATGGCGCGCGCGATCGACGCCAGGATCGCCAAAGGCGAGGGCGGCCCGCTGGCCGGCATTCCGCTCGGGATCAAGGACCTGTTCGCGACCAAGGACGTGCGCACCACCGCGTGCTCAAAGATCCTCGGCAATTTCGTGCCGCCTTATGAATCCACCATCACCTCGCAGCTCTGGCGCGATGGCGCCGTGATGCTCGGCAAGCTCAACAACGACGAATTCGCGATGGGCTCTTCGAACGAGACCTCGTGCTTCGGTCCGGTGGTCAATCCGTGGCGGCGCGAGGGTTCCAACACCACGCTGGTGCCGGGCGGCTCGTCCGGCGGATCGGCATCTGCGGTCGCCGCGCTACTCTGCATGGGTGCAACCGCGACCGACACCGGCGGTTCGATCCGTCAGCCGGCAGCCTTCACCGCGACCGTCGGCGTCAAGCCGACCTATGGCCGCTGTTCGCGCTGGGGCATCGTGGCCTTCGCGTCCTCGCTCGACCAGGCAGGTCCGATCGCGCGGACCACGCGCGATGCCGCGATCCTGATGCGCTCGATGGCCGGCCACGATCCCAAGGACACTACGTCAGTCGATCGCGCAGTGCCGGACTACGAGGCCGCGATCGGAAAATCCATCAAGGGCATGAAGATCGGCATTCCCAGGGAGTACCGCCTCGACGGTATGCCCGCGGAAATCGAAAAACTCTGGGCCGAAGGCGCGGCGTGGCTGAAGGCGGCCGGCGCCGAATTGGTCGAGATATCGCTGCCGCATACCAAATACGCGCTGCCGGCCTATTATATCGTAGCTCCGGCGGAGGCCTCGTCCAACCTCGCGCGCTATGACGGCGTGCGCTACGGCCTGCGCATGCCGGGGCGCAGCATTGGGGAATTGTACGAGCAGACCCGCGCCGAGGGGTTTGGCGACGAAGTGCGCCGCCGCGTCATGATCGGCACCTATGTGCTCTCAGCCGGCTATTACGACGCCTATTACCTGCGCGCTCAAAAAGTCCGCACCCTGATCAAGAAGGACTTTGAGGACTGTTTTGCAAAAGGCATCAACGCGATCCTGACGCCTGCGACGCCGTCGGCGGCCTTCGGAGTCGGCGAAAAGGGCGCCGATCCGGTCGAGATGTATCTCAACGACATCTTTACGGTGACGGTGAACATGGCCGGACTGCCGGGCATCGCCGTGCCCGCCGGCAAGGACGCACAAGGTCTGCCGCTTGGGCTGCAACTGATCGGCCGTCCGTTCGACGAAGAGACGCTGTTCTCGCTTGGCGAAGTGGTGGAGCAGGCGGCCGGCCGCTTCACGCCACAGAGGTGGTGGTAGCGATGGCGGATTTCCGCGCCACGCTCGCGGACACTGCGCCGGCATCGGGCCTGGAACCACCGCTGGCTGCATTGTGGTGGGCCGCCAAAGGCAATTGGGATCAGGCGCACAAGATCGTGCAGGACGAGAGTGACGCGAACTCCGCGTGGGTGCACGCCTATCTGCACCGGGTCGAAGGCGATCTCGGCAACGCCGGTTACTGGTACCGCCAGGCCGGCCAGCCGGTAGCGAAGGATTCTCTGGAAGCCGAATGGGAGCGGATCGTATCCGCGCTGCTCGGGAGTGGAAAAGCATGAACGCGACAGTCAAACCGGGAAAACTGATCAAGGGCCAGACCGGCGACTGGGAAGTCGTGATCGGGTTGGAAGTGCACGCCCAGGTCACCTCGAAGTCAAAACTGTTTTCGGGCGCCTCGACGGAGTTCGGCGGCGAGCCGAACAGCCATGTGTCGCTGGTGGACGCGGCGATGCCGGGCATGCTGCCTGTGATCAACGAGGAATGCGTCAGACAGGCTGTCACGACCGGTCTAGGCCTCAATGCGCAGATCAACCTGCGCTCGGTGTTCGACCGCAAGAACTATTTCTATCCGGACTCGCCGCAGGGCTACCAGATCAGCCAGTACAAGTCGCCGATCGTGGGCGAGGGCGAGGTCACGGTCGAACTGGACGGCGGCAAGACCGCGACGATCGGGATCGAGCGGCTGCACCTGGAGCAGGACGCCGGCAAATTGCTGCACGACCAGAGCCCATCCATGTCTTATGTCGACCTTAACCGGTGCGGCGTGGCGCTGATGGAAATCGTGTCAAAACCGGACATCCGCGACGCCGAGCAGGCCAAAGCCTATGTAACAAAACTGCGTTCGATCCTGCGCTATCTCGGCACCTGCGACGGCGACATGGAGAAGGGCAGCTTGCGCGCTGACGTTAACGTCTCCGTGCGCAAGCCGGGTGGACCGCTCGGCACCCGCTGCGAAATCAAGAACATGAACTCGATCACCTTCATCGGCCAGGCGATCGAGTACGAGGCGCGGCGCCAGATCGAAATCATCGAGGATGGCGGCACCATCGACCAGGAAACGCGGCTGTTCGACCCGAACAAGGGCGAGACGCGCTCGATGCGCTCCAAGGAAGAGGCGCACGACTATCGCTATTTCCCGGATCCCGACCTGCTGCCGCTCGAGTTCACGCAAGCCTATGTCGACGAATTGAAGTCGAAGCTGCCGGAACTGCCGGACCAGAAGAAGACCCGCTTCATCGAAGTCTTCGGACTGTCGCCCTACGACGCCAGCGTGCTGGTTGCCGAGCGCGAGAGCGCGGATTTCTACGAAACCGTGCTCGCGGGCCTTGCGGACAAGGCGCGCGACGGCAAGCTCGCGGCCAACTGGGTGATCAACGAGCTGTTCGGGCGTCTTAACAAAGAGGGCCGCGATATCACGGGCTCGCCGGTGTCGGCCGCGCAGCTGGCGGCGATCGTCGGCCTGATCGGCGAGGGCACGATCTCCGGAAAGATCGCCAAGGACCTGTTCGAGATCGTCTGGACGGAAGGCGGCGACCCGCGCGAGCTGGTCGAAGCGCGCGGCATGAAGCAGGTCACGGATCTCGGCGCGATCGAAAAGGTCGTCGACGACATCATCGCAGCCAATCCGGACAAGGTCGCGCAGGCGAAAGCCAAGCCGCAACTCGCTGGCTGGTTCGTCGGTCAGGTGATGAAGCAATCGGGTGGCAAGGCCAATCCGCAGGCGGTCAACGATCTCCTGAAAGCGAAGCTCGGCATCTGAAAGCGTCCCGTAACGGGACACGCTCGCAATGTCGGTGACGTTGCGAGCGATCACGCGCATGCATCGATCGCTTATCGCGATCCAGAACTCGTCGTCGCGACGGCAAGCACGCGTCCGAATCGGTGGTCGCGATTCGTCCGGAAAAGTTCGCTTTGGAGCGCGTCGGCGAGGCTCCAGCGCTGCAATGATGAAAATTTTTTTGTTGCCAAACCTTGCGACTCAGAGTCCGTGCACAGACCGTTTTCACGGCATCGCCGAGTCGCTACGACACCGATCGTGCATCGATCGTCCTGTTCGTGAATCCAAAAAGCACTGCAATAAAAGCGATTCATGCAATATTTGCGAACGCCAACGCGCGTCGTTGCGGCAATTTTTTCATCAGTGCGAGAGCGCGTTGTGAAGTCACCGACGTCGGCGCTTCGCGCGCTCTCACATTTCCTCGTCAACACTTCCTTAAGTGGGAAGCTGTTTTTTTGAATGTGTTGGTGTATTCGGGATGTAGTGCATCTCGATTCCCGAGTGCACGCAGCGACTAAAGCCATCTCACTTAACATTAGGAGGGCAACATGGCCAAGAAAGCTAAGAAGGCAAAGAAGGCGAAGAGCGCAGTGAAGAAGACTGCGAAGAAGACCCGCAAGGTCGCGAAGAAGAAGAAGTAACTTCGCTTCTTTCAAGAATTGCCGGCGGCTTGATGCCGGCACGTCACACGAGCCCCGGATGAAAGTCTGAAGGCTCTGGTCGACGAAAGAGGGTGTCGGCGAGACATCAGGTCAAACGGCTGGATCGTATTTCGGAAGAGCGTTCTTTCAAAAGAGGCCCGCTCTTTCAAAACCGGTCCGGCAGAAGAAACAAGTTTTTCTTCGTTCGGTGCGGGTATCCTTAACTATCCGCAGTTTCACCGGCGCCAAAAGCCCGGAATGAAATCTGGTCCTGACGTGTTCGCCGACGCCCTCGTTCCCTCGGGGCGTATTCGTCCCCCGGAACGCCGGCTTTCGCTGGAGCGCTCCGATAGCCGACGCTAAGGCGTCCGGCGCTGAAATTTCCCTAAATTCATATGGATCGTTCGCAGGGCCCGGTGGCTTCGCTTCCGCCTGTTGCCACAGGCGCGTCATCGCTCGCGAATTTGAGTTCCGGCGCGCCGTGATGCTCCCGGATGGTCGCAGAAGCCGCACGACGCCCGATCGTCTGCTGGGACCCGGCATGCGCGGCGTGCTGCGCCGGCCCAATGACGAATGATGATGACGCCGACGTTGCCGCAATGGTTATCGTTCTGCGAAACCGCAGGGTAAACCGAATTTCACGATTGGTAACTTCTCCCTGTGCCGCAGGCATTTCTGCGATTTCGCGCTCGGCGGCACAATGCGCGCATTTACATCCCGTTCATCGCGAACCTTAAACTGCCCTTCAAATTTGATCGGCCATGATCATCCCAACAACAGACCGGAAAACGGCGTTGGGGATACAGGGTTTAACAGTGGACAGGGGCCGCGCTCGGGGGAGGGCGGCAACGATAAAAAGGGGAGTTGCGGATGTTTCAGGGGCAGATCGATCTCGACGCGGCCATTGCGGTGGAGGCGACGGCGATCCCGGACGTGCTGTTCGAGCGCGGCCTGTACTGGGCGAGCGGGCGTTCCGGCGTGGTGAATCTCGTCGCGGCCCACAAATGGTTCAATCTCGCCGCGCTGAAGGGACGCGCGGATGCCATCTCGATGCGCCGCGAAGTCGCCGCGATGATGTCGGATGCGGAAATCGCCACCGCGCAGCGCGAAGCCCGCGCCTGGATGACCGCGCATTGAGATTCATGGCGGCCGGCGTCACGCCGGCGGCCCACCATTGGCGAGGCAGCATTTCTTGGCCTTCTTGCCGCTGCCGCAAGGACATGGATCGTTGCGTCCGACGTGGCGCCAGGGATTCCTGACCGGCTCGTTCGGGTACGCGAAATCGGTCCACGGGGCTTCCTCGTCGAGGGCGTCTTCGGCGCCGCGCACCCAATCCAGCGATTCCAGCACGTCCTCGATGTAACCGAGGTTGATTTGTGTGAAGCGGTCGATGTCGTCGGGCGCGCGTTCGGCTTCTGCAAGGTCCTCATTGAACTGAGGACGATCAATCCATTCTACGGGTATGCGATCTTCACGAAAGGCGTCGTCGACAAGCGGCACCAGCTCGCGCAGTCCGATCTGGGCGATCGCCTGCAGCCAGCCCGCCCAGGCCTGATCGCCGTCTTCGGCCGGCCGTGCTTCATTGAACCGGACAAGAAATTCCCGAAAGCGATCGCGATCGATGCGGCGTTCCCATGTGAGGAAAGTCGCGGCGCCAAACAACGCTTCACGGATGAATCCGTCGATCGCGCCGTCGATGATCAAGTCCAACAGCGCGTCGATGCCGTCATCGAACACGCCAGTGACAATTTTGGCCAGGCTTTCAGTGACGGCATCGCCGAGAATGGCGTCGACCTCATCGAAGGGCCGACGCAGCAGGCGCAGCAGCGGCCGGCATGCTTCCCGGTCACGCGCTCCGCCCAGGATGTGAAGCCCGCGGAACAACAACAGGCTTTCATCGTCCGACAATACCTCGCCATCCGCGGCTCGCAGCAGAACGGCGCGCAATTTCGGCGCGGCTTCCTCGATTCTCGCCGTGCACATTCTGACGGCAAGATCCGGCAGCTTCGGCTCCGTCGCGACGGCATGAAGGTAGTTTTCGATCGGACCGAGATCAGGTGTGTTCTCGCGGTCGCCAAGGATCGCTTCGAGTTCTTCCTTTTGCATGCCGCGCTCCATCGCGTGTTGCAAACCTGATGCTGATCGGAGTTCTCCGCAAGAAACGATCCAGTATCGCGGCAAATGGCGCGATGCTTATGGCAAAGGAGGAAGGGGAGGCGAAAGTGACTTCATTGTCCCACGCGGGCGGTGTTGATCGCGCATAACTCCGCTCGACACCAGGTTGTCACCGATGTCTTAGGTACGTTCTGTTACCTATATGTCCGGGCTGGACAGCGCAGGGATGGCGGAGCCGGAGTCCGTTTTCGGGCTATTCGCCCACGTTCGTTGGCGTTCGATAAGTATCTGTGAACATTTCCCTTTTCTGAATCTCCCGTTCTTTCCCGTTCGGCACCATTCGCTTAAATTCATCTCTCAGACGTGGGTAGAGGAGAGGGTAGGATGGCGAGCGGACAATTAACGGCACTTGAAGTTCGTAAGGCTACGGCGCCAGGGATGTATCCCGACGGCGGCAATCTCTATCTGCAGGTTGCGCGCGGCGGGTCGAAGTCCTGGATCTTCCGGTACCGGTTCAAAGGCCACACCAGTAAGGCGGGGAAACCCATGGCCCGTGAAATGGGATTGGGCTCTTTCGAAAACTGGACGCTCGCTGAGGCCCGTGAGCGGGCCCGCCAGCAGCGCCAGTTGCTGGACCAAGGTGTTGACCCTATTGAGAACCGGAAGTCCCAGGACCAGGCCGCAGCGCTCCAGAAGGCGTTGACGGTGTCATTCCAGGATTGTGCCAAGGACTACATCCGGGACCACAAAGCCGGCTGGAAGAATGCCAAGCACGCCGACCAATGGGCCTCGACGCTCGAGACGTGGGTCTATCCGATCATCGGCAAGCTGCCGGTAGGTGGGATTACCACCGCGCTAGTCGAGCAGGTCCTCAAGCAGCCCGTGGGCACCGAAAAGGACGCCCCAACCTTCTGGACGGCCCGAACCGAGACTGCGAGCCGCGTCCGCGGCCGGATCGAAACCATCTTGGACTGGGCGAGGGCGAAGAAGCTCCGGGACGGCGAGAACCCGGCCCGATGGAAAGGTCTGCTCGATAAGTTGCTGCCGCCGAAATCGCAGGTATCGCCCGTCGAGCACCACAAGGCTTTACCCTATTCGGACTTGCCGGGGTTCATGGCCGAGATCCGGAAACGGGACAGCCTGAGCGCCCGCGCGCTGGAATACACGATACTCAACGCCGTCCGCACCAGTGACACCGTCGGCGCCACCAGGACCGAAATCGATCGAGACCAGGGCACTTGGACCGTCCCCGGCGGCCGGCTCAAAGGCAGGAGAGGCGCCGGAAGGCGCGACCACGTCGTTCCGTTGTCCTATCGGGCTCTTGAGATCGTCGACGGGCGGCCTGATGGACGCTTCCTGTTTGCCCACGAGGATGGCGAGCCACTGTCCAACATGGCGATGCTGGAGCTCCTGCAGGGCATGGAGATCCGGGAAAGACCTGACAGTCCACGGCTTCCGGTCGACGTTCAAGGACTGGTGCTCTGAACAAACGGCCTATCCGAACGAGCTTTCCGAGATGGCGATGGCTCATACGGTTTCCGACAAGGTGGAGGCGGCCTACCGCCGAGGCGACATGCGGGAAAAGCGGCGCCGGCTTATGGCCGACTGGGCGGCCTACTGTGCCAGTCCACCGACGGCGAAAAAAGACAATGTGGTGCCGATGAGAGCGTGAGTTTTCCACAGCGGTGTGCGGCTGGTTGCCGGGCGCCGTGATAAATCTCTTTCGCGCGGGGCCGGCCGGCCAGCCGTTGCATCACGCTTCACCGCCGTGGTGCTTGCCCCGCGTGTCCTTCGCGGTGCGCGGTGAATTTCATGCCACCAATTGGGTTCGTCCGGCTGAGCGACGCCGTGGCGTTAGTCGTTTCTAAGCTGCGAGCGCAGGATCCTGAAACGTTAATTGCAGAGGCCTGCGAGGATGGCAGGCTTAGGGCCGCTTATAGGACGATCACCGGCGCTGAAGAGTTGGACCAAGCCGTGTGGCGTGCGCCGCATTGGCGCAACTATTTTGACCGAGGGACAATCGTTCTGGAACTCCCGCTGCTCGACGGTCAATTGCGCCCAAACAAGGATGGTTTCACCGCGCGCTGCGAACGCGAGATTTTTGTTAGACGTGACAGTCTAAATTCATTTGTCGATAAACTGGAGAAGGTCGCTCCGGCGGCCCAGGCGGGAGCATTGGAGGGTATAGGAAAGTCACGTCGTGGCCGTCGACCGAAGGCCGATTGGGATGCCGTTGGCATGGCTCTCCAAGAGGAAATCAAAAGACGCGGCCGTCCGGATGAAGACAACGCGGATCCAGCATGGCGCCGACAGGCGGACGTCGAACAATGGGCCGCCGAACTGCTGGAGCAACGCAACGAACCAATCAAAAATCGCGCCTCCGTGAGAAGGTTGCGTATCTGCTTAGAGGTGTTGAGGCCGGTAATTAATTAGCGGCCTTTACCGGCCTTTACCGTCCGACATTCCCAGCAAATCCCGGCATCGTCCTGACCGTACCGACACACACGGACACGGACGGACGGTCATATGTCAAATCCCAAACTTCTAGAAATCCCTGCCGACCTGAAGGGCATGATTGTCTGCAGCCCTGAGGCCGGAATGCGCGCCACCGACACGCGTCGTACCAAATTCTACGAACTACTTAATGCAGGCGAATTCCAATCCTACATGGACGGACCGAGGCGAAAGATCGTGGTCGCCTCGTTGGTCGAGTACGTGCGTCGCCGGATTGAAGCCGCCAACACCGAGGCGGTGTAACCATGGGATCCCGCCAACCCGAACTCGCTGAGCCGATCAGCTTCCGCTTTTTTAAGGACCGCAAGAAGAACGTCATCGCGGTTACCCTTCAGACCTTCAGGCCCCCTCGAGGAAATTCCATCAACGTCGTGGACGTGAGGCTGTTCGCGATGAACAGGCAGGGCTCCAACGTGCCGACCCCTCGCGGCGTGACGATGTCCGTCAACCGGTTAGTCGACTTGCATGAGGCGGTAACGAAAGCCCTGAAGAAAGCGCAGGACCTCGGTCTTCTGAACGGGGACGAGGACGGCGAATGACCGCGCCCGTCACGGTCAAAGGCGTCAACGAACTGCGTCAGCTATTTGCTGAACTTTGCGAGAACAGGTCGATGCTTTGTGCCGAGGGAATTTTGACCCTGCATGAAGCTGTCGACGAGCTCCAGGCGTTTGCCACTGTCAGTGGCCTGATTGAGGCTATCGGACAGCAAGCGGTGCAGGAAACGATGGCTTTTGCCGATGACGGGGGCATGGCCGACGCCTACGAATATGAAATCAAGCTTCGAGCCGCCGACCTGGTGCGCCAATGGGAATTGAATGCCCCTCGCGTTCGTCACCTGCGCGATCTGGCGCACCTTGACTCCCCCTTGCCCGCGCGCAAGCCCTATGCAACGCCGCAGTCGACGATCGATGCATTCTACGTCGTGATGCAGTCCGATGACCCGGAGCGGATCGCAGCGTGGCTCCGCAATAATCCGGACGACGCGCCGGCGCTTCTCGAGACGTTGGAGGCGGCTTGATGCTGAGCCCTGCAAACCGGGCCCTAGGCCTCCAAATCATGCAAGACCTCGGCTACACGCGGAACGGCATGAGCACGGAACATCTGTTGTCTGCTCCTTCCGATGACGACGTGCCGGCCGTTGATTCCTTCGATGCATTTGACGGATCGCCAGTCGAGGATCAAGCGGAGGAGCCTTCCGGAGAAGCCGTAGCAAGCGAAGCACCGGCCATCTACAGCACGATCACGTCAGCAGCGTGGAAAGGCATTGAAATCGAGAAACAGCGGTGGCTGGCGACCGGGCGTATTCCGTGCGGGGATCTGACGATCGGCGCCGGCAATGGCGGATCCGGCAAAACCGAGATCTTCACCCAGTTGCTGATCTACGTCGCGGCCGGCCTGACCGACTGGCTCGGGTGCATTATCGAGAATGGACCTACGCTTTTCCTGAGCTGCGAGGAACCCGAACACAACATTCGCGAGCGCGTCGAGCGCATCTGCAAGCACCGTTGCATCGACCCGTACAACCTGCCGGACCTGAACATGATATTCCCGGACCTTGAGGGGACCTGGCTCGCGCACGCCACCAAGGACGGCCGGCTGGTCAGGGCGCCGTTGCTCGATTGGCTGGAGGCTTGGATTACCGAGCACAAGCCGCGCCTGGTCGTGATCGACAGCATCGCGGCCGTGTTCGATGGCGATGCCATCGCCCGCCGCCAGGTCCGCGCCTTCCTCGCCATGCTGCGCAAGATCGCCCGAGCCCATGACACCGCCATCGTCCTGCTCGACCACCCGAGTGTCCGTGGCATGGCGGATGGGACTGGAACAGCCAACTCGGTGGACTGGCGTAACTCGGTCCGCTCGATGCTCCACCTGTCCGACCCTGAGAAGGATGATCAGGATGTCCGGACGTTGACCGTCACCAAATCCAACTACGGCCGTTCCGGAGAGAGGGTAACGCTACGCTGGGGCGGGCTGACCTTCACGACCGCCGTCGCCGGCGAGACTTCGCCTTATCGTGCTGCCGCGGATCGTGATGTCGACGAGTTGTTTCTGCGGTTGCTCGACCGCTTCGCTGCCCAGGGCCGCACGGTCAGACCGGCCACCGGGCGCGGCAGCGCACCGGCCGAGATGTCCGACGAGCCCGACGCGGGAGGCGTCAAGGCTGAAGCGTTCCGCACCGCAATGCTTCGCCTGTTGACCGCAGGCACCATCAAGATTGTTGAGAGCGGCCCACCGAGCCGACGGTCCAAACACCTGGAAAGGTCAGCTTCATGACCTTCGATCGCCCCTACGATCGGTCTTCGACCGGTACGAACGCCTATAGCATCGCCCCTGCAATCGCCCCTGCAATCGGCTTCGATCGCCCCTTCGATCGGGTGTATCCAATCCCCTCACACTCCTATGCGCGATCGAAGCGCTCGCCGCGGCCTTGGGTGGCCGCTAGCGCTGCGCTCGCTTGCAAGGGAAGGGCAGGAAGAGGTGCGTCTCGGCATGTGTGTAGTAACACCGACGCTGGCTGCAACCAACTCAACATAATCCACGCGCGAGGTTGGGGGGATAACCGTTACTCTGCGTCGTTTTCCAGTCAGCGGATAAGCCATCCGCCGGGCTGGCTAGAAATGCCGGGCAATTTTGGATGCGGCTGGATCTACCCACGCCTGAGCCCACATAGTCCCCACTGGGTTGATCATTCGGGGTTGCACGCCAGCTCACGAAACCCAGCGCCAGCCACCCATATTGCTCTGGCAGAAGACCCGGCAGGGGTGCCGGTGGGGCCGAACGAGGGCGCGCATGCTGTAATTCATGTAACGCCTGTTGCACGCGGACCCTTCGAAAAAATTCCGGCGGTTCTCCCGGCGATTATCCGGAGCACTTGTCAACAATGACAACAAAACTCATTCACACGATGCCGGAATTTCTGCAGGGGCTTCGCGACCGGCGAATGGCGATCAACATCACCTTTGAGACGCTTGATTCGATCGCCGGAACCCAAAATGGATATGCGGCCAAGTGCCTTGGACCGCGGCCGATCAAAAATTTGGGTGAGATGTCATTCGGGGCATACCTGGGGGCGCTCGGGGTGGCGGTTGTTTTGGTTGAGGATCCGGCGGCTGTCGCGCGTGTCCGTCATCTTTGGGTGCCGCGGAAGCGTCCGCAACGGCTGGAGCATGCTGGTGCGTTGTACTTCGATCAGAGCGAGCCGATGTTGGCGTCAACAGATGGAGAAGCCAATGTCGCAGAAACCGCTTTTGAGCCTTCAGGCCTCGAGCTGACCTTGCCGAAGAGATCCGCGCCGCAGCTGAAGCAGACCGCAGGCCGATCAGCCAATTCCTGGCCAACCTCGTCGAGGACGCGCTCGCCGCTCGAAAGCGGGCGAGCGAACAGCGCTCCGAAGCGGCGTAGTGCGAGGGCTCATGACCATATTCCGGAAGAAGGTCGGCGCCGAACCGAGGGACCAAATCCCCCTGGCGCCGGAGAACAGCACCCGGCGCGCGCCGCAGGTCCGCGCCAGCTTTGATGCCGCGGTATCTGTCCTGGCTGAACTAGAAGGCGAGGTAGCCCAATTTGCTCTGGACGCGATCGAGCGCCAGCCCGGTGCAGCGGAGAAGCTGGTGGCTCAGCGCGGGAGGATCGATGCTGCCCGCCGGGCCGCGGACGAACTACGCGCCGCGCTTGAGTTGGCAGTCCATCTGGATACCGAAGCGGACGCCGTTGGCGCTGCATCGCTTCGTGCCGAGCAGTTGGCGGTCTTCGAGCGAAGCGGCGCCGAGCGCGTCCAGGCATTCACCGAGGTCCTTCAGTGCGTGATAAGGGCTGCCAAGGCGTTCGGGAAATATGTGGCCGCGACGCAGTCGATGGTCGACGCCGTGCCATCGGGCACGCACCTGCCTGTGATGGGGTTCGGCGACGGCACGGGCGGCCCTTGGTTGGGCGATGGGGAGATCCTGATTGGCCGCGAGGCCTACCGTATCGCCGAGTTGGCGGGTGTGCCGAAACTACCTTTTGCCAGGGTGCCGCCGCTGTCGCATGGCACTTCAGCGAAGCTGATGCAGCCCGCGACTGAAATCCTCGAAGAAACGCAAGCTGCTGTACTACGGGAAATCACCGGTCAGGTTGCCAAAATGAACCGCGCCGATCTCGAGGCCGCGGGCGTCGAGGTGCCCCCGCTTGAGATTGTGGAGTTTGTCCCGCCAGATCCGCCGCCGGCTCCGAGGTCACCAGCCGTGCCTGCCGTGGCGGCGTCGGAAGCACCTGTCCGGCTCGACTTCGACGCGTTCGCCATGACCGATGCCGAGGCGCTTGCTGGCATCACCGCCTCCACCTGCGCCACGGTTTGCGGTGCGCACGGATGCTCACTCACGGGTGGCGCAAAGTGCGGGCACCCCCTTAAGGGTGGGCTCCATATCTCAGAGCGGAATAAGCCCGAGGTTCTGGTCCGATACAACGCCGCCTGCAAAGCCGCAGGAATCAAGGAGGCCGTACAATGACGATCGAAACGCCCCCGCCGTCTCCACCTCCCGCACCTGCCGCGGTGACGGCCACCGATGCGCAAGCGCAGATGAATGTGCTCACCGCGGACCCCGCGTGGCGTGACCGCTTCCTGGCAAATGATCCCGCGGCGGCAAATGAGTTCAGGAAGCTTACCGGCGCGATCGCGAACAGCGGCACTTCCGCCGACGTCGTGGCGTCGATCATGGATGGCAAGGCGCCTGCGTTCGGCAACAATGAGCATCAGTTGATGGCCAGCTATCTCGACCACGCGAGAAGTTTGGGGATTCCCGACGGTGTTTCGAAGCAATTCTTGACGGGCGAAAAAGTATCCGCCCAGGAATATCAGGCCGTCGCCAACCTTAAGCGCGAACTGCTCGGCAACGCCGAGTTCCGCACTGCCTACTTGAATGGCGGGGTCAAGGAAAAACAGCGCATGACTATGATCAACGCGGTCCTCGTGAACGGCGTCAAAGTGGAGGCAGCATCGTGATCTATCTCGTCGACGTTATATGTCCGCGAACCAATGAACAGCGGACGATCGATGTGCCGGTGACCAACGAGCAGAACGCCGTGGCGCGCGCTAGCGTAGATTGGATGCAAGCTATTTGGCGCTTTGCGTCACTCCCGGCCGGTTTCATCCCCGTCGGCACCAGAACGCGTCCACTCCCTCTTACAGCGATCAACTGAAAGGATTCTCCTCCATGGCCGATCATTTTCTTTCGGTTGCACGCGGGGTACCGGGTACGAAGAGCTCCGACTTCACCACGGGAACGTCTTCGAACGCGACGGCGCTATTCGAACTGCGCATCCTCGACGGGGTTTCTCCCCGGAAGTCCGAGGTGCAGTTGGCGATCAAGGCTATGGAGCGGTGGTTCGAGAACGCGCAGCAGGTTGCCGCATCGGGCTTCGACATCAAAGGCTAATCAACTCCAGTGGGGTATGGCTACCCCCGCACCGCGCGAGGACCCGGAGCGCGGCGGAGAAATCCGGGTCCGCAAATTCAATGCAAGAGGAGGCACCTATGATTTCGCTGAACGTTATAAACTCGGAGCAGGCGCGAGCCGATTTTGTCGGCGTGATGCAACTGATAGAACTGGCCACCGACCCCAAGAAATGCGCCGCGCAACTGCGCTCGATCAAAGACGCTGTCGCCGAATCCTCCGCAATCCTCGCGGACGCAGCTAATTTGCGGGCCAATTTCGCGAAAGAAAGGGCGGCGCTGGATGCCGAGCGGGCTGCGCAGGAGAAGCAACTTGTCGACAAACGCTCAGCGTTTGAGGAGCAGTGCATTTTCCGCAACGCCGAGATCGACAAACGTGCAGCCCAGGTAGCGAGGCTGCAGGCGGAGGCGCAGGAAGAGCGGAAGCAAGCCGCTCAGTCTGCCAAGGAATTGAGTGATCGGCTTGATCGCATTAAGGCTGCTGCCGCGTGATGACCGTCGTCGAATTACGCGTCGAGCGAACGAAAGCGACGATCCTGGCTCGCTGGCGCCGCGAGTTTGCCATGGCCGGCATGACGGCACCTGAAGCACAAATGCAGCAAGCGCTCGACGTTCTAGTCCCGGGAATTTGCGAGTATTTAGCGGCCGACGCGGCTCTCAAGAGGTCACAGAAGCCGCCGACGACCTGCAAGCAGCGGCTCGAGGTTCTGGAGCAGGCAACGAGTAAGCCAGGCAACTTCCGGCATTCCGCTCTGAAGCGGTTAGGAGAAGGCATCCTTTGCCCTGTTCATTGCCGCCGATTTCAGATTCTTGACCTTAATCCAGTCCGACGATCGGCCGGCACGATAGCGGCTATCAGCGCGCTTCGATACCAGACCCATCAGGCAGGCATGCCGAAATAGGCCCGGTCAATCACCCCTAGTTCGAGATCGGATAGGAAGACTGACGTCGGCCGCGGCAATCTATGTTGGACGTCCCGGCATCAGCAGCAGAACGGGTGCACAGGAAGCTGGCCGCTCATGCGCTGCACTGCTCGTGCTGCCGACCGATTGCTGCGCGTAATTCTGTGCTTGCGAGGCGGCGATCTTTTCAGAGGAAAGAGCAAGCTGGCCAGTTCTGCCCGCAAACAAAGCAGCTTTTTGTATTGAACCGTTAAATTGTTATCGCTTTGACGAAGCAATTCTATGTTGCGGCTGGGCTTGGACATGACGCCCCCCCTCACAAAAACGAAACTAGAAGATGAAAATTGCAAACTAAAAGTTGAAAACTGCCAATTAGAAGTTGCGGGATAAATGTGCCTCCCCTATCTAATTAGGAACTTATTGTAGGCGACTTTGGCCGTGATTTCACCTCACAAAGCACTCAGTCTTTTACCTGAGTTAAGTGGCAGACGATAATGGTTTTATTAATCAACGGGAGCGACCAGTAATCATAAAGGAGGTAGTCATGAAACGAACGGAACTCGATCGGATGAGTACCGACGACCTATGGTCACTGCACGTTGAGATCTCTCAACTGTTGCAGCAGCGAATCCAGATGGAGAAACTGCACCTTGAACAACGCCTGAAGCAACTGCAAGCCCCAGTGTCAGGCCACCGGCCGTACCCGACGGTAGCCCCGAAATATTGGAATCCTGAAGAGCCGTCACAGACTTGGGCCGGTCGCGGCAAGCAGCCCCGCTGGCTGGTCGCACAGTTGCGCTCGGGTAAGCGGATCGACGATTTCAGAATCAAGACGACCAGTCGACGATAGGCTAAGCCGCTACTCCGCTCTAAGACGGTTAGCGACGAGCTAATGCAATATTCGTCTGGTGTTGATCGTTTTCGGTTCCCGGCGATCCTTGAAGCGTGCCAAGTCCTTTTTGCGATTTGATGTTTTTACTTGCCTAATCTGCTCTCTCAGCCGGTTTAATTCGGCAAGCTGTTCGAGTAGCTGGCTCGTCATAATTGGTCCGTTCGCCAATTTGCAACTCCTTTTCATTATAGCCTGCCTCGGTTTCGCGCGGCGGTCTGACGCGATTGGAACTACGCGGAATTGATTAGGTACGTTTCTGTCCTGAGCGAGTTTTCGATAGGGCTAAGCCCTATGCGCATAGCTCTGGATGCACCCCTCATTCGGCACGTCAGCCGGAAAGACGAGGGGACGACCCGCCGGGTGATCCGAAACAGTCCTAATGCTTTTGACCAACCTGATCGATAAAGAGGCCGCCACCGCTGGCGGCCTCTTTGAGTGCGCTTACTCTTATTGACAGTTCACAACGTAGGTCCTCTCCCTAAACGACCGATCTATTTTGCCGACTGCGAACGTGCTTAGCAAAAATCTCTATCAATGCAGGCCGCGCGCTCATGCGGGCGTCGAACTGTGCTGACGCGAGTGCTTCGATCCTATCGCGATGCCTCAGAAACTGACTTTGTCGGTCGGCCGGACCCGCTGATTTCCTCTCGCCACATAGTTGGTCCAGGGCACTACCACTGATGGCACAATCTACAATGCGGGCCGCTGCATCGACCATTGTGAACCTCAAGGTCATCAATTCGACGTCGTAACCAACAATCGTTCCCCTCGTGAGCGGCATTCTGAAAATCCTGAGTACTTGGTGAGTTGTCGAGTGTGCGTCCGGGGACGGTCGGGCTGTCTTAAGTTGAGTTTGCTAGTCCTGAACCGGGAGAGCTTAACGCAGGCGCTTTTTCTTCTTCCTTCTGAATTCTGCTCAAGCAGTTCAGTGAGCGCCTTCTGTCCGGCAGTTCGAGCGGCGCGATATGAACCAAACCCACCTTCGGATAATCTAACTCCGAACGGTATCCTTCGCCGATGGATGCTCCATCTGAAAATACCGTTGCTGCCGTCGCCTTCGTGGCGAACGAGAACGAATAGACCTCGGCTCTTGGTTTGGCAGCGCATGACGCGGTTTAAGCGCCAGTCGCAGATTCACCCAGTTAACATTTCTCAATGCTTAGTGTATTTCGAAACGTTCATTCTCCGATCAGCTTACTTAGTCGGCGACCTCTTCATTCGTCCCGTTTCAGCTTCCGCTTGCCCCAATGATGATCCTTGCGATCGGGATTGAACGCCCGCGGACATTCCGATTGAGCGCCTTCAAGACGGCGATCCGCGCCAGCATTGTCGGACCACCCGGCGCCACCAGCAACAGCGCTTCCATTGCGACTTGCCAATCCGGCAGCTCGGTTTCCTTCTCTGGCAAGCTGGTGATGTAGTTGGCGGCGTCACGAAGCGTGACTAGCTCACGCCCGTCCGGAAGCAGTATCGGATCCTCGAACTTGCGCGACCAATCTACCAGCAGAGTCGTCAGACCAGCCGCAGCGATAATTGCCGGCGATTTAGTCCCTCGTGCCGATCCAAAAAATCAGAGAGCACCGAGGGCACTTCTCGCAGCTGCAGATCGCATCGGCGACGAAGTACCGCGGCCACATCGGCAGAGACGTCCTCCGACCATCGCTCTCCAGTGTTGAAGGCGACGACGCGGATCGGATCATTGTATTGGCCCGAAAGGAGATCCTGAAAAACGGTTTCCAGATCGGTGGCTTCGTAGTCGGCCTCCCGCCAAGCGCGGCCAACTTTCCCAAAATCATCGGCGACGCTTGAGACTGGGATTAAATCGTCATCATCCATCGTCCGGCTCCTGCTTTTCGCTGGGCGCATCTCTCGATAGAGACCGCAGAGTGTAACCGGCAAAATATCCCAACTGCTTCATCACAAGGAATTGCCGTCGGCTAAAAGCGTCCCGCTTCACGATTGAAACCTGATCGCGGATCACGGTCTCGATTACTTGGGGGGATGCCTTCATCTCCTCCGAAAACGTGGTCCAATGAATTGGGTCATGCTGACGAGCATCTTTCAACAGCAATTCCGTCCACTCACGCACGAATTGGTCGCCAAATGGATTGGGGAAGTAGCCCCGCGCCTTGAGCCGGCGCTTTAGCCAGGGCCGCCACCAAATGAGGGTAAGACGTTGATATTTCCCAAGCCACGACATGTGTCACGAGTTCTTTTCGCGATAGGGTATCATGGCGCGCTAAGTTAAGTTGCTCACTTCTGTCGCCTCTCGTCGCCTTCGGCGTACGAGCAGCCTGTTTAGCTTCGCTTGGATTCAAGCCAATCCACCTAGATTCGTTCCGATGGCCGCATTGACCAAAGGGATGTAGGGCGGGCCCGCTCCCAACCTCAAAACCTAGTGGCATTGCGCAGCCTCGCCAAGGTCGTTGTAATGGCTCCCCATGAGCACGAAGTCGCGAGGGGTCATCTGGGGCAGCCGCATTATGGGTGCTGAAATACGCGCCCAGAGCGCGCGGGAGGAAGCTCAGAAGGCAATCAGGGAAACCGACCGCGCCACCGCGGAGGCCTGGTCGGTTCGCATGGAGGGCTATGGCGGGCCCGCACAGCCGTCACCGACGATCGGGCAATGCATCAACGGCGGACTTGGCTGGCTCGAGGTGGAGTGCAATCGCTGCAAGACCCGGGCGAGCCTGCCGCTCGATGCCATCCGCCGGCCGCGGGATACATCGATCTGGAAGCTGGAGGCCTCGCTGAAATGCCGATCAAGCCGGAAGGGCCGGTCTGCGCCACCGGTGCGCATGATCAAGCTCACGGCCGCGCGCGAGATAACGCGCTACAAGTGGGTGCACCCGGACGAGGAGCGCTAGGCCACGATCACACCGCTCGCTGAACTTGGATTGCCTAACAGCATTGCCGGTGCTGTGAGGCTTGTGCAGCCATGGCAGAGCTAATACCGTTCGATGTTTTAGTAATCAGTGTGGTTTTCAATGCGTATTCTTGGAATAGTTTTAGTTCTTGTTGGCTTCCTCTTGTGCGTGGCAATTGAGGACTGGGAGGCCTCTGGCCTCATTCCCATCGGCATTGGGATCATTCTTGTCACTGTTGCGAAGAAGCACGAAGAAGCATTCTCCTTGGCAGAGACGAAAATAGAAAGGACGCTTCCGCCGCCGAAGCAAAATCAACTGCTTGCGGATGAAACAGTGCAGTTGAGCCCCGAAGTGCTACAATTGCTCGAGAGACTAAGTCGCAACTCGAAGCCTCGTTAAAATGCAGACCATGCCAGAAGGGTGCCCACGCACTGCCGGTGTGCAAGCATGGTCAAGCTGACGACGGCACGCGAGATCACGCCATAGGTGGATTTACCCAGACGAGGAGCGATAGGTCACGATCACCGCTGATAATTAGAGCCGCCAGTCTAAAGACATGATACAGGTCGCGGCCGCAATCCCAATCGACAAACTGCACCATTGCACTCAGATCGTGAGCACACGCCAGAAGCATGAAGCGAAGTCTATTTTTTATCGCCATGGCGTGCTTAGCCGCGGGTTTCCCAAGCGTGTGCTTCGCGCAAGATCACGCGACAGGTGATTTAACAAGCTGACCCGGGAACAATGGCAATCTCGCGTCAACGCCACTCGCGCACGGCTAGAAGAGCGACGGGAAGAACTTCGGGTCGAACGCGAGAGGCGACTTGGACCAAAGCGGGAGGAGCTGCGGCTTGAACGTGAGAACCGACTTGGACAAAAGCAGGAAGATCTGAGGCTAGATCGCGAAGAGCGAATTGAAACAAAGCGGGACGAGTTGCGGCGTGAGCGCGACGAACAACGAGAGCGGAGGGACTTTAATTGGTCGCCGGGCATTGGCGACCCTACGATCGGTGGGTGGGTTACAGTTGTTCTCTACTTGCTGGCGTGTCTAAGCTGCTGGAAAACTGCGGGGGTCGTCCTTCGGCGAGATTGGAACGGGCAGTCCGACAGCCACGTTTGGCGCGCGATCTCCATAGCATTCTTCTTTCTTGGCATAAATAAGCAGCTGGATCTTCAATCAGCCATGACGGAATTTGGCCGTATGGTCGCTGTTGCCGGTGGGTGGTACGAACAACGTCAGACAGTGCAAGTTTATTTTATCATTGGCGTTGCCGCTGTATGCGCGGCTGCCACACTGATTTTGCTCGTCTGGACCAGAAAATCCTCAATTCAAACTTGGCTAGCGCTAGTCGGTTCAACGTTTGTATTAGGGTACGTGCTAATCCGAGCAGCCTCTTTTCATCATATTGACCACTTCATCGGTGGCCGAGTGTTAGGGTTCAAGTGGAACTGGATTTTGGAAATGACCGGAATCGCGATCGTGTTACTTGCGAGCGAATGGCGACGCGCTGGAGTTTTTCGACTATTAAAATCAAATGCTGCGCCATAACAAACTTTATTTCGAGCGCCCGCGAGATCACGCCGTACAAGTGGGTGCATCCTGAGGAGGAGCGCTAAGAGATTTGAGCTTCTATTTGGTCGAGTTCTTGGTGGCACCATTCGATTGCCGAAGCCAGCGAAGCCTTTAGATCCCGTCGATTGCCGTCGGCGTCGTAATAAACCAATTCATAGTCAGATCTGGTAATTGTGCGATTTGAACCTTCGCCGATGGATGATTTCAGAGTTGATCGCATAAGCTTCAAATCGGCCATCCTTTAGGATGCTGTCGCGAGCCATTTTTATGAACTTCAAATCCGGGTGGAGATCGATGTCTTTCGTCGATTTCCACCAAGCAGAAATAACTTTGTCATGTTGTGGAGAGAGCTTTCGGTCGTGCTCGTACAGCGTATGCTGCACTGCGCGCAACACGGCCAAAATACCGATTACTTGAAAAACAAATGCCGTGTCTGAGAATTGATTTTGGATGAGGTTGTCGAAGCCCCAACGAGCGGCTCTCAGATACCTTCGGCTTTGCGGAAGCTTCGGTCTTTCCGTTTCAACCTCGTCGATCCCCCAGTCATAGTCCGGGATTGAAGCACGCTCGTCTTGGTCGCTCATTTTCCCTTCGCCTTCAGCTCGATGGTAATGACTTTCAACGCGACTTTCGGCTTGCTGACTCATTTCTCAATTTATGGCTGAAGGCGACCGTCGTCGAAAGCTTTCCAATTCGTTCGATCCGGTAGATCGGCTAACACTTCGAAAGCTTGGATGAATTTTACCGCCGTTTGCACAGCCCAAGAGGTGCAGCTATGCCCAGCCCAGGCCATCGGAAAAATGAACTGGTCGCCTTTGAAAATGGGGCTCGGCGAAAAATAGCCCTCTAGCTCTTTTGAGAGTTTTTGGTGTTTATCAGGAGAATGAGACCACTCCGGTTTGAAGTGTGTCAGCGCATTTCTTAATTTCAGAACGGCCAACATTGCCTGGTAATCCTGCGACTTCTCATCAATCTCGAGCTTGTCCCTCAAGAGCAGGGCCATGTTGAATTTCTCAAGAGAAGATTTCCTTTCGAAAGTCTTCCAAAGTTTCTCGAGAACTTTCATTTTCTGGTCTGGAAACACCTTATCTCGATCGCTAAATAGCTCGTTTGTGTACGACTTAGCGCCGCGGCTACGAGCAGAACACAGGCGACAGCATTGCTTCGAATCTCCTCCCAGAATTCTCCGAATGGTTCCGTGCTGTGAGCATTTTCAACGGCCTTAACGGTCCGCGAAAATCGAGCGGCTGCCATTAAGAATGGGATTGCATTATTAACTCGAGTTGAAACCGTTGCTGTCATGAACACCGGAGTGGACGTAACGAGAGCAGTTGCTTTTAACTCCTGAGTTATTGGATTTTTATTCACCGTTTCACCTTCAGCCCCAACTCTACCATCCTGAACGGACCACCCTGCGTCTTGAAGTGGCCCGTCCGACGCGCGGTTTACAGGTCGGGTAGCATGACGATCCATGCAATGACCGCCATTGCCAAAAGCGCTGTTCCGAACCAAAACCAGTGCTGAGGCTTCGGTTGCGCGGTTTCATTTCTTCGCCTTCAGCCCCAGTTCGACCAGCCGGCGGATCGCTTCGGAGCGTGGCGGCTTGTCGTCTTGCTTCGCGGCCCAGTTGTCCACCGCTGCCCGAAATTCCTCCGACAGCCTGATCGCCGTTACAGGGTCACGACCAGTCGCCGGGCGCCCGCCCTTGTTAGGTTTTGGTACTACCGTTCTTGACTTCGACATGTTTTGGTACTACCAAAAAAGCAAGCCGAGGGGAAGCTCGACACTTCCGCCCCGGCTCTAACCCGAGCCACGAAGGACTGAGAATCCCATGGCCCGAGCTGATCGCGTGCATAGCACGCCACCCACAAACACGCCCATAGCTGATGACCCTGTCCATCCTGCTACCGAGACCTTTCGAACTTCGTTTCCACCGCGCGCGCCGACGCCACAGGAAAGTGCGGACAACTTGCTGATGCGGTGGCGCCTGGCGCGCGCCGCTGGCATCCCCGCCAATCGCCGCCTCGAGAAGGAGGGCGAGCAATGAGCCGGTGGTTTCGCTTTTACGATGATGCGATCAACGATCCGAAGCTGCTCAAGCTTTCGGACCGAATGCATCGCGCTTGGGTCGGGCTGCTGTGCATAGCCAGTAAGAACGAAGGTCAGCTTCCTGCGATGGAGGACTGCGC
Source organism: uncultured Alphaproteobacteria bacterium (assembly GCA_963770135.1). GTDB lineage: Bacteria > Pseudomonadota > Alphaproteobacteria > Rhizobiales > Xanthobacteraceae > Bradyrhizobium. The sequence continues at coordinate 10,396 of CAVYOM010000027.1, read as the reverse complement.
GCTGATGCTTCGCCTTCAGCCAGAACGTATGGCGGAGGCGCTGGTCAGCGTTGTCGGCGCCGGGCTTCTGGACCGGGACGGCGCGACGCTTTCACCGCACAAATGGAACGTGCGGCAATACAAAAGCGACGTTTCGACCGAGCGGGTGAAACGTTTCAGGCAACACCCGCGAAACGCCGCTGAAACGCCCCCAGAACAGAACATACAGAACAGAACAGAACAGAGCGCGGGACGGCCGGCTCGATCGAAGTCCTGGATGAGCAAGCCTTGGCCGCTTGGGACGCGTATGGCATAGCCACGACCGGCAAGCCCTACCCGCGTAATCGCCGGGGTGGTTGGTTTCTGCCAAGCAAATGGCCGCCGATGCATGCCATATCGGGGAGGACAGCATGAGCAGCATCATCGAGTTTCCAGTAGCTGATCGGCCGGTCACGGAGGGCGAAATCGACAAGCTTCACTCCGAAGCATTTCGCGACTTGGAGGGTGAAGTTTGCGATCTCGATCGCATGGGGGAAATCGCGCTAAACCTCATCATGAAGTGCGCGGCGAAAGAAGACAGCTTCCACGACTTGGAGCTAGCCACCTTTGCCGTCTGGCATCTGGCGAAGCTGGCGAAAGAGTTCAGGGCCAACTATGAAAAACGTTGGCACGGTGAACTGGCGGGCGTGTCATGAAGCGCCGGCGTCGGAGGAACCGAACCCGTAATCGACAAAGGCTAGCCTCGCATGCCAGACGGCGGCGGCGGTAGGAGGCGAGGGCGCGGGGCCTTCGGTCCCGCGCTCACAACTCGGCGAGGTCTGGTGGGCTATGGTGTGGGTAAGAAATGGGAAGAGTAAGAAATATACGGGAAAATCGGCATATTTGGCGGAGCCGGAGGGATTCGAACCCTCGATAGGGCTTTACAACCCTATAACGGTTTAGCAAACCGCCGCCTTCAGCCACTCGGCCACAGCTCCATGCGCGCGGATATGCCTGACGCGGCGGCCAGCCGCAAGCGGCAGATTCAGATTACGCCGAGGCCGTTTAGAGGCGCCGGCGCTTTTCGCATACGGCTCACGAACGGCCGATATCCCTTATTGCGCGTTTAGGCGCGTCTTTCCGGGCTCGGCGGTCCTGAGGACAGCAGACGGGCTCAGCGATTGGCATGGCGTGCGCGGCGCGAGATCTGACCTATGGGGGAGGTTTGCCCCGCGCACCGGTGTGGAAATCGCGTGAAATTGATTCGAGGCCGCCGGCGGGGCCGATTCGATTCCAAACCCCGTCAAGGTTCCAAGCCGTCGCGCGCAAGCGCCGGGGTCTGCCTCACACTATAGATGCCTTTCGGCCCGGGGAAGCCGGGTTCCCATCGCCTTTCGCCGGCTTTTTGCCCCGCTCGGGCGTTCCAGCGGCTGTGAGACATCACCGCGGCACGTGCCGCACGCGATGCCCCACGTCTTGTGACTCTATAATAGGCGTGAAATCGGCGGTTACGGATTTGGCGGCCCCGCCTTCGATTCGGCGCGGGGGAGGCGTGCCGGCAGGCACGAGACGCTTGTTGCGGTGCGTGCACCGACAGTTGCGGGGCCAACTGGAGCTATTCGAAAAAAACCAATAAAAACAATATCTTGCAGCAAAAGTTCAATCACGATCCCGTGTTATTTGTGCAACACCCTTTGGAAAAGGGGTGCAGCCGGGCGGCTCGAAGCGGTTCCTTAGTTGCGTGTGCAGGAGTCCTCGGTAATTGTGATCAGGCGACGGAGGGGGGCATCCCGAGGTCGTCCCGTTTTAGGTGGTTCGCTTAAGTCCACCCACGCTACGAGGAGCCGTTGATATCCTTTGTAGTTTCGACGGCGCTTTTATCAGCTTTGTACGACCCTTCGTACCGGGCAACAACTTGGAGGTTTAACATGAAGATGGTTAAGAGCCTTATCCTCGGCTCAGCGGCGGGTCTGGTCGCCATGAGTGGAGCGCAGGCTGCTGATCTTCCCGTCAAGGCCAAAGCGGTCGAGTACGTGAGGATCTGTTCCCTGTATGGCGCGGGTTTCTTCTATATCCCGGGCACCGACACCTGCATCAAGCTGGGTGGTTATCTGCGCGTCGACACCACGTTCAACGGCACTGTTTACGGCGGCCCGCTCTACAGCGGTGACGGCGGCCAGGGCAATCGCTTCACGGATAACTTCGTCGGCCGTTCCCGTATGGCGCTGACGGTTGATACCCGCACCGCCACCGAATACGGCGTTGTCCGCACCTTCGGTCAGGGCGACTTCCAGTTCAACAACTTCGGCAACAACAATCCGAACAATCGTTTTCGCGTCTCCCGGGCGGCGCTACCAACGCGCTGAACACTGCCGGCGGCGGCTACGTTGCGGTTGAAATGGTGTTCATCCAGTTCGCTGGTTTCACCTTCGGTAAGTCGGCTTCGGCCTTCGCGACGCCTTGGAACGGCTATCCGGGCAACAACAACTCGTACCTGATGGGCGGTCCGGACTACGTGACCGGCGTCAACAACATCCAGTACACCGCGCAGTTCGGCAACGGCGTGTCGGCCACCATCGGCCTCGATGATCCGACCGTGTTCAACCGCACCTCCCTGCTGAACCTGGGCGTGGGCGCCACACCCGGCAGGAACGTTCTGCAGTCGACTGGTAGCCAAGCCACGGCCGCTGGTGCCAACGCCTACGGCGGCACCCATGCTCCGGACATCGCGGGTAACATCCGCGTCGATCAGGCGTGGGGTCTGTTCCAGATTGGTGCTATCGGGCATCTCGTGAACGCTTCCTACAACGTCGTCGGCGTTGGTGGCGTTCCGACCGCGCTGTCGGAAATCTCCGGTCACCCCGACGACAAGTGGGGCGGTGCGGTGAACGTCGCGTTGCAGATCAAGAACATCCCGTGGGGTGCGGGCGACGACTTCAAGATCGACGCAACGTACTCGAAGGGTGACACCAAGGCCGTGATCTCCACGAGCGGTGGCTCGCCGAGCTTCGCGATGTACGGTAACGGCCGTCTCGGTTCGTATCAGAGCATTGGCTTTGGCCAAACGTCTGATGCGGTGTTCCTGCCCGGGTTCCTTACCGGCGGTCTTACCGGCGACATCAAGCTGGTGGATGCCTATGGTATCCGTGGTGCGTACAACCACAACTGGGATCCCTACTGGTCGACCAGCCTCTGGGGCAGCTACGCCTCGGTGCGCTACAACGGTGGCGCCCTCGACATCCTCTCTGCCAAGGGTCAATTCTGCGCGAGTTTCAACTTCGGCAAGACCGGTCTGTAGACTATAGCTGCAACCCGGACTTCAACATTGCCCAGGTTGGTGTCGTCACCCGTTGGACTCCCGTCAAGAACCTGACGTTCTCGGCTGAAGTCGGCGCGTTCTTCCTGGACCAGAAGTTCACGGGTGCGGCGACTATACCAGCTGCGACTCCCAAGCCGTCCGGCCCAGCCGTTTTCTACAACTTCACGGACCAGAGCACTGTGTTCCTGAACGTTCGCGCTCAGCGTAACTTCTGATCCCGAAAGACTTGAAACACTCGGAGAGACCCCCGGCAGGAAACTGCTGGGGGTTTTCTTTGCGACTTTTCACATTCGGAGAGGCTCTCAGTAGCAAGATAGCAACACGTGGAAACCAAATCGAAATACTTCACGAATTGTCATTATTCCGTGTCGAGTTCACGGTATTTGTCAGCCACGGTAGTTTAGAATCGCAAAGCGGGAAGACTCTTATGTTAACAGCGCGAACACTCATTCTCAGCTCGGCGGCAGGCCTGATGGCCCTGAGCGGGGCACAGGCGGCCGACCTTCCGGTCAAGGCCAAGGCGGTCGAATATGTCAGGATCTGTTCGCTTTACGGCGCCGGCTTCTTCTACATCCCGGGCACCGACACCTGCATCAAGATCGGCGGCTATCTGCGCGCCGACACCACCTTCAACGGCGGCGCCCACGGCGCGCCGGCCTGGAACGGTGATCTCGGTCAGCAAAACCGCTTTGCCGATTACTTCGTTTCCCGCTCCCGTTTGGCGTTGACCGTCGATACCCGCACCGCGACCGAGTACGGCGTGGTCCGCACCTTCGGCCAGGGCGACTTCCAGTTCAACAATTTCGGCACCTCCAATCCGACCGCGCTCACGACATTCCCGGCCGCAGCGACGAACGCGCTGAACACCGCAGGCGGCGGCTACGTCGCGGTCGAATATCTCTTCATCCAGTTCGCCGGCTTCACGTTCGGTAAGTCTTCGTCGGCCTACTCGACGCCGTGGAACGGCTTCCCGGGCAACATCAATTCGAGCTTGCTCGGCGGCAACAACACCGACACCGGCGTCAACAACATCCAGTACACCGCCGAGTTCGGCAACGGCGTGTCGGCCTCGATCGGTCTCGACGACCCGACCGTGTGGGATCGCACCGCCGTCTACAATCTGAGCATCCCCGCGGCGATCGGCGCCAACGGCACCGGATCGAACGCCTATTCCGGCACCCATTCTCCCGACGTCGTAGGCAGAATCCGGGTCGATCAGGCCTGGGGTCTGTTCCAGCTCTCGGCGGCCGCGCATGAGGTCAGCGCTTCGTACAACACGCTTGGCGCCGGCGCCGTCCCGACTGCGCTCTCCGAAATCAGCGGCCACCCCGACACCAAGTGGGGCGGCTCGGTGATGGCGGCGTTGCAGATCAAGAATATCCCGACCGGCGCGGGCGACGACATCAAGTTCGATGCCTCCTATGCCAAGGGCATGACCAAGAACGTGATCGCCACCAGCGGCACCTCGCCGAGCTTTGCGATGTTCGGTGGCAGCAGCTCCGCCTACCAGAGCGTCGGCTTCGGCGCGACCACGGACGGCGTCTATCTGCCCGGCGCGGCCGGTACCGGCGGTATCGCCCTGACGACGGCCTGGGGTATCCGGGGCGCGTTCAACCACAACTGGGATCCGTACTGGTCGTCGAGCCTGTTCGGTGGCTACTCTGCTGTCCGCTATGACGGCGGCGCGAACGACAACCTGCTGGGTGCGGGAACCACCTCTGCCAAGGGCGCCTATTGCGCGGCCTTCAACGCCAGCCACCCGGGCCAGGCATTGGTCGGCACTACGACCGGCGCCTATACCTGTAACCCGGACTTCAACGTCTCGCAGCTCGGCGCCAACCTCCGCTGGACACCCGTCAAGAACCTGACGTTCACGGGCGAAGTCCAGTGGTTCCACCTCGACCAGAAGATGTCGGGCTCCTCGGTGTTCACGGCAACCGCTCCGAAGCCGACCGCGCTCTACCAGTTCAAGGATCAGGACACCGTCCTGCTGCAGGTCCGCGCGCAACGCAATTTTTGACCCTTAGTGGACGCGGGCGATGCGATCACAAGTCGTGTCGCCCAGGCCCAAGGCACTTACATCAATACTACTTCTGTATTGACGACTATAGGACGATTAGGAAGCGTTCTCCTGCTGGACCTGCGACGCAATGAGGTCCTCGTCCATCTGAATCGTCAATCGTCTAGGCCGATCAAGGCAATGGCGCTCGCTTTTTCCATCTTATTTTTCACCGCTAACACCTTCGTGACAAACGCTTGCAAACCCGGATCGGTGAATTCCGATAAGATATAATCGTTGATTTTTTTTTGTCGGGTCGATAGGTCGGCCAATTGCTTCAGCGACTTATCAGTCAAGGACAATCGCACTACGCGACCATCTTCACTGGACGCATTCCTGTTTACAAAGCCGTTTGCTTCAAGCAGCTTCGATTGAGTCGTAACGAATGTTGCATCAACACTAAGGAGCGTCGCGACCTCTTTCACACGAAGTCCCGTGCCTTGATTATCGAAATCTCGCAACGCAAAGACCATTAACAACTGGGGTGTAGTCACGCCCAATCGGTCGGCCCACGTACCGTGAATTGCGTCCAGAAGAGTGTGGATTCCACGAATTGACCAGAAGAGCTGCTCATGAGGACGGAGCCCGTTCTCAGCTCGCAATTTTCGGATCCCCATACTCAATACCTCTCAAATACGATACAATCGGAATTACATGCTTGGATTAGTTAAGTAAAGCAGTGATCTTGCCGATAGACTCCCGAAAAAGCTGCATTGGAATGGCGTCGAAAAGTAATTCCGCCTATGGATCTAAGGACGTCGAAAGACTGCTTAACTCGGCGTTCGAAACAAGCGATATGCAGAACATTTGTCGTGCGGTTGACGCCGCGGTGCTTCAATCAGGCGGCGTCATTGAAATTGCACGTGCCGCTAAGATTGACCGCGTGACCTTGTATCGTGCCTTCCGGCTTGAGAGGGGACCTACACTCGACAACATGATCAAAGTCCTTCGCGTGCTTGGGTTTCGTTTAATTGTGGAACTACGTTGCGAGCTGGCAAGCGGTCATGAAGAACTGCCGAAAGTTGGGTGGAGTGCGGGGAGAAAGCGAGCCGCTGCGTCCGCGCGTCGCTTCACGGCTGCATTCAAAAGCGGGAAAATGGACGAACTTGCTGAAGTCTTCAAGCAAACCTTGCGCGAGCAAGAAAACGTTGCGGAGTTTGCGGGCAAAACGATCAGGACGCGCGAGGCGCTTTATCGCGTTTTTACACAAAATCCCATGCCGAGATTCAGAACGCTCTTGAGTTTCTTAAACGCATTAGAATTGCGGTTTGCCGTTCGACGCCTGCCTCGATCTGAAACGCTCACGAAGACTTTAGAGTGACGAAAGCCGCACGCGGCAAGCGCCTCAAGACTAAGGCGTCAAAGCGCGTCATTCCGATACACGATCAACTCGTGAAGCTGGGTTTCCTCACGTATGTGGATGCTGTAAGGCAGCAGCATGGTGGTGCGGCCTTCCTTTTCCAGTTGGTCGCGCCACCTCTGGGACGGACGGTCGTGGCCGCGTGGTCAATGGTTTGGTCAATATCTTCGCGCCCGCGGCGTTACAGACACCGCGAAGGTGTTTCACTCCTTCAGGCACAGTTTCAAAGATGCACTGCGGCATGGCAGGGTAAACCAAGAGACACACGACGCTCTGACGGGGCACGCTCAGGCATCCACCGTGAGTGGGGGTTACGGGGCCAAGGAGATGCTTGCACGGTTCGGCGTTGAGGTGTTGCGGACGGCAGTTGCGGAAGTTGCGTACCGGGGGTTGGACCTATCGCGTGTCCGGCCATTCGTCGTTGCTAACACTACGCGTGTTCGGAAATGAACTCCCGCGCAGCATTGTGCGCGTCGTTTAGACAAATCGCGCCTCCTGCGTTACGCTAGGCTAATGCTTAAGCTTCGCAAGGGAGGGCGATTGACCCGTGAAAGGAGTTTACAAAATTGGGATTGGATTGGGCGCGCTCTTTTTGGTTGCCATGGCTGACATTCCCCAGACCGTCCGCATCAAGGCGCTTGTGATCAAGCTTCTTCCATTAAATCCGGCTACAACGAATAATGCCATCAGGTCCTTATGTGACGGCGCTTACGCGAGCTCACCTAGTGGACCTTCACACTGTTACAACGCGAACTATGATCAGGGTGCGGCTGATTTAGTGGCTCGGCAACAACGATGTGACGACTTTAAGCGTAGAGCAGAAATCGACGGATATAAGGACTGGCACCGCCGCAACTCTGAGATGTGGCTGTACATTGGAGAGGAGGAAGGACTAAAGGGCTATTGGTTTCTCCCGAGAAATGCATGGTGATGAATCTGCAAGGGGGCTCTGTGCGCCGCCTACATCGCTGGAACTGGTGGCTTGGGTAACAAGAGTGCGAACTTTAGCTGCAACCCAGACTTCAACATCGCTCAGGTCGGTGTGGTGACGCGCTGGACTCCCGTCAAGAACCTGACGTTCTCGGCTGAAGTCGGTGCGTTCTTCCTCGACCAGAAGTTCACGGGTACAAGCGGCTTGGCACCTTCGGCTCCCAAGCCAACCACCGTCTACGAGTTCAAGGACCAGAGCACTGTGTTCCTGAACGTTCGCGCTCAGCGTAACTTCTGATCCCGAAAGACTTGAAACACTCGGAGAACCCCCGGCAGGCAACTGCCGGGGTTTTTCTTTGGTGCGTGGACCGCGGACGTTCAGATTGGCGTTGAGGTTGACGTTTGCGGTCACTGGCACTTGGCCTATCGAGATTTGGCGTGCCGCCGCAACGTTGCCGGAAGCTGCCAAGGTGATGTGATAGGCCACCGTGCCGAGCGACCATCCTGCAACCGCCGGCGCTGCGGCCAGGCTTCCGAATAGGCCGGGTACCCACAGGGACACGCCGTTCTCGTCCGCGTGGGCGGGCTGAAATTGGTACGCATCCGGCGTAGGCCGCAGCCTCCTACCGATTGGATTATTCGGGCTGCCATCGCTTGAGCCAAGTCGGATTTTCTTTGTGCATGCGGACGAGCTCGATCAGGTTTTCGATACCGAAGTCGGTGAACGCCTGGACACCGTCTTCTCCGACGCCATAGACCCAGATGACGCCATCCTCGATCTGCATTTCGTTGGCGACGTCCCGCAGCCAGTCTTCGTCCTCGCCGAGATCCTCGGCGACACGGGTGATGGTGGTGACGTGATGAACCTTGTTGACGTGCATGGTCATGCCGCTCGAGCGGAGACCGCTGCAGTCGGAGGCGTCCAATTCCAGGGCAGCAGTTCGTCTAGCCGATGAGCCGGATGGGCGGCGATGCGGGCAAGGATGTCCGTGAGCCAGGCCTGCGGATCGATACCGTTCATTTTGGCCGTGACGATGAGGCTATACATGGCCGCGGCGCGCTGTCCGCCGCGGTCAGATCCGCAGAACAGCCACGACTTTCGCCCGAGGGCTATGCCTCGCAGGCCTCGTTCGGCGGCATTGTTGGAGAGGCAGACGCGCCCATCTTCAAGGAACAGAGTGAAGCTTGCCCAGCGCTTGAGAATGTAATTGAACGCTTTGGCCAGATCATGCCCCCGCGAGAGTTTGGCAAGCTGTTCCCGCATGTAGGCGTGAAGATTCTCGGTCAAAGGCCGGCTCAACGTCTGCCTGACGGCCAGACGTTCCTCGGCGCCCTTACCATTGATCGTTCGCTCGATCTCAAACAGCGCGTCGATCCGGCGCACGACCTCGATGGCGATCGGTGACAGCGCGAGTTCCTTCTTGCCCGCGGCCTTGCGACGGGCATTCTCCTCGATATCGGCCATGGCGAAGAACGGACGCCGCGCGTGCGCCCAGCAGGCCGCCTCTCGGATCGGTCCGGGACTACGCCCGGCCAGATAGAGCTGGTTATACCCGTCATAGGCGTCCGCCTGCAGGATACCGACGTATCGGGCCAGGTGGGCCTGGGAATGTTCGCCCTTGCGGTCGCGCGAGTAATAGAACATCGCCGCCGGCGGCCCCGTTCCGCCAAAAGGCCTGTCGTCCCGCACGTAAATCCAGCATCGCCCCGTGTCGGTCTTGCCGCTGGCCAGGACCGGAACGGTCGTATCGTCGGCATGAAGGCGCTCGGCCACCATGACGTGGGCTTCGACGAGGCGAAGCAAAGGATCAAGCGCCGCGCAGATCGATCCCACCGCGTCGGCCATGGTCGAGAGCGCGATCGGCACCCCTTCCAGAACGTAACGCTCGGCCTGGCGGTTCAGGGGCTGATGCTGGCCGAACTTCTCGAACACGATCATGGCCAGCAGGCTGGGGCCCGCCCATCCTCTGGCAACGGCATGGAACGGCGCCGGCGCCTGGCTGATCTTCTCGCAGTCGCGGCAAGAGAACTTCTCGCGCACCGTCTCGACCACTTTCCACTGGCGCGGCACCAATTCCAGCGTCCGCGTCACGTCTTCGCCGAGCTTGCGCAAGCGATTGCCGCCGCAGCATTCACACGCCGCCGGCGGATCGATCACCACCCGCTCGCGGGGAAGATGCTCGGGGAACGTCTGGCGCTCGGGACGCGTGCGCGCAAATCCGCGAACGGTTGTCGTCCTGGCGACGGCTCTCTCGGCCGCAAGCTCGTCTTCGGTGGCGCTGGCTTCCAGCTCTTCGAACGTCAGCGCCAACTGGTCGATCAGGCGAGACGAGCGCTCTGACCGCTGTCCGTAGATCCGGCGCTCGAGCTTGGCGATCCGCAGCTTCTGCTGGGCGATCAGCGCACTGTCTTCCGACGCCTTCGCACGGGCGACCGCAAGCTCCGATGCGATGTCCAGAGCCTTCGCGCGCTCGGTCGCCAACGCCTCTTTCAGAGCGGTTATGTCGTCGCGAGCCGCGTCCATGCAAACGAGAAAATCACAAATTCAGCGATTTGTGGCGCCCTAAAATGCACGTGGTCCGATATTTTATTTGGCTCAGCCGGCGCTCTGCGGTCGCCACGTCAGTTGCGGATTTCTCCAGTCGATCCCCTCCAGCATATAAGCCATCTGGGCCGCCGAGATCGACACCGCGCCCGCCGACGCCGAGGGCCAGATGAACTTGCCGCGGTCCAGGCGCTTGGCGTACAGCGACAAGCCGATGCCATCATG
>CAVYOM010000026.1:0-90813 GCA_963770135.1 uncultured Alphaproteobacteria bacterium | reverse complement strand
ATCCATCCGAGGCCGGCGGAATGAACGGCTCGCCGAACACTTCGTCCGGCACCTGGCCGCGGAACGGCTCGAGCAGCTTCAGCTCTTCCGGCGACGGCAGCCCGGTCGCCACCATGTCCGAATTCTGGAACGGCGAGACCGTGCGTGCATAGGCGCCGTACATCACGGTCTTGTTGGTCCATTCGAAATCGAACGCATTGATGACCGCTTCGCGCACTTTGGGGTCTTTGAGCTTGTCGCGGCGGGTATTGAAGAACCAGCCCTGCCCGCCCGACGGCAATTCATCCGGCAAGGTCTCGCGCTTGACCCGGCCGTCCTTGATGGCAGGAAAATCGTAACGCGTGGCCCAGATGCGCGCGGTGAACTCCTCGCGGTAGAGGTAGTTCTTGCCGGTAAAGCCTTCGAACGCGACGTCGCGGTCGCGATAGAACTCATAACGCACGGTTTCGAAATTATAGCTGCCGCGATTGACGGGAAGATTGGCACCCCAATAATCCTTGACCCGGTCAAATTCGACGTAGCGGTTGATCTCGTGCCTGCCCACCTTGTACGGCCCCGAACCGAGCGGGATATCGGTGGTCGATTCCTCGAACGGACGCGTCGCGTAATAAGCCCTGGAGAAGATCGGCAGGCTCGCGACGTAAAGCGGCACGTCGCGCGCGCGGTTTGGCGCAAACGTCACGGCCACCGTCGCATCGTCGAGCACCTCGGCCTTCACCATGTCGCGCAACTGCACCACGATCAGCGGGTGGCCTTTTTCCTTCAGCGTGTTGAGCGAGAAGGCGACGTCGTGCGCCGTCATCTTCGAGCCGTCGTGGAAACGGGCCTCGGGGCGCATCGTGAAACGGTAGGTGAGCTTGTCGGACGAAATCCACACCGACTTCGCCGCAAGGCCATACATCGCGTCGGGCTCGTCATTGGCGCGCGCCATCAGCGCGTCAAACGTCAGCTCCATGCCCTTGGCGCCTTCGCCCTTGAGGATGTAGGCGTTGAATGAATTGAACGTCTGGAAGGATTGATTATAGGCGCGGACCGACGGAATCGTCGAAAACAACCCGCCCTTCGGCGCATCCGGATTGACGTAGTCGAATTGCTTGAAATCGGCCGGATATTTCAGGTCGCCGAACACCGACATGCCGTGCATCTCGGCGACGCCATTGTCGGCGGCGGCGGGACGAAATATGCCGGCGCTCAGCGCACCGATGCCGAGACCGAGCGCGTGTCGACGGTTGAGTAGCGCCATGCGCGATTCCTTCAACTGCGCTTGCCGATCTTGGCTGCCTTGTCGGCATCGTACCACCACACCGTCGGGAATCCCGACACGCCGTATTTGGGCAAGGGCTCGGGGCGGCTGAACCGATCCCAGCGCGCATAGCGCTGGAATCCGTAGCTGAATTGCGTCACGCAGTAGAAGTTCCAGAGCAGCACGCGGTCCATCGCCTTGCAGGCCGCGATCTGTTCGGCACGGTTCTTGGCGAAGATGATCCGCTCGATCAGCGCATCCACCGCTGGGTTCTTGATGCCGCCCATGTTGCGGGCACCGGGCTTGTCCGCCGCTTGCGAGCCGAACCATTCGCGCTGCTCGTTGCCGGGCGATAGCGACTGCGGCCAGACCACGGTCGTCATGTCGAAGTCATAGTCACGCGTGCGGTTCTGGTACTGCACGTCATCGACCCGGCGGATGTTCACGGTGACGCCGAGCCGTTCCAGGGAGGGCTTGTAGAACAGCGAGATCCGCTCATTGCCCTCGTCGGGACATAGAATCTCGACGCTGACGGGCTGTCCCGAGGGATCGACCAGCTTGCGGTCGCGGACTTCGAATCCGGCCTCCTTCAACAGCCGCGTCGCTTCGCGCAGATTGGTGCGGACGGCTTCGGGGGTGCCGTTGACGGGGTCCTTGTAGGGCGTCGTGAAAACCTCTGATGGCACCTTGTCGCGCAGCGGCTCCAGAATTTCCAGTTCGAGGCCCTCGGGAAGTCCGGTGGCCATGAAATCGGGGATGCCGTCGAAATAGCTGCTGTCGCGATGGTACTCGCCGGTCGACAAGGTCCGGTTCATCTCTTCGAAGTCGAATGCGTAGTTGAAGGCACGGCGCAACCGCGCATCCTTGAACAGCGGCCGGCGCAGGTTGAACGCCCAGCCCTGCATCCGCCCCGAACTCAGCACCGGAAACTTTTCCTTGAGCACCCGTCCGTCATGCACCGCGGGGAAGTCGTAGGCCACCGACCATTCCTTGGCGCTGCGCTCGGCATACCAGTCGAACTGGTCGGCCTTGAACGCCTGGCGTCCGACGACGTCGTCGCGGAAGAATTCGTAGCGGAGCTCGTCGAAATTATCCTGGCCGATGCTGTTGGGCAGATCCTTGGCCCAGTAATCCTTCACCCGCTCGAGCACCAGCGACCGGCCGGCGACAAAGTCCTTGATGCGATAGGGGCCCGACCCCAGCGGCGGCTCCAGCGTGGTTGCCGTCACGTCGCGCTTGCGGCCCTGCGCATCGGTGCCTTCCCACCAGTGCTTCGGCAGCACGTTGAGCTGTCCCGTGATCAGGGGAAGTTCGCGATTGCCGGGGCCGTCGAAGAAGAATTTGACGTCATGATCGCCGACCTTCTCGGCCTTGACGATATGCTGATAATAGAAGCGGGCTCTCGGGCTGCTAGCCTTCTGCGTTTCAAACGAAAATATCACGTCTTCCGGCGTTACCGGCTTGCCGTCATGCCACCGCGCCGCCGGACGCAGGCGGTAGATCACATAGGAGAAATCATCGGGGTAGGCGACGAGTTCGGCCAGCGTGCCGTAATAGCTGTCCGGCTCGTCAAGGGCCGAGTCCATCAGCGATTGATAGATTCTTGCGACGCCGGAGGCGACCGATCCCTTCAACCCGGCGACCACGATGTTGAAGCTGTCATAGGTACCAAGCTCGAACAGGCGGGCGACGCCGCCCTTCGGCGCATCCGGATTGACGTAATCGAAGCGCTTGAAGTCGGCGGGATACTTGATGTCGCCGAAGGTGGAGATTCCGTGCCGCCATTTCAGTCCGTCCGGCGCGGCCTGCGCCAGCGCGGGCGAGGAAACAGCAAAGTTGAGCCCGAGCGCGGGGGCCATGGCGGCAGCGGCGGTGCCTTGCAGGAGATGTCGTCGGGAAATTGCCAAGTGCGGAAATCCTGTTGCTTACGGGAGCCAGCCAGCACCCAATATAAGGCAAGGGTTCGACCAATTACGTTGCTTTTTCCTCATGTTATCAACACGGGAACCACGCCGGTGCGGCGAAACGTCCCGATAACAACAACGCGATCACCATAGACAAACGGCCAGGCAATGCCTGGCCGTCATGTCGTCGCAACGTCCTTGCCGGACGATGGAAATTTTACTTCGCCGCGGTCGGCAGCGGCTCCGGCTTGTCCGAAACCGAGTTCAAATAGGCGATGACGTCGGCGCGCTCGCTGTCCTTCTGGATGCCGGCAAAGCCCATAGCGGTGCCCGGAACAAAGCCCTTTGGATTGGCGATGAACTTGTTGAGGTCGTCAAAGGTCCAGGTGCCGCCCTTGCCCTTCATGGCGGCCGAGAAATTGAACCCGCCGCGGCCCGCGCCCTTCGGCTCACCGACGACGCCGTAGAGGTTCGGGCCGACGCGGTTGGGGCCGCCCTTTTCGAAGGTGTGGCAGGCCGCGCACTTCTTGGCGGCGCCGGCGCCCTTCTCGACGGAGGCGGTCTGCAGCAGCTTCTCGATCGGCTCGGAGGGAGCGGCGGCTTCCTTGGCGCCTGCGCCGTGCGAGGTGTCTTCCTTCACGGCGATCTCGAAGCCCGGCTTTTCCAGCGGCTTGGGCGTGAAAATCGCATGGGCAGCAAAGCTCGTCACCAGAACGAGAATGCAGGTGCCGAGGATGGCGCCGATAATCTTGTTGAGTTCGAAGGAGTCCATAGTTGGATCAGGCTCCAGGCCGGGAAGGTCGACTGAAGGCCGGCAAAACGGCCGCGGATGCGCATCAGGAATCAGCCTTTCGCGCCGCACCCTCAGCAGGGTTGAGATATCGGTTTGCCCGGGCTCTGGCAACCCGTATAAACGCCCCGACTTTCCGCCAGTCCCCCATTATTTCCGGCCTGTTCTTGCTGGCCGGCAGACCTCGTTCCGGATGACCGAACCCCGCATTCTGGTGCTGATTCCCGCCCGCATGGCGGCGACCCGCCTGCCCGGCAAACCGCTGCTCGATATCGGCGGCCTGCCGATGATCGTCCACGTGCTGCGGCGGGCCGAGGAGGCCGAGAATCGGCCGGGTGGCGGTCGCCACCGACACGCCCGAGATCGCGGCCGCCGTGAAGGCCGCCGGCGGCGAGGTGGTGATGACCCGCGCCGATCATCCCTCCGGCTCCGACCGGATCCATGAGGCGATGCGGACGATCGATCCGGACGGCCGGGCCGAGATCGTGGTCAACCTGCAGGGCGATTTTCCCACGATCAACCCGGACACCATCCGCGCCGCGCTGCCGCCGCTCGACGACCCCACCGTCGACATTGCGACGCTGGCTTCGCAGATCCATACCGAGGAAGAGGACCAGGCGCCCAGCGTGGTGAAGGCGGTCGGCTCGCCGATCGGCCCGAACCGGCTACGCGCGCTCTATTTCACCCGTGCCACCGCGCCCCATGGCGACGGCCCGCGCTACCACCACATCGGCCTCTACGCCTACCGCCGCGCCGCGCTGGAACGGTTCGTGGCGCTGCCCCCGTCGCCGCTGGAGCAGCAGGAGAAGCTCGAGCAGCTCCGCGCGCTGGAGGCCGGGATGCGGATCGACATCACCATCGTCGACAGCGTCCCGCGCGGTGTCGACACCCCGGCCGACCTCGAAACCGCCCGGCGGATACTGGCCAAAGCCTGAGCCGCTGCTAAAAGGCCCCGCATGACCAAGAAGCTCAAAATCGCATTCCAGGGCGAGCCTGGCGCCAATTCCCATATCGCCATCGTCGAGGCCTATCCCGACGCCGAGCCGTTGCCGTGCGCGACCTTCGAGGACGCGCTGGCCGCGATCTCCTCGGGCGAGGCCGACCTCGGCATGATCCCGATCGAGAATTCGGTCGCCGGCCGCGTCGCCGACATTCATCATCTGTTGCCGCAGTCCGGCCTGTTCATCGTCGGCGAATGGTTCTTGCCGGTCCGGCATCAATTGATGGCGGTCCGCGGCGCCAAGCTGACCGACATCAAGACGGTGGAGAGCCACGTCCACGCGCTCGGCCAATGCCGGCGCATCATCCGGAAACTCGGCATCAAGCCGATCGTCGCGGCGGATACCGCCGGCAGCGCGCGCGACGTTTCCGAACGCAACGACAAGAGCGTTGCCGCGATCGCCTCGCGCCTTGCGGCGCAAATCTACGGCCTCGATATCCTGGCCGAGGACGTCGAGGACGAGGCCCACAATACCACCCGCTTCGTGGTGCTGGCGCGCGAGGCGAACTGGGCCAAGCAGGGCTCGGGGCCGCTGGTCACCACTTTTGTTTTTCGGGTGCGCAACCTGCCCGCCGCGCTCTACAAGGCGCTCGGCGGCTTCGCCACCAACGGCGTCAACATGACCAAGCTCGAAAGCTACATGGTCGACGGCGAATTCTCCGCCACGCAATTCTATGCCGACGTCGACGGCCATCCCGACGACAAGGGCCTCGCCTTCGCGCTGGAAGAGTTGAAATTCTTCTCGCGTGAATTCCGCATTGTCGGCGTCTATCCCGGCCATCCGTTCCGGGCGACGTTCAGCGACAAGGCGGAGTAGATCAGGTCAAGGCAATCTATCGACATGGTCGTCCCTGCGAACGCAGGGACCCATAGCCACCGAACGCAGTTGCGTTAGAAGGCGTCGGCGATATTGCTCTATCGATAGATCACGCGGTATGGGTCCCTGCGTTCGCAGGGACGACAGCTTTTATATTTTATGCCGCCGCCTTCTTGCCCAATCCGAACGCATCGGCCAGCAGACTATACGACTTCTTCCGCGCGTCGTGGTCGTACACCGCCGTGATGATCATCAATTCATCCGGCTTGCCGGCCGTGATCATCGGTTGCAGCTTCGCCATGATGGTCGCCGGGCTGCCGACGAACAGCCGCGAGCGGTTGCGCATCACCGAGGCGCGCTCGGCGTCGCTGTAATTATAGGCCAGCGCTTCCTCGACACTCGGCAGCGGCAGATATTGTCCGCGGTCGCGGCGCAGGCGGTTGAGGTCCATCGAGGAAGCGAGTTGTTCGGCTTCCGCATCGGTTTCGGCGGCAACCGCTGCGACGGCGAGAATGCCTTGCGGCGTGGTTCGCCAGCCGGATGGCTTGAAATGGTCGCGGTAGTTGGTCAGCGCCGCGATGGCGTCATAGGACGCAAAATGATGCGCGAACGCGAAGCCCATGCCGACCTGCGCGGCCAGCTCCGAACTGTAATCGCTCGAGCCGAGCAGCCAGATCGGCGGCAGCGGCGTATCGTCCGGCATCGCCACCACATTGTTGTAGGGATGGCCGGCCGGGAAATCGCGCGTCTCCCACATCACCAGTTCACTGAGCCGTTCGAGAAAGTCGTCGCCTTCGCGGCGGTCGAGCCGGCTGCGCAGCGCGTGCGCCGTGGCGCCGTCCGTGCCGGGCGCGCGGCCGAGGCCGAGATCGATGCGGCCGGGAAACAGCGCCTCCAGCATCTTGAAGCGTTCGGCAACCACCAGCGGCGCGTGGTTGGGCAGCATCACGCCGCCGGAGCCGACGCGGATGTTTTTGGTCACCGCGGCGATCTGACCGATCATCAGGTCGGGCGCGGGGCTCGCCACCGAGGCCAGGTTGTGGTGCTCGGCAAGCCAGTAGCGGACATAGCCGAGCCCATCGACATGGCGCGCCAGATCGATGCTGTTCTGCAGCGCGTGGGCCGGACGGGTGCCTGTGGTGACGACGGAAAGGTCGAGGACTGAAAGCGGGATCATGGCGCTAAACTAGTGCGGCCGGCGAGCGCGACAAAGGCCCGGTCGGCGCAGAGCAGGCCCGCGCATGTGGGTAAAGGAAGCGGCGGGCACGCCCTCCCAGTGGGACTGGATGTATTGAATTCATCACAACAGCTTCTTGCCCACCAACCATCCGCGCCTCTTCTGGTCGCCAAAACCTAGATAACTATATGCCAATATACAATAAAATAGATATTAGCTTCTGGCCCACCAACTCCCTATGAAGTCTCCATTTTGCATATTTTTTGCGCTTATTGGGCTACTTCCCATAGCCGATGGGCTGTTTGGTCGGGTTCGTTTGGCCTATTTTAGCTCCTCGCCGCTACGCCCGACGTCAGCCGATCCTTTTGGAGCTTCGTGAAGTGCCATGACCGAAACTACGTCCGCTGCTTTCGACGGCCATCGCGCACTCCATTCGCCAAAAATCTCCTTTGAGTTCTTTCCGCCCAAGACGGAAGAGATGGAGCGGAGCCTGTGGGAGACCATCAACCGGCTGGCGCCGCTGACGCCGAATTTCGTGTCGGTGACCTATGGCGCGGGCGGATCGACCCGCGAGCGCACCCACTCGACCATCGCGCGTATTCTCAAAGAGACCCGCCTGACGCCGGCCGCGCATTTGACCTGCGTCGGCGCGCCCAAGGGCGAGATCGATGACGTGGTGGCGCGCTATCACGAGATCGGCGTCCGCCACATCGTCGCCCTGCGCGGCGACCCCACCACCGGCATCG
The DNA here is from genome assembly GCA_963770135.1 of uncultured Alphaproteobacteria bacterium. Lineage (GTDB taxonomy): Bacteria > Pseudomonadota > Alphaproteobacteria > Rhizobiales > Xanthobacteraceae > Bradyrhizobium. Next base: position 83,136 of record CAVYOM010000026.1, on the reverse strand, counting down.
GCACCGCCTATCAGGCCCATCCCGACGGCTATCAGAGCTCGCCCGACCTGATCGCCGGCATCAAGAAGCGCTATCCCGATATCGAAGTCTCGGTCTCGGCCTATCCCGAAAAACATCCCGAGAGCCCGACGCTCGATGCCGATATCGACACGCTGAAGGCCAAGGTCGACGCCGGCGCGACGCGCGCCATCACCCAGGTGTTCTTCGACAACGACCTCTACTTCCGCTACCTCGATCGCGTGCGCGCCCGCGGCATCGATATCCCGGTGGTCCCCGGCATCATGCCGATGCACAATTTCAAGCAGGCGCGGAACTTCGTGACGCGCGCGGGCACCACGGTGCCGACCTGGCTGGCCGACAAGTTCGAAGGGCTCGACGACGACGCCGAGACGCGCAAGCTGGTCGCCGCCACCGTCGCTGCCGGCCAGGTGCAAAAGCTCGCCAAGCACGGCGTCGATACCTTTCACTTCTACACCATGAATTGCGCAGACCTCGTGTTTGCGATCAGCCATCTGCTGGGCATTCGCCCCAATGGCGCACAGAAAGCCGCCTGATCCGATGACATCATCGATTTCGCCAAAGCGTACCGCCCTGCTTGCCGCCGCCCGCGAACGCATCCTGGTGCTCGACGGCGCGATGGGCACGATGATCCAGGGCCTGCAGTATGACGAAGCTGCGTTTCGGGGGACGCGTTTTGCCGACTTCCATCGCGATGTCCGCGGCAACAACGACCTCTTGATCCTGACGCAGCCGAGGGCGATCGAGGATATCCACGCGGCTTACCTGCGCGCGGGCGCCGACATCGTCGCCACCAACACATTCTCCTCGACCTCGATCGCGCAGGCCGACTACGACATGTCGGACCTCGCCTACGAACTCAATCGCGACGGCGCAAAGCTCGCCCGCGCCGCCGCCGAGCGCGTCAGCGCCGAGGACGGCAAACCGCGTTTCGTCGCCGGCGCGCTGGGCCCGACCAACCGGACGGCTTCGATCTCGCCTGACGTTTCCAACCCCGGCTATCGCGCCGTCACCTTCGACGATTTGCGCAAGTCCTATGGCGAACAGATCAACGGCCTGCTCGACGGCGGCGCCGACATGCTGCTGGTCGAGACCATCTTTGACACGCTGAACGCCAAGGCCGCACTCTACGCGATTTCGGAAATCACCGAGGAGCGCGGCATCGACGTGCCCGTGATGATCTCGGGCACCATTACCGACAAGTCCGGCCGGCTGCTGTCGGGGCAATTGCCGGAAGCGTTCTGGAATTCGGTGCGGCACGCCAGGCCGATCACCATCGGCTTCAACTGCGCGCTCGGCGCCGAAGACCTGCGCGCGCATATCGCCGACATCGGCCGCGTCGCCGATACGCTGGTCTGCGCCTATCCGAACGCCGGCCTGCCCAACGAATTCGGCCAGTATGACGAGACGCCGGAATACATGGCGCGGCTGATCGGCGAGTTTGCCGAAGCCGGCCTCGTCAACATCGTCGGCGGCTGCTGCGGCACCACGCCGGACCATATCGCGGCGATTGCCGCCGCGGTCGCTCCGCACAAGCCGCGCCTCGTGCCCGCCATCGAGCCGCGGCTGCGGCTCTCGGGCCTCGAGCCGTTCGAACTGACGCCGGCGATCCCGTTCGTGAATGTCGGCGAGCGCACCAACGTCACCGGCTCGGCAAAATTCCGCAAGCTGATCACGGCGGGCGACTACACCGCAGCGCTGGCGGTGGCGCGCGACCAGGTCGAGAACGGCGCGCAGATCATCGACGTCAACATGGACGAAGGCCTGCTCGATTCCGAAGCCGCGATGGTGACGTTCCTCAACCTCGTCGCCGCCGAGCCCGACATCGCGCGCGTGCCCGTGATGGTCGAACTCCTCGAAATTCAACGTGATCGAGGCCGGCCTGAAATGCGTTCAGGGCAAGCCGGTGGTGAACTCGATCTCGATGAAGGAAGGCGTGGAGAAATTCATCCACGAGGCCCAGATCGCGCGCCGCCATGGCGCCGCCGTCGTCGTCATGGCGTTCGACGAGGCCGGACAGGCCGATACGTTTGCGCGCAAGACCGAGATCTGCAAGCGCGCCTATGACATCCTGGTCGACGAGGTCGGCTTTCCCCCTGAGGATATCATCTTCGATCCGAATATTTTCGCGATCGCGACGGGACTCGAAGAACACAACAATTACGGCGTCGACTTCATCGAGGCGACGCGCTGGATCCGCCAGAACCTGCCGCATGCGCATATTTCCGGCGGCGTCTCCAACCTCTCGTTCTCGTTCCGCGGCAACGAGCCGGTGCGCGAGGCCATGCATTCCGTGTTCCTGTATCATGCCATCAAGGCCGGCATGGACATGGGCATCGTCAATGCCGGGCAGATGATCGTCTATGACGACATCGACCCCGAACTGCGCCAGGTCTGCGAAGACGTCATCCTCAACCGCGACCCCGGCGCGTCCGAGCGGCTGCTGGCGCTGGCCGAAAAATTCCGCGGCAAGGAGAAGCAGACCAAGGAGCAGGATCTCGCCTGGCGCGAATGGCCGGTCGAGAAGCGGCTGTCCCACGCGCTGGTGCACGGCATCACCGAATTCATCGAAGCCGACACCGAAGCCGTGCGGCTGACGGTCGAGCGACCGCTGAACGTGATCGAGGGCCCGCTGATGGCCGGCATGAACATCGTCGGCGACCTCTTCGGCGACGGAAAAATGTTCCTGCCGCAGGTGGTGAAGTCGGCCCGCGTGATGAAGCAGGCGGTCGCCTATCTGATGCCGTTCATGGAAGAGGAAAAGGCGCGCAACCTCGCCAACGGCGTCACCAGCAGCGGCGGCCGCAATGCCGCCGGCAAGATCGTGCTCGCCACCGTCAAGGGCGACGTCCACGACATCGGCAAGAACATCGTCGGCATCGTGCTGCAATGTAACAATTTCGAGGTCATCGACCTCGGCGTCATGGTGCCGGCCAGCAAGATCATCGAGACCGCCAAGGCGGAAGACGCCGATATCATCGGGCTGTCCGGCCTGATCACGCCCTCGCTCGACGAGATGAGTTTTCTGGCCGGCGAAATGGAGCGACAGGGCATGAAGATGCCGCTGCTGATCGGCGGCGCGACCACCAGCCGCGTCCATACCGCCGTCAAGATCGACCCGAACTACAAGGGCGGCCCGGTGGTGCATGTCAACGACGCCAGCCGCGCTGTTGGCGTGGCGTCCTCGCTGCTTTCGCCCGATCGGCGCGAGGCCTATGCCGCCGACATCCGCGCCGAATACGCCAAGATTTCCGCGGCGCATTTCCGCGCGCAGGCCGACAAGAAGCGGCTGAAGCTGGCCGTCGCACGCGCCAACGCGGTCAAGGCCGACTTCGCCAAGACGCCGCCAACCAAGCCGGCATTTCTGGGTATCAGGAGTTTCGACGCCTACGACCTCGCAGAGCTGGCCGAATACATCGACTGGACGCCGTTCTTCCAGACCTGGGAATTGACCGGGCGCTTTCCGGCGATCCTCGACGATCCCAAGATCGGCGAAGTCGCGCGTTCGCTGTATGACGACGCGCGCAAGATGCTCGATCTCATCGTCAAGGAGAAATGGTTCACCGCCCGCGCCACCATAGGCTTCTGGCCGGCCAACGCCGATGGCGACGATATCGCTGTCTATGCCGACGATAGCCGCAAACAGAAGATCGCGACCTTCCACACGCTGCGCCAGCAGCTGGAGAAGCGCGAAGGCCGCTTCAATGCCGCGCTGTCGGATTTCATCGCGCCTGTGTCGTCCGGCGTTCCGGACTATGTCGGCGCGTTCGTAGTCACCGCCGGGATCGGCGAGGACGCGGTCGCCGACCGCTTCAAGAACGCCAATGACGATTATTCCTCGATCCTGTGCAAGGCGCTGGCCGATCGCTTGGCGGAGGCCTTTGCCGAGCGGATGCATCAGCGCGTCCGCAAGGAGTTCTGGGGCTACGCGCCGGACGAGACGCTGGCCCCGGACGAGTTGATCCTCGAGCAATATGCCGGCATCCGCCCCGCGCCCGGCTATCCCGCGCAGCCCGACCACACCGAGAAGGCGACGCTGTTCCGCCTGCTCGATGCGGAAAACACAGCCGGCGTGAAGCTGACCGAGAGCTTTGCGATGTGGCCGGGTTCTTCAGTGTCGGGGCTTTATTTCAGCCATCCCGAAAGCTTCTATTTCGGCGTCGGCAAGATCGAACGCGACCAGGTCGAGGACTATGCCGCGCGCAAGGGCATGACGGTGGCCGAGACCGAACGCTGGCTGGCGCCGGTGCTGAACTATATTCCCTCGCAGGAGGCTGCGGCGAAGACACCGACGCCGATGGCCGCCGTCCCCGCCAATGACGTCGCGTCGCATCCGCCCGGATGCACCTGCGCCGTGCATCTGGCCTGGCGGAAGAAGGCGGTTGGGGCCTGATCGCATCTTTCTTCCCTTCTCCCCTTGTGGGAGAAGGTGGCGCGGACGAAGTCCGTGCCGGATGAGGGATCTCTATCCGCGGAGAGAACCCCTCACCCGTCTCGCCGCCGCTTCGCGACGGCGATCCACCCTCTCCCACAAGGGGAGAGGGGAAGAGAAGTGAGGAGGCCCCATGAAATTCTTCTCGTTCTGGCGATCGCTGGCGAGTTTTCGCGTGCGCATCGCGCTCAATCTGAAAAATGTGCCGGCCGATGTCGTGTTCGTCGACCTCGACGCCAACGCGCATCGCGAGGCCGAATATCGCAAGATCAATCCGCAGATGGCGCTGCCGGCGCTCGTCGAGGACGACGGCACCACGCTGTTCCAGTCGCTCGCCATTGTCGAATATCTCGACGAGAAATATCCCTCCCCACCGTTGCTGCCCGCCGATATCAATGGCCGTGCCCGCGTTCGCGCGCTGGCGCTGATGGTCGCCTGCGAGGGACATCCGCTGCTGGTGCCGCGGGTGCGGCGCTATCTCGACCATGAACTCAATCTGCGCGACACCCAGCAGGCGGCATGGCGGCGGCACTGGACGGTGGAAACGCTGGCCGCGCTGGAGGGACATCTGGCTGATCACAAGGACACGGGCAAATTCTGCCATGGGGATGCACCGACGCTGGCCGATGTCTGCATGGTCGGCCATGTCACCGTCGCGGTGACGCAGCAGATCGACCTGAAAATCTATCCGACGGTGCAGCGCATCTTTGAGACCGCAATGGCGCTGCCGGAATTCGCCAAGGCGCATCCGCTGGTCCAGCCGGATACCCCCGAAGCGATGCGGTGAAGCGGTAGGCCCGTAGGGGCCTACGCCCTCCCGCGCCGATCGGCCGGCGGCATGCCCAATCGGCAAAATCGCCATATCGCACAGGGAACCCGAGGTTCTCCTGCTGCGTTTGCATTGGGTTATCCTGTAACCCGACCGCCGCGTACACACCCTACAAGAAGGATTTCGGATGCCGGAAATCGCAATTCCGACGCCGCATCACGCCGATTGTAGCCTCTCCACCCGCCAAAAACCTCTTCTTCGAAGCATTTTGAGGGACGCCACCGCCGCGGATCATGCGCAGCTTGATGCCACGCTCGGCGTCCTCGATCTTTGCACGGTGGCGGGTTATCGCCATTTCCTGGAGATCAATGCCACGGCCCTGTTGCCGCTCGAGCGGTCGCTGGAACGGCGCCGGCGTCCGCGTCATGCTGTCGGATTGGGACGATCGCGCGCGGACCGCAGGCCATCCTGACCGACCTTGCCCGGCTTGGCGGCAAGCCCGGCCGGCTGAATGCGCCTGCACTGACCGATCGCGCCGCGATGCTCGGCACACTGTATGTGCTGGAAGGATCCCGTCTTGGCGCGGCCTATCTGCTGAGGACGGTGAGGCAGTGCAGCGATCCGCTGGTTTCCGGCAACACCGCCTTTCTCGGCCATGGTGCGGGCCGACATTTCTGGCCGCAATATCTCGCCGTTCTGGAATGTCATGCTGACGAACTTGCCGAGGACGATCTCGTCCAGTTCGGCGCGTTCCGCCTTCGATCTCTTCGCGCACGCGTCGGCGCTGTCATGAACAAGCAAGTCGATCTCACCAATTGCGACCGCGAACCGATCCACATTCCCGGCAGCATCCAGCCGTTCGGATTCCTGCTCGGCCTGCAATCCGATTTCACGGTTTGCATGGCCTCTGAAAACGTCGCCGACTATCTCGGACGCGACTGCGCCGATATCTTTCAGCGCCCGATCGAAGAGGTGCTTTCGAAGGCTGCGGTCGAGGCCATTCGAGGCCGCGTCGACTATCTCGCCGGGCCGGACGCAAACGAACGGATTTTCGGAGTGCCGCTGCAGGATGGCGGCAAGCCGTTCGACATCGCCATCCATTTTTCCGGCGCCTATCTGATCATTGAGGCGGAGCCCTCCGTGATCGAGCAAGACACCAACTCGGGAGAAATGGTCCGGTTGATGGTGAGCCGGATCCGCAAGACCAAGGGCGTTACCGAACTGGCGCAGGAAGCCGCGCGACAGCTCAAGGTGCTCAACGGATTCGACCGCGTGATGGTCTATCGTTTCCACCCGGATGGGTCGGGCGAGGTGATCGCCGAGGTCGCAGCTTCGGGACTGGAGCCGTTTCTAGGACTGCACTATCCGGCCTCCGATATTCCGCGCGCAGGCGCGCACGCTCTACACCCGCAACTGGCTGCGCATCATTGCCGATATCGGCGCCAAACCGGTGCCGCTGGCTTCGACCGCGACCCACAGCGCGGCGCTGCTTGATCTTTCGACCAGCACGCTGCGATCGGTGTCGCCGATCCACATCGAATATCTGCAGAACATGGGCGTCGCGGCATCGATGTCGGTGTCGATCCTGCGCGACGGCAAATTGTGGGGCCTGTTCGCCTGCCATCACTATTCGCCGCGGCACATCTCGTTCGAGACGCCGCACCGCCGCCGAACTGTTCGGCCAGATGTTTTCCTGGACCCTGGAAACCCGCGAGCGCGAGGCGAGCATCGCCTATGAGACGCGCGCGCACCAGATTCAGGAGCGGCTGATCGAGGCCGCCGCCAGCCACGAACACAGCCAGCGCGCCATCGCCGACTTCATCGGTGACTACCGCAAGATGATCGAGTGCGACGGGATCGCCATCTGGTCCAATGACGAGATCACGCTATCAGGCGAAACCCCGACCGAGCGCGAAGTGAAGGATCTCGTCGGCTTCATCAACCGCACCTCGCCGGGCCGGATCTGCGCCAGCGCCGAGATCGGCAAGATCTACGCGTCGGGCGAATTGTTCCGCGATCGCGCCGCCGGCTTCCTCGCGATTCCAATCTCGCGCACGCCGCGCGACTGCCTGATCTTCTTCCGCCGCGAGATCCTGCGCAAGGTGAACTGGGCCGGCGCGCCCGGCAAGGTCTACGCCTCGGGTCCGCTCGGCCCCCGCCTCACCCCGCGCAAGAGTTTTGAGCTTTGGCAGGAGACGGTGCACGGCCAGTCCGCGCCCTGGTCTTCGGCCGAACTGCAGATCGCGGAAGGTTTGCGTGTCACGCTGCTCGAAGTGATTTTGCAGCTTGCCGATCTCGCCGCCCGCGAACGCAAGGGCGCGCAGGAACGGCAGGAGCTGATGATCGCCGAGCTCAACCATCGCGTCCGCAACATCCTCAGTCTCGTGCGCGGCCTCGTCACGCAGAGCAAGGATACCGCCGGGAGTATCGAGGAATTCAGCAGCGTGCTCGGCGGCCGCATCCAGGCGCTGGCGCGCGCGCACGACCAGATCACCAGCCTGAACTGGGCGCCGGTGGCGCTGCAAGGCGCTGGTGGAATCGGAGGCCGGCGCCTATCTCGGCGCGCGCGCGGGCCGCATCAAGATGGAAGGCCCGGAAGTCGCGCTCGATCCCAAGGCGTTCGCGACGCTGGCGCTGGTCGTCCACGAGATGATGACGAACTCCGCCAAATATGGCGCGCTGGCCGATTCCACCGGCAAGCGTCGAGATCGCCTGGAAGCTCGATCAGAGTTCGAGACTTGTGATCGACTGGAAGGAAAGCGGCGGCCCGCCGGTGCAGCCGCCATCGCGGCGCGGTTTCGGCACCACCATCATCGAGCGCTCGATCCCGTTCGATCTCAAGGGTGACGCCGAGCTGCGTTTCGACCTGCTGGGCGTGCACGCGCACTTCGTGATCCCGGCCAATTATGTGGAGATGGTGACCGTCGATGTCAGGCATTACCACGAAAGTGGAGACCGAAACGCCGGCGCCGCCGCGCCTGTCCGGCACGGCGCTGATCGTGGAGGACAATCTGATCATCGCCATGGCGGCCGAGGTGATCCTGCTCGAACTCGGCGCCCGCCATGTCGAGACGGCGGCCTCGGTCAATCAGGCGCTGACGTCGATCGGTCGCGAGAAGCCGGATTTCGCGCTGCTCGATCTCAACCTCGGCAACGAGAACAGCATCCCGGTCGCCACCAGGCTTACCGAACTGAAGGTCCCCTTCATGTTCGCCACCGGCTATGGCGAGCGCGCGCCGATCCCGGCCGAGCTCGCTGAAGCCCCCGTGGTGCAGAAACCGTATACCCGCGAGGTCGTCGAAGCGGCGCTCGGCAGGATGCGGGAAGCGATAGCGGCGAAGGACTAACCCTTCGGCGGCGCCAGCGGCTGCACGATTTCCTGGAACGGCGGCAGCGCCTCGCAGCGCTCGGAATGCGCCTTCAGCGCGGGATAGCGCGCGTCGAACAGCGCGGGATGCGCCTCGCCGGTGAAGCGCAGCACGCAGGCGACGGCGATGTCGGCGTGGCCGATGTTTTCGCCTGACCAATACGGCGTCTTGATTGCCGCGCGCTCCTTTTCCAGCATTTCTAGCACGCCCGATATTTGCCGCTTGCAGCGCTCGACCCAGAGATCGAGTTGCCTGTCCTTGCGCAGCACGCGCTCGTACAGCAGGCTGACGCCCTTGTCGCCAAGACCCATCGCCAGCGCGCAAATCCGCAAATGCCGCCGCCGCGTCTCGCCGCGCGGGGCGATCATCGCTTTGTCGGGACCGACGCGGTCGTCAAGATAATCCAGGATCATCGTGCTTTCGATCAGCGCCTCGCCGTCATCGAGCACCAGTGTCGGCACCCGCCGCAGCGGATTATAGGGCGCGATCTTGTCGGCATCGCCGAAGGTCGACCACGGCCTGTGCTCGAAGGCGATGCCATAAAGCCGCATCGCGATGGCGACGCGGCGGACGAAGGGGGAATCGTATTGGCCGATCAGGATCATGAGCTGCATTCCATTCTGGTTGGGAAGGATTTATAGACTGCCTTGGTATGCGCCGTCACCTGCGCTACCGTGGCGTGTGCCGTCGCCAGAAGGCCCCGAACGAATGACCGCAAGCAAGTTGCCGCCCCTAAGGGTCATCGGCGCCTATTCGATGAGTGCCGACTGGACCGCATACAGCCGCTTCCTGCGCCAGGAAATCGACGAGCGCGACCCGACCAGATTTTCGGAAGAGCTGAAAGAATTTCTGCGACAGCACGGCCGCGGTGATGAAATAGGACCGCTTACAGTCCAAGATCGGAAAGAATGGGAAGAGTACCTCCGCTGCTACATGGATGATGTAGCGTTGTTCGAGGTGCTGGTCACAATTCCTGATGCCATGTTCAATATCGCCGAATTCGTTCAGCCGGACCCATCTCGCCCCCGAGAAACTTGGCAAGTGGCATGGAACGAGACCTTTCTAACCCCAGATGGCGAGACGGTAATCGGCGAATATCCCTGCAAATTGCCTGACCTATTGCAGTATCGTGTGGTCTTTGCGATCCACGATTGGAAGCCGGACCTGCCGCTATGCTCCAGCTATGGCGTGCTTGCACTTCCGCCAATGCAGCCACTGCCCGAACGACTGTGGCGCCTCACGCCATATCAAGTACCGACCTGAAGGGATAGGCAGGCGTTCCAAATTTGCACCCGCCGGAGCGGGCCACCGGTCTACTCAATCACCGGCACATGCCGTGCCACATCGCGCGGCACTGTTCCATCGAGCCGCGGATCGTTGACCACCTCGACCTGCCGGCGGAATGGACGGAAGCCCGAGCGCTGGTAGAAGGCGAGCGCGGCGGGATGGTCGAAGGTGCAGGTGTGCAGCCAGAGCCGCGTGAGCGGGTGCGACCATGCGATCTCCAGCGCGCGGTTCATCAGCCAGCGGCCGGCGCCGGTGCCGACAAGTTTTCCGGTGAGCCCGAAAGAAACGATTTCGCATTGCCCGGGCTCGCGAAAATCCATCTCGAGCAAGCCTTCGTCGCGTCCCTCATGCGCCAGCGCGTAGACCTCCATCGGCGGCGATTGAATGATCGCGGCCAATTCAGCATCGGGCAGCCGTATCCTCGAAACCCACAACCAGGGCCCGCCGACGCGGCCATAGAGATCGCGATACCAGTCGAGCGCGGGGGTATCTACCCGCCGCAGCGTCCACGCACCCGCGGGATCGGCACGCGGCGCGGGGCGCGCGGTCATTTCCAGATGCGTGGTGACGGCGGCGATCTTGCCGGCGGGAACGTCGGAGTAGCCGTCAGGCAGGATCATGGTTCGCCTTCTCTCTATTCTCATGGACGGACAAAAGCGCGAAGCGCGTCAGATGTCCGCTGCCATCCACGTTTGCACTTTGAAAGGAAATAAGTAAGGCGTGAATTGCGATGACGGCGGCGTTAGCCTTCTCCCTCGTCACTCGCCAGCACGCCCTTCACCGCTCTCGCCCAGCCCGCAAGCTTGCGCTCGCGCGTCGCCTTGCTCATGTTCGGCTTGAAGCGATGCTCCAGCCGCCAGTTGTCGGCGAATTTTGTGGGTTCGGGGTAAACGCCGGCCTGCAGCCCGGCGAGATAGGCGGCGCCGAGTGCGGTGGTTTCCTGGATCATCGGGCGATCCACGGGGGCATCGAGCAGATCGGCGAGCCGCTGCATGGTCCAGTCCGACGCCGTCATGCCGCCGTCGACGCGCAGTACGTTGGCGGCCTTCCCCCCAGGCCAGTCGGCGCGCATCGCTTCGCGGAGATCGAAGGTCTGGTAGCAGACGCTTTCCAGCGCGGCATGCGCCAGTTCGGCGGGGCCGGTGTTGCGGGTGAGACCGAACAACGCGCCGCGCACGCGGGGATTCCAGTAGGGCGCGCCGAGGCCGACGAAGGCCGGCACCAGATAGACACTCTGGGTGGAATTGGATTTGTCGGCGAGCGGGCCGGTCTCGGACGCCTGCTTGATGATGCCGAGCCCATCTCGCAGCCATTGCACGGCGGAACCGGCGACGAAGATCGAACCTTCCAGCGCGTAGGTGCGTTTGCCGTTGAGTTGATAGGCGATGGTGGTGAGCAGCTTGTTCTTCGATGCGACCGGCGTCGCGCCGGTGTTGAGAAGGGCAAAGCAGCCGGTGCCGTAGGTCGACTTGATCATGCCGGGCGTGAAGCAGGCCTGGCCGATGGTGGCGGCCTGCTGGTCGCCGGCGATGCCTGAAATGGCGATCGGGCCGCCGAACAGGCTTGGGTCGCTGTCGCCGAATTTGGCCGAAGAGTTCTTTACTTCCGGCAGCATCGAGCGTGGCACGCGCAGCAACTTCAGGAGTTCGTCGTCCCATTCGCCGGTGTGGATGTTGAACAGCAGCGTGCGCGAGGCGTTGGTGGCGTCGGTCGCGTGCACGCGGCCAGCGGTCAGCCGCCACAGCAGATAGCAATCCACAGTGCCGAACAGCAGTTCGCCGCGGCCCGCGCGTTCCCGCGCGCCCGGGACGTGGTCGAGGATCCAGGCGACTTTGGTCCCAGAGAAATAAGGGTCGATGATCAGGCCGGTCCTGGCCGAGATGTCGGGCTCGTGGCCTTCGCTCTTCAGCTTGGCGCAGATATCTGATGTGCGGCGGTCCTGCCAGACGATCGCGCGGTGCACGGCCTGGCCCGTCGCGCGATCCCACACGATAGTCGTCTCGCGCTGGTTGGTGATGCCGATCGCGGCGATGTCCTTGGCCTTCAGGCCGGCCTTTTCCAGCGCCTCGCGGCAGACCGCGATCGTCGAGGTCCAGATATCCTCGGGCTCGTGCTCGACCCAGCCCGAGGCCGGGAAATGCTGCGGGAATTCAGCTTGCGCGGTGGCGGCGATGGAAATGTCGCTGCGGAACACGATGGCGCGCGACGACGTGGTGCCCTGATCGATGGCCAGCACAAAGGACATGACGTTGCTTCCCCGGGAGGTTTTGGTTGCGCCAGAGGCAATCCGATTGGGGGGCGGAGGTCAAGTTGAGGAGTGGCGCCTTCTCTTACCCTCCCCTGGAGGGGGAGGGTCGGCTCACGTTGAGCGCAGCGAAATGTGAGACGGGGTAGGGTGACGGTCTCTCAAATCGGGCACTGCTGGATGTGGAGAGACCGTCACCCCACCCCGCCGCTTCGCGTCGACCCTCCCCCTCCAGGGGAGGGTAAAGAAATCAAGTCGCAGCCGTCGTCACGCCGCCATCGACCACGATGGTCTGGCCGGTCATGAAGGTGGAGGCGTCGGACGCCAGATAGGCCACGGCGCCGGCGATCTCTTCGGGTTCGCCGATGCGGCGCAGCGGCGAGCCTGACGTGCGGCGCTTCAGGTTTTCCGGATCTTCCCACAGCGCGCGGGCGAAATCGGTCTTGACCAAACCCGGCGCCACGCAGTTGACGCGGACGCCCTTCGGCCCCCATTCGCCGGCGAGGCTGCGGCACAGCGCGAAGTCCGCCGCTTTCGAGATGCCGTAGGCTCCGATCACGGTGGAACCACGCAAGCCGCCGATCGACGAGATGATCACGACCGAGCCGTTGCCGCGCTCCGCCATCTGCGGGATCGCCAGCGCGCAGAGCCAGATGTTGCTCTTGACGTTACTGCCCATGATCTTGTCGAAGGCCTCGTCCTTAATGTCGAGCAGCGGGCCGTAATAGGGGTTCACCGCGGCATTGCAGACGAGGATGTCGACCTTGCCATAATGTTTTGTCGTGCCCGTTATCAGCCCCTCGACTTCCTCTCGGCGCGAGATGTTGCAGGGAATGACATGGGCATCGCCGCCGGCCTTCTTGATGCCTTCGGCGACTTCGTGGCAGGCGTCCGCCTTGCGGCTGGAGACCACGACTTTTGCGCCGAGCTTGGCGAGCAGCTCCGCGGAAGAACGGCCGATACCGCGGCTGGAGCCGGTGATGACGGCGACTTTTCCGGTGAGATCGAACGGGGTGTTTTTCATTGTTGTTGGCTCCCTGATTTCCTCCCCGTCATTGCGAGGAGCGCAAGCGACGAAGCAATCCATCTATCCCCGTGCGGAGCCATGGATTGCTTCGCTTCGCTCGCAATGATGGAGATTGTGGTCGTCATTCCGGGATGGTCCGAAGGACCAGACCCGGAATCTCGAGATTCCGGGTTCGCGCTCACGCGCGCCCCGGAATGACGGATGATATTACACCAACCCGCCCGCGTCGGTGACGCGGCGCAGGTGGTAGTCGGTGTCGCCAAAGGTGTTTTCGATCATGGTCAGCCGCTTGAAGTAGTGGCCGATCTTGGCTTCCTGGGTCATGCCGATGCCGCCGTGGAGCTGGATCGACTGCTGACCGATAAACTTGCCGGACTTGCCGATCTGCACCTTGGCGGCGGCCACTGCCGTGGCGCGCTCCTTGGCGCTGTCGAAATCGGCCGCCATGGTCGCGAACATCGACATGCTGCGGGCCTGTTCGAGCGCCACGAACATGTCGGCGGCGCGGTGCTGCAGGGTCTGGAAGCTGCCGATCGGCACGCCGAACTGCTTTCGCGTCTTGAGATATTCGACCGTGCTCTTCAGCGATTTATCCATCGCGCCGACCGCTTCCGCGCACATCGCGGTGCGGGCTTCGTCCACCACGCGCTCGATCAGCAGCAGGCCGTTCTCGGGATCGCCGATCGCAGCATCTGCGCCAACTTCGACGCCGGTGAAAGTGATGTCAGCGGCATGCAGGCCATCCTGGGTCGGATAGCCCTTGCGGGTGACGCCCTTGGCGTTCGCCGGCACGATGAACACGCCGATACCGGTCTTGTCGCGCTGGCCGCCCTTGGTGCGCGCGGTCACGATCAGGGTGTCGGCGTTCTCGCCATTGAGCACGACGAACTTTTCGCCGTCGATGACCCAGCCCGCGCCCTTCTTCTTGGCGGTGGTTGAGACATCGCCGAGGTCGTAGCGCGAGTTCTTCTCGAGCTGAGCAAACGCAAACGTCTTGCTGCCGTCGATGAGGCCGGGAATGTGCGCGGCCTTCTGCTCGGCCGAGCCGCCATGGCGCAGGAAGCCGCCGCCGATCACGACGGTTGCAAGATACGGCTCCAGCACCAGCGCTTTGCCGAGCGCTTCCATCACGATCATGGTTTCGACCGCGCCGGCGCCAAAGCCGCCATCGGCTTCCGCGAACGGCAGGCCCAGCAAGCCCTGCTCGGCGAGCTTGCCCCAGACGGCCTTGCTCCAGCCGCCCTTTTCCTTCTGGTACTTCTTGCGCGCATCGAAATCGTAGGAGTTGGTCAACAGACCGTCGATGCTTTCCTTGAGAAGGCGCTGCTCCTCGGACAAATCAAAATCCATGTTCGTTACTTTCTCTTGAATTCAATATGGCAACGCAGTTGCCGAGCTCTCCATCGTCATCCCCCGCGAAGGCGGGGGATCCAGTAATCGCTGGCGTTCATCGTAAGCCACGACCGCCGCGGCGTACTGGGTCCCCCGCCTTCGCGGGGGACGACACGTGTTGGTGTGGCGGCCTTACAGCCCCAGCACCGCCTTGGTGATGATGTTGCGCTGGATCTCGTTGGAGCCGCCGTAGATCGAGACCTTGCGGTTGTTGAAATAGCTCGGCGCGATCTGGGCGGTCCAGTCCATGGTCTCGTTAGTGCCGTCATCGCCATGCACGTCGTAGGGCGCGGCAAACGGGCCGATCACTTCCATCAACAATTCGGTGGTGGTCTGCTGGATTTCCGACCCCTTGATCTTCAGGACCGAGGAGGCCGGGTTGGGCTTGCCCTTGCCGTGCTTGCCTTCATCCGCGACGACGCGGAGCTGGGTAAGCTCAAGCGCCTTGAGCTCGATCTCGCAGGCCGCGAGCTTTTCGCGGAAACCCTGGTCCTCGATCACGGGCTTGCCGTTCTGTTCGACCTTGGAGGCGAGATCCTTGATGCGGCGCAGCCGCTCCTTGGAGACGCCGACGCGGGCGATGCCGGTGCGCTCGTTGCCGAGCAGGAATTTTGCGTAATCCCAGCCCTTGTTCTCCTCGCCGATCAGGTTCTCGACCGGCACCTCGACGTCGTCGAAGAACACCTCGTTGACCTCGCGGCCGCCATCGATGGTCTCGATCGGACGCACGGTGACGCCCTTCGACTTCATGTCGAACACGATGAACGAGATGCCCATCTGCTTCTTCGCATTGGTGTCGGTGCGGCACAGGCAGAAGATCATGTCGGCGTGCTGGGCCAGCGTGGTCCAGGTCTTCTGGCCGTTGATGATGTACTTGTCGCCCTTGCGCTCGGCCTTGGTCTTCAGCGACGCAAGATCCGATCCCGAGCCGGGCTCCGAGAAGCCCTGGCACCACCAGTCGTCGACATTGGCGATGCGCGGCAAATACTGCTGCTTCTGCTTCTCGTTGCCGAAGGTGTAGATCACAGGGCCGACCATGCTGACGCCAAAGGCGAGCGGAGCGGGAGCCGGGTGCATCTGCAGCTCTTCATTGAAGATGTAGTGCTGAACCGAGGTCCAGCCCGTGCCGCCATATTCCTTCGGCCAGTGCGAGCAGCCCCAGCCCTTCTTGTTGAGGATACGCCACCAGGCGACCATCTCGTCCTTGGAGAGATGGCGCCCCTCGACCATCTTGCGCCGGGTCTCCGGCGGCACGTTGTCCCGGAAGAAGGCCCTCACCTCCTCACGAAACGCGATTTCTTCCTTGCTGAAAGCGAGATCCATCGGATCCTCCTGTGAGCGAATGAATTACACTCTGACTAAGCTACGTCTTTCTTGATGTTTGCCTGCGGCGGAGATTGCTGCATGCGCAGTTCGTGGCGCGATAACTTTCCAACCGGCGTGCGCGGCAGCTCGTCGACGAAATCGACCGCCGCCGGAATCTCCTGCTTGCCGAGCTTGCCGGTGAGGAAGGCACGCAGTTCGTCCACTGTGAACGGCTTGGCGCCATCGCGCAGCTTGATGAAGGCCTTGGCGGCCTCGCCGCGATAATCGTCTGATATGCCGATCACGATCACTTCCTGCACGGAAGGATGGGTGTAGATCGCCTGCTCGATCATCTGCGGATAGACGTTGAAGCCGCCGGAGATGATCATGTCCTTCTTGCGGTCGACCAGATAGAAATAGCCGTCAGCGTCCATGTAGCCGATGTCGCCGGTGAGGAAGCGATCGCCGACGAAAGCTTCCGCGGTTTCCTTCGGCCGGTTCCAGTAGCCTTTGGTGACGTTCGGGCCACGAATGCGGATTTCGCCGGCTTCGCCGACAGGCATCAGTTTTGTGGGATCTTCCAGCGACACCACGTCCATCTCGATGCCGGGCAGCATCAGGCCGATCGAGCCGGGCTTGTCCGGCCCTTCCTTCGAGTGGGCGGTGCCGGGCGAGCAGGTTTCGGTCATGCCCCAACCGCTCTTCAGCTTCATGCCGACCCTGCGCTCCAGGATCTTCGCGACCTCGACCGGCAGCGGTGCGCCGCCCGATCCAACGCTGACCAGCGAGGACAGGTCACGCTTGTCGAGATCGGGAAGTGCCGCGATCGCGATCCACATCGTCGGCACGCCGGGGAACGCGGTGGCGCGCTTGACCTCGATATCTCGCATCACGGCATCGACGTCGAAGCGCTGATGCAGCGAAATCAGGTTGCCGCGCCGGATTGACGATAAGAGCACTACCGTCAACGCATAGATATGAAACAGCGGCAGCACGCAGATCACGCGCTCGATCGCATTGCGCTCCAGGCGCGCGGGCTTGCCCCAGACGTCGTAGACCGAAACCGCCGAGGTCAGATTGCCGTGGCTGAGCATTGCGCCTTTCGGAAGGCCTGTCGTGCCGCCGGTATATTGCAGCAGGGCAACGTCATCGGCAGACATCGCGGGCCATTGCGAAGGCTTCGCCGCGCCATCGGTGAATTGCCGGCAGGTGACGATCTTCGGATTATCGGGCAGCGCTGTCTGCGGCGTTCCAACTCTGCCCCAATGATCGTCCTCGCAGACGATCAGGCGGTCGAGCAGCCCCTTGTCGAGAAACTTCAGCGCGGTCGGCAACAGTGCCGAGAGATTGCTGGTGACCAGCACGCGCGCGCCGGAGTCCGAAAGCTTGTGCGACAGCGCGATCTCGCCGTCGAGCGGGGACAGATGCACGACACGGGCGCCGGCCTTCAGCGCGCCGAAGAAATTGACGGGATGGTCCGGCGAATTGCCGAGGAACAGCGCGACCGAGCTATTCTTGCCGTAGCCGGCACGAAGGAAGGCGCTGGCCGCCGTCTCCACCAGCGTTTCGAGTTCGCTGTAGCTGATCGGCCGGTCGCGGAATTCGAGCGCGGGGCGCGCGCCGAACTCGACCGCGGCTGCCGACAACAGGTCCGGCAGCGTTCCGCGCGCGATCGGATCGTCCCAGCGGACGCCTTCCGGATAGAACTGTTCGCCGGGATGGGTCATGGGGGTCAACAGTAGAAGCCGTTATTCCGGGGCGTCCGAAGGACGAACCCGGAATCTCGAGGTTCCGGGTTCGCGCTTCGCGCGCCCCGGAACGACACGGAGAGAACGCACTCGCCCATCAGGCCGCCTTTGATTTCTCGGCCAGCGATGCAAACGTCTTGCCTTCCGCGGCGAGACGCTTGAGCAGCGGGGCCGGTTCGAGCGAGGGATCGTTGGTTTCCTTGGCATAGTAGGAAAGACGATCGGCGATGTGCTTGAGACCGACCTGGTCGGCATAGAACATCGGGCCGCCGCGATAGATCGGCCAGCCATAGCCATAGAGCCAGATCACGTCGATGTCGCTCGGCCGCGCCGCGATGCCCTCTTCGAGGATGCGCGCACCCTCGTTGATCATCGGGTACATCATGCGCTCGAGGATTTCGTCGTCGCTGACGACGCGCTTCTTGCGGCCGAGGCGCTGCAGCGTCTCGTCGATCAGCTTTTCGACTTCCGGATCGGGCAGCGCCGCGCGCGAGCCGCCTTCGTACTTGTAGTAGCCCTTGCCGGTCTTCTGGCCGAAGCGGCCGGCCTCGCACAGCGCGTCGGCGATTTCCGACTTGATGCCGCGGTCTTTCCGCGAACGCCAGCCGATATCGAGGCCCGCGAGATCGCTCATCGCGAACGGTCCCATCGGCATGCCGAACTTCGTCACCACGGCGTCCACCTGCTGCGGCAGCGCGCCTTCGAACAGCAGCTTTTCCGACTGCTTGCCGCGCTGGGCGAGCATGCGGTTGCCGACGAAGCCGTCGCAGACGCCGACTACGGCCGGCACCTTTGCGATCTTGCGCGCGATGGAAACGGCTGTTGTCAGCGCGTCCGGCGCGGTCTTGTCGGCCCGCACGATTTCGCACAGCTTCATGACGTTGGCCGGCGAGAAGAAGTGCATGCCGAGCACGTCCTGCGGCCGCTTGGTAACTTTCGCGATTTCGTCGATGTTGAGGTACGAGGTGTTGGAAGCCAGCACTGCGCCCGGCTTGGCGTGCTTGTCGAGCGCCTCGAACACTTCCTTCTTGACCGCCATGGTTTCGAACACGGCTTCGATCACGAGGTCAGCATCCCTGACATTCTCGAGGCCGACCACGCCGGTGATCAGGCCCATGCGCTTGGCCGGCGCATCCGCCGGGATGCCGCCGCGCGCAGCGGTGGCCTCGTAGTTCTTCTGCATCACGCCCATGCCGCGCTTGAGCTGTTCCTCGCTGGTTTCGATCAGCGTGACCGGGATACCGGCGTTGGCAAAGGACATTGCGATACCGCCGCCCATGGTGCCGGCACCGATGATGGCGACGCGCTCTACATTGCGCGGCTTTGTGCCTTCGGGAACACCGGCGATCTTGGCGGCCTCGCGCTCCGAGAAGAAGGCGTAGCGCTGCGCCTTGGACTGGTCGCTCGATACCAGCTTGAGGAAGCCCTCGCGCTCCTTCTTCAACCCTTCGTCGAACGGCAGCTCGATCGCGGCGCGTACCGCATCGGCTGCGGCGAACGGCGCTTCGAGCCCGCGCGCCTTCTTGGTCAATGCGGCGACCGCGTTGGTAAAGAGCGAGATGTCGGCCTTGGCGGCGGCGAGCTTGGAGTCGTCGTCGCGCAGCTTGCGCAAGGGACGCTTCTCCGCCAGCACCTTGCGCGCGAAGGCTTCACCGCCCGACGCCGGGCCCTCGACGATCTCCTCGATCAGGCCGTTCTTCTGGGCTTCCGCCGCGCTGATCGGATCGCCGCCGACAATCATCTTGACCGCGAGTTCGGGGCCGACCGCGCGCGGCAGTCGCTGGGTACCGCCGGCCCCCGGCAGCAGGCCGAGCTTCACTTCGGGCAGGCCGAGCCTGGCTTCCTTGGTCGCGACGCGATAGTGGCATGCCAGAGCGACTTCGAGACCGCCGCCGAGCGCGGTGCCGTGAATGGCGGCAATGATCGGCTTCGGCGAGTTTTCCATCAGGACGAGCGCTTCGGCCAGACCCGGAGGCTTCGGCGGCTTGCCGAATTCGGTGATGTCGGCGCCGGCGATAAAGGTGCGCCCGCCGCAGGTCAGCACGATGGCCTTCACTTCGGGGTCCGCAATCGCGGCCTTCATGCATTCGAAGATGCCGCCACGTACCGCGGCGCTCAGCGCATTGACCGGAGGACTGTTGACCGTGACGATGGCGATGACGTCATGACGTTCGAGTTTTACCACTTCGTTCACGGCACTCTCCCTGGATCGTTTGTTCTCTGGATCGTTTGTTAGATCGTTGTTCTTGGATGCCACACAACTTGCGTTGAGTCGCTACGGCCATTTTCATCGATTTCGCACTGCGAAATTTAATTCCACATCTTGACACGGAGGGTTATTTTGAAGCACGTCCGTTGTCAACGAGCTCATCAGCAGTAACGGGTAATGAAACGTCCAGGGAAAAAGGTGGCGACCGATCGCAGCTTCGTCGTCGCGCTTTCCCGCGGACTTGATGTGTTGCGCGCATTCCATCCCAACGACGGGCTTCTCGGCAATCAGGAGATCGCCGCCCGTACTAATTTGCCGAAGCCAACCATTTCCCGGCTGACCTACACCTTGACCAAGCTGGGCTATCTTACACCCGTTCCACGGTTCGAGAAGTATCAGCTTGCGCCATCAGCCATGGCGCTGGGGTATGCCGCGCTGGCCAATCTCGGCGTTCGGCATTTGTCCGAACCCTATCGTGAAGAACTGATGCGCGAGACCGGTGGCGCCGTCGCGGTCGGCGGACGCGATCGTCACAGCATGATCTATTTCGGGCAGAGCCGTAACGGGTTGCTCGGCGTGCAACTCGACGTCGGTTCGCGAGTACCGATCGCGACCACCGCGATGGGACGCGCCTATATCTGGGCACTGCCCGACGACGAGCGCGCCTCTTTGTTGCGCGAACTGCGCGACCATTATGGCAGCCGTTGGTCGCGAATGCGCGACGGCATCGAACGCGCAGGTGAAATGGTCGCGCGTCAGGGATTCACGATCTCCGCAGGCGAATGGCAAGACGATGTGCACGCGGTAGGTGTGTCGTTGAAGCTGAGCGACGGAACCGGACCCTATGCCTTCAATTGTGGCGCACCCGCCTTCCGCTTCACGGAAGATCGCTTGATCAACGACATTGGACCGCGCCTTGTGACGATGGTAAGAAACATCGAGGCAGCGCTGGGCGGCGCAGCACCGCAATCCAAAAAAGCAGACAACAAAAAACTAAAAGCAGGAGGGAAAGTTGCACGTTTGGCCGAGGGGATCAGATAGCCTTCACCATGACCGGCGAAAATATTCGCCCGGTCATTCCCGCTCCGTGATCAGGGCAGGCGGGACGCAATGATGCAGGCTCAGCTCGCGCAGGGAAATGCTCCCCTGCTAGCGGTTCGCGACGTTAGCGTCGTGTTCGGCGGCATCATCGCGCTGAATGGCGTATCCTTCGACATGCACAAGGGCGCGATCCTCGGCCTGATCGGACCGAACGGCGCCGGCAAGACCACGCTCTTCAACTGTCTCTCGCGCCTCTATCAGCCGTCTTCCGGCGACATCCTGATGGAAGGCGCCAGCATCCTGACGCGCCCGGCGCACAAGATCGCCGAGATCGGCATCGGCCGCACCTTCCAGAACGTAGCGCTGTTTCCCAATCTTTCGGTGCTCGACAATGTCCGCGTCGGCACCCATGCGCGCACTTCGAGCGACATCATCTCGGACTCGCTTAAGCTCGCCTGGGTTCGCCGCAGCGAGGCCGACGTCAACAAGAAGGTCCACGAGATCCTCGCCTATCTCGATCTCGAGAACGTCGCCCATACCGTGGTGTCGGGCCTACCGTTCGGCACCCAGAAGCGCGTCGAACTGGCGCGCGCGCTCGCCGCCGACCCGAAGATCCTGCTGCTCGACGAGCCCGCCGGCGGCCTCAACCATGAGGAAGTCTATGTGCTCGGCGATCTGATCCGCCGGATCCGCGACGAGCGTCACATGACGGTGCTGCTGGTCGAGCATCACATGGGTCTGGTGATGTCGATCGCCGACCACGTTGTTGCCCTCAACTTCGGCCGCAAGCTCGCCGAGGGAACACCGGCCCAGGTCCAGGCCGACCCGGATGTCATCAAGGCCTATCTCGGGAGCAAGGACCAATGACCGCGATGCTCAACATCAAGGACCTCCGTGCCTATTACGGCCAGGTCCAGGCGCTTCATGGCCTCAGCTTCTCCCTCAATGAGGGCTCGCTGACCACGCTGCTCGGTGCCAACGGCGCCGGCAAGACCACCACCTTGCGCGCGATCTGCAACATGGTGCGCTCCACCGGTGCGATCGAGTTCGAGGGCAAGCCGCTCTCCGGCCGGTCGACCGAAAACGTCGTTCGTCTCGGCATCGCGCATGTGCCGCAGGGCCGCGGCACCTTCACCACCATGACGGTCGAGGAAAACCTGCAGCTCGGCGCCATCACGCGCAACGACAAGAAGGGCGTGGTCGCCGACATCGAGCGCATGTACGAGCACTTTCCGGTGCTGAAGGAACGGCACACCCAGCAGGCCGGCACGCTGTCGGGCGGCGAGCAGCAGATGCTCGCGGTTGCGCGCGCGCTGATGCTGCGGCCGCGGCTGATGTTGCTGGACGAGCCGTCGTTCGGCCTGGCGCCCCTGATCGTGCGCGAGCTGTTCAAGATTCTCGGCAAGATCAACCGCGAAGACAAGGTCACCATTCTGGTGGTGGAGCAAAATGCGCAACTGGCGCTGGAACTCGCCGACCAGGCCTATGTCATCGAAACCGGGCGGATCGTGATGTCGGGCAACGCCAAGGACATCGCGACCAACGAAGACGTCCGCAAATCCTATCTCGGCTACTGAGGAGCAGGCCATGGAGCTGTTTACCAACCAAGTCCTGGCCGGCATCGCCACAGGCGCGATCTACGCCTGCATGGCGCTCGCGGTCGTGATGATCTACCAGGCGATCGACCATCTGAATTTCGCCCAGGGCGAAATGGCGATGTTCTCGACCTTCATTTCCTGGCAATTGATGCAGTGGGGCATTCCCTACTGGTGGGCCTTCCTGGCCACGCTGATCATCTCCTTTGGCGGCGGCATCCTCATCGAGCGGCTGTTGTTCAAGCCGCTCGCCAAGGCTCCGATCCTGACCAACGTCGCGGGCTTCATCGCATTGTTTGCGATCGTCAACTCGGTGGCCGGCCTGATCTGGGACTTCACCATCAAGCAGTATCCGTCGCCGTTCGGATCCTCGCCCTTCCTCGGCAGCCAGCTGATCTCGACCCACCAGGCCGGCATGATCGGCGTTACGCTGCTGCTGCTGATCCTGCTGTTCCTGTTCTTCCAGTACACGCGGATCGGTCTTGCGATGCGCGCCGCCGCCTCGCTGCCTGAATCGGCCCGCTTGGTCGGCATCAACACCTCGTGGATGATCGCGCTCGGCTGGGGCATGGCAACGGCGATCGGCGCCATCGCCGGCATCCTGATCGCTCCGGTCGTGTTCCTGGAGCCGAACATGATGGGCGGCGTGCTGATCTACGGATTTGCCGCTGCCGTTCTTGGCGGCCTGACCTCGCCGCTTGGCGCCGTGCTCGGCGGCTTCCTGGTCGGCGTGTTTGAAAATCTCGCCGGAACCTACATTCCCGGCGTCGGTAACGAGCTGAAACTGCCGATCGCGCTTGCGCTGATCATCACCGTCCTGGTTGTCAAACCGGCTGGACTGTTGGGCCGGCCCATCGTGAAGCGAGTTTGATCATGAGCGCAGTCGAAGAAGTCGTCACAGAAGCACCGGCCGTCGAGGCCGTTCCGAAGCGGGCGATGACGCTCGGCCTGGGCACCTCGCTGGTGGTGCTGGCCGCGCTGGTCATCGCGCCGCTGTTCGTCAAGAACTTCATCATCTTCCAGATGACGATGCTCCTGATCTACGCCCTTGCGGTGCTGGCGCTGAACATCCTGACCGGCGGAAGCGGGCAGTTTTCGCTCGGCCAGAGCGCGTTCTACGCGGTCGGCGCCTATACGTCGGCGATCCTGATGGAACATGTCGGGATGAACTACGCGCTGACGCTGCCGATCGCAGGCGTCATCTGCTTTGCCTTCGGTTTCGTGTTCGGCCAGCCGGCGCTGCGACTCTCCGGCGTCTACCTGGCGCTGGCGACCTTTGCGCTGGCGGTCGCCATGCCGCAACTTTTGAAACTCGGCTTCTTCGAGCATTGGACCGGCGGCGTGCAGGGCCTGGTGGTGACCAAGCCTGATGCGCCGTTCGGCCTGCCGATGTCGCAGGACATGTGGCTGTATTACTTCACGCTCGCGATCGGGATCGGGATCTATATCGCCTCGGTCAACCTGCTGCGGTCGCGCTCGGGCCGCGCGTTCATGGCGATTCGCGACAACGAGATCGCGGCGTCCGCGATGGGCGTCGACGTCGCGCTGTACAAGACGCTGGCGTTCGGCGTCTCGGCTGGCATCACCGGCGTTGCCGGCGGCCTCGGCGCCATCGCGGTGCAGTTCGTGGCCCCGGATGGCTACACCATCACGCTCGCGATCTCGCTGTTCCTCGGCATGGTCGTCGGCGGCGTCGGCTGGCTGCCGGGCTCGATCGTCGGCTCCGCTTTCATCATCTTCGTACCCAACATCGCGGAAGGAATCTCAAAGGGCCTTTCCGGCGCGGTATTCGGCGTACTCCTGTTCCTCGTCATCTTCCTCGTGCCGCACGGCGCCAGGCAAGTCGCGATGGTCGCCCAGCAGATGCTCGGCAAGCTCAAGAAGAACTAAGAACCCAAAGAACAAACTCAGGAGACACTATGCTTGCAACACTACGGACCGCCGCATATTCGGCGGCGGTCGCCGCTATTGCTTTCACCTCCGGCAATGCCCTCGCCCAGAAGAAATACGATACCGGCGCGAACGATACCGAAATCAAGGTCGGAAATATTATCCCCTACAGCGGACCGGCGTCTGCCTACGGCTTGATCGGCAAGACCGAAGAAGCCTACTTCAAGATGATCAACGACAAGGGCGGCATCAACGGACGAAAGATCAATTTCGTCAGCTATGACGACGCCTACAGCCCCCCGAAAGCGGTCGAGCAGATCCGCAAGCTGGTCGAGAGCGACGAAGTGCTGGTCGTGTTCAACCCGCTCGGCACCCCCTCCAACACTGCGATCCAGAAGTACCTCAACTCCAAGAAGGTGCCGCAGCTTTTCGTCGCCACCGGCGCCACCAAGTGGAACGACGCAAAGGGCTTCCCCTGGACCATCGGATGGCAGCCGAGCTACCAAAGCGAAGCGCAGATCTATGCGAAGTATCTGCTGAAGGAAAAGCCGGACGCCAAGATCGCGATCCTCTATCAGAACGACGACTTCGGCAAAGACTACCTGAAGGGCACCAAGGACGCACTCGGCGCCAAGGCATCCTCGATGATCGTCATGGAGGAAAGCTACGAGATTTCGGAACCGACCATCGACTCGCACATCGTCAAGATCAAGGCCGCCAATCCGGACGTGCTGCTGATCTATGCGACTCCGAAATTCGGCGCGCAGACCATCAAGAAAACCGCCGAGCTGGGCTGGAAGCCAATGCAGATCATGACCAATGTGTCCGCCTCGGTCGGCGCGGTGATGCAGCCGGCAGGATTTGCGAACTCCCAGGGCGTGCTGTCAGCCGCTTACGCCAAGGACGCTGCCGATGCGCAGTGGAAGAGCGATCCCGGCATGATGAAGTGGAGCGAGTTCATCGACAAGTACATGCCGGGCGCGGACCGGACCGACAGCGCGCTCGTCTATGGCTACGGCGCGGCACAGACCTTGGCGAAGGTTCTGGAAATGTGCGGCGATGACCTCTCCCGGGCCAACGTGATGAAGCAGGCGGCAAGCCTGAAAGACTTCACACCCGACACGCTGTTGCCCGGCGTCAAGATCAACACCGCCGCCACCGACTTCGCTCCGATCGAGCAGCTTCAGATGATGCGCTTCAAGGGCGAAAAATGGGACCTGTTCGGCGACGTCATCAGCGGCGAGGCCGGCCATTAACCAATATTCCGCGGGACGGTAGTTTCCCGGAGATCAGAACAAATATCGCCTCCCGCGACGCCGTCGCGGGGGGCTTTTTGTTGCTGGCTGCCGCCGAAAGGTATTCAATACCGACCAAGAGCCGCCAAGCGCTCCAGGCACAACAACACCGACACATTCATCGATCCCAGGGAGATCAAAAAATGTCTGCTACCAACTTGCGCTTGGGAGCCTTTTCGGCTGCCCTCGCATTGCTTGCTGCGACGAGCAGCGGCGCGCTTGCGCAGAAAAAATATGATACCGGCGCCAGCGATACCGAAATCAAGATCGGCAACATCATGCCGTACAGTGGTCCTGCTTCCGCCTATGGCGTGATCGGCAAGACCGAAGAGGCCTACTTCAAGAAGATCAATGCCGAGGGCGGCATCAACGGCCGCAAGATCAACTTCGTCAGCTATGACGACGCCTACAGCCCGCCGAAGACGGTGGAGCAGGCGCGCAAGCTGGTCGAGAGCGACGAAGTCCTGATCGTGTTCAATCCACTGGGCACCCCGCCGAACTCGGCGATCCAGAAATACCTGAACACCAAGAAAGTGCCGCAACTGTTCGTCGCCACCGGCGCTACCAAGTGGAACGACCCGAAGGAGTTCCCCTGGACGATGGGCTGGCAGCCCAACTACCAGAGCGAAACCCAGATCTATGCGAAGTACATCCTGAAGCACAAGCCGGACGCCAAGATCGGCATCCTCTACCAGAACGACGACTACGGTAAGGACTATCTGAAGGGCTTCAAGGATGGTCTCGGCGCCAAGGCGGCCTCGATGATCGTCATGGAGGAAAGCTACGAAGTCTCCGAACCGACCATCGATTCGCACATCGTGAAGCTAAGGTCGACCGGCGCGGACGTGTTCATCAACATTACCACGCCGAAATTCGCGGCGCAGGCGATCAAGAAGAACGCCGAAATCGGCTGGAAGCCGCTGCACTTCCTCAACAACGTCTCGGCCTCGATCGGCAGCGTGATCAAGCCGGCCGGCTTCGAAAATGCGCAG
The DNA here is from genome assembly GCA_963770135.1 of uncultured Alphaproteobacteria bacterium. Classification (GTDB taxonomy): domain Bacteria; phylum Pseudomonadota; class Alphaproteobacteria; order Rhizobiales; family Xanthobacteraceae; genus Bradyrhizobium. The sequence goes on along the minus strand of CAVYOM010000026.1, from coordinate 56,523 downwards.
GACATCATCTCGTCGAACTATCTCAAGGATCCGACAGATGCGCAGTGGAAGACCGATGCGGGGATGATCGCCTGGAACCAGTTCCTGGATAGATATTATCCGGAAGCCAACCGCGCCGACGCCTCGGTGATGTACGCCTATACCGTCGCCCAGGGCCTCGTGCATGTGCTGAAGGCGTGCGGCGACGACCTGACCCGGGCCAACATCATGAAGCAGGCGGCCAACATCAAGGATCTCGAACTCGGCGGTCTGCTGCCCGGCATCAAGGTTAACACGTCGGCGACGGACTTCGCTCCGATCTCGCAGGTGCAGCTGATGAAGTTCAAAGGCGACACCTGGGAACGCTTCGGCGAAATTCTCTCCGGCGACGTCGGCGGCTAGTCTAACAGGCAGCCTACTAAAGCAGCAGCCCCTGCGGCTTTGCCGCAGGGGCTTTTTGTTGTGACGTTTCCGGCAAGATGGTAAGCACGCAACATTAAAAGAGCTTCATTCAAGGGGCCGGACCACCATTTTTGGTTAAACGAAAAGGGAGAGACAGAAATGTCCACAATGAAAAAACTGGCGGTCGTTACAGCCGCGTTTGGATTGCTTGCGGCGACTTCGAGCGGTGCCCTCGCACAAAAGAAATACGATTCCGGCGCAAGCGACACCGAAATCAAGATCGGCAACATCATGCCCTACAGCGGCCCCGCTTCGGCCTATGGCGTGATCGGCAAGACCGAAGAGGCCTACTTCAAGAAGGTCAACGCCGAGGGCGGCATCAACGGCCGCAAGATCAACTTCATCAGCTATGACGACGCCTACAGCCCGCCGAAGACGGTCGAGCAGGCGCGCAAGCTGGTCGAAAGCGATGAAGTCCTGCTGGTCTTCAATCCGCTCGGTACCCCGTCGAACACCGCGATCCAGAAGTACCTGAACAGCAAGAAGGTGCCGCAACTGTTCGTCGCGACCGGCGCCACCAAGTGGAACGATCCGAAGAATTTTCCCTGGACGATGGGCTGGCAGCCCAACTACCAGAGCGAAACGCAGATCTATGCGAAGTACATTCTGAAGAATTTCCCGAATGCCAAGATCGGCGTGCTCTTCCAGAACGACGACTACGGTAAGGACTACCTGAAGGGCTTCAAGGACGGGCTCGGCGCCAAGGCCGCATCGATGATCGTCATGGAGGAGAGCTACGAAGTTTCCGAACCGACGATCGACTCCCACATCGTCAAGCTGAAGTCGAGCGGCGCCGACGTGTTCATGAACATCACCACGCCGAAATTCGCTGCGCAGGCGATCAAGAAGAACGCCGAGATCGGCTGGAAGCCGCAGCACTTCCTCAACAACGTCTCGGCCTCGATCGGCGGCGTCATGAAACCCGCCGGCTTCGAAGCCAGCCAGGACATCATCTCGTCCGCCTATCTCAAGGATACTTCCGACCCGCAGTGGAAGGATGATGCCGGCATGAAGGCCTTCGATGAATTCCTGACGAAGTATTTCCCGGAAGGTAACCGGATCGACGGATCGGTGATGTTTGGTTACACCGTTGCCCAGGGCCTTGTTCACGTCCTCAAGGCATGCGGCGACGACCTGACGCGCGAAAACGTCATGAGGCAGGCTGCCAACATCAAGGATCTTCAGCTCGGCGGCCTGTTGCCCGGCATCAAGGTCAACACCAGCCCGACCGACTTCGCTCCGATCTCGCAGGTCCAACTGCAGAAGTTCAAGGGCGAAGCGTGGGAATTGTTTGGCGAGATTATGAACGGCGACGTCGGCGGTTAGCCTGGTCTCCAAACTCAACAACCACATCAGGCCCCCTGCAACACCGTTGCAGGGGGCTTTTTCATGAGCTTTCTGCTATCGCCCAATCGGAAAAGCCGATTGGCCGCCCAAACCGCTTACACTTCGGCGGATCATGCGCTAGGTATCGGCTTGGCACCCCCATACAAGAAGCCGCAGCGCCTATTCCCATGGGCGCGGAAGAACAAGGAGTTGTACGAATGCCCCTGCTGACCCGACGCCATATCGCAACCACCCTGCTCGGCCTTGCGATGGCCACGAGCGCCACCGCCGCACTGGCGCAGAAGAAGTACGACGCCGGCGCCAGCGACACCGAGATCAAGATCGGCAACATCGTGCCCTATAGCGGCCCGGCGTCGGCCTATGGTGTGGTCGGCAGGGCGATGGGCGCGGTGTTCAAGAAGGTCAACGACGAGGGCGGCATCAATGGCCGCAAGATCAATTTCATCTCCTATGATGACGCCTATTCGCCGCCGAAGGCCGTCGAGCAGGCGCGCAAGCTGATCGAGAGCGACGAGGTTCTGCTGCTGTTCGGCACGCTCGGCACCCCCTCCAACACCGCGATCCAGAAATACGTCAACAGCAAGAAGGTGCCGCAACTGTTCGTCGCCACCGGCGCGACCAAGTGGAACGACCCGAAGGCGTTTCCCTGGACCATGGGCTGGCTGCCGAGCTACCAAAGCGAGTCGCGCATCTACGCGAAGTATCTCACGAAGGAGAAGCCGACGACCAAGATCGCCGTGCTCTACCAGAACGACGACATGGGCAAGGACTATCTGAAGGGCCTGAAGGACGGCTTCGCCAAGGATACCTCCCGCATCGTTGCGGAGGAAAGCTACGAGGTGTCGGAGCCGACCATCGACTCGCATGTGGTGCGGATCAAGTCGTCCAATCCGGATGTCGTGGTGTTCTTCACCACGCCGAAGTTCGGCGCGCAGGCGATCAAGAAGCTCGGCGAGATGAGCTGGAAGCCCGTCACCATCATCTCCAATGTCAGCGCATCCACCGCGACCGTGATGCGGCCCGCGGGGCTGGAGAATTCGCAAGGCGTGATCTCGGCCGCCTACGCCAAAGATGCCAGCGATCCGCAGTGGGAGGGTGACGCCGGCATCAAGGCGTTCGACGCCGTGCTGGCCAAATACCTGCCGGATGTCAATCGCGTCGATTCCTCAGCCATGACCGGCTACAACATGGCGACCACCATGGTCGAAGTGTTGAAGCGCTGCGGTGACAATCTGACCCACGAGAACGTGATGAAGCAGGCCGCGAGCCTGAAGCAGTTCCCGCAAGGCGGGTTGCTGCCGGGCGTCACCCTCTCCACCGGGCCGGACGACTTCCAGCCGATCGAGCAATTGCAATTGATGCAGTTCAAGGACGGGCGCTGGCAGTTGTTCGGCGACGTCATCAGCGGCGAACTCGCCCACTAGGACAGGATTGCCATGACCGACCGGCGTCCCCTCTTGCGTGCGATCTTTGATGCGGCTGTCGCGGCCGCGCATCCCGACGTCGTGCTCGCGGCGCATCTGCGGCCCGCGCCGAAAGGCCGCGTGATCTGCCTTGCCGCCGGCAAGGGCGCAGCGGCGATGGCGGCTGCGGCCGAACGGCATTATCTCGACGCGCTTGGGCTTGATCCCGCGCGGCTGACCGGCCTTGCCACCACCCGCCACGGCCACGGCGTGCCGACGCGCCGGATCAAGGTGATCGAGGCCGGCCATCCCGTACCTGACGAAGCCGGATTGAAAGCCGCCGACGAAACGCTGCATCTCGCCGCTGGGGCAACCGCGGACGATCTGCTGCTGGTGCTGTTGTCAGGCGGCGGCTCGGCAAACTGGATCGCGCCGGCCGACGGCGTTTCGTTCGCGCAGAAGCAGCAGGTGAATCGCGCGCTGCTGCGTTCGGGCGCGCCGATCGGCGAGATGAATATCGTCCGCAAGCATTTGTCGCGGATCAAGGGCGGCCGGCTGGCCCGCGCCGGACAGCGCGCCGCCGAGATCGTGACGCTCGCGATCTCAGACGTGCCGCATGACGATCCGTCCGCGATCGCATCGGGACCGACGGTGCCGGATCCGAGCACGCTGGCGGACGCCCGCGCGCTGGTCGCGCGGTACAATCTCACGGTCGACGATGCCGTCAGGCGCGCCCTGGAAAATCCGGCGAATGAGAGCTGCAAGCCCGGCGACGCGGCGTTTGCCCGCGCCCAATTCGAGATGATCGCAAAACCCAAGGCCTCGCTCGACGCCGCCATCAAGGTCGCAACGGACGCCGGCTATGAGGTGATCGGCCTCGGCGCGGATCTCGAAGGCGAGGCACGCGACGTTGCGGCCGATCATGCGCGGCTGGCGCTGAAGGCACAGGGCGAAGGCAAGCGCATCGCGATCATTTCGGGCGGCGAACTCACGGTGACCGTGCGCGGCAACGGCCGTGGCGGCCCCAATCAGGAATACGCGCTGGCGCTGGCAGACCTTCTAAAGAACACGACCGGCATCGTGGCGCTGGCCGCGGACACCGACGGCGCCGACGGCGGCGCCGGCAGCGCGACCGACCCGGCCGGCGCCGTGATCGACCAGACCACGTTTGCGATGATGAAGTCGCTCGGCCTCGACCCCGCGGCCTATCTCGCTAACAACGATGCCACCGCGTTCTTTTCGGCCACCGGCGATCTGCTGCTGACCGGCCCAACGCTCACTAACGTCAATGACGTCAGGGTGATCCTGGTGGATCCCGCATAGGTTTTTCGGGCGACATCCGGCATTCTGTACGTGTCGAAACGACGTTAACGTTCTGTTGAGCAAGTTGCCAAGAACGCACACGCATTTACCGGTCTCCAAGATGCGATTCACCAGCTTGGGCTTCTAATGGGCGCTCTCCTGGAGGGAGGAGAGCCGCCGATAACGGCTGGGGAAACGCGACATGACCGATCACGGCCAGATTTCCGCCTCGCGGGCGGCGCAGCTGAGCGCCCGCTTCGAAGAGGCGATCAACAATTTGTCGCTTGGAATCGTCGTATTCGACGAGAAGCGCGAAGTCGTTTTCTGCAACGAGCGCTATCGGGAAATGTACGGGCTGTCGCCTGAAGAGGTGAAGCCGGGGACGCCTACCCGTGAACTGATCCGGCATAGGCTCAATCTCGGCCTCAAAGTGCAGATCGCGCCGGATGATTACATCCGTGAGCGCGTCGGCCGCAACATCGCTCTCGACACCACGGTGCAGGAATTCATTGACGGCCGGATCATCGCCTACACCGTCTACCCGATGCCGGGCGGCGGCGGGATGGCGACCCACGAGGACATCACCGAGCGCGAAGGGCTCAATGCCCGGCTTAAGAAACAATACGAACTCGGCAGGGAGCAGGAAGAGGCGTTGCGCGTCAGGAACTTCCAGTTCGACACCGCCATCAACAACATGTCGCAAGGACTGTGCTTCTTCGATTCCGATCACCGCCTGATCGTCTGCAACGACCGCTTTGTCGAGGTCTATAATATTCCCGCCGAGCGCGTTCACCCGGGTATGAAGCTGACCGAGATCGTCGATCTTCGCATCGAAGCCGGCAGCTTTCCGGCGATGACGCGCGAAGAATACATCCGCTGGCGTAACGACGTCGCGGTCTCCAACGAAGCAAAAGACAGCATCGTCGGATTGCAGGACGGGCGCACCATCAAGATCCGCCACCGGCCGATGCCCGGCGGCGGGTGGGTCGCGACCCATGAGGACATCACCGAGCAGCGCCAATCCGAGATCAAGATCGAATATATGGCGCACCACGATTCCCTGACCGATCTTCCCAACCGGGTGATGTTGAACGGCCGACTCGAATACGTGCTGGAAAGGGTACAGCGCGGTGAAATGGTGGCCGTCCATCATCTCGACCTCGATCAATTCAAGGCCGTGAACGACACGCTCGGTCATCCCTGCGGCGACAAGCTGCTCAGGATCGTTGCCGAGCGGCTGCGCGGGCTCGTTGGCGAGACCGACACCATCGCGCGGATGGGCGGCGATGAATTCGTGATCGTGCAGGCCGCGATCGCGGACCCCGCCGAAGCCACTTCGCTGGCGCAGGGCGTCATCGACGCGCTGAGCGAACCCTATGACCTCGACGGCCAGCAGGCCGTGATCGGCGTCAGTATCGGCATTTCGGTCGGCCCCGGCGACGGATCGAACCCCGACAAATTGTTGCGCAACGCCGACCTCGCGCTCTACCGCGCCAAGAGCGACGGCCGCGGCACGTTCCGCTTCTTCGAACCCGTGATGGACCTGCAGATGCAGACCCGCCGCATCATGGAGCAGGACCTGCGCAAGGCGCTGCCGGCAGGCGAATTCGAGCTGCACTACCAGCCGGTCGTCAACCTGGCGAGCAAGGAAATCAGCGGCTTCGAGGCTTTGATACGCTGGAATCATCCGAGCAAGGAGATGATTTCGCCGGCCGACTTCATTCCGCTGGCCGAAGAGATCGGCTTCATCGTCCCGCTGGGCGAGTGGGTGATCCGGCAGGCCTGCGCCACCGCCGCGCAATGGCCGGACGAGCTTCACGTCGCCGTCAATATTTCAGCGATCCAGTTTCGCAATCCCGGCCTGATGCAGGTGATCGTCAGCGCGCTCGCGGCTTCCGGCCTCGCGCCCACGCGGCTGGAGATCGAGATCACCGAGAGCGTGTTGCTGCACAACAAGGAGGCCACGCTTGCGGTGCTGCATCAGTTGCGGGCGCTCGGGATCCGGATCGCGATGGACGATTTCGGCACCGGATATTCGTCGCTGACCTACCTGCAGAGCTTTCCGTTCGACAAGATCAAGATCGACCGTTCCTTCGTCAAGAACATCACCGAGAATTCGAGCTCGCTCAACATCGTGCGCGCGGTTGCCGCGCTCGCCAACGGCATGGGCATGACCGCTACCGCCGAGGGCGTGGAAACCGCCGAACAGCTCCACAGCATCGCTTCGGAAGGATGCACGGAGATGCAGGGATTTCTGTTCTCCAGGCCGCTTCCCGCCGCCGAGATCGAGCGGCAATTCCTGTCGGGACGCGGGCCGAAAGATATTCAAGGCCGTATCGTCGCGGCCTGATCGCCCCGCTCAGAACTCCGCCGCGATCTTCGACAGCATTTCGAGCAAGGCCACCCGATTGGCTGGTCCCAGCAATTCGTTGAGCCGCGCTTCGTGCTTGCTGGCGACCAGCTTCTTGGCGCGCGCCAGCACCGCCCTGCCCTTGTCGGTCAGAACCAGGATGTGCGAGCGGCGGTCGTTGGTCGAGCGCATCCGGGCGCACAGGCCGCGGCTTTCCAGCGCATCCAGCATCGACACGAAATTCGGCCGCAGAATGCCGAGCGTGTTGGCGATTTCGGTCTGGTTGCGTCCGGGATTGCGGTCGAGCAGCAGCAGCACCGAGAATTGCGCCGGTGTCAGTTGCAGCGGCGCGACGCAGCGTAGAAAATCCTCGAACACCTTGAGCTGCGCCCGCTTGAGCGAATAGCCGAGCAGTTCGGCCAATTCGCCCAGTTGCAGTCCGGCACCGTCAGCGGCGCCGTCGGCGATCTCCTTGCCGTTGTTGCGCGGCGGCTTGACGGCATCGGTCGCTGCCTTGGAAACTGTCATCGCTTGAGGCTCGCACCCGAAACAAAGGCTCGGCCGATGGACCGGGCCTTGATGTTATATTTGATAATTGTTATTGAACATATCAAAATATCGGCGGCTTTCAACTGCCGAGATATGGGACGGCCGGCGACCGCGCGAGGTCAGGGCCGGCGACGCTTTTAGGGGGAGCGCCAGTCTTGAACACCACGATCATGCTGTTCCTGCTGCAGGACGGCATTACCAATGGCGCGATCTATGCGCTGCTCGGGCTCGCGCTGGTGCTGGTGTTTGCCGTCACCCGCGTCATCCTGATCCCGCAGGGTGAATTCGTTACCTACGGCGCACTGAGCTATGCCGTGCTGGCAACCGGCAAGGTGCCGGGCACCGCGTGGCTCGCGATGGCGATGGGCCTGGTCGCCTTTGCTCTCGACCTGTTCGCCGCGCGGCGATCGCTGCGGCTCAAGCCGACATTGCGCTCCCTTGCCCTTAACATCGCCTTGCCCGCCGTCATCCTGGCCGTGACCTACGGCCTTGCCGGGCCCACGACGCCGATCGCGGTCAATATCGCGTTGTCGCTTTTGATCGTCGCGGCGATCGGACTGTTCCTCTACCGCATCGCGTTCCAGCCGCTCGCCCACACCTCGGTGCTGGTGCTGCTGATCGCATCGGTCGGCTGCCATCTCGCGCTGCAGGGCCTCGGCCTTGTATTCTTCGGCGCCGAAGGCCTGCGCGGCCCGGCGCTGTCGAGCGCGGCGCTCACGATCGGTCCCTTGCGCTTCACCGGCCAGAGCCTTGCGGTCTACGGGCTGACGATCGCCTTCATCATCGCGCTGTGGCTATTCTTCGGCTTCACGCTGATGGGCAAGGCGCTGCGCGCCACCGCCGTCAACCGGCTCGGCGCCCGCCTCGTCGGCATCCGCACCACGCTGTCGGGGCAGATCGCGTTCCTGCTGGCGTCGCTGATCGGCGCGATTTCCGGCATCCTGATCGTGCCGATCACCACGCTCTATTACGACACCGGCTTCCTGATCGGCCTGAAAGGCTTTATCGCCGCGATCATCGGCGGTCTCGTGAGCTATCCGCTGACCGCGGTCGCGGCGTTGATCGTCGGCAGCGTCGAGGCCTTTTCCTCGTTCTACGCCAGCAATTTCAAGGAGGTTATCGTCTTCACGCTGATCCTTCCCGTGCTGGTGCTGCGTTCGCTCGCAGCGCCCGCGGTCGAGGAAGAGAAGGACTGACGGCGATGCATCAGCGGCTTCCTGTCCTCATCTTCGCTGGCGTCATGGCGGCGATCCCGTTCATACCGGGCGTCCCGCCGTTCTGGATCGTGCTGCTCAACAATATCGGCCTCGCCGCGCTGGTGGCGATGGGGCTGGTGCTCTTGACCGGCGTTGGTGGCCTCACGTCATTCGGCCAGGCCGCGTTCTGCGGCTTCGGCGCCTACACCACGGCTGTGCTGACGACGGCCTACGGTTTTTCGCCGTGGCTGACGCTGCCGCTGTCGCTGCTGGTCAGCGGCATCGCCGCCGTGCTGCTCGGGATCGTCACGGTGCGGCTGTCCGGCCATTATCTGCCGCTTGGCACCATCGCCTGGGGCATCGGGCTGTTCTATCTGTTCAGCAAGCTGGAATTCCTCGGCCGCAATGACGGCATTTCCGGCATCCCGCCGCTCTCGATCGGCAATTTCAAAATGCTCGATCCGGGCACGATCTATTTCGCGATCTGGGTCGGGGTATTGATCTCGGCATTGCTGACGATGAACCTTCTGGACTCCCGCACCGGCCGCGCCATCCGCGCGCTGCGGCGCGGCCATATCGCCGGCGAAGCATTCGGTGTGCAGACGCCGCGCGCCAAACTTCTGGTGTTCATCTATGCGGCGGTTCTCGCAGGCCTTTCCGGCTGGCTCTATGCGCATTTCCAGCGCGCCGCCAACCCGACGCCATTCGGCGCGCAGGCCGGCATCGAGTATCTGTTCATTGCCGTGGTCGGCGGCGCCGGTTACGTCTGGGGCGCGGTGCTCGGCGCCGGGATCGTCGTGATCCTGAAAGAGGTGCTGCAGAGCTATCTGCCGTATATCTTTGGCGGCCAGAGCCAGCTCGAAACCATCGTGTTCGGCATCCTGCTGGTCGTGTTGCTGCAACTAGCGCCGACCGGCGTATGGCCCTGGCTGATGGCGCGCCTGCCGATCAAGCCGGGCCGTAAGGTGCCCGACACGTCGCTTCCTCTGGCCAAGCGCGAGCGCGCGCCGGCCTCCGCCGCCGCGCTGCTGCAGATCGAGAAGGCGCGAAAACAGTTCGGCGGCGTGATTGCCGTCAACGACGTCTCGTTCGACGTCCAGGCCCGCGAGATCGTGGCCCTGATCGGGCCCAACGGCGCCGGCAAGAGCACGACCTTCAACCTAATCACGGGCGTGCTGACGACGACCGGCGGCAGCATCTCGGTGCTCGGGCACAAGGTCGACAACGCGCCGCCGCAGGAGGTCGTCAAGCTCGGCGTCGCGCGCACCTTCCAGCACGTCAAGCTAGTGCCCGACATGACCGTGCTGGAGAACGTCGCGATCGGCGCGCATCTGCGCGGGTCGTCAGGCGCGATATCAAGCATGTTCCGGCTCGACCGGGCCGACGAGGCAAAGCTGCTCGCGGAAGCCGCGCGCCAGATCGAGCGCGTCGGGCTCGGCGACCAGATCGACCAATTGGCCGGCAGCCTGTCGCTCGGCCAGCAGCGCATCGTCGAGATCGCGCGCGCGCTGTGCGTCGATCCATTGCTGCTGCTGCTCGACGAGCCCGCCGCGGGATTGCGCCACATGGAGAAGCAGCGGCTAGCGGCGCTGCTCCGTCAATTGCGCGACGGCGGCATGTCGGTGCTGCTGGTCGAGCACGACATGGGTTTCGTGATGGACCTCGCCGACCGCGTCGTGGTGCTGGATTTCGGCACCAAGATCGCCGAGGGCACGCCGGCTGCGATCAAGAGCAATCCCGACGTGATCAAGGCCTATCTCGGAGCCACGGCATGAGCGCGCTGTTGTCGGTCTCCGACGCCCATGTTTCCTACGGCAAGGTCGAAGCCGTGCGTTCGGTGTCGCTCGACGTCGCCGACAACGAGATCGTCACCATCATCGGCGCCAACGGTGCCGGCAAGAGCACGCTGTTGAACGCCATCATGGGCGTGCTGCCGCTCAAGGGCGGCGCCGCGTTCGCGGGTAGCGACATCGCGCCGCTCGATATCGAGGACCGCGTGGCGGCGGGCCTGTGTCTCGTGCCGGAGCATCGCGAATTATTCGGCACCATGAATGTCGAGGACAATCTGCAGCTCGGCGCCTTCCGAATCCCGAAGGCCACGGCTGCAAAATCGTTCGAGCGCGTCTACACGCTGTTTCCGCGGCTCAAGGAGCGGCGCAAGCAACTCGCCGGCACGCTGTCGGGCGGCGAGCAGCAGATGCTTGCGATGGGCCGCGCCTTGATGGGCGCGCCAAAACTGTTGATGCTGGACGAACCGAGCCTTGGGCTGGCGCCGATCATCGTTGCCGACATCTTCCGCACCATCGGCGAACTTCGCGCCGCCGGCGTCTCGGTGCTGCTGGTCGAGCAGAACGCGCAAGCGGCCCTGAAAATCGCCGACCGCGCCTATGTCATGGAACTCGGCGAGTTCATCCTGTCCGGATCGGCAAAGGACATTGCGTCCAACCAGCGCGTCGCCGCGAGCTATCTCGGCTTCCAGCACGAGGGCGCGAGCGGGATCTAGCTCAACCGCCATCCGCCTTCGCGCCTCCGCCGAGATTGTCGATCAGGATGTACACGCTGATCAGGAAGACCCAGAACGGCAATACTGCGAAACTCCAGCTGATGAAAAAGCTTCCCATCAGCATTATCAGTGCCAGCAGGAATCCGAGAAAAGCGATCCAGCGCGGAGCAATGCCGGTACGGATCACGACGGTCGACGTGGAGATCATGAATACGGCAGCCATCTTGATCGCGTACACGTTTGCGATGATGTAGGAAGTGGCGCGCGCGAAGCGAAAGGTGGCCGAATTCATCAGCTCCTGCGGCGTGGAAACAGAAGCGACCAGCACGATCGCGCCTATTACGGCGGCGGCGGCGAACAGCATCGCCAGGAACAACAGGCCGCTCCCGAAAAACACGGTGGCGAAAAAGCGATCCTCAAGCTGCGCGAGCCGGTCGCGCAGCACGCCGATAAACCAGAGGAAGGCGACACCGGCAAACGGTACCAGGTTCAAGGCCACAGTGACCGCTCGCGTGTCGGTGGCAAGCCACGCGCCAGGCTCGAGCGGATCTGCCGGTATCGACGTCCGTAGCAGCCAAAGGATCGATAACAGGAGCAGCGAAAAGACGATCCCTGCGATGGCCGCGGCTTTCGGCGTTTTTAGCTGGGCATGAGTGAGAAAGCTATCAGGCATCGCCACCGGTCCTCATTCTTCTCCATCGCAATCAACGCTAAACCCAGGCAGGGCCCGCGATGCCCTTCATTGCGTCACCTTTCCGGAGTGTCCGCCCAGGCCCTGCGCGTCCGCGACACGAGCCAGTGCCAACTCCTCCGGATAGGTGAAGATCCGCTCGACTTCACGATCGAGCAAGCTCAGTTGTCGAAGCAGCACGTCGCGACGGTTCGGCGGCAGCGTCTGCACCAGGTTTTCAATCATCGCCCGCATCCGCCTCACGATCTGGAGGTTGTTCGAACCGCAGTTGCGGATCTCGCTGAAGGCGAGATAGACAAAATCGTCCCAGTTGGGTGTCCGGAAGATCACGCGAATTTTCCCGAATCGATCCAGCAACTCGTCCGTGCGCAGGTGGCGCTTTCCGACCGTTCGCAGCATGCGGTGAAGTTGATCCATGGCGAGCACGGCGGTGGTGGGATCGTTGATAGCTGGCGATAGCGCCTTTAGCGCAACGTCGACGACAATGCGAAATGCAAAGGTGGGGTCCTGATCCATCGCGCGCTCCGATCCAAACGCGACCGATGAACTCAATTTATACTCGTCGACCGAGCAGGCTCCGCCGTACAGATTGAACAAGGGATCGTCGGTCGCGACAAAATCGCCGATCTGCGGGACGAATTCGATGACCCCCTTCGATCGCTCCGCCTGCCCCTTCAGCGCTTCGAGATCGACCGCTACCACAATGGCAGACGCTCCCTGGTGCCGAATCACCCGGCCCGGGGGACCGAGATCGATTGTTGCCCCCTCCTCAATCTCAGTACCGCGACCTGCTTCGGGATAGATGCTTTCGGTCACGCCTATCCCCGCGGCGCCGACATGGGCCAGAAGGCTGATCGGGCGCAGCAACCGCGAGGCGTAGTCGATCAGATGGAAGAAGGCAGCAAACGAGAAAATGCCGAGCACCATCGCCAGTAGCATCACCAGCTGGTGGACCTCGTTACCCATAAGGTTCTGGGCGCTGAGCGCAAACATCAATGTAAATATGAAGAGCCCGACGGTGTATTTGACGACGCGATTGCGCAACAGCGTCGTTGCGATCAGTCGCGGGGTCAGCTGCGCGCTGGCAACCTGGATAGCAATCAGCAGCGAGCCGAAGGTGAATACAACGAAGGAGAGAGTTATGGTCGTGAAGGCCTCGAGCAATGCCCGCGCGCCAGTTTGCGTGAAGCCCAACAAGCTCCATCCAAGCCATGCATCGAGCCGGTGCAAAAATCGGGTTATTACCAGCTCGAGCGGAATTGCCACGAACGGAACCAGCCAGAGCGAAGATTTGAGATAGTTTTTGATGCCGTAAAGCCTGCTCCAGCTCATCATGCCTTTACCCTGAAAAGTGAGCGCCACGATGATGGGGTCCGGAATCGAACCAGGAATAATCTTACGAACAATCCAATGAGGCGCTGGACTTCCGCGGACTTCCATTGATCTAGATCAAGTCGGCCGTCGTGGCGCCATCGAGTCTAGGGGCCGCAAGCATGCGGGCTGCAGGGCCGATGGACGGCTGATTGTGGTAGTGGAGGCGCATCTGAAAACGGTCGACATCATTTATCGGTATGAGGCGCGCGATGCTCCCGCGCGGCCTCTGCCCATGGATAGCGATGCAGCCTTGCGAAGACTGAATGGCGGCAACGGCGATTTCGCTGCGCTGCTCGATCATGTCAAAGACGAAATTGGAATACAGCAGATCATCCCGGTCGATCCTGGCGATTTGGGCCTCGATCCGAACGTCGCGGGAGCACCCAAACAGCGCCCGTTCGCGGCAGTGCTCGGGTGTTCGGATGCTCGCGTACCCATCGAACTCATTTTCAACGAGGGACCGAACGACCTGTTCGTTGTGCGCGTAGCAGGTAACGGCCTTGGCGCGGACGTACTTGGCAGTCTGAAGTACGCGGTAGATCACCTGGGTGGTACCTTGAAGCTTATTGTTGTGCTTGGGCACAGCGGGTGTGGGGCTCTCACCGCGGCCGTCGATGTGTTTCTAAACCCGGGCGACTACGTGGCGATTGCCGCAATGCATTCAATTCGGAATATTCTCGACCGGTCACTCATCGTCGTTCAGGCGTCGGCAAACAAACTGCTCTCGGCGTTCGGCCCCGGCGTCGCGCGCAATCCGGGATACCGGCAGGCGCTGATCGAGGCATCGATAGTCACCAATGCTGCGCTTTCGGCCTACTCGATCCAGCAGGAGTTCGTCAGCCACGACCTGTCAGAATTGCAGGCAGTCTACGGCGTTTACGTTCTAGAGACCCGCGAGGTATGGGCGCCGCGCTCAGACGGCACCAAAGCAACTGGATTGGCCTCACCTCCACGCGATCTCGCCGGATTTGCCGCCCTTGCCGACGCCGTTGTGCAATCGAAGCGAATTGCCTCTTATCTGAAATCCGAGATATCTGAATAGATGAGTCCGCGCCCTTGATCGCACCCCGCCTTCACTAACGAAATCTTAAGCATGATATGAATTCCGCCGCTTCTCTGTGAGTTGTACAACTTCCTGAACACTCGCGGCCTCATACGCTTGTGGTACTGCGGTCACTTCCGTCTGACGTCGGGCGTCGACGGTGGCTCGCGGTCACAAGGTCAGACGATGCGCGCCTCCGATTGTCCCACGGTCGACACCACCGAGTTCCTGCTGGCGGCGCTCGACCAGGCGAGCGAGGCCGTCGTCATCATCGACGCCGATTTGCGTGTACGTCATTTCAATGCCGTGGCGGAATCGATCTGGGGCATCGCCCGCGAGGATACTCTTGGCCTCGATGCAAGCTGTCTCGGGCTTACCGACCTCCCGCCGAACTCCGAGATCACGATCCGGCACGCCGATGGCAGCCGGCTTCGGGCGGCCGTATCGGCCTCGCGCGTCGAGATCGGCGGCCGAAGCAATTACATGGTCTTTGTTCGCGACATCACCGTCGAGGTCGAACGGCGCGAGCGGATCGCGCTGCTGAACCTGGTGGCCGACAAGACCACCCGCGCCGTCGTCGTCACCGATCGCAACCTGCGCGTCGTTTACGCCAACGCGGCATTCTCCGGCATGTTTCGATACTCGGCCGAGGAAGCACAGGGACGGCAAGCCAACCAGTTGCTTGCGGGACGGTTGACCGACCGCAAGACCCTGCTGCGGCTGCGCCGCCGGATCTGCGACGGAGGCGGCGACGGCGAGGAAGTCCTCGCCTACGACAGGAACGGCGACGAGATCTGGGTCTCGGCGACTGTCAAGGCGTTCCGCAACGATCGCGGGCGCATCAAATACGTATTCGCCCTGCTGAGCGATATCAGCGAAAACAAGCAGCTGAGGTCGCTGCAGCAACTGATCATGGGCGCGCTGGCCGACGAGCTTCCGCTCACCGAAATTGCCGACCAGTTGTGCCGGCGGGTCGAAGCCATTGCGCCCGATGTCGTTGCCTCGGTGCTGCACGTCGATTCCGACGGGCTGGTGCACCCGCTGGGCGGACCCAGCCTGCCTGACGACTACTCCCGCGCGCTCGAAGGCGTCACCATCGGTCCGGATGTCGGCTGTTGCGGGTCGGCGGCGTATCATGGCAAGCCGGTTCTGGCCGAGGATATCGATACCGATCCGCGCTGGCAGCCGTACAAGACGCGGCCGCTCGAGGTCGGCCTGAAGGCCTGCTGGTCGACGCCGATCAAGGCCAAGGACGGCCGCGTGATCGGGACCTTCGCGTTCTACTTCAGGGAATCGCGCTCGCCGAGCCGCTGGCATCAGCGGATCGTCGACGCCTGCGTTCACCTCGGTGCGCTGGCGATCGAGCGCAAGGAAGCCCGCACCCAGATCGCCCGCCTCGCCTATCACGACATGCTGACCGGGTTGCCGAACCGCGCGCAGCTGCTCGAGCTGATCAACCAGGCCATTGCGGATTGTCCGGCGGAAAAACAGCTCGCCCTGATATTTCTCGACCTCGATCACTTCAAGGACGTCAACGACACGCTGGGACATTCGGCGGGCGACGCGCTGCTGATCGAGTTTACCAAACGGCTGCGCGCCCGCATCCAGCCGTCCGACCTGCTGGGGCGCCTGAGCGGCGACGAGTTCGTCATCGTGTTGCCGAACTGCGATCCGGCGCGGGCCTCGCTGGTCGCCTCCAACATCACCGACGCGCTGGCGTCGCCGCTGTGGATCGACAACCGGCAGGTGCCGATTTCCGCCAGCATGGGCATCAGCATCTATCCCGACAACGCGACCGATAACGATACGCTGATGCAGCAGGCCGATGCGGCGATGTACAAGGCCAAGCAGGCCGGCCGCGCCACCCACCGCTTCTTCAGCGCCGACATGAACCGGCTCGCCGAGCAGCGGCTCGTCTTCAGCGCGGCGCTGCGCCAGGCCATCGCCGATGACAGGCTGAAGCTGGTCTATCAGCCGCAGACTCGAACCGTCGACGGCGCCCTCTACGGCGTCGAAGCGCTGTCGCGCTGGCACGATCCCGAGCTTGGCGAAGTCCCGCCTTCGAAATTCATCCCGCTTGCCGAGGAAGTCGGCCTGATCGAGCAGATCGGCCTGTGGTCGATCCGCGAGGCGTGCCGGCAAATGGCCGCGTGGCGCCATGCCGGACTGGACGTGCCCTGCGTGGCGGTCAACCTGTCGCCGCTCAATTTCCAGAATGCGAAGCTCGCCGCCGTGGTGGCGGAGACCATCGCGGCCAACGGCCTGCCGCCAGAAACATTGATGCTCGAGATCACCGAAGGCGTGCTCGTGAACGAGCGTTCGGCGGCGATCGAAACCATGAATGCGATCCGCAAGCTCGGCGTCGGCCTGTCGCTGGACGATTTCGGCACCGGCTATTCGAGCCTGAGCCGGCTGGCGCACCTGCCGATCCGCGAACTGAAGATCGATCGCAGCTTCATGCGCGACATCGAGCGCGACGCCAGTGCGCTCGCGATCGCCACCGCCGTCGTCCGCGTCGGCCAGAGCCTGAAAATGGCCGTGGTCGCCGAGGGCGTCGAGACCGAAGGCCAGCGCCAGCTGCTGGCCGATCTCGGCTGCGACGTCGTGCAGGGCTATCTCTGCGCGCCTGCGATGTCGCCTGAAGCGTTCGAGCGATGGCTGCCCGACCATGTCGCCGCGCAGGCGCGGATGATGCGCGAGCGCGTCGAGGCGGCCCGTTCGCAACCGACGCCGTCGCTGCTGATTGCGTCCACGGGCGGTTAGAAAACGGCTCCAGAAAAAAGTAGGGTGGGCAACCACGCGCTTGCGCCGTGCCCACCCCTGTCAGACCTCATCCTGAGGAGCCGCGAAGCGGCGTCTCGAAGGATGAATGGCACCAACCTGGCCGCATGGTTCGAGACGGCGCTACGCGCCTCCTCACCATGAGGATTGGATGGTCACTTCGCCGGGATGTACTTGCCGTCCTTCACGGTCAAAATGATGCGCGAGCGGTCGTCGAGGCCGTAGCGATCCTTGTCGGTGAAGTTGTAGACGCCCTGGCTCGCCGCGATGTCCTTCTCGGTCGTCATGGCCTGGCGGAGCGCCTCGCGGAATTCCGGCGTGCCCGGCTTCGCCGTCTTCAACGCCACCGGCACGATCCGCTTGAGCACTTCAAACGCATCGTAGGAGTGTCCGGCGAACTGGCTGCGGCTGTTGGCGCCATACTTGGCTTCATAGGCGGTGTTGAGCGCGAGACCCGGCTTCTTGGTCAACGCGCTATCAGGCTGGGTTTCAGGCGACATCACCGGACCCGACGCCATGATCACGCCTTCCGCCGCAGGACCGGCGATACGGATGAAGTCCATGCTGGCGGCGCCGTGGGTCTGGTAGATCAGCCCCTTGTAGCCGCGCTCGCGCAGCGTGCTCTGCGGCAGGGCTGCCGCGGTGCCGGAAGCGCCGACGAGAACGGCATCCGGATTGGCGGCGACGAGCTTCAGCACCTGACCGGCGACCGAGGTATCCGGACGGGCAAAACGCTCTTCGGTGGCCATGGTCAGGCCCATCGGAACGGCCTGCGCCTTGAAGTCGTTGACCCACAGGTCGCCATAGGAATCGGAGTAGCCGATATAACCGACGGTCTTGATGCCATGCGCCTTCATGTGTTCGTACAGCACCTTGCCCATGATCGGGATCGGTTGCGGCATGGCCACCGACCACTTCGAGCGCGCTTCGTTGATCGGGAATGGCGCGAGGCCGAAATGCGGAATTCCCGCCTCGTTTGCAACGGTGGAGACCGCGACCGTCGGCGGTGTTGTCGAAGAGCCCATGATGATATCGGCTTTGGATTCGGTCACGAAGCGCCGCGCATTGGTGGTCGCCGCCGTGGGATCGCCACCGTCGTCGAGCACGATCAGCTTGATCGGCACGCCGCCGATTTCCTTCGGCACGAAGTCGAGTGCGTTGCGTTCGGGAATACCGAGGGCGGCCGCGGGTCCCGTCGTGGTAACGGAAATGCCGATCGTGATCTCGTTGGTCTGCGCGACGGCGGGCGAACCCGGCAGGGCTAAGGCCGCAGCAACGGCTGCAGCGGACAGAAAAGCCTTCTTCATTCATTCCTCCCTTTATTATCTATTTATCGTTTTAAGCAAAATCCTGTGGGCTATTCAGCCCCTTCTTTAGGTCATGCGGGAGACAAAGTCAGCCCCGCATGAATCGCTCGATGATCTCCGGCGGCATCGGGGCCGATTTCAGCTTCGCGGGGTCGTCCGGATGCCTGCCGACCAGCACGCGGGTCTCGAACGCCTCGATCGCCAGCGCCTCCCCCTTGAACACATTGTGGAGCACCTCGAACGAGGATCGCTTGAAACTCTCCACCCGGCTCTCGATCCGGATCCAGTCGCCATGGGTCGAGGGAATGAGAAATTTCGCCCGCGTATCCACCATGGGTATACCGACCAGGCCATATTTGTGGACGATGTCCTGCTTGGAGAAGCCGGCCGCTTCGAACATGATCGAGGTCGAATCGTCGAACATCGCGAAATATCGCGGGTAGTAAACGATGTTGGCGGGGTCGCAATCGCCCCACTGGATCTGCACGTCGCGCGAATGGACGAACATCGAGTACTCCTAGCGCGGCGCCATGCGAAGCGCGGCATCGAGCCGCACCACTTCGCCATTGAGATACGGGTTGTCGATCATGTGCAGCGCCAGCGAGGCAAACTCGTCGGCCTGACCGAGCCGGCGCGGGAACGGGATCGAGGCGGCGAGCGAGTCCTGCGCTTCCTGCGGCAGATTCGCGAGCAGCGGCGTAAGGAACAGGCCGGGGGCGATCGTCAGCACGCGAATGCCGAACTGCGCCAGTTCGCGCGCGATCGGCAGCGTCATGGCGACAATGCCGCCCTTGGAGGCCGAATAGGCCGACTGACCGATCTGGCCGTCATAGGCCGCGACGGAAGCCGTGGAAATCACCACGCCGCGCTCGCCGGTCGCAAGCGGCTCCAGCTTCGACATGCCGGCTGTCGCCAGCCGCAGCATGTTGAACGAGCCGATCAAATTGACCTTGATCACCTTGTCGAAATCGCCGAGCGCCATCGGGCCTTCCTTGCCGATGACGCGCTTGGCGACGCCGATGCCGGCGCAGTTCACCAGCACGCGCGCCGGACCATGCGCCGCCGCGGCCTTGGCGACCGCCGCTTCCGCTGAGGCCGCATCGGACACGTCGCAGATCACGGCAACGCCACCGATCTCGGCGGCGACGGTTTCGGCGAGCGTGGCGTTGAGATCGCAGACCGCGACCTTGGCGCCCTGCGCCGCGAGCCGGCGCGCGGTGGCGGCGCCCAATCCGGATGCGCCGCCGGTGACGATGACGGGCTGGTCCTTCAACTGCATGGCGTTCTCCCTGACAAGCTCAGTTACGAATTCGGCTACGGCGTAATCACCTGCGCCAGGGGCGCAGGCGAATAAATTTCCTCGATCAGCGCGATGCGGTTTTCGAGCACCGCGCGCTGGTTGATCGAGCCCTTGTCGGTAACCTCGCCGCGGTCGATCGACAGCGGCGTATCGAGCAGCACGGCGCGCGTGATCCGGGTCGACGAGCCGGTCGCGCCTGCGACCAGCGCCCGGAAGCGTTCACGGAAGGCCGCAACGATCAGCGGGTCGGCCGCAACCATGGCCAGATCATCTGATGGAAGCGTCGGATTGATCAGGCGACAACCGTCGAGGTCGAGCACCACCAGCGCCGATATCTCGTCGCGGTTGATCCCGGCAATGACGACATCGCGCACCAGCGGCGCGCAGGCCGCAACAAAGCGCGCACGCAGCGGGCCAACGCTGACCCAGGTGCCGCTGGCAAGTTTGAAGTCCTCACCGATGCGGCCGTCGAAATCGAAGCCGGCGTCGAGATTATCGGGATCGGCCGGTTTCAGCGCATCGCCGAACTTGTAGAAGCCCTCTTCATCAAAAGCCGTCGCCGTCATCTCCGGCTGTCGCCAGTAGCCCGGCATCACGTTTGGCCCCTTGGCGCGAACCTCCAACTTGCCGTTGTTGGGCACAAGCTTGGCATCGTTGCCCAGCACCGGCAGGCCGACATGGCCAGAGCGGCTGGTGAGCGGATTGACCGACATGAAGAACGGCGAGGTCTCGGTGGCGCCGAGACCGGTCAGCATCGGCACCCGATAGCCGGTTTCGCGCACCGAAAGCTCGTCGAGGCTGTTCCAGACAAAGGCCGACAGCGCAGCACCCGAGAAGAACATCGCATGCAGGCGCGCGAAGAATTTCTTCCGCAAGGCCGAAATCATCGCGCAGATAGGGCAGCAGCGATTCATAACCCTTGGGCACGTTGAAATAGACCGTCGGCGAAATCTCCTGCAGATTGCGCACGGTCTCCTCGATGCCGCCCGGCATCGGCTTGCCCTCGTCGAGATACATCGAGCCGCCATTGTACATCGTCAGCCCGATATTGTGATTGCCGCCGAACGTATGATTCCACGGCAGCCAGTCGACGATGACTGGCGGCTCGTCCTTCAGGAACGCCAGCGTCTCGCGCAGCATCACCTGGTTGGCGCAGATCATGCGCTGGGTATTGATGACGGCTTTTGGGTTACCGGTGGAGCCGGAGGTACACAGGAATTTCGCGATCGTGTCAGGGCCAATCGCTTCATGGATTGTGTCGAGATTCGGATGCAGCGGCGTCGCCATCAGGTCCGCGAGATCGGTGACGTCACGTCCCGGCACCGTGCCAAACGAAGCGGCGATCTCGATGGCAGGGGATACGTTGGCGGCCAGCGCATCGGCGAATTTTGAAGCGTCGTCGGCGAACACGAGGCCGGGCGTCAGCAGCTTCATCAGATAGCCGAGCTTGCTGTAGTCCCGCGACACCAGCGAATAGGCCGGCGACACCGGGCAGAAGGGAATGCCGGCATAGAGCGCGCCGAACGCGACCAAGGCATGATCGATCGAATTGCCGGAGAGAATGACGACCGGCTTGTCGGCGGAAAGGCCGCGCGCCAGCAGCGCGGACGCGATGTGTCGCGACGACGCCAGCAGCTCCGCATAGGTGATCTGCCGCCAGCCCCGCGCGGCGTTTCGTTCCGCCATGAACACGCGATCGGGGGCGGCCTTGGCCCAATGATGCAGCCGGTCGGTGAGGCGCACCGGATAGTCGCTCAACGGCGCTTTCGGCCGCAGGTAGATGGTGCCGTCTTCGCGACGCTCAATGGTCACGGCGGGCGTGCCGAACGAGATCGGGCGCAGCGGATGATTTGCGCGCGCGGCTTTGTCGGACGAGGCGGACATGCTGGGCTTGGCGCTCATGTCAGGTCGGCTTCACCTTTGCGGTCTTGCGATCGAGAAACGCGCGAATGCGGCGCTTGGCTTCCTTGTCGCTCTGCGCCACCGTCGCCATCAGCGATTCCATCAGGAGACCCGTCTGCGGATTGGCCTCCGCGATCAACGGCAGCGCCTGCAGCACAGCAAAATTCGTCAGCGGCGCATTCGCAGCAACGCGCTCCGCCAATTCTAGCGCCTTTGGCAATGCGCCGCCCGCTTCCGTGAGGTATTGCGAAAAGCCGTAGGCCGCGCCTTCGGTCGCCGAGTAGACCCGGCCCGTCAGCATCATGTCGGTCATCCGCGCCACGCCGATCAACCGCGGCAGCCGCACCGAGCCGCCGCCGCCGACGAAGATGCCGCGTTGGCCTTCAGGTAGCGCGAAATAGGCCGACGGCTCGACGACGCGGATATGCGCCGCGCAGGCGAGCTCAAGTCCGCCGCCGATCACCGCGCCCCTGAGCGCCGCGATCACGGGGACGCGGCTATATTGAATGCGATCGAACACCCGGTGCCACATCTGCGAGTGGCGCAGGCCCTCGGTGGCGTCCTGCTCGGTCAGTTCGGACAGATCGAGGCCGGAGGAAAAATGGTCGCCGATGCCATGGATGACCACGGCGCCTGCCCCCTCGGGGAGATTGGAGAAGCAATCCTGGATCGCCAGAATGATGCCGTCGTTCAGCGCATTGCGCTTGGCCGGGCGGTTGAGGCCCACGGTCAGCACCGCGCCCTTCTGCTCGATCTTGAGCAGGTCGGATGAACCCGCGGCGGTGGAGGCGTTTCCCATGGGCTTATATTGTTTCCTGTCCAGAATAGTTATGTTTTATAACGATTTTTGGATAAGGGAGTCAAGGTGCGGTTGTGCCCTGTCGCGGCTTTGCCGAGCCACGAAGCACATACACCGCTGTCATCCCCGCGCAGGCGAGGATCCAGTACGCCGCGGCCTATCGGTCCAATCACTGCCGCCTCTGGAATACTGGATCACCGGCCTGCGCCTGCGCGGGTGATGACAGCCTTCCCTGTAGTCCGCATGAGCTCAAGCGAGATGCGGGGATACATCCCGGGGTCGCTTCGCTCGCCCGGGCTACGCTACCTTCACAGCACCTGATGCACGTCGATGACGACGCGGTCGGCGTGGCGGGCGGCGGAGCCGATGAAGAGATTTTCCATCAGCCAGCGATACTTTTCCGCGCCGGTCTCGAACCGCGGCACGGTGCGGAAATAGATCAGTTTGGGGTCGACCGGCTCGCCGCGCTTGAGCTTTTGCAGCAGGTCAACCGGGCCGAAGCGCAGGCCCTTGTTCTCGACATAGACGACTGCGCCGTCATCGGTCTCGAAGGCGTACTTCGCCTCCAGCTCGATCAGTTCGTTGGGGCGGATGATCTGGAAATCCGCACCGAAGGCGCAGACCTTGCCGTTGATCCCCTCGCCCTTCACGTCGCCGCCAACGATCGGAATAATCCGGCGCACGCCGGTGCCGATGTCGCCGGCCGAAGTCACCTCGCCGATCCGCGCGGTGATGGTGAAGACATATCTTGTTTCAAGCTTTGGGGTCGTCATCGGGCACCTGTGCTCTGTCGTGACTATGCCTCAGGTCCCTCATGGTGAGGAGCGCGAAGCGCGTCTCGAACCATGTGGCACCGTCCGTGGCCCGCATCCTTCGAGACGCCCACTCTGCGGGCTCCTCAGGATGAGGAATTGAGACCTATGACGCAGCGACATTATCCGGCCATGCGCTGCGGCAACCACAGCGCCAGTATCGGAAATGCGATCAGGATCACCAGCCGGATCAGGTCGGTCACCACGAACGGGATCACGCCGCGGAAGATCGTGGAGAAAGAAACGTCCTTCACCACGCTCTTGATCACGAACACATTCATGCCGACCGGCGGATGGATCAGGCCGAGTTCAACCGTCATCACGATGATGACGCCGAACCAGATCGGATCAAAGCCGAGATGGATAATCACCGGGAAGATGATCGGCACGGTGAGGATGATCATGGCCATCGCATCCATCAGGCAGCCCAGCACCAGATACATCACCATGATCAGCGCGAGGATGCCGTAGGGACCGAGGCCGAGGCCGGTGAGAAGCTCCGTGACCTTCTGCGGGGTCTGCGTCACCGTCAGGAAGTAGCCGAAGATCAGCGCACCGATCAGCACGGTGAAGACGGCTGCCGCAGTGCGGGTGGCCTGCAGCAGCGAGTTCAGGATCTTTTCCTTGTTCAGCCGTCCCGTAAGCAAGCCGATCAGAAATGCACCGGTGGCGCCGACACCGCCGGCTTCGGTCGGCGTAAAGCGCGGCAGGAACGGCAAACCATAGAGCCCGCCGATCACGAAGATAAACAGCAGCACCGGCGCCCAGATGTTCTTCAGTCCGGCAACGCGCTCGCCCCATGTGGTCTGCGGTCCCTTCGGCAAAAAGTCCGGGCGAAACCAGCCGATCAGCGCGATGGTCAGCATGTACATGGTCATGGCGAGGATGCCGGGAATGATGCCGGCGATGAACAGCTTTCCGATGTCTTGCTCGGTGATGATACCGTAGACCGCAAGCACGGTGGACGGCGGCAACATGGCGCCGAGCGTGCCGCCGGCCGCGATTACGCCGGTGGCAAAGGATTGCGGATAGCCGAAGCGGCGCATTTCCGGATAGGCCACCGCGGAGAAGGTGGCAGCGGTTGCCACCGACGAGCCGCAGATCGCGGCAAAGCCGCCGCAGGCTGCGACGGTGGCAATGCCGAGCCCGCCGCGGAGATGGCCGACAAAGCCGTTGGCGGCACGAAACAGTTCGCGGCTCATGCCTGAATTACTGACGAACGTGCCCATCAGCAGGAACATCGGGATCACGCCGAACGTATAGTCGGTGACCGTGCGCATCGAGGTCTGGCCGACCAGCTTCAGCGCCGGCGCAAAGCCGACCAGATATCCAAAACCGCAAACGCCGACGAGGCCCATCGCCATGCCGACCGGCACGCGCAGCAGCATCAGCGCGAACAGCGCGACGAATCCGAGGACGGCGACGGCATCTGTACTCATGGAACCTACTCTACCGTCTTGACCTTGGCATCATGGATATCTTCGGGATGGAAGATCAGCCGATAGGTGCGGATCGCAATCAGGAGCACGGCGGCGCCATCGCCGGCCCAGGCAACGGCGAAGAACGGCCAGGTCGGCATGTGCATGTCGAAGGTGAGGACGTTGTCGTTGTAGGTCGTGCGCACCTTGTCGAACAGCGTCCAGGTCTGCACCGACACCACGAACAGCAGCACCAGCGTCGCGAACACGTCGATCATGCGCTGGTATTTCGGGCCGACATTCGCCCAGATCAGGTCGACGGTGATGTGTCCACCGCGATAACTGGTGGCGGCGATACCCCAGAAGATCAGGATGCCGAGCAGCATGCGCCCGATGTCGAAGGAATCCGGAATCGAATAGTTGAGCGTGTTGCGCAGCAGGACGCCGATGAAGATGTTGAGCGCCACGATGCCGACGAAGCCGGCGGCGATCCATTCGATGGTGTCGATGAAACGATCCATCCACGCGCGATTCATATCCGCTCCGAACGGCTGGCAATGTTGGGGGATGGCGGCGGCAGGAGCGTCCCTGCCGCCGATATACGCAGCTAATTTTTATTGTGCGAGCGCATTATACTTGGTGAGCGAAGCCTTGAGCTCGGACAGCGCTGCGTCCGGGTCGCCGCCGTTCTTCTTGACGCCTTCGCCCCAGGTCTTGACCAGCGGCTCGGCAGCCTTTTTCCAAAGTCCGATCTGCTCCGGCGTGAGCTTGTAGACCTCATGGCTGGACTCCGCCTTGACCTTGTCGATCCCGGCGTCCTCCATCTTGCCCCAGAACTCGCCGACCTTGCCCGCCGCCTCGGTGTTGCAATTGTTGTCGATCGCCTTCTTCTGCTTGTCGGACATCGCGTTGTATTTGTCCTTGTTGATCACGAAGGCGAAGGTCGTGGTGTAGAGCGGCGCCTCCATGTCGAACTTGGTTACCTTATCGATGCCGAACAGCACCAGCGACCCCCACGGGAAGGTGACGGCGTCGGCGACGCCGCGCTCGATGATGTCGCGGACTTCAGGCGCGGAGGACTGCACATTGGTGCCGCCAAGCAGCGTCACGAAATTCGCCATGGTGGCGTGCGCCGGACGCACCTTCATGCCCTTCACGTCGTCGGGCACCACGATCTTCTTGGTGCGGGAATGGAACGACGATGGAGAGTGAACGAAGGCGAGGCAGAACTTGACGTCCTTCATCTCCTTCTCGGCATATTTGCGGTACCAGGCGTCGAGCCCCATCGAGCCGCCCTTGGCGTCAGACATCAGGAAGGGCATCTCGCCAGCGCCGATGATCGGGAAGCGGCCGGGTTGATAGCCGGGATTGACGTACGTCACATCGGCGATGCCGTCGCGCGCCATGTCGTAATGGTCGAACGCCTTGCCGAGCTGCTGGGCCGGGAACACTTTCGACTTGATGGTGCCGCCGGAGTCCTTCTCGACCGCAGCGGCCCAGTCTTCCAGCGATTTCTGCAGCGGATGCGAGGCCGGCACCCAGTGCGAAATCTTCAGGTCAAAAGTCTTTTCCTGCGCCAGCGCAGGCGTGACGCCGGCGGCAAGCAGCAGCGCCAATAACGCTTTCCTCATCGACATTCTCTCCCCTCGCATGACAGGCCTTTGCTGTGCGGCCCATTTATTTAACATGTTATCTAGCTCGCCCGCTTTTTCAAGACGGACACCCTGCCGCACCATATTGCAGTGCGGCGGATGGCGCTTCGCGGTTTTTGCGCCGACGTGCTTTGCCAAGACTGTTATATGATATAATTATCGGTGCAAGTGCGCAGGCGAGTGACCTGCAGACTACAGCAATCGGGGAGCCGGGATTGAGGACAAAAGTAGCAATCATAGGCGCAGGTCCGGCAGGATTGTTGCTTGGGCAACTATTACACCTTTACGGCATCGATAACGTCGTTCTCGAACGCCAGACGCCGGAATATGTGCTCGGCCGCATCCGCGCCGGCCTGCTCGAGGAAGGCACGGTAGCGCTACTCGAGGAAGTTGGCGCCGGCGCCCGCGCCCATCGTGAAGGGCTGGTGCATCATGGCGTCGAACTCGCGTTCGGCGGCGCGCGACACCGCATCGACATGCACGCCGCCACCGGCAAGACCGTCATGATCTACGGCCAGACCGAGGTGACGCTCGACCTGATGAACGCCCGCAAGGCCTCCGGCCTCGCCACCGTCTACCAGGCCGCCGACGTCAAACCCCATGATTTCGATACCGACCGCCCGCGCGTCACCTACGTCAAGGACGGCGTCAGCCACGAGATCGAATGCGACTTCATCGCAGGCTGCGACGGATTCCATGGCGTCAGCCGCGCCAGCGTAAAACCGTCGGCGATCCAGACCTATGAGCGGATCTATCCGTTCGGCTGGCTCGGCATCCTGTCGGAGACCCCGCCGGTCAGCCCTGAGCTGATCTATTCCAACCACGCGCGCGGATTTGCGCTCTGCACCATGCGCTCGACCAAGCGCAGCCGCTATTATGTGCAGTGTCCGCTCGACGACGATATCGCGCAGTGGCCGGACGAGCGATTCTGGGACGAACTGAAGCGCCGGATCGACCAGACGGCGGCCGACGAGCTCGTCACGGGCCCCTCGATCGAAAAGAGCATCGCGCCGCTGCGCAGCTTCGTCGCCGAACCGATGCGCTTCGGCCGGATGTTTTTGGCCGGCGACGCCTCCCACATCGTGCCGCCGACGGGCGCCAAGGGGCTGAACCTCGCCGCAAGTGACGTGCATTATCTCTCGCAGGCGTTCCGTGAATACTACGACGAGAAGTCCTCCGCCGGCATCGACGACTATTCGGCAAAGGCGCTGGCGCGGGTCTGGAAGGCGGTGCGCTTCTCCTG
Organism: uncultured Alphaproteobacteria bacterium; assembly: GCA_963770135.1. Classification (GTDB taxonomy): domain Bacteria; phylum Pseudomonadota; class Alphaproteobacteria; order Rhizobiales; family Xanthobacteraceae; genus Bradyrhizobium. The sequence continues at coordinate 29,111 of CAVYOM010000026.1, read as the reverse complement.
GTGGATGACCTCGATGCTGCACAAATTCCCCGATGAGGGCGAGTTCGGCGCACGCATTCAGCTCGCCGAGTTGGACTACGTCGTCAACTCGAAGGCGGCCTCGGCGTCGTTGTCGGAGAATTATGTGGGATTGCCGTTTTAGGTAAACTTGTAGGGTGGGCAAAGGAGCGAAGCGACGTGCCCACCATCGATCACCGAGCACGCTGAGAGATGGTGGGCACGCTTCGCTTTGCCCACCCTACGGCGTCCCGCTGCTTGTTACCCATTTCAAACACCCGCCGTAATCCCGTTTAAAACTTTGTAGGTGGTGACTTCGCACGACGTGTTGCGTTCAATGACGACAAACATCATCGCAAAGTGAGCCGCACATGACCGCTACCGACATCCCCGAAGGCTTTGAGCGCCGCACCCGCAGGAGCCCGCTCACCGATCCTTGGGAGCCGCTGTATTCGAAGCAGACCGACAAGGCCGTGATCATCGGGCTGCGGCTTGCCAAGCCGCACACCAACGGCCGCGGCCTGATCCACGGCGGACTGATCGCGGCACTCGCGGACAATGCCATGGGCCATTCGTGCGGTTATGTCATGGGCGGCGTGTCGTCGCTGGTGACGATCTCGCTTGCTGTCGATTTCATCGGCACCGCCGAGGTCGGGCAATGGCTCACAGTCGAGAGCGACGTCGTCAAGACCGGCAAGACGATCTGCTTCGTGCAGAGCCTGATCAAGGCCGACGGCGTCGTCATCGCGCGCGCCAACGCCACATTCCGCGTGGTGCCGAAGAAGGCGCCGGTGTCCTAGCCGAAATGCCAGCCGGCCATCCCGGTCACCAGATCGATGAAGGTTCGCACCTTGGCCGACAATAGCCGCGAGGTCGGATAGACGATGTGGATTGGCACCGCCGGCTGTTCGAATTGCGCCAGGACGATTTTGAGCCGCCCTGCCTTCAACAATTCGGCGGCCTGATAGGCCAGCACCCGCGTCAGCCCGCCGTCCGCTTCCGCATATTGGAGCGCAGCATCCGAGCTGTTGGTAGCGAATCGCGGCGCGCTGGCGACGCGGATCTCGCGGCCATCCTCGACGAACCGCCAGTCCAGCGCCGCCGTCATGGCGCCGAACTGGATCGTATCATGCGCGGCAATTTCCTCCGGCCGCCCCGGCTCGCCGCGCGCCGTGAGATAGCCGGGTGAGGCCACCACGATCCGCCGCATCTCGCCGACATGGCGCGCCACCAGCGTCGAGTCGGGCAGATGGCCGATCCGGACCGCGAGATCGACGCCATCCTCAACGAGGTTGATCATACGGTCGGACAGACGCAGGTCGACGCCGACATCGGGGTAGCGCTTCAGGTAGGCGATCGCGATGCCGCTGACGTGGAGCCGGCCGAACCCGACCGGCGCCGAGATCACGAGTTGCCCCTCCGGCCGGGTGCGCTCGCCCTCGATGGCGTCCTCCGCCTCCCCGATATCGGCCAGGATCCGCCGCGCCCGTTCAAGGTAGCGTGAGCCGGCGTCGGTCAGCGTCACCTGCCGCGTGGTCCGCTGCAGCAGCCGGGCGCCGAGACGATCCTCCAGCGCCGCGATCAGCCGCGTGACGCCCGAAGGCGACAGGCCAAGCCTGCGCGCCGCCGGGGCAAAACCTCGCAGGTCGGCCACGGCGACGAAGGCATTCATGGCATCGATGCGGTCCATGAGATTATTGCATATATTGCAATAGTGTAGTGTCAATACTCCAGATTGTTTTAGTTACGAGAACGTCCATTTTAGGTCGGAAGGACGACCGTTTCGGCGCCCCATGACGGAGGCTCAGATGTCTGACGTTGATACCTATTCCAGCGACGTCGCCTTTACCCCGGCGGTGAAGGCGATCCAGGCCCGCAAGGGCTCGCGCGAGGCCTATGCCCATGTCGAGGAGCGTGGCGGCTGGCGCACCGAGATCGACGAAAATCTCGCCGGCTTCCTCGCCGAGACCAACAGCTTCTTTCTCGCGACGGCTGCCGCGGACGGCCAGCCCTATATCCAGCACCGCGGCGGGCCGAAGGGCTTTGTCAAAGTTCTCGACAAGAACACCATCGCGTTTGCCGATTACAGCGGCAACCGGCAGTACATCACGCAAGGGAACCTGTCGGAGAATCCGAAGGCGCATATTTTCGTGATGGATTATGCGCATCGCCGCCGCGTAAAGATCTGGGGCGAGGCGCGCGTGGTGGAAGACGATCCGGCGCTAACGAAATCGATGATGCCGCAAGGCTACAAGGCGCGTCCCGAGCAGGTGATCCTGTTCAAGATATCGGCGTGGGATACCAATTGCCCGCAGCACATCCCGCAAAAATTCGACGCGGCCGATGTCGCGCAAGCGCTCGCGGTGCGCGACGCCCGCATCGCCGAACTTGAAGCGGAGCTGGCCGCATTGAAGGGCAAGCCCGCATAAATCGGGATCGGTGCGCACCGAAAGGGCTCAACACCATTTGGCTCGTTACGTTGATTTCGAGGGAAGCAACAGGAGGGCGGCTATCATGCCGGCCAAGGCGACGAGCGCAGCCAGCGTGAAAGGTTTTGCGAACGCGGCCACGTCGTTGGCAGTGCCAAGCACGGCCCCCAGGACCGCAATGCTGATGGCAAAGCCGCCTTGGCGCACGATCATCATTACCGCCGAGGCCATGGCCGCCTGCGCGGGAGGCGCGAGAGCGATCGCAACACCTGACAACTGCGGATTCGCGAGCGCGGCACCGATGCCTATCGTGAGCATTCCGAGTAGTGTCGCGGCAAAGCGTGTCGACGGCGTGTCGGAGAGGGCCGAGATCACAAGCGAAGCGTCGCCAACGGCGATGATGCCAAAAGCAATCGTGAAGAGCAGCTTCCATCCATGCTGCGTCGCAAGCCGCCCACCAATCGGTGGTACCAGCAGCATAGGCAGCGTCGCAGCAAGTAGCGCCACGCCTGCGAACTCTATGCTCATTCGAAGCCCGGTATTCAGGAACAGCGGCAGGTACACCAGCACGGCCCAGTAGCCGAACTGGATGGCGGTCAATAACGCGCCGACTCCGGCCATGGCCGGCGTTGCGAATACACCGGGATCGAGCAGTGGACGCAGACTCCGCCGTTGGTGCCAGCCAAAAAGTATCGCTCCCGTGGCGCTTCCCGCCAAGCAGGCGGCTCTCGTAACGAGGGAGCCGTCGTGCCTCAGAAGCGCATCGATCGCCAGGCCAAGCGACATCGTAAGCAACGCGACGCCGACAGGGTCCAGCGGCCGCCCTTCCGGATCCCTGGTCTCGGCGACGAGCGGGGGCACCGCCAGAGCCAGAGCGACACAGAAGGGGATGTTGGCGAGAAAGATCCAGCGCCACCCGAACCATGCGGCTAGGAGGCTGCCGAGCGTCGGGCCCAGGGCCATGGCAACACCGGAAATCACACCCATGACGCCAAACGCGCGGGACCGCTGTCCGGCGCCTGGAAATGCACTGGCAACAAGCGCGAGTGCGCCAGTGACCAGGAACGCGGCGCCTGCTCCCTGCAGGACGCGCGCAGCAAAAAGCGTCAGCCCGTTCGTGGCGATGCCACATCCGATTGAAGCAAGCAGGAACACGGCGTTGCCGCCCAACATGCTCCGCCGACGGCCGAAGCGATCTGCGAGCGCACCGGCCGCAAGAAGCGCACCGGTGAATGCAAGGCTGTAAGCATCAATGATCCAGGCGAAGCCCGCCACTCCGAAGCCGAGATCCCTCACAATGGCGGGCATCGCGATCACCACCGCCGTCACGTCGAACTGCGTCAGGAAGCTGCTGGTGCCAAGCGCGAGCGTGATAAGGAGAGAATGCCGTTGTCCAATGCCTTCGTCTGATGTGCGGGTGCTCACGCTGCTTGCTGTACCGGCGCCCAAGCGAATTCAGGATAATACAGCAGCATCATCCGGTCGACATAGGCGGTGAGGTTGGCGAACTGCTCCGTCCGCTGCCGCAGCGGAGATTCGAAGAACGGCGTCAAAATTCCGGCGAGCGCCCCGAAGGCGGTGGCATCCATGCCGCAGGGCGTTTCGCCCATCAAGAACGGCTTGTCGCCGAGCTGCACCGACAGTGCAAACAGCGAACGTACGGCGAGATCGATATCTTCTTCGGGCGCGTGGCGGCCGAGGCCGCTGAGCAAATAATTCTCGGCGACGCGAAACTGCGCGTCCTCGCGCATCTTCTCACGCAGGTGAGCCGGCGCGCCGTCGAAGAAATGCGCAGGACCCTTGGCAAAATTGTCGCCATCGACCCAGCGCGCGCCGACCAGCGCCCAATAGACATGGTGCTCGATCATCCGCTCGAAGGCCCAGGCCTGCGCCCGCGCCTGCAGGCTGAGCGGTGCGTCGAAATCGAAACCGTATTTGGCTTCGAGATGGGCGCGAATGAAGGTTGAATTGGCGATCGTCTCGGCCTCGTCGACGATGTAGGGCAATTGCCCCTTCGGCGAGGCCGGCGGCTTGGCCTTCTCCTTGCGGTAGGCAAGACCGGCCATCTTCAGCTGGACCTCGGTTTTGGTCACAAAGGGGCTGATCTCCGGCAGGCCGAAACCGGCGCCGAAGCCATAAAGGGTAATCATACTGGTCTCCCGATCTCTTAAGACGTGCCCGAGGCTTAGCGCCCCCCTGCTGCCACCATGGTGTCAGCAGCAGCAATGCCGGCCGCGGCCCTCTTCGGACCGCGGCGTAGGCGCCTTGCGCGCCCACGAGACAAGCCACCCTTGCGCAAAGGCACACATTGCTGTGAATGAACGCCACGCCAGCTCAACCATCGCCCAGCGCAGATCGGTGGTGACGCAATGGATGGAAACCAACTGTTCGAACGCAAATCCCCGGGCATTCGCCAGAGGTGTGCGGCTTCCCCGGAAGCCGAAATCGCTGAAAATCGTCATGGACAAATTCCCTTCACTTGAGGTGTTGTCCCGATATACCCACCCCCTGCTGCCAACATGCTGTCAGCATCGGGCAGGTGCTTTGAGAAAAGAGAACGAGCCATGCGACGGGCCGACCGGCTGTTCCAGATCATTCAGGTGCTTCGGCGCACCCGCAAACCCATGACGGCGGACGCGATTGCGGCCGAGCTGGAAACGTCGAAGCGAACCATCTACCGCGATATAACGACGTTGATCGAACAGCGGGTGCCGATCCGGGGGGAAGCTGGCGTGGGTTACATCCTGGAAAAGGGATTCGACCTGCCGCCGTTGATGCTCACGCCTGACGAGATTGAGGCCTGTGTGCTCGGCGCGCAATGGGTGGTCGGCCATGCCGATCCCGCGCTGGCGCGCGCCGCCCAGGACCTGATGGCGAAAGTTGCCGAAACCGTGCCCGAGCGCCTGCGGCCGTTCGTGCTGGAACCGGCCAGCCGCGCCCGGCGAGCCTGGAACCGGGAGCCCGACCGTATCGACATGGTTCGGACACGGACGCAAATCCACGAGGGCAAGAAGATCACGCTGAACTATCGCGACGAGCACGGCCGCGACAGCCAGCGCACGATCTGGCCGATCGCGGTCGGCTATCACGAAGCGGTGCGGATACTCGCGGCATGGTGCGAACTGCGCAAGGATTTCCGCAGTTTCCGTACCGACCGCGTCGTCGATGCCGAGTACCACGACGAAAAATATCCGGAGCGGCGCGACATCCTGCGGGCGAAATGGCGGCGCAGCCTGGTCTGGGAGGCACCCAAAGATACCTGACGCGATTGGTCCGCTGCGTCATGCCGCCTAATCCTCATCCTGAGGAGCCCGCGGAGCGGGCGTCTCGAAGGATGTAGGCCACAGACGGGGCCTCATTGTTCGAGACGCGCTTCGCGCTCCTCACCATGAGGGATTTAGCTAGCTGGCGGCGGCCGTCATTTGGAGCTAAACGCAGGCATGCCGCAAATCGCCACCGATAACGAGAGCCCCTGCCAAGCCTGCGGCGCCTGCTGCAGCTACTCGCAAAACTGGCCGCGTTTCACAATCGAGGACGATTCGGCGCTCGACCTGATCCCGGAAAAATTCGTCAACGAAAGACTGTCGGGAATGCGCTGTGACGGCGACCGCTGTTCGGCGCTGTCAGGCAAGGTCGGCGAAGCGACGGCGTGCCTGATCTACGCGGTGCGGCCCGACGTGTGCCGCACCTGCATGCCCGGCGATGTCGAATGCGCGATGGCGCGAAAGCGGCACGGGTTGCCGGTGCTCGGTTAGCACCGGCGATGGGAGAGTCGAATCAGCTTACGCCGTCACCGCTTCGGCAAAATCATCATCATCGACCTCGTCCTCGATCGGCTTGAAGGTCGACAGCGGCTTGGTCGAAAGCGTGATCGGCTTGCGGCCGCCGTGGGATGCCGACGAGGCGGAACGCCCGGCCGGTTCGCGCGACAGCGCATAAAGCGTGGAACCGACCCGGCCGCCCAATTGGATCAGCTCGCGTTCGGTGCAGCTCGCCGCGATGGCAACAGCCAGCGTGTGCAGGTGGCTGCGGCGATAGCAGAATAGCGCCAGCATGGCGCGGACCTCGGACGAGACGCTGTCCACCAAAAGCGGCAGACCGTTTGCATTGGCGCGATACATCTCGCCAAGCAACTCGTCGCGGACCGGACAGAAATCGTTCTCGAATGCGTCACGGCTTGAAAACATTGCGGGTTCTCCCTGAGCGGAAGATGCAGTGCAATACTCTAATGAAAGGTTAACCACGCTCACCAGTAGTGTTCCGGGGGACTTGCCAGCCAAGACTGAATTGCCATGGTGAACATGATTCGCGCCCGCAACGAATGTGCGATTTCAGACACAGGGGCGGGATTAAAACAAGCCGGCCGATGCCGCCGGCCGCGCGGGATCAGTTCGCTGCCATGAAGATCGACAGGCCGAAACCGGTAAGATGATGCAGCGCCTGGTCGACGCCGATCAGCGTCCAGAACCACGGATGCTCGTTCTCCTGCGTCACGCCGAACCGGGAAGCGATGATTCCCTTGATACGGTCGACGGTGATGTGGATGGCGAAGTCGATGAAGGCGACGAACCAGAATTGCGGCGCGACGATCAGGATCAGCGCCAGCGATACCGCGAGGTGCACGAGGCAATGCGCCAATAGCGGCAAGGCCCAGCCGGTCTTCTGATCCTTGCCGATCGCCATCCAGGAAGTTTGCAGCATGAAGTCGGCAATGACGTGCTTCACGGTGAGAAGCAGCATCCATCCTATCAGCGCACCTACCGGGACCGAGGACGACATCGAAGGAAACAACAAAGCTGACGCCCTTTGCTGGGACTGAGAGGTGGCGAAAAAACCGGGACCTAGGCTGTCAGCGCAATGTTGTTGTCAACCCGGACTATTCGAACGTTGCCTTTATTTATGACACCTCCTACGCCGGAATGCACCTGTGGGTAGTCTGAAAATCGCCCGGTGTGGCGGAACTGCGATACTGCGGCACCTGCGAACAGCGCTGCCCGCTCGGGTAAGGTTACCGCGCGCTTTGCAATCCCATAGGAGCCGGCTATCATTGCCCGGCGGACGAAATTATCGTTCTTTTCTAGGTATTTACGAATTCCCTTGGACGGACTGCGGCCTGCTCGGCGGCGACGCGTCCTGACCCCTCGGGTACGAGCCATGAGTGCTGAAGCCCCAACGCCGCATCCGGAAATGCCGCGTCGCCGTTCGCGGGTCGCCAAGAGCAATCGGACCCAGATCCTGCTGTTTTCCATCCTGACCCTGGTCCTGACCGCCGTCGTGGTGTGGGGCGGCCGGACCTGGCTGCGCAATTCCGAAACGCTGGTGTTTGCCGTCGGCGAGGCCAATGGCCCCGAAGCACGCTTCGCGGCCCGGCTAGCGACGGTGCTGACGAATAATTCCTCGCGGCTGCGGCTCAAAATCGTGCCCAACGGCGACAATGCAAAGGCGCTCTCCCAGTTCGACCGCAAAGAGGCAAACCTGGCAATTTTGCGTACCGACGCCAGGATTCCGCCTCGCGCCCGCGCGCTCGCCATTCTCGATCATGACCTATTCCTGCTGATCAGCCCCGGCGGCAAGAAGATCAAGACCGTTGCGGACCTGAAGAAGAAGAAAATCGCTGTGATCGCCGACAGCGAGAGTAGCGTAGCCTTGGTACGCAATATTCTCGAGCTCCCGGACACCCCGGACGCGGCGGCCCGGATCCAGATGGCCCCGCCCGGCGCGACCTTCGACAAACTGTTCGCCTCGGGCTTCGGCGCCGTGATCAAGGTCGCGCATGCCTCGCACATCGTGAAAGACAAGAGCTACGAGCAACTTGCCAGGCGCGGCGGCTTCGCTCTGAATGCGATCGATTCGGCAAAGTCGATCGCCCGGAAGAATCCGGCCATTTCCGAGGAAACGGTGGCAACCGGCATGCTGTCCGCCTCGCCCGCGGTCCCTGAGGAAGACCTCGACACGATCGGGCTGGAATGGCTCCTGGTCGCCCAGTCCAAGCTTCCGACCTCGACCGTCGCCGACCTCGCCCGGATCATCTACGAGAACAAGACCGAGCTCGCGCTGCCCGACGGCTTCGCTTCCAAGATCGAGCCGGCGGCAACCGACAAGGACGCCTTCATCGTGGCGCATCCGGGCGCCGCCGAATACATCAACGACGAATTGAAGTCATTCATCGAGCGCTACAGCGAGCTGATCTATGTCGGACTGGCCGCGCTCAGCATCATCGGCTCGATCTTTGTTGCGATCTACACCAAGGTGACGCGTGTCGCGCCGGAAAAGGCCAGCCAGCTCGCGACCGCCATTCTCGATATCGGCGAGCGCATGGAATACGCCAAATCGCTCGATGCGCTCGACGAATTGCAGGACGAGTTGGAAGCCGTCCTGCGCGGCGTGGTGATCGGATTGCGCGACGGCACCATTTCGAGCGACGGGCTGGATACTTTCAAGCTCGGCTATGAATTCGTTCGTGACGAGATCGGCTTGCGCCGCGAACATCTCAAGCGGCATCCGCCGTCCCAGGATGACAAAGTGGTGGCCGTGAAGACCGCGCAGAGTGCTTAAAATCAGACCAAATACGAGCTTGCCGTCGCCCGCCCCCGGATTTCGGCGATCTTGCGCTTGAGCACGGACTGCCGCGGGTCGGGCAGCGCGGCGGCGCGCGCCTCGGTCACCGCGTTTCCGAGATCGGGCAACGCCAGCACGCCATCAAAGGTCGGCTTGACCAGGCCGTCGATGATCGCATTCCAGTCCGCCAGGCCTTGACGATAGACGTCGCCATATCCCTCGATCATGGTCGCGGTCTGCACGAGCACGGGCGCGGCCTGGGGCTGTTTGGTCAGGCTGCGGTCGATCATGTGCAGCCAGCGTTCGACCCAGACCCGCTCCTTGGCATAACGCACAGAAAGCAGCCGCCATCGCCGCAACCCGGCCTCGATCTTGAGGCGGCGAATGCCTAACCGGCTGGCCGTGCTGAAGCGGATCGAGACCCGCTTGTTCAGCCAGCCTGCCCAATCGAGTGCATCGAGCAGATATTCGGCGACGATGGCGGGAAGCGCGCCGATCAATTCCTCGATTCGGAATTTCTTGACGTCGACGGATCCGGCCGACGCGCCGGGCAGGCCGTCAAGTTCGAAGAGCTTGAGCTGCGCGATACGGATCGGGTCCTCATAGCTCATGCGTACCGCCATCAGCCGCGCGATGTCGGTCAGCATCGCTTCGTCGACGCCCTGCTTGCCGATGAACCGCCGCAGCCGGTCGACATAGAGGTGAGCGTAGCTCGGGCCCTGATAGTCGATGAGAAGATGGATGGCGTCGCTCGCCACCGACATTGCCGGCTCAGGCAGCCCTTCGGGCAGGAACGGTGGCGTGTCGTCATCATCGCCAATGATATCGGCGAACAGATAACGCAACGACGACAGGATACCGCGGTCTGCCACTCCCCTGAGCTCCGGCCTCTATGCAGGCTTTGGCGCAGCAGTGGACGCCGTTTGCTGATTCAGTTGCTGCTGCAGCGTCTCGAGGTTCTGAAACAGCCGCGCGCTGGAGAGGCGAAGGAAATAGAAGCCGAAAGCCGGATTCTGCACGTAGAGCTCCTCAACCTTGGTGTAGCTGACGCTCAGGACGAGGCCGGCTTCCACGCACTCCAGCGTCTGGGTTCGCATGTTCGACGGCGATAGCATGCCGAGCTCGCCGACAATGGCGCCGACCGGCAGCACGATGCCCGACTCGACCAGCTTGAACCTGCCGCTGACGATATAGAGCATGTCCTCGGCTTTTTCGTCCTTGTAGAACAGGATCTCGCCGGCGGCGCATTGGCGCTCGGTCATGAACGGCTTAAGCCATTCCATCGAAAGGTCGCTGTTGACGGATTTCTTCACATCCCGCACCAGCTGCAGCATCTGGTGCAGGCGGTAGGAATTGACCAGCAGCATGACCACCTGCACCCCCATCACCAGGAAATTATGGGTCGGGATCGCGGTCACGATCAGGACCACGTTCGCCAGGATGCCGAAGACCCGCAACGGGATCATGGTCTTCATCGTGGTGGTGGCGACCACGAAGATCGACGCGAACAGCGCGCCTGCGGTTCCTGCGTGTTGTGCCAGATGAGACGTATCCATCGGAAACCTGCCGATATTTAAACGTGTGCGCTTTCGCGATTCTGCTGCAGTGCCCGCTATCGTAATGTCCACGGGACCATTTTGATATACGAGGAAAGAACGACGTTTTGTCGGGTTTATTTCCATTCCCCGGGTTAAATTCGACCTGAACCCGGCGCCCTGGCGGGCCGGACCGGCCCACCCCGAGAACGCACCGCGCCATGTGAAGGCCGTCGTTGACGGCCTTCCCGCAGGCAGGCAACTTGCGGGCATTGGTCACGCTACGGCTTGACCGTGATCCAGCCTTTATTGCACCCGTCAGGCCCGTCCTTATCCAATGTCCAAGCGGCTCGTTCTCTCGGCACTGGCTCAGTTCATCGCCAAGACGGCCGGCCGCAACATGACCAAGGCGGCCTATGCCGCGGTGACCGTGGGCGTCGCCGCGATGGTGGTGCTCACCGTGACCCCGGCCTACGAGGCGGCGCGGCATTTGGTCGATGCCGTGCTGTGGACGTGCCTCGCCTATTTCGTGTTCGAGTGGCTGGTGCGGCTGCGCCATATGGCGGGGCAAGGGCGGCTGTCGCTCTACGCGTTTTCCGCCAGCGGGATCGTCGACGCGATCGGCGCCCTTACCGTGCCGGTCGCGCTGCTCGTGGGCATCGAGCCCAGGACGGCGTGGCTGCTCGGCATCCTCTGGGTGCTCAAGGTCGTTCCGGGCATCCCGGGGCTGCGGCAGTTGCGCCGCGTGCTGGTGCACGAATCGGGCCCCCTGTTCAGCGTGCTCGTGATCTTCCTGATGGTGGTGTTTTTGGCCTCGGTCGCGGAGTATTTCCTGGAACGCGACGTGCAGCCGGGAACCTTCGGCAGCGTGCCGGCGGCGCTGTGGTGGGCGGTGGTGACGCTGACCACGACCGGCTATGGCGACGTGGTGCCGATCACGCCGCTCGGCCGCATGGTCGCGGCAATGGTCATGATCTCCGGCCTCGGTGTGTTCGGGCTCTGGACCGGCATTCTGGCGACCGGCTTTGCCGCCGAGACCCGCCGCGACAATTTCCTGAAAACGTGGGAGACCGTCAGCAAGGTGCCGTTCTTCGCTACCCTCGGCCCGGCCGCGATCGCCGACGTCACCCACATGCTGCGAACCATGGACCTGCCGGCGCGCACCATGATCATCCGCAAGGGCCAGCAGGGCGACTGCATGTATTTCATCGCCGCCGGCGAGGCCGAGGTCGATTTGCCCGGCAAGAAAGTGGCGCTCGGCGAAGGCGCGTTTTTCGGCGAGATGGCCCTGCTCGGCAACAATGTGCGCGGCGCCAATGTCACGACCACCAAGGTGACGCGGCTGCTGGTGCTCGATCTCGTGGATTTTCGCCTGCTGATGGCGCGGCATCCCGATCTGGCCGAAACCATCGATGCCGAGGCCCGGCGGCGCACGCAAGAAAACAAATAGATCAAACAAGCAAGAACAATGGAGAACAGCATGCCCGATACAGCCGACACAGCAAGCGCGCCGATCCTCGAGATCAGCGGCGCGCGCGCCACCATCCGCCTCAACCGGCCGAAACATCTGAACCGGCTGCAGAGCGAGGATCTCGGCGACCTCGTAAAGCTGTTCGACCGGATCGAGGCCGATCCCGCCATTCGCGTGCTGGTGCTGACCGGCACCGGCCGCGCCTTCAGCGCCGGCTACGATCTCAATTCGGTGGCGGACCGCGCCACCAGCGCGACCGCGCAACCGAGCGCGGGATCGGCGTTCGAAGCGGTGGTCGACCGGCTGGAGGACCTCGGCGTACCGACGATCTGCCGGCTCAATGGCGGCGTCTATGGCGGCTCGACCGACCTGGCGCTGGCCTGCGATTTCCGCATCGGCGTCGACACGGCTGAAATGTTCATGCCGGCGGCGCGGCTCGGCCTGCACTATTACAAGAGCGGCATCGGCCGCTATGTGTCGCGGCTCGGCGTCGACAACGCAAAGAAGCTGTTCCTGACTGCGCAAAAGATCACCGCGCCGGAAATGCTGCGGATCGGCTACCTCACCGACATGGTGCCTCTGGAAATGCTGGATGAGGAAGTGGACAAGCTCGCCAACATTCTGGCCGGCAACGCCCCGCTCGCGATGCGCGGCATGAAGCGCGCCATCAACGAATTCGCCCGCGGCAAATTCGACGAGGAAGCCGCCGACCTCCGCCATCGCGAAAGCATGCGCAGCGACGAGATCAAGGAAGGCATCAAGGCGTTTGCCGAGAAGCGCGCGCCGAAATTCTGACCAGCCCCGGAAACCTCAGGCGCGCTTCGTCCGCATCGCGCGGACCTGCTTGAGACCGGGATCCTGCGCAAGCGCCTGGTAGCGCTTGCTGTCGACCGCATAGATCGCGACGCGCCCCTCGGCATCGGCATGCACGCCCCAGCCGAAACGCTTGCCTAACCCCGATGCCCTCATGCACGCCTGCCCCCTGGAGAAGAATTCGTCGCGGGCAAGACTGCGTTCCTTTTTCGTCGCCTTCGCTCCGAGTTCCCGCCCGTGGGCGGAGGTCGCGAATATCACGTCGTCCGACGTGTATTTGTAGGGTGCTTCCGCAATCATCCTGTATTGCAGGCCTGCGACCGTCGGATTGCCGGCGCGGACCGGCGGCTCCTCGCCGGTTCGCGCCGGGCAGTCCTCCGCGACCTGGATGAAGGTGTCGAAACAGTTGGTCGTGTGCATGGTCTTTGTCATCAGAAAACCCGTGGTGGCTCTCACCCGCCGCAGGCCGCGGCGTGCTGCGCCGCCATCTCGGCATCGGCCGCGGTGATCCGCTGGAAGGCGGGACGCGACGTCATGCGCTCGGCATAGGCCACAAATACGTCCTTTCGCGGCACGAGGCCAAACATCATCGTCCAGCTGAACGCCACGCCCCAGAGAATGTCGGCGGCCGTCATGCGCTCTCCGAGCAGATAGGGCCCTCTGGAAAGCTGCGCCTCCAATGCGCCGAGCATGGAGTCGTAATCGGAATAGGGCGATTGCGTCGGCGGCGCCGGCTCGCGCTTCATGAACTTGTCGATCAGGGCCGGTTCGAAGGAGGAACCATAATAGGTGATCCAGCGCAGATAAGGTCCGCGGCTGGGATCGTCGAGCGCGGGCGTCAGCCCGGCTTCCGGAAACAGGTCGGCGAGATAGATGTAAATCGCCACCTGCTCGGTCACCAGCGCCTCGCCATGGCGAATCGCCGGCACCTTGCCCAGCGGGTTGATGGCGAGATAGGCCGGCTGGCGCTGCTCGCCCGCCTTCATGTTCAGGACATGGAGATCGTAGGGGGCGCCGAGCTCCTCCAGCAGCACCCGCGCGCCGGTCGCACGGGTCTGCGGTGAATAATAAAGCGTGATGCGGTCCTTGCTGGTCATCGGGCAGTCTCCATTTGAACCCGCTGCTTTGAACTCCGCGGGCAATGGACCTTCTATGCCTGACCATACCTGACATCCTGTGTCAGGTATGGTTTAAGGGATCATGCGCGCGAGCCGGCTGCTTTCGATCCTCACCACCCTGCAGGCGCGGGGACAGGTCACCGCGCCTGAACTCGCGGAAGCCTGCGAGGTTTCGGTGCGCACCATCTATCGCGACATCGACGCGCTCGCCGCCGCCGGCGTTCCCGTCTATGCCGATCGCGGCGCGGAAGGCGGCTATCGGCTGCTCGACGGCTATCGCGTGCGGCTGAACGGACTGTCGCAGCCGGAGGCCGAGGCGCTGTTCATGACGGGACTGCCGGGACCTGCAGCCGCGCTTGGCCTCGAGCCCGCGATGCTGGCGGCGCAGACCAAGCTGATGGCGGCGCTGCCGGCCAACCTGCGTCCGAACGCCGGCCGGATGCAGGAACGCTTTCATCTCGATGCCCCAAGCTGGTTCGGCGAAGCCGAGCAGCCGAAGCATCTGCGCGCCATCGCGAGCGCAGTGCTGCGCGAAAACCTGATCGAAATCCGGTACCAGAGCTGGCGGGCCGAAAAGCGCCGCCGCGTTGCGCCGCTCGGTCTCGTGCTGAAGGGCGGCAACTGGTATCTCGCCGGACACGTCGACGGCAGCGTGCGCACCTATCGCGTGGCGCGCGTTCTCGACTGCAGCGTTCTCGACGAGCACTTCGTCCGGCCCGCCGATTTCGACCTCGCCGCCTATTGGCAAACCGCAACGATCCGGCTCGAAGCCGAGATGCATCCGAACACCGCCACCGTGCGGCTGTCGCCGTTCGGCATCAAACTGCTCAACGCCTTGAGCCAGCCTTACGTGAAGACACGCACCCGCATCGAGGAGACCGCGGATGCCGACGGATGGCGGATCGCGATCGTGCCGATCGGAAAAACGGTGTGGCACGCGGCGGCCGAACTGCTGCGTCTCGGCGCGGAGGCCGAGGTGCTGGCGCCGGCCGAGCTGCGCGACAGGATGGCCGAACTCACCCAGGCCATGGCCGCACGCTACCGGACGGCGCAACATGGTTACCAGGATGACAAGCATGTCCGCAGATCTCGCGCCACGAAACATTCCTGAAACACGATTCTCCCCGGTGCGCGTGAACGCAAGGCGCCTTCGATCCGACTGACGGGCAGGGACGCAACAACGGCCTCGCGCCAATCAAATTGGAGAATATTTAAAATGTTTCGCAAGATGACCCTCGGACTGATCGCCGCCGCCTCGCTCACCATTGCCGCTGCAGCGCCCGCTTCCGCCGGCGGCTTTTACCACGGCCATCACTGGGGCCATGGTCTGGGCTATGGCTGGGGTCCCGCTGTCGGCGTCGGCATCGGCGGCCTCTATGTCGACACCGGCTTCAACGGCTGCCTGCAGCAACGCATGGTCGAAACCCGCCGCGGCATGCGCCTGCGCACCGTGAACGTCTGCGCCTACTGATCGAACGTCCCTGCAATACACATCCCGGCCGCTTGCTAAGCGGCCGGGATTTTTCTGCCCTGGCATCGTGCATGATCCGGCCCGTTGACCATCGCCAGCGCCCACAATATTGTAGCGGATGCGGTGCAAGCCGCTCCCGGGCCCGCGGGAAGGGTTGAACCCACTTGCAGCTTTCGAGCGACATCCACAACCTTTGTGCAGCCGGTATTGCGGGCCTTCGGCGATGTCATGCACGGAGGTATTCCGATGAATCCGCTGCCCGATCGATTGAATCTCGATCATCTGAAGAAGCAAGCCAAGCAACTGATCCGCCTCTATCGAAGCCGCGATGCGGCGGCGATGGCGCGGTTTCGCAGCGCGCTGCCGGCAACGGCCGGCCTCAGCGATGAGGACATTTCATCGCAACAATTGCGTCTGCACGATGCGCAATCATGCATCGCGCGCGAACACGGGTTTGCGTCCTGGCCCGACTTGAAGCGTTACGTCGAGGTCCAGGCGGTGGCGCAGAAGGAGCGCGCCGTTCGCGTCCTGCACTGGGCGCAGCTGGTTTATTCCGGCGATGTTAGCAGCACGGTTAACCGCGCGAACCCGCGCGTCGCGCTGCGGATTCTGGCCGATGATCCCGATCTGATCGCTGGCGATCCCTGGCTCGCCTGCGCGATCGGTGACGAACGCGCCCTGCGGCAGGCGATGCAGGCCGACCCGGCATGGGTCAACACGTCAGGCGGGCCGCTACGATTGCCGCCGCTCTTGGCGATTGCGCATTCGAGCCTGCTGCGCGTGGAAGAATTCCGCGCACGGCTGCATCGCTGCGCGGCGTTGTTGATCGCGGCAGGCGCCGACGTGAACCAGCACATTCACAGCCGCTGGCAGCCGGGATCGCTGAGCGAGCCCGACCAGCGCTATCCGCTCTCGACGCTCTACGGCGCGGCCGGAAGCAACCATGATCCCGCCTTGACGAAATTGCTGCTCGAAGCCGGCGCGAACCCCAATGACGGCGAATTGCTCTATCACTCGCTGGAGAATCCGGCATGCACGCGACTGCTGCTGGAGCACGGCGCGCGTATCGCAGAAAGCAACGCGATCTATCGCGCCATGGATCTCGATGACGATACCGCGCTCAGACTATTGCTGGTGCATGGCGGCGATCCGAACGAACCGGCGCGAAATCCGCCGCTGACCGATTGGGGTTCGCCGCTCGCATGGGCGATCCGACGCCGACGGCCACGGCATGCGAAGGCCCTGCTGGATGCCGGCGCAGATGTTTCGCGGCCCGCCTCCGACGTTGCCAGCCCCTACCGGCTGGCGCTGCGGTTCGGGCTTTCCGACATTGCCGTTCTGCTGCGCGCGCGGATCGAGGTGCCTGATATCCCGGACGAGGAACGCTTCGTGGCAGCCTGCGCACGCGGCGACGAGGCCGAAGCGCAGATGATCCTCGCCAGCCGGCCCGATCTGCCGGCCTCGCTGTCGCCGGCGCAATTGCGATTGCTTCCGGACATGGCGGCGGAGGGCGCCGACGACGTCGTGCGGCTGATGATCCGTCTCGGCTGGCCGATCGCTGTACGCGGCGGCGACTGGGATGGGTCCGCGCTCAATCACGCAGTCTTTCGCGGCGATGCCGGCTTGACGCGCTTTCTGCTCGAGCGAGGCGCCAAATGGACGGAGCAGCATGGCTTCGGCGACAACGCCTGCGGCTCGCTGTCATGGGCGTCGTGCAACGAGCCGGTCGACGGCGGAGACTGGGTTGGTTGCGCGCGAGCCTTGCTCGATCACGGCATGCCGGGCGCCACGATCATCCCTGACGATCCCGAATGGGTACTGATTGCCGGCGTGCGAAAGCGGTTCTCCGACGAGGTCACCGAAGAGCTGCTGGGATAGCTGCAGGTGCGACGGGCGGGGCCAGCGAAAGGCTTGCCTCGCCCCTACACCCTGCCCTTCAGCGCGTCGCCGATTTCGTCGAGCACTTTTGGGTCCTCGATGGTGGCCGGCATGCTCCAGCTTTCGCCGTCGGCAATCTTCTTGATGGTGCCGCGCAGGATTTTTCCCGAGCGCGTCTTTGGCAGCCGGCCAACGGTGATGGCGAGCTTGAAGGCCGCGACGGGGCCGAGCTTGTCGCGCACCAGCGCCACGATCTCCTTTTCGATCTCGATCGGCGGGCGCGAGACGCCGGCCTTCAGGACCAAGAAGCCGCAGGGCACTTCCCCCTTGATCGCGTCCTTGATGCCGAGCACGGCGCATTCGGCGACGTCGGGGTGGGAAGCCAGGATTTCCTCCATGCCACCGGTGGAGAGCCTATGGCCGGCGACATTGATGATGTCGTCGGTGCGGCCCATCACCCAGACATAGCCGTCGTCGTCCTTGTAGCCGGCGTCCGAGGTTTTGTAGTAGCCGGGGAATTCGGTGAGATAGGCCTCCTTGAAGCGCTCTTCCTGCTGCCACAGCGTCGGCAAACAGGCCGGCGGCATCGGTAGCTTGATCACGATCGAGCCCATGGTGCCCGCGGGCACTGGCCTGGATGCCTCGTCGACCACGTCGATCTGATAGCCCGGCATCGGCACGGTCGGCGAACCGTGCTTGACCGGCAGCTGGCCTAGCCCCACCGGATTGCCGGCGATGCACCAGCCGGTTTCGGTCTGCCACCAGTGATCGATCACAGGCACCTTCAACTGCGCTTCCGCCCACTCAACCGTCGGCGGATCGGCGCGCTCGCCGGCCAGGAACAGCGTGCGGAATTTCGACAGATCGTATTTGCGGATGAATTTGCCTTCCGGATCTTCCTTGCGGATGGCGCGGAAGGCGGTCGGCGCGGTGAAAAACGCAACCGCCTTGTGTTCGGAGATCACGCGCCAGAACGCGCCGGCATCCGGCGTGCCGATCGGCTTTCCCTCATACATGATGGACGTGGCGCCATGAATCAGCGGGCCATAGACGATGTAGCTATGGCCGACCACCCAGCCAATGTCGGAGCCGCACCACCAGACCTCGCCGGGCTTGACGCCGTAAAGGTTGAACATCGACCATTTCAGCGCGACCAGATGCCCGCCATTATCGCGCACGACACCTTTGGGAATTCCCGTGGTGCCGGACGTGTAGAGAATATAGAGCGGATCGGTCGCCAGCACCGGCGTGCACGGCGCGGCCTTGCCGGCTTCGAACGCGGCGCGGCGCAAGCTTGCCCAGTCGTGATCGCGGCCGGACGTGAGCTCGCAACTCTGCTGCGGCCGCTCCAGGATGATGCAGCTTTCGGGCTTCACGCTTGAAAGCTTGATCGCTTCGTCGAGCAACGGCTTGTACTGCACGATGCGGCCGGGCTCGATGCCGCAGCTTGCCGAAAAGATCAGCTTCGGCTTGGCGTCCTCGATGCGGGTCGCGAGCTCTTTCGCGGCAAAGCCGCCGAACACCACCGAATGCACCGCGCCGATCCGCGCGCAGGCCAACATCGCAAACACCGCTTCCGCCACCAGCGGCATATAGAGGATGACGCGGTCGCCCTTGGCGACGCCGAAATCGGCCATCACGGCGGCGAGCGTCTGCACCTCCTTGAGCATCTCGGCATAGGTGAATTTCGATATCGAGTTGGTGAGCGGCGAATCGTGGATCAGCGCCACCTGATCGGCGCGGCCGTTTGCGACATGGCGATCGAGCGCGTTGTAACAGGTATTGACCACCCCTCCGGCGAACCAGCGGCCATACGCGCCCATCGCGGGATCGAAGATCTTCTTGGCCGGCTCAATCCAGTCGATCTCGCGCGCCGCCTCGGCCCAGAAGCCTTCGGGATCGGCCAGCGAGCGAGCGTGAACCTCATGATACCTGCTGTTGTTCTGAATGTTCATGGCGCACTCCCGATCGACGCATTCTTGGGCCACTCTGCAGCATCCTGACATGGGCGGGCGCCAGGCGCCCTGCCATTGACCAGGATCAAATGCAGGCCACTTTTCCTGAACGCATTGTCACGGGAAGCCGTGGGAGATCAAGCCGGAACAGACCGGCCATTCCGCCAACCGCCTACTGCCGGGCGATCGTGTTGAGCTTCTCCAGCCGGTCCTCCATCGCCTGACGGAGGTCGTAACCGCGCTTGCCGAACGAGGCGTTGCGCTTTTCGATGAAGTCGCGCTGCTGCCGGGTCAGCGCCAGTGCCGCGCGATGGCTGTCGGATTCCGCACTCGCGACCACCCGCAGGAACACGTCGTGGATGTTGCGGTCGAGCTGGGCGAGGCCGGGGTCGGCGCAGATCGCCTTTTCGACCTGGCGTTTCGCGGTGGCGCAATTGAAGCTCGGCAGATTATTCGGATAGCTGAGCGAGCCCAGCCGTTCGATTTGCTGCGCCACGTCCTTGTGATTGGCGGCGGCGGTGCTGTCGGAAGGATTGAGACGGACGGCTTCCGCATAATCCTGCAGCGCGCGGCCGCGGTCGCCCTTCTTGACCCAGGCCGCGCCGCGGTTGTTGAAGGCACGCTGGAATTTCGGATCGAGCTTCAACGCGGCGTCGTAGTCCGCGATGGCACGGTCGTAATCCTTCAGCGCCTGATAGGCGTCGCCGCGGTTGGTCAGGAATTTCGGCTCGGGGCGGATCTTGATCGCTTCGTCATAGTCGGCAATCGCGCGGGCATAATCGCCATTGCCGGCGAGGTCGAGGCCGCGATTGTCGAAGAACTCCGGCTGCGTCGGATCGATCCGGATCGCTGCGCTCACATCCTCGATCGCTTTTTCCGTACGGCCCAGCTTTCTATAGGCCGCGGAACGGTTGCTGTAGGTGCGTGCGCGGTGCGGCTCGAGACGCAGCGCTTCGTCGTAATCGGCGATCGCCTTCTGATACTCGCCCTTGAAGTACCAAGCCGCGCCGCGATCCGAAAAGACCTGCGCAAGATCGGGCTGGAGCCGCAGCGCCTCGTTGTAATCCTCGATGGCGCGGTCGTATTTTTTGGCGTTGTTGAAGGCGTTGCCGCGATTGGCGTATCCGTTGGCATTGTCGGGCTCGAGCCTGATCGCCTGATTCAGCGCCTCGAACGCAGCCTCCATCTTGCCGGTCTGGCGAAGGATTTCACCGCGGGCGCGGAAGGCGCGGGCCCGGTTGGGATCCTTGGCGACGACGGTATCGATTTCGGCCAAGGCCTTGGCGGTCTGGCCGCTGTTATGCAGGGCGGCGGCGCGGGTGATCGTGGCATCAAGCCGGTCGCCCTCCGGCATGGCCAGATTGTCGATCAACGCGGTACAAGCCTCGATCACCTTCGCGGGCTCGGCGGCCGAAAGCGCCGCGCAGGTGACCGGCGGTTCGGCGGCCGGCTGAGCCGGGGCGCCGAAGGAAGTCAGGATTGCAATGGTAAAGGCCGCGCTCGCGGCAAATCGCGAAACAAATGATCGCATCATCGGCTCTTGAAATAAATGAAGTACGCGCGGTTATGCCGCGCCCGATCACTAGGTCGCCGCTGATCTTCCAAAGGTTCGAAGGCTCGGGGGCGTCCCCTCCGATCCTTCCAATATGGCCAGGGCTCAGGACCACCCATAAGTCGGGGTCCGAGCCCGGTGTCGTCATTGACGCGGCGCTGTGTGTTGACCTGTATCCGCGCATGCCCTAGGGAGATCTCCATGAAACACGCGATGATCATCGTCACGCTTTGGTGGCTGGCCTTCTGACAGGGCGGCCGGACGTTTCATTGCATCTGGGGCCGCCGCAAGGGCGGCCTTTGTTTTGATGATCCCCCCATGCGGTGTTCCCCTCATCTAACGAGGACACCTCATGACCAGACCCGTTATTCTGACAGGCGACCGCACCACCGGTCCGCTGCACATTGGCCACTATGCCGGATCGTTGCTCAACCGTCTGCGATTTCAGGAGACCCACGAGCAGTTCCTGCTCCTGGCCGATACGCAAGCCCTGACCGACAATGCTCACGCCCCCGACAAGGTGCGGTCTGGTGTGATGGAGGTGGCGCTCGACTATCTTGCCGTCGGGATCGACCCGGCCAAGACCACGATCTGCCTGCAATCCCACCTGCCCGCGCTGGCCGAACTGTCGATGCTCTATTTGAACTTCGTGACCGTCGCCAGATTGGAGCGCAATCCCACGATCAAAGACGAGATCCGCGGCCGCGGCTTCGGGCGCGACATCCCGGCAGGCTTCCTGTGCTATCCAGCGGCGCAGGCGGCGGACATTACCGCGTTCAAGGCAACCGTCGTGCCGGTGGGCGAGGATCAGGCGCCGCTGATCGAACAGACCAACGAGATCGTGCGCCGTATCAACAGCACCGCCGGACGGGCCATCCTGCCGGAAGCGCAGGCCGTCATTCCGCAGGTGGGGCGGCTGCCGGGCGCGGACGGGAAAGCAAAAATGTCGAAATCCGGCGGCAACGCCATCGCCCTTTCGGCCTCGCCGGACGAGATCGCGGCGGCAGTGAAGGCGATGTTCACCGACCCCAATCATCTGCGGATCGAAGATCCCGGACGAGTCGAAGGCAATGTCGTCTTCACCTATCTGGATGCTTTCGACGAGGACCGCGCCACGCTGGAAGAGCTGAAGACGCAGTATCGGCGGGGAGGAATAGGCGACAGCAAGATCAAGCGCCGCCTCGACGCCATCCTGCAGGCGCTGATTGGCCCGACGCGGGAACGACGGACGCAACTGGCGAAAGATCCGGCCTATGTGCTCGATGTGATTCGCCGCGGTACGGAAAAGGCGCGGAGCCGGACCGAGACAACGAAGCGGGAAGTTGTCGAAGGCCTCGGGCTGTTCATGTTGTAAGCTAGTACCCGTCGATGCCGTTGATCTGTTGCAGGCGGCCGCGCATCGCTTTTTTCAGATCGTAGCCGGGCCGGCCGTATTCCGCGTTGCGACGGGAGATAAATTCCTCCTGCTCCCGCCGCAGCTTGCGCGCCTGCTGTGGCGTCATCTTCTCAGCGACGGCCCTGACATACGACCCCTGGACCTCGCGATCGAGGTCGGCGAGTTCGGGATTGGCGCAGATCGCCTTTTCCACCTTGCGGCGGGCGGTGGCGCAATTGAAGCTCGGCTTGCCGGCGATAGCCTTCAGCGCGCCCAGCCGCTCCAGCTCCAGCGCCAGCGCGCGGTGGTTGGCTCTGGCCGCGACATGATCCGGGTTCAGCTTGATGGCCGCGGCAAAATCGGCCACCGCCTTCGGCAGGTCCCCCTTCTTGCGCCAGAGTTCGCCGCGCGTGTTGTGGATATCGGCGAGCGAGGGATCGAGCCGCAGCACGCCGTCATAGTCAGCGATGGCGCGCTCGGCCATCTCCTTGCGCTCATAGGCTGCGCCGCGCGCGATCAGCGCCTTGATGCGGTCGGCCTTTTCCGTCTTGGCGTTGTCGATCAGCGCACCGCAGGCCGCGACCGTCTTGTCGTCGTCACGCGCAAGCGCTGCGGCGAGGCAGAGCGCGGGATCGACGCGCATATCCTTGGCCGGTTCGACGCCGGTCGCCGATACGCCCTGCGCAAACCCGATCCATAGCAAGGAGACCGCGCCCAGTTTGCGGATGTCGAAATGGAAACGCATCAATTGATCCGGGAAGCCTTGTGATCCGGAAAGCCATGTATCCGGAAGTCTTGAATTAGCGCGCGATCCTAGCAAGCCGCGCGCTTTTTCGACAACGGGCGCGTGCGAGTATCCGGTTTCGTACGGGGACAAATTCTGGCCGAAACGTGACACGCGCGAAGACATCGTCATACGCACGCGAATGGATAGGTTTGATCACAGATTTGTTTTGAACCTTTTGCAGGTGTCGCGGACTCAACAACCATGACCACAATCGCAGATTTCAATCCGCCGCGCACGATTGCGCAATCCCAAACCGGTTACTTCTATTTCTACATGGCGCTGGCCTGCACGGCCGTCGCCTTTCTCGGCTTCGCGCCGACCTATTGGCTGCCGCTGGCCAAGCGCTCGTTTTCGGCCTCCCCGGTCGTCCATTTTCACGGGTTCTTGTTCTTCGCCTGGTCGCTCTATTTCGCATTCCAGAGCTGGCTCGCCGCATCCGGCAAGGTCGCCTGGCACCGCACGATCGGCATGATCGGCGTATCGCTGGCGACCGCAATGACGATCTTCGGCTTCCTGGTGGCCGTCAATGCGATGAAGCGTTCGGCTGCGGCGGGATTGACCGATGACGGCATCGCCTTCGCGATCGTTCCGCTAAGCGGAATTCTGTTCTTCGCCGTGGTGTTCGCGCTGGCCATTGCCGCCATCCGCAAGCCCGAGACGCACAAGCGGCTGATGCTGCTGGCCGGCATCTCGCTGCTGGACGCCGCGGTCGCGCGCTGGTTTCTGACCTTCCTGGCGCCTCCCGGGCCGCTCGGTCCGCCGCCGGTGCCGGTGACCATTCCGCCGGCCTTGGTGGCCTATCTGCTGCTGGTGGTCGCCATGGTGTTCGACTGGCGCACGCGCGGCCGGCCGCATCCGGTCTACGTCTACGGCGGCATTGCGCTGCTCGCGGTAAAACTTCTGAACTGGCCGATCAGCGTCACGCCGTTCTGGCATTCCTTTGCGGGCGGCATATTGGCGATGGCGCAATAGCAACGGGTCGACTTTTCCGCTCAGCAAGATTTTCCCGTCAGGAAGACCCGCCGGCTTTTGTGCTAGATTGATGGTGACATCGATCTCGACTGGCGGGAATCCCGGATTTGCTAACATTCGAATGGATCATCGGGCTGCTGCTTGGTGCAGTCCTGCTGTCCGCGCTGGCGCGGCGGCTCAAGGTACCCTATCCGACATTTCTTGCGATCGGCGGCATGCTGCTGGCCTTTGTGCCCGGGGCGCCGTCGTGGACGCTGGAGCCTGAACTGGCGCTGGCGCTGTTCGTGGCGCCGGTGCTGCTGGATGCGGCTTTCGATACCTCGCTGCGCGACCTCCGGAACAACTGGCTGCCGGTATCGACACTGGTGCTGGTCGCGGTCGGGGTCACGACCGGCGCCGTCGCTGTCGTCGCGCACTGGCTTCGCCCGGACATGCCGTGGGCGGTCGCGATTGCGCTCGGCGCCATCGTGGCGCCGCCCGACGCCGCGGCGGCCACCGCGATCCTGCGCCAGGTCAACCTGCCTTACCGCATCCAGAAGATCCTCGAGGGCGAAAGCCTGCTCAACGACGCCAGCGCGCTGCTGATCTACCGCGTCGCGGTCGGCCTGGTAGCCGCCGAGCACATGGAGGTGCACGAGTTCGCGCCGTCCATTACGCTGGCGCTGTTCGGAAGCCTTATTGCCGGCTTCCTGTTCGCGCGGGTCTGGGCGCAGATCACGCGCCGCATCACCGAGGCGCCGAGCGCCATCATCACGCAATTCGCCGGCACGTTCATGGTGTGGATCGTCGCCGAGCATATCGGGCTATCAGGCATTCTCACCATCGTCGCCTACGCGATCACGATCGCCCGCACCGCGCCGGAGCGTACCCCGGCGCGGCTGCGCGTCGCCTCCTATGCGGTGTGGGAAACCGTCGTGTTCGTACTCAACGTGCTGGCGTTCATTCTGATCGGCATGCAGCTCAATCCGATCTGGTCCGGGCTCAATGACGAGGTGCGGTTCAAATATTGCAGCTTTGCCGCCGCGATCCTCGCCGTCGTGGTCCTCGCCCGCATCGCCTGGGTGATGCCGTACGGCGCTTTCCTGCGCGCCTTGAACGCGCACGGCCTGCTTTCTCCGCATGTGTCTCCCGCGGTACCGACGGTGGGACGCGGCATCATCGTGTCCTGGTGCGGCATGCGCGGCATCGTTACGCTGGCGGCCGCCTTTGCGCTGCCCGAGAGCTTCCCTTATCGCGACCTCATCCTGCTGACGGCCTTTGCCGTGGTGCTGGGGACGCTCGTGATCCAGGGCCTGACGCTGCGGCCGGTGATCCTCGCGCTGAAATTCGAGGAGGACGATCCGGTCGCGCGTGAGGCCGCCCAAGCCCGCTGCATCGCCTATCGCGCCGCGCTCGAAGCGATCGAGGCCGATCCGTCCGAGGAGGCCGAGATCCTGCGGCTGGAATACCGCGCCGTGCTGCTGCGTGCCGAAACCGAACCCGAACTCGGCATCACGACCAGCGAGTTGCCGGCCGATCCGCTGCGCCGCCGCGCCATCGGCGCGGCACGAGAGGCGCTGTTGAAGATGCGCCAGCTCGAGGAGATCGGCGACGACGCCTTTCACCAGGTGGAAGAAGAGCTCGACCGCGCCGAATTGAGCGCGCAGGCATAACGCGCGTCACGCGCCCGACTTGCTCGTGATACCACCGTCGACCACGAGCTCGATGCCGGTGACGTATTTCAATTCATCGGACGCGAGAAACAGCGCCGCATTGGCGACGTCCCAGGCATCGCCCATGTGCCCCATCGGTACCTGCGCGTCGCGTGCCCGCCACATCGCTTCCACATCGCCCTTGGCGTAGCTCTGCGCGAGACCCGCCGAATGCTCGACCATCGGCGTCTTCATCAGCCCCGGCAGGATCGCGTTCACGCGCACATGCTTTGACGCGAATTCGACCGCGGTGGTGCGCGTCATCTGGTTCATCGCCGCCTTGCTCGCATTGTAGCTGACGTAGGAAATGCCGACATGGCGGATCGAGGCGATGGAGGAGATGTTGATAATCGAACCACCGCCCTGCCTGGCCATCACCGGAATGACGTGCTTCATGGCGAAATACGCGCTCTTGAGATTGACCGCGAAGACGTGATCCCAGCTCGCTTCGCTCACCTCGACGACGCTGCCGACCTCAGCGATGCCGACATTGTTGTCGAGGACGTCGATGCGGCCATAAGCCTTCAGGCACGCCGCCACCATCGCCTCGACTTCGGCTTCGCGGGAAACGTCGGCGGTAAATGCGGTCGCCTTGCCCCCCTCGCCGGTGATGATCTCCACCGTCTCCCTGGCCGCCGCCGCATTGCGGTCGACGCAAAACACCTGCGCGCCCTCGCGCGCAAAGGTGACGGCGGTCGCCTTGCCGTTGCCCCAGCCGGGACCGATCGAGCCCGCCCCCACCACCATCGCCGTCTTGCCCTTGAGCCGTTCCATCGACTTCTTCTCCCGTGTTCGTTCCCTTGTAGCCCGGGAGAGCGAAGCGACCCCGGGTTCTCGCCGGCAGTTTTCCCGGATATCGCATCGCTCATCCGGGCTACGGATTGTTGCAGGCGCCCTTATTTGGCCCGGGAAACTGGACGGATGGAGGCTCCAGGTCAACCTGTCCGATAAGCTAAAGCTGGCCCTTAGGCATACGCCGAAAAGCCGCTTGCCACGGGTACCCAAATTGGACTGAATGCGCCCGCGAAAGGTCCGGGGAACATCGGGCCTGGGAGTTAACGGGGTCCCGGGGAAAGCATGGCCGCAGACAAGACAATGCCTGACAACGACGAGGTCGTTGCCGTATCCGACGAAGCACTGCAAAAGGCGGAATCCTTCGTCGAGGCGGAAGAAGGCGCGGCCAACCGCCTGATGGGTTGGGCGGGGAAAATTTCGACCGCGATTGCCGTGGTCATGAGCCTGTTCCACCTGTACGCCGCCTACGCGATCGTTCCGACCCAGGAACTGCGCTACATCCACGTCGCGTTCACGCTGGTGCTCAGCTTCCTGCTGTTTCCGCTGGCGAAGCGATTCCGCAACCGCGTGCGCTGGTGGGACATCGTGCCCGGGATCGTCGCGGTCGCGACCATCGTCTATGCGCTGTGGGGCGGCGACGACTTCACCGACCGCGCCACCATGCCCGACCGCTGGGACGTGGTCGTCGGTATCGTCTTTATCGTGCTGCTGCTGGAGGCGACGCGGCGCACGACCGGCGCGATCATGCCCGTGGTGTCGCTGCTGTTCATCGCCTATGCGATGCTCGGTCCGCACTTGCCGGCGCCCTGGACCCATCGCGGCTATGATGTGGATCGTCTGGTCGGTCACCTCTTCATCACCCTGGAGGGCATTTTCGGCGTCGCGGTCGACGTGTCGGCGACGCTGATCATCCTGTTCACCATCTATGGCGCATTCCTGCAGCAATCCGGCGCCGGCAAGTTCTTCATCGATTTCTCGCTGGCGCTGATGGGCGGAAAGCCGAACAGCGCCGGCCGCACCGTGGTGCTGTCGTCGTTCCTGCTCGGCGGTCCCTCCGGGTCGGGCGTCGCCACGACAGTCATGATCGGCACCGTGGCGTATCCGATGATGGCCAAGGCGGGTTTTGAGAAAAACGCCGCGGGCGGCTTGCTCGCAGCCGGCGGGCTGGGCGCGATCCTGTCACCGCCGGTGCTGGGCGCGGCTGCGTTCCTGATCGCCGAGTTTCTCAAGATCAGCTATCTCGACGTGATCTGGATGGCGACGATCCCGACCTGTCTTTATTACATGTCGCTGCTGTTCATGGTCGAACTCGACGCCAAGAAATTCCACGCCAAGGACGTGACGTTCACGCCCGAGATGTCGCTCGGCCAGATGACCAAGCGATACGGCTTCCACTTCATCTCGCTGCTCGCCGTGGTCGTGTTCATGATCATCGGTTACTCACCGTCGCTGTCGGTGTTCTACGCCATCGTCGTCACCTTCGCGCTGAGCTTCCTGCGCAGGGAAACTGCGCTGATGCCGGCCAAACTCGTCAAGGCGCTGGCCGACGGCTCGATCGGCGCGCTCAATGCCGCGACCACCTGCGCCTGCGCCGGCATCGTCGTCGGCATCGTGACGCTGACCGGTCTCGGCCTGAAATTCTCGTCGATCGTGATCAGCTATGCCGGCGGCAGTCTATTGTTGACGGCGATCTACACCTCGCTGATCGTCTGGATCATCGGCCTCGCGGTGCCCGTGACCGCCTCGTACATCATCTGCGCGGTCATCGCCGCGCCTGCACTGATCAAGCTCGGCGTACCCGACTACGCCGCGCACATGTTCATCTTCTATTATGCGGTGCTGTCCGAGGTGTCGCCGCCGACGGCGCTTTCGCCATTCGCAGCCGCCGCCATCACCGGTGGCGATCCCTACAAGACCACGCTGCAATCCTGGAAGTACACGCTGCCGGCGTTCCTGGTGCCGTTCGTGTTCGTGCTCGACCCGCAGGGCGTCGGCCTGCTGCTGGCGATCCCGAAGGGCGGCTCGTGGGTCGATATCCTCGAGATCACGATCAAGACGACCTTCGGCCTGCTGGCGCTGGCAGCGTTCGCCCAGAACTGGGCACTGCGACAAAATACGCCAATCGAGCGCGGGCTGCTTCTGCTATCCGGATTGCTGCTGGTGTTTCCGAGCCTCATTGAGGCGATCGTCGAATGGATCATCGGCCGCGATATCAGCTACACCTACGTGCCCGGCCTGATCATCGGTCTCGGCGTGTTGCTGTGGCAGGCCCGAACGCGGTCGCCAGAGCGGCCGGCGCTAACGACATAGTTAATGAAGGGATTGAGGAGACAAAAATGAAAAAGACCACAGCCATATTGGCGATGACCCTGGGGCTCGCAATAGCGGGCGCAGCCTATGCCCAGCAGAAAACCATGTCGATCGGAACCGGCGGCACCGGCGGCGTCTATTACCCGCTGGGCGGCGCTGTCGCCAACGTGCTGTCGAAGAGCCTTCCCAACGTGCAGGCCACCGCCGAGGTCACCGGCGGGTCGGTCGACAATCTCAAACTGATCGGCGCGGGCAAGAGCGAACTCGGCTTCACCATGGCCAATGCTGCCCTCGATGCGCTGAACGGCGAGGACAAGTTCAAGAGCGGCAAGCTGCCGCTGCAGGCGCTGCTGGTAGTTTATCCGAACCGCATGCATGTGGTGACGGTGGAAGGCACCGGCATC
>CAVYOM010000025.1:0-245594 GCA_963770135.1 uncultured Alphaproteobacteria bacterium | reverse complement strand
CTCTTTCAGAAGCTTACGCAGATACTCATAGTCTGACGGCGTCACGAACGATCTCCCGAAAACAACCGAACCAGTTTTGGCGCGATCTGATTGAGCGGCAGAACCGCCGCGCAAATACCTGCATTGGCGGCCGCGCCCGGCATGCCCCACACCACGCTGGTCGCCTCGTCCTGGGCAATCACGCTGCCGCCGGCGGCGACGATGTCCTTGCCGCCGCGCATGCCGTCAGAGCCCATGCCGGTCAGAATCACCGACATGATCCCGCCATGCCAGACGTCGATGGCGGAGTTGAACAGCGGGTCTACCGCGGGTTTGCAAAAATTCACCGGCGGCCCGTCGTCGAGCGCGATCGCGGTCTCGGCGCCATGGCGCACCACGCGCATGTGGCGGCCGCCCGGCGCCAGATAGATCCGGCCAGGCTTGACGATCTCGCCATCGACGGCCTCATGCGCCGGCCGGTGGCTTGCGCGCGCCAGATGCTCGGCAAGAATTGTGGTGAAGGTCGGCGGCATGTGCTGGGTGATCAGCACGGGAAAACGATCGATCACCGGACCGATGTCGGCGACCAGCGTCATCAGGGCCTGCGGACCGCCCGTCGACGAGCCAATCAACAGCACCCGCGGCGCCAGCATGCTGAACGGCCGGCGCGCCAGCGGCAGATGCGCAACCGGTGCAGCGACCGGCTGGACCGATACTTCGCGTGCCCGCTCTGGGACCGGCGCTATGGCCGGGCTCGCGGCCGGCGACGCCCGCCGGCGGGCACGGGCGCCCAGATGTCGAATTCTTCTGAATCAGATCGTGGTGAAAGGTCTCGGCGGCGGTGGCCTCGCGCGTGCTCTCCGGCTTTGGAATGTAGTCGGCCGCGCCGAGCGAAAGTGCCTTGAAGCTGATCTCCGCATTGCGGCGGGTCAGCGTCGACGCCATGATGATGACGAGGTCGCGCTTTTTTGCCAAAAGTTGCGGCAGCGCCGAAATGCCGTCGAGCTCCGGCATTTCGATATCGAGCACGGCAACGTCGGGCTTGACGCGTTCGATCTGGTTGACGGCGTCGAGACCGGTGCGCAGGGAGGCCGAGACCTGCATGTCCGGCTCGGCGTCGATCCAGCGTGAGATCATCCCGCGGATCACGACGGAGTTGTCGACCACCATGACGCGCAGCTTGTCCTGCCGTGTCGAGATTGGCGGTGGAGACCTCGTTAACGCAACACTCATTAGTTCACCCGACCCAACTCAAGCGGCACACTTACAAGACAACGCCGAAGGCCGTTGAGCCGCCGGGATCACCTGCTCGAGATCAGAGCAGGCCGACTTCCTGGAACTTCGCGGTGACGATGTCCTTGTCGAACGGCTTCATAATGTACTCATTGGCGCCGGCGTGCAGCGCGCGCGCAATGTGGGCGACGTCGTTTTCAGTGGTGCAGAACACCACCTTGGGCGCATCACCACCGGGCATGCGGCGCAGATTGCCGAGGAACTCGTATCCGTCCATGACGGGCATGTTCCAGTCGAGCAGAACCGCTTCGGGCATGGCGCGCTTGCAGACTTCAAGCGCCTTTTGGCCGTCCTCGGCTTCGACGATCTGAAAGTCGAGACCTTCGAGGATGCGGCGCGCGACTTTTCGGATGACGCTCGAGTCATCGACCACCAGACATGTTTTCATTTTAGGTCTCCAATTGTACCAGATCCCAACAGGGATGTTTTCGTTCCAGGTTCGGTCTTCATGCCGCCATCAGGTCCGGCACGATTTCGAGGACGCGATCGACGTCGAGGACGACCATGAGCTGGCCGTCGAGACGGTGAACACCGCCGGCGAGCTTGGCCATGCGGGGGTCGAGATTGACGGGGTTTTCTTCGCGGCCGTTATCATGGAGTTTCAGGACCTCGCCGATCTGATCGATCAGCAGGCCGTAGGACTCGCCGCGCAGATCGACGCCGACCGCCATCGGCGGCTTGCCGTCGTCGTTCTTGGGCAGGCCGAGCCGCGCGCGCATGTCGACCACGGTGACGATGCGGCCGCGCAGATTGAGCACGCCGGCGATCTCGGCCGACGACAGCGGCACCCGCGTCAGCCGTTCCGGCATGAACACGTCCTGCACCCGCGAGATCGGCAGGCCGAACAATTGTCCGCCGATCACGGCGGTGACGTATTCGGCCACGGTGCCCTCGATGGTCTCGGTCTTGGTTGTCATCGTCTTACTTCCTTATGCCCCGGCCAAGCTTGCTCATGCCGCTTTCCTGGTCTCGGCGGTCTGTTCCTTCAGCGCCGCGATCAGGCCGGGACGGTCGAACTTGGCGACGTAATCGTGGAAGCCGGCCTGCCGCCCGCGCTCGATCGCCGCCGGCGACACCAGCGAGGACAGGGCGATGATCGGCATCGTGCTCAGATTGTTGTCGGCGCGGATGGCTTCCGCGAACTCGAAGCCGTTCATGTCCGGCATTTCGATGTCGGTCAGCACCACGTCGTAGTTGTGGCCCGAGCGCAGCGCGGAAAGCCCCTCCTGCGCGTTGACGGCGACCCGCACCTTGTAGCCGGCGGCTTTCAGGACCGGGGCCAGCATGTTGCGGAAGAACGCGGAGTCGTCGACCAGCAGCACCGATCGCGCCGTCGACGACTCCCGCATCTCCTTGCGCGAGAACCAGTCGGCAAACGCCATCGGCAGGAAGTGGCCGACGTCGATCACTTCGGTTGCCTGGCCCTTGATCACGGCCGAACCGAGAATGCCATCTGCCTGGCCGGCGACCTCGATGTGCAGCCGTTCCTCGACGATGTCGATGATCTCGTCGACCACCAGCCCCATCGAGCGGCCGTCGTCGGCGAACACCAGGATCGGCTGCGAGCCCTGGGTCTGGACGGTGACCCCGGCCATCTGCACCAGCGGCATCAACTGCTCGCGGTACTGCACCATGTAGCGGCCGTTAGAGAGCTCGATCTTGTCGGTGGCGATTTCCTCCAGCCGGGTGACGAGGCCGAGTGGCACCGCCTTGGGCTGGTCCGAGCCGGCGCGGAACACCAGCAGCGAGGTCAGCTGTTCGCCGCCGATCGCATGCGCGGCCGAGGCCTCGTCCGCCAGTTCGTGGGCCGAGGAGCCGGAGGCGCCGAGCGCCTTGGCAATGCCGTTGGGGTCGATGATCATGATCACGGCGCCATCGCCCAGGATGGTGTTGCCGGAGAACATGTCGATGTGCCGCAGTTTTGTGGACATCGGCTTGACCACGATTTCTTCGGTGTGGAACACGCCGTCGACCACGATGCCAAAAGTCTGGCTGCCGACCTGCGTCACCACGATGAAGCCGTTCTCGGGATCAGACGAAGAGCCGTCGTCGATCTTCAACAGCTTCTTCAGGTGCATCAGCGGCAACAGCTTGTTGCGCAGGCGCAATACGGCCGTGTCCTTGATGCGCTCGATGCGGTGTTCGGAGTTGGCGCGGGCGCGCACCAGTTCGACGACGGAGAGCTGCGGGATCGCAAAGCGGTCGCCGGCGGCTTCCACGATCAGCGCCGAGACGATGGCGAGCGTCAGCGGGATCTTGATGGTGACGGAAGAACCCTCGCCGGCCACCGACTTGATGTCGATGGTGCCGCCGATCTGGTCGATATTGGTGCGCACCACGTCCATGCCGACGCCGCGGCCGGAGACCGAGGTGACAGCAGCTGCGGTGGAGAAGCCCGGCGCGAAGATGAACTTGTGGATCTGGGCCTCGGTCATCTTCTCCATCTCGGCCTCGCTGACGAGACCGTTCTGGACTGCCTTGGCCTTGATCCGCTCGGTGTTGAGGCCGCGGCCATTGTCGGCGATGCAGATGATGATGTGGCCGCCCTCGTGATAGGCGGAGAGGCGGATGGTGCCCTGCTCGCCCTTGCCGGAGGCCAGCCGCTCGGCCGGGGTCTCCAGGCCGTGGTCGGCGGAGTTGCGCACCATGTGCGTCAACGGATCCTTGATCAGGTCGAGCACCTGGCGGTCGAGTTCGGTGTCGGCGCCGTGCATCTCCAGTTCGATCTGCTTGCCGAGTTCGCCGGAGAGATCGCGGACGATGCGGGGCAGCTTCTGCCAGGCATTGCCGATCGGCTGCATCCGCGTCTTCATGACGCCTTCCTGCAGTTCGGCGGTGACGTTGGACAACCGCTGCAAGGGCACCTTGAACTCGGTGTCCTCGTTGCGGCGGGAGATTTCCAGCAGCTGGTTGCGGGTCAGCACCAGCTCGGAGACCATGGTCATCAGGTGTTCCAGCGTGTCCACGTTGACGCGGATCGACTGGTTGGCGATCTTGTCGGCTTCCTGGACGTCGGGCTCGCCGGCGACAGCCGCCTTCCGGGCGGGTTTTGCCTTGGCTTCCTTGACAACTTCCTTGGCAACTTCCTTTGCCGCAGCGGGCGCGGCGGCTTGCGGTGCGGGCGCGGATTGTTTGGCGACGGCGGCCGGCGCGGGCTTGGGCGCGGGCGCGGCTTCGATCTCGGTTTCGCGGAAGGCTCGTTCGAGATCGTCGAGCGAGACTTCGCCGGGACGCAGCTGGCGTTCCAGCACTTGGTCCACCAGCGTACCCGCCGTCATTGCGGGCTGAACCGGCGGTGCGGCCACAACCGGAACGGGGGCGGCTGGAGCCGGCGCTTCTGCCGCCGCATGCTTGGCGCCTTCGGCCATCTCGTGCAGCTTCTCGATCAGGTCTTCATCGGTGCCCTCGGGCTCGGTCTCGGTGGCTTCAAGCCCGGCGAGGATTTCCTTGATGCGATCGATCGAGGACAGGATCAGCGTCACGGCTTCGGCCTTGACCGGCATGCCGTCGCGGAATTTGCCCATCAGTGTCTCGCCGGCATGGGCGAGGGCTTCCAGCCGCGGCAGGCCCAGGAAGCCGCAGGTGCCCTTGATGGTGTGAACCAGGCGGAAGATGTTATCCAGAATCTTCGCGTCGCTCGGGTCCTGCTCGAACCGCACCAACTGATTGTCGACCGTATCCAGGCTCTCGCTGGTTTCGGTCAAAAATTCCCGCAACAAATCATCCATGAAACTGGCCTTCGCACGCAGCGGCACGCGACATCGACGCGCCTTACGGAACGAGGTCAGCTTCTATGCAAAGCGTTTAATATTGGTTGCTCAAATGGAAAAGAACGGGATCAACAAAGAGATAAGACGGCAGAAATGGATTCTGCCGCCTGTTTTCAACTATTGGTTAACCATGTTTGCGTGTTGACGCGCTTCAGGCCGCGGTAACGACCACTTTTTCCCCGTCGGGCGCAAGCGTCACGCTGAGCCCGCAGGCCTGCGCCAACAGTCGCGTATAGTAAGGCTGCACCGCATGCGCATCGACGGAAGCCGTCGAATCCACGCTCAGGAGATCGGCGATGTTCTGCGGCAGGCGGGCGTTGAGACCGGCCGACGTCACGCGAAAACTCATCGTCTCGCCGTCGCCGATCGGATCGATCGTCAGCGTACCGCCGCGCGGGATGGTCTGCTGCGCGATGATCAGCATGTTCAACAGCAGCTTGACGCGGTTCTTCGGCAACAGCAGCCGCGGCAGATTCCAGGTGATGGTGACCTTGCCGTCCTCGATGTGGCCGCGC
This sequence comes from uncultured Alphaproteobacteria bacterium, assembly GCA_963770135.1. Lineage (GTDB taxonomy): Bacteria > Pseudomonadota > Alphaproteobacteria > Rhizobiales > Xanthobacteraceae > Bradyrhizobium. The sequence goes on along the minus strand of CAVYOM010000025.1, from coordinate 240,037 downwards.
GCCATGGTCTGCGCATCGCCGAGATCGATCTGCGCGGCCGCCGATCCCGCCGCCCCGAACGCCAGGCGACAGAACTGCAACCGTGCGGAGGCGGTCTTGGCGCTCTTGCGGATCAGATCGAGCGCGAAATCGCGGTCTTCCGGCTTCGGGTTGTCGTCAAGCACCTCAAGGCCATTGACGATGGCGCCAACCGGGCTGATGAGATCGTGACAGACCCGCGAACACAACAGCGCCGCGAGTTCGAGGGCATCGGGAGCAGGACCGGGAGACGAAGTGCCAGACATCATGGGTTCCTGGAAAGCCGCCGAATTGCAAATTGCTGGCGGGCAGTTACGAATCACGCGTGCTTATCGGTTTGATACACTGCGCAGCCCCCTGCTGCCAGCGCGGGGCGGCAATGGTATGGCAGGACGAACAGCAAATAGGCCTAGCTCATGAATGAGGCACGTCCGCCCGCACTCGACCGCGATGCCGCCGCCGCGCTGATCGAACCGCTGACCGACCTGGTGGTCCGGGCGGGCGCGGCCATCCTCGCCGTCAACCGTTCCGCCATGAAAGTCGACGGCAAGACCGACGGATCGCCGGTCACCGAGGCCGATCTGGCTGCCGACCGAATCATCGCCGAAGGCCTTGCCCAGGTTGCGCCCGGCATACCGTCGCTGTCGGAAGAGCGCGCCGCGCAGGCTGCGTTACCCTACAAGGGAAGTTTCTTCCTGATCGACCCGCTGGACGGCACCAAGGAATTCGTCGCCGGCCGCAACGAATTCACCGTCAATCTGGCGCTGGTGACCGGGGGGACGCCGCTGCTCGGCATCGTCAGCGCGCCCGCGCTCGGGCTGATCTGGCGCGGCATTGTCGGCCGTGGCGCGGAACGGCTGACGCTCGGCAAGGGCCAACCGCTGATCGAGCCGGTTCGCACCCGCCCCTGCCCGCCGCCCGGCCAGCCATGGGCGGTCGCGGTCAGCCGCTTGCATGGCGATGCCAGGACCGAAGCCTTCATTGCGGCACGGCCGGGCGCGGTCCGCTGCGAACTCGGCTCGGCGGTAAAATTCGGCCGGGTCGCCGAAGGCTGCGTCGATATCTATCCGCGGCTGTCGCCGACTTCGGAATGGGACGTCGCCGCCGGCCATGCGGTCGTTACGGCCGCCGGCGGCAGGATTACGGATTTAAGCGGTGCAGAGCTGGTTTATGGCGCCGGGCGAAGCGACTTCATCGTTCCGGAATTTATCGCCTGGGGCGATCCGAAGGCCGCGGTTTGAGTTTCGTAGCCCGGGCGAGCGCAGCGACCCCGGGGACCGGGGCCAGGCGAATCGTTCGTGTGAAATTATCCGCACTGTACCCGGGGTCGCTGCGCTCGCCCGGGCTACGGTCCTACAAAGTCGCTTGCAACCTACTGCGCCAGCCCTCGCTCCAGCGCTGGCCAGCGCGCGGCAGCGTCTTTCAGGAAACGCGCCGGCGCGGCGGCGAACGCATCGCGGTTTTCCTCGCGGCCGAACAGATAGAGCCGCTGGCCCGCGACCACCCAAAAGCGCGGGTTGCCCGCATAGGTCACCCCTCGCCCGAGATCGACCGGGTCATAGCCGCCAAACTGGGGCCCGTAGATTTCCGGATGCGCCACGAAAGACGCGCGGTTGCCCTCGTTGCGGAAACGCCAGACGGCGCCGGCCTCGCGCGCCTCGAAGGCGACCGACCCTTGGGCAGCCACCGATTCCGTGAAATAGGCGACGGGATCGAAACCTTCGATGGCGAGCCCGGAATAACGGTTCACCACGACCCGCTCGGTGGTTGCGGCCGACGCGGCAGAATCAAGGCTGAGCGCGCCAAAAAAGCTCGCCAATAAGGCAAAAAGGGCAATTCCGGGGCGCGAACCGTATCTTTCCTGCCGTTGTGCCGTCATAGTTGGTGCCGATAACATTGCGAGTCGAGGGGACACTGGGCGCAACCTAGAGCCATGCTGTTGGCGTCAGGTTAAGGCGGCGGCCAGAATTTCGATGCCAGGGGTTCTTTCATGACGTTTGCTTCACGCCTTGCCGCGGTGACGTTTGCCGCGCTGATGTGCTGGACCGTACCGGCTTCCGCACAGCAGGTGCAGCCGGCGCCGTTGCCACCGCCGCAATACCCGCAGCCTGCGCCGTTGCCACCACCGCAACAGCAATACCAGCAGCCTGCACCGTTGCCGCCTCCGCAACGCCAGCAGGGGCCGGACACGTTCGAACCCGGCGAACTGGTTTCCGCCGGACACAAGTTCTTCGGCAACGTCTCGCGCGGGCTGGCGTCCGTCATCGAGCGCGCGGTCAGCCAATGGGGCCTTCCCAATGGCTACGTACTCGGCGAGGAAGGCTCGGGCGCTTTTGTGGCAGGCCTGCGGTATGGCGAAGGCACGCTCTACACCAAGAACGCCGGCGACCTGCGGGTGTACTGGCAGGGACCGTCGGTCGGCTTCGACTGGGGCGGCGACGGCGCGCGCACCATGACGCTGGTCTACAACCTGCCCGCCACTAACGCGATCTATCAGCGCTTCGTCGGCATCGACGGCTCCGCCTATATCATCGGCGGCTTCGGCATGACCGCGCTGACCGCCAACAACATCGTGCTGGTCCCGATCCGCTCCGGCATCGGCCTGCGGCTCGGCGCCAATGTCGGCTATCTCAAATTTACCCCGCGCGCGACCTGGAACCCGTTCTGAGCTCATCCTCAGGCATAGACGCGCATCTCCCCAGGCGAATTCAGGTTAACGTGGCATTGGACTGGCGCAGGGCCGGCCGGGCGTGGCAATGTGATTGACGAATCCTCATCTCGTGCGGAGTAACCATCGATGATCGAACCGATCATGTACCTGGCGATCGGTTTTCTGGTCTCCATGCTGTTCGGTCTGATGATCGTGCCGCTGGTGCATAACCGCGCGGTGCGGCTGACGACGCGGCGGCTCGAGGCCGCAACCCCGCTGTCGATGGCGGAAATCCAGGCCGACAAGGACCAGTTGCGCGCGGAATTCGCGATGTCGGCGCGACGGCTCGAAATGAACGTCGAGCAGCTCAAGAACAAGACCACGAGCCAGCTCGCCGAACTCGGCAAGAAGAGCGACGCGATCAACCGCATGAAGATCGAGCTCGGCGAAAAGAACGCCACGATCTTTTCGCTCGAAGCGCGCGAGAAGGCGGTGAAGGAGCAGCTGCGCGCCACCGAAGAGGAATTCGCGGCCAAGACCGAGCTGCTGCGCAACGCCGAGCAGGCGCTGACCGACAAGCAGGCCGAACTCGGCAAGATCAATCATGAATTGAACGATCGTGCGATGACGGCGGACAGCCGCCAGGTCGAGCTGGTCGCGGTGCGCACGCAGATCGAGGAATTGAAGGGCCGCGTCGGCGACGCCGAAAAGGAATTTTCGACGACGCAGACCCGCCTCGCCCAGGAGCGCACCGACTCCGAGCGCGCGACGCACGAACTTGTGGAAGCGCGCGGTCGCGTCGAAAATCTGAGCCAGCGCGTCACCGATCTCGACCGGCAATTGATCGTCCAGGTCAAGGAAGCCGAGATGCTCGGCAGCCGCGTCAACGATCTCGAAGCGCGGCTGGCGACGCAGGGCAAGATGCTGGCCGAGCGCGAATACGAAAACAATCAGCTCAGGCAGACGAACGAAAACGCCGAGCGCGCCGTACGCGAACTGCACGCGGAGATCACGGCGACGAACGGCGGCAAAGCGCCGATCGTCGAGAAATTGCGAGCTGAGAAAGCGGTGGTAGAAGAGCAGCTTCGTGTCGCCCGCGACGAACGCGCCAAACTGCAGCGCGACATCAACGCGATCCAGCAGCAGGCCGAAAGCTCCTGGCAGACCGAGCGGATGGAGAATGCGCTGCTGCGCGAACGCATCAACGACATCGCCGCCGAGGTCGCCAAACTCGCCATGCAGCTCGAGGGCCCGAATTCGGCGATCGAGGCCATGCTGGCCGCAGAACCGGCCGTGCCCAAAACCCCGGCCAAGCCCGCCAATGACATTGCCGGCGCCGCCCCCATCTCCGAAGGCGGCGGAACGCTGGCCGAGCGCATCCGCGCGCTGCAGTCGCACGCTTCCCGCGCCCGCCAGCAGGGCGCGTAATTCGCCCTGCTTCGCGCGATATCGCGGCATTACGGGCCGACTGATCGCTTGACACTTAGGCCCCGTACTTCGTAAATCGCGGGCTCTGACGGCCCCACTTTTCGCCGTTCCCGGACGCATAGCTCAGCGGGAGAGCGTTCCCTTCACACGGGAGAGGTCCAAGGTTCGATCCCTTGTGCGTCCACCATCAAGCCTTTAAAATCAATAGTTTAGAGAATTGATTCCCTCGGGGCGTGCCCCAAAAAAGCTGGGGCACAACAGGGGCACTTCGCTTTGGCGCTAATAAAAATCGCCATGGCCTTCCCTCACCCGCTGCCGCCGCGATCCCGACGTCGATCAAGAGACCTAGCTGATCCATTACGACGACGTCCGCGTCGGCAGCGTCGTAAAGCGATAAGGATCAATGGAGCCGGAGAGTTCGCTTCTTTTCGACATCGCATCGCTGTCGCCTTCACCGCCGACGCGCGTTGCGCACCATGATGAGACCGGCGGGCGAAAGGATCCGCTGCACAACGCTATCAATTTGATAGGTTCAAATCGGGAAGGCGAAGCGACCGATACCGACAATCCGTTAGCGGTGGTGCAGACATTTCGATCGAGTCTAACACCGTAGGGAAAGCGTAGGCTCCCTGAGTTTGCTGTGGTCGGGTTCGGGGGCAGAATTGGACATTGGCCGACGCTAAGGCGGCGTCCGTTCTGCCTCCGATTTTGTTGCGAAAGTCTTTTTGGGGTGGCGAACGAAAATTCTTAGAGCCGCTGATGCGCTTTATGCGCGGCAACGTGAGGGACCATATTGTTTCATCCAAAATCGATCACGAACCTCCGCAGTGGCGTTGAAAAGCGACTCAGCTGCGGAGAAGTCCAAAGATCAACTTTCGCGAGATTTTCCGGGTCGCTCGATTTTCGACTTTTGCAACAATATCCCTCCATGAGCGGACGTCCTCGAGCGGCGGCTTAGCGCCAGAAGCAGCCGTCCCTTACAACGGCTCAAAAGGCGACACAGACAGCGGCGAAGGCGCGACCAGCCTACCACCAGGAGCTGAATCGTTGGTCCGCTTCGTTGAGATCTTATCGAATTGGCGGCGCGAAAGGGGCAACAAGCGTGTTATGGAAGGCTGCGATCTGCCATACGCCGGCGTCCTTGACGAAGACTCGCAGGCTCAGCTCCTGCTGTGAGGGCAATGCATGCCCGTCTGGCGCCACCAGGCCACTCAGTTCATTGGTTACATTCGCGAGCGCCACATCGGGCCGTACGAATCGAACCGTGACATCCACGGTTCGTTGCGTCGCGTTCTTCGCCCTGCTCGTCAGTATTGCGGACAACCCTTTCTCAATTCCGGCTTGACCGTTCATCATATCACCCCGGACGCTCACAAATCGAGCGTCCGGCGTGTACATGCGCGCAGCAGCCTTTCCGTCGTGATTGTTGAAGCCTTCGGTCATTTCCACAATGACTTTGCGAATGGCCGCTTCGTCTTCATTGCTGCCGGCTTGCTGTGCAGACAATGATGCTGTCCCAAGCATTGGCCAGGCTGACCGCGGCAATGGCGGTAAGAGCCTTCATTTGATCCATTTCTGCTCCTTCGTCGGCCAAATAACTGCTTCGGCCGATGCGGGTCCAGTGTAGCATGAGGTGCGGGTTGACCACAGCCGCAAGTCTGCGCGCCGGTCGGGCAAAATTGCGGGTAGGCAGATGTTGGATTGGAACGACCTTCGTTATTTCCTGGCTGTCGCGCGCGGTGGCAGCACCGGCACCGCTGCAAAAGTCTTGGGCGTAAATCAGTCGACCGTTCAACGCCGTTTGCGGGCTCTCGAAGCGGCGCTCGACTGCTCGCTTGCTGAACGACAGGCTGGTGGATACAAACTGACGGCGCACGGCCAGCAGCTGTTGCTCCACGCAGAACAGGTTGAAGCCACCGTCAATGCCTTGCAACGCCGATCGGCAACTCTCGACAACCGCGCCGCCGGCTTGGTCAAGCTGACCAGCCAAGTGACCGTCGGTCAGCGCATCATCAAATCCGGCTTCCTCGACAGCTTTCATTCGAGGCATCCGGGCATCACGGTCAAGTTGATCATGGAGCAGCGGGCACTCGACCTTTCCAAGGGCGAGGCAGACATTGCAATCCGAGGCGGAACCCTCGATGGCGACCCTGCGCTGGTAGGACGAAAAATTGCGGAGGTCCCGTGGGGAATTTACGCCAGCCGTTTTTTTGTGGAACGCCACGGCCGACCGTCCGCCCCAGCCAACATAGACAGCTTCAACATTGTCGAGCTGGTCGACGAAATCGAGGCGTTGCCGGCCGCGCAGTGGATGAGGACTCATGCACCTACCGCGACGGTAGCCGCACAATGCAGCAATATCCCCAGCGTACATTTGGCTATCAAGTCGGGCGCCGGCATCGGGCCCTTACCGGCGGTGTACGCGGCCGCAGATGAGGAACTGGTCTGCGTTCTAGGTCCATTGCCGGAATTAAACTATCCAATATTCCTTCTTGCGCATCACGATCTCCGTAAAATACCTCGCATAAACGCTGTTTTTGAGTTTTGTCTCAGCGAACTGAAGGCTGTTCTGTTGCGCGGCGAATTGAGAAAATAACCGTGGCGCGAATTCCTCCACTTCTGTGACCGGCCGCTTTGCGCCACAATCCACAGGAAGTCGCCTTTTCACCCAAAGGCCGCGTGTCGCAACTAGGTTTTGCGTCGGCCGGCCGTTAGCACTCCGCCGAACGGGGTGCGGGCAGTCAGACGATGACGATCGTCTGACATGGATACTATCTGAGCTAGAGAGTTCCAAAAGACGGACGTGGGCTGACCCACGTCCGCCGCTAGTTTGACTTCTCTTTCACATAACGACCGGGCGCGGCCTCGATCGGGCTGTATTGCATGTTGCCTGGTTTATCCGATGCCGGAATTAGACCGGATGAATGGCTCTTCATCCAGCTGTCCCAATCCGGCCACCAGCTTCCAGGCTTTTCTTCCGCGGCCTCAAGCCATGTTTGCGGGTCGGACTCCAAGTCGTCGCTGATCCAGTGACTGCGTTTGTTCCGGGCCGGAGGGTTGATGACCCCCGCGACATGTCCGCTCGCCGCCAACACAAATCTCAACTCTCCGCCAATCAAATCCTTCGATCGAAACGCCGATTTCCAGGGAACGATGTGATCCTCGCGCGACGCGAGGAGATAGACCGGCACGTCGATCTTCGATAGGTCCATCGGCACGCCGCACTGCGTGGTCTTGCCGGGGTCCTTGATGTTGTTTTCAAGGTAGGTGTTTCGCGTGTACCAGCAATACATCGGGCCCGGCAGGCTGACGCTGTCCGAATCCCAGTACAACAAGTCGAAAGCGTCGGGCGTCGCCCCCTTGAGATAGCTGTCGACGACATAGCGCCAGATCAAATCGTTTGCCCGTAATGTTCCGAACGTGAACGCCAGTTCCTTGCCGGGCAGAATGCCGCCCTTCCCGATCGTCGCTTCGCGCAAGGCCACGGAGGCATCGTCGATCAGGAGGCCGATTTCTCCGGTGTCGGAGAAATCCAGCATCGTCGTCAGCAGCGTGATGGTTGCGAGCCTGCGGTCTTGTCGTGCTGCCATGACGGCCGCCGCGCAACTCAGGATCGTGCCGCCAACACAGAATCCTAGGGCATTCGTTCGCTCAGCCCCGGTAATATCGAGGACGACGTCGACAGCCTTGAGTGGCCCCTTTTCCAGATAATCGTCCCATGTCAGATGACCGATCTCGGGCACCGCGCTGCGCCAAGAGACCAAGAATACCTGATGTCCCTGCGCAACGGCGTATTCAACGAGTGAATTGCCGACGCCAAGGTCCAGCAGATAGAATTTGTTGATGCAGGGCGGGACGATCAGCAGTGGTGTCTTCTCGACCTCTTGAGTTTGCGGAGTATACTGGATCAACTGGATCAGTTCGTTCTCAAAGACCACCGAGCCCGGAGTAATCGCGAGGTTGCGTCCAACTTCAAAGGCCGAACTCGTCGACGCGGGTAATCCGCCCCTTCTGGAGGTCATCGATAAAGTTCTGAATCCCATCCGTCAGGCTCACGGAACGGGTTTCGATTGCTTTTCTGATCACCTCGGGATTGGTCGCCGGAAAGTTCGACGGACTCATCGCATCGATGAACTGCCTAGCATAAAACCTGAGCTGCAATTTTGTCTTGTCGTCAACCTGCGCCTGATCCACGAATTCGTGTAACTGTCTTGAACCCAGTAAATATGACTGCTTGAGCAGGTCGTAATATGGCATCTCCTGCCAGGCTTCGTCCTTGAAGCGCTTGTCGCCCCGAGCCAGCGCAACATCCGAATGCGCCCCGCCCGCAAAATTTTGGAGAAACACGCTGTTCCAGAACCGCCACAGCTGCCTGAAATATTCGCGTTGGAGATCGGCAAATAACGAAAAGGGAAAGAATTGACCGCTCGACGTGCCATGATCCTTCGTGCCCACCCCGGCCGCCGACACGAGAGTATCGTCAAACTGCTTCATCGCATCCTGTCCGGCCCGCATGAGACTCTCGAGGTAACCCTGCGCATCATCCGAAGGTCTGAGGCTCGTCATGGTTTTTTCTCTCCCTTTCTGTTCGCCGAGGCCCAAAGTAGTAGCCTTACGGGCTTATCGAGAATGCTTGGTTCGAGGTTTCGTGCGTGGCCCCGGGGGGTACCCGGAAATCTAAATGGCTGGGCCTCGGACTGGCAGATTAGCAGGCGTTTCTCGCCGCGAAATTTCGAATTTATTTTTTTTAACGCCTCGCCGAGAAGAGGTCATCCTACACGTGGTTACTGGCACCTTCGGAACTCGTCGTCTAAGCGACCGACCGCTTCGCGACAGAAGCGGCCGTCCCGCCGAGGTCAGCTTTTGACCCACTCTGACTTGCCTGTTTAGAGGAAGCTGTGCGGAGATCCGCTTCGATCTTGCTTTAGGAGTCGCGCGGCGATCTGATCGATGCGCGCCCCATAATCGTACACATCCCTGAAAGCGGCTCGTCGCTCTGAACCTGGAGGAAGGCGAACGGTAGCCTCGACCAAGGCAAAGAACTGCTCAAAAAGGCTTATCAGCTCCACCATATTTCATCGCTCCATTCTCCTCAGACCGACGTGGGAGTGAGACGCGAACGAGCTTCGCGCCTCACGTTTCGGAGACTGGGGCTTACAGAAAGCCGATGGAGATCCACGGTACGGCCGCCACCACGAGCGTGCCAATCAGCAAAGCGACGATGTAACCGACAATAGGTCCCATGCCTTCGTCGGGATGGATCCGACTAATGGCGCATGCCGCGTAGTAGCCGACTCCAAAGGGCGGGGCGAACAAGCCAATACCCATCGCGAGAACGACGACCATCGCATAGTGCACCTCGTGCACTCCAACCTGGCGCGCAATCGGGAACAGTAAAGGACCGAACAGTACGATTGCGGGGATGCCCTCAAGTACGCTTCCCAGGATGACGAAGGCGATAATGGTCACAACGAGAAAAACGGGCACACCACCCGGCAAGGAGGTCATGAATTTCGCAAGCGAAGCCGAGAAGCCCGACTGGGTTAAGGCCCAGGCCATTCCCGTTGCCGCACCGATGATAAAGAGGATCGCACCGGACAAAGCCGCGGTCTCGACCAGCATCGGATAGAGGCGACGCCAGTCGAACTGGCGATAAATGAGGAGCCCAGCCAGAATGGAATAGACGATTCCTATCGTCGAGACCTCGGTAGCAGTTGCGACCCCTTCGACAACCGCGGCGCGGATCACAAAGGGAAGGGCAATGGCAGGAATCGCTATCAAGAACGCACGACCGATTTCCCGTCTCGTCGCCCGTTGAACGTGCGACAAGTCTTCCCCACGATATCGCCACCACACCACCGCACAGAGCCCGATTGCGAGCACGATAGCTGGCAGCAGTCCGCCAGTGAACAGCGCCGCAATCGAAACGCCGGTTACCGATCCGATCGTGATCAGCACCAGGGAAGGTGGGATCGTCTCGGTTTGAGCACCGGTGGCTGCCAGAAGCGCCACCAAATCACCAGGTTTCGCGCCGCGCTTTGTCATTTCGGGAAAAAGCACGGGTGCTACTGCCGCCATGTCAGCCGCTTTCGATCCCGAGATACCCGAAACCAGATACATCGCGCCGACCAGCACATAATGGAGGCCGCCCCGGACGTGTCCGAGCAGGCTGGCAAGGAAGCCGACCATGGCGCGGGCCATGCCCGTCATTTCGATCAACAAGCCGAGGAACACGAACAGCGGCACCGCAAGCAGGATAAGATGGCTCATGCCTTCATCCATGCGGCCAATGACGACCACGTCGGGCGTGCTGGTAGTGAGTGTTATATAGCCGACGGTCGCAAGGCCGAACGCGAAGGCAATCGGTACTGCCGCAAAAACCATCGCGCCGACGATGAATACAAAGAAGATCAGCAAGTTGAGATTGCCGAGCGGCTTCAACACTGGTGCGAGTAGCGCGAGAATCGCGACCAGCACTCCCACGGCAGCGACAGCCGCCACAAGGTGCTTGACGTTGGCCGTGGCTGCCAGCCGCAGGGTCGCGACGATTAGCATCAAGCCGATGCCGACTGGGAGCGCGGCGGCGCGCCAGGTGTTGACAATTCCCAGAGCGGGAGTGGTGACGAACACTTCGTCGGCCGCGAACTCGTACGCCGGGTGAATGACCAAGAGCAAGAATGCCAACGATGCTGCCGTCGCGAAGACGTCGAGAAACAACCTGCCTTCCGGGCGGATCATGCCAATGATCGCCGTCATCCGCATGTGTTCGGCTCGCTGGAAAGCGACAACTGATCCCAGCATCGCGAGCCATAGGAACAGAATGCCGGCGAGTTCGTCCGACCAGACAATCGGCGCGTGGAGTACGTAGCGGGAGATGATGCCGACAAAAAGGACGATCACTTCCGCGACGACGAGTAGCGCGGCAGGAACCGCGACAATAGGTTTGAGAGCTCTGTTCAGGCCCACGATAGCCTTACGCCATCCGAAAGCCGGTTCAGGGAGTGCGATATTTGTCCCGTCTATGTGCGCGTGTTCCATCTTGCTCACCCCAGCTTTCCGGTCGCTTTCTCGAGTTGAACCCAAGCTTCTCCGCCGAACTTGGCTTTCCAGTCGGCATAGAAGCTCGTCTTCGCCAGCGCTTGGCGGAAGACGGATCGGTCGACCTCGAGGAATTGCATCCCTTTTGCAGTCAAATCGGTGCGCAGGGAATCGCTGAGCTTTGCGATGTCGGCTCGCTCATCGTTGGCCGACCGATCGAATTCACGCGTGACGATCGCCTGCACGTCTTGCGGAAGCTTCTGGAAGGCGCGCTTGTTTCCGAGGATCCAGTAATTGTCCCAGACGTGGCCCGTCAGGCTGCAAGTCTTCTGCACCTCATACAGGCGCGCCGTCGCAATGATCGGAAGGGGATTTTCCTGACCGTCGACGACTTTGGTCTGCAGCGCGGAATAGACCTCGTTGAAGTTGATCGGTGCCGGACCTGCTCCAAGGGCAAGGAACAATGAAGTTAGATTCGGTGCCGCAGGTACCCTGAGCTTGAAGCCCTTAAGGTCGTCTGGCGTCTTGATCTCCCGACCCGACGATGTGATGTGGCGGAAGCCGTTGTCCCACGGTTTGGACACCGTCATGATCGGCGTCTTGGCGATCTGTGCGCGGATATACGCGCCAAGATCGCCATCCATGGCCTTCCACACCGCATCATAATTGGGGAAGAGGAAGCCCAGATTCACCATGCCCGCGGCCGGAACGAGTGTGGCGAGGATCAGAGAGGAGAGGTTGAAAAATTCGACGCTTCCGTTGCGGACCTGCGTCAAAAGATCGGTATCCGAACCGAGCTGATTGGCCGGAAAGAGGTTGATTTCCAGACGCCCGCTCGTCGCCTCCCGGATGCGATCGGCAGCTTCCTTGGCACGAACGTTAACAGGATGAGTCGGGTCCTGTCCGGTCGCGAGCTTGTAGGTGAACTCCGCCGCCGCGGCGGGGCGTGTAAGTATGGCGCACAATGGAACGGCAGCGCCGGCCAGGAGCAACTTGCGGCGAGTGATGGCAATCGGTTTGGGTTTGGTCATTGCTTCCTCCTTGTTAATTCGACGTTGGTCTGTTGATCGGCAGCGACACTTGACTGCGCTTGCGCTGGCTCTCGGACGCCGGCTCTCCGCGGCGATGCCGCGAAGCGATGTTTCTTCAATCCAACTTGACGATTGGCGGGGCGCGCTTAGCGCAGCCACCCCTTGATCTGCCGGGCAACTTCGGCAGTCGAAATGCCGTAGCGGTCATGCAGCGTGGGAAGCGCCCCCGCGGCAAGAAATTCGTCGGGCAACGCGATCTGACGGTAGGTCGGATGGATTCCGGAGCGCATCAGCAAGGCCGCAACCGCTTCCCCGAGGCCGCCGATGGTGCTGTGGTTCTCGGCCACGACGACGAGACGTCCGGGCTTGCCAGCTTCACGCAGGATCGCTTCTTCATCGAGCGGCTTGATCGTCGGAACGTGCAGCACGGCTGCATCCACGCGGTCACCGGCAAGCGAGTTGGCGGCTTCCAGCGCACGCATTGTCATAATGCCCGAAGAGATGATCAGGACTTCCCGACCATCGCGGATCAGGGCCGCTTTGCCGAGTTCGAAGCGATAGTTGTACTCGTCAAGCACAAGCGGTACCTGACCACGCAACAGCCGCATGTACACCGGTCCCTTATGGGCTGCGATGGCCGGCACGATCTGCTCGATTTCGTGAGCGTCGCACGGATCAATCACGGTCATGTTCGGTATCGCGCGGAACAAAGCGAGGTCTTCCGCCGCCTGATGGCTCGGTCCGTACCCGGAGGTGAGGCCGGGCAAGGCGCAGGCGATCTTAACATTGCGGTCCTCTTCCGCGATCGTCTGGTGGATGAAGTCGTAAGCGCGTCGGGACGCGAACACCGCATAAGTCGTAGCGAAGGGCATGAAGCCTTCGGCCGCCAGGCCCGAGGCCGCGCCGAATAGCAGCTGCTCGGCCATGCCCATCTGGTAATAGCGATCCGGAAACTGCTTCGCGAAAATGTGCAGGTCCGTGTACTTGCCGAGATCGGCCGTGAGTCCTACGACCTCGGGCCGGTTCCGGGCCAGTTCAACGAGCGCGTGACCGAATGGCGCCGGCTTCGTCCTTTGGCCTTCAGACGCGATCGACGCGATCATCGCAGAGGTGGTGAGCCGCGGTTTCCCGGGCTTAGCTGAGCTTGCAGACTTCATGACTTCTCTCCTGCATCGAGTTCTGCCAACGCGAGCTGCCATTCGTGCGGCTCGACCCGGATGAAATGGTTCTTTTCACGCTGCTCAAGGAACGGAACGCCTTTTCCCATGAGCGTGTCAGCGACGATTACGCGCGGCTGTGGTCCGGTATGCGAACGGACAGCGTCGAAGGCTGCTACGACGGCATCCAGATCGTTGCCGTCGACCCGGCGCACGAACCAGCCGAACGCTTCGAGCTTGTCTACCAATGGCTCGAAACCCATCATCTGCTTCGAAGGGCCGTCGGCCTGCTGATTGTTGACGTCGATGATCGCGATCAGATTGTCGAGCTTGTGGTGCGCCGCCGACATCATCGCTTCCCATTTTGAGCCCTCGTCGAGCTCACCATCCGAGAACAGGGTATAAACGCGACTGTCGGAGCCCTTGCGCTTCAGTCCAAGGCCCATGCCAACGGCGATGCTCAATCCCAAACCAAGAGAGCCTCCGGACATCTCCATGCCAGGCGTATAGGAGGCCATGCCCGACATCGGGAGGCGACTTTCGTCAAACCCATAGGTCTCAAGCTCCGCCTCGGGAACGATCCCCGCCTCGATCAGCGCGGCATAGAGCGCGATGGCATAGTGACCATTTGACAGGAGGAGGCGATCACGCTCTTCCCAGGCCGGGTCTTCCGGACGGAAGCGCATTGCGTGAAAATAGGCGACCGCCAACACGTCGGCGATGTCGAGCGCTTGCGCGATGTAACCCTGCCCCTGGACTTCGCCCATACGTAGCGCATTGCGGCGAATGTTGCGGGCGCGCTGCGCGAGCGTAGGCGCGTTAGCGAGTGTATTCACATCGTTCATATTACTCTCCCTCGCTTGGTTCAGTGAATGAGCATGCCGCCGTTGACATCGATCACGGCGCCGGTGACGTAGGCGGACAGGTCTGATGCCAGGAATGTGTAGATTCCGGCTACGTCCGTGGCTTCGCCGAGCCGTCCGAGCGGAATGCCTTCGAGGATTTTCGTAGTCATTTCGACCGTGAGCTTTCCGGATGTGATGTCCGTACCGATCAAACCCGGAGTAACGCAGTTGACGCGGATTCCGTCGGAGCCAAATTCACGCGCCATGGCCTTGGCAAGTCCGAGCACGCCGGCCTTTGCTGCTGAGTAGTGCGGTCCGCCAAAGATGCCGCCACCGCGCTGCGCAGAAACCGATGACATGCATGCGATCGATCCGGCTTTACGCTTCTGCATGTGCGGAATAACAGCTTGCGACAGGAACAATATGCCCTTGAGGTTTACATCCTGGATGCGATCCCAGTCACCGGGCTTGATGTCGAGAAATTTGGCCGGCTGGGTGATGCCGGCGTTGTTGATCAGAATGTCGATCTGACCGAAGGCTGCCATAACGGTTTCAACGGCTTTCGCGCAAGCGTTCTGGTCGGCGACGTTGCACGCAACTCCGATATGGAGCCCGCCCCCGACGTCCTTGAGCCCCTCTGCGGCGGCGTGCGCCGCGGGGCCATCAATATCAAGGATCGCAACGCGTGCGCCTTCTTCCGTAAACCGCTTGGCGGTTGCGAGGCCGATGCCGCGAGGCGAGGCTGCACCTGTGATAATTGCCGTTTTGCCGCGAAGCAGCATTTCATCCTCCCTAGGTCTAACTTTCCCGGCGCCGCAATGAGCAGCCAACCTTCTTGGGCGTAGGTGGTACGCTCAGGGTGTTTCCCGGACAAACGCGCAGTTGTCTTGGATGTGTGAATCTGGTTCACTTATGGGTATGCTGCTGTCGAGTATCCCTATCTCGGCTATTCGAGCCTTCGAAGCGGCTGCGCGCACGGGCTCCTTCAGCGACGCAGCAGACGAATTGCATTTGACGCCGAGCGCGGTCAGCCACGCCATCCGCAAGCTGGAAAGCACGATGAGCACCACGCTGTTCGAGCGGAGCGCTCGTTCCGTCCGGCTAACGCCAGCAGGCGAGAACCTGATGCGTCACGCAGGTGCGGCTTTCGACAATCTGCGGCGCGGCATTGAAGAGGTTTCGGGTCGAGGTCCCCAGCTTTTGAGGGTGCATTGCGCGCCAAGCTTTGCAGCCCAATGGCTTGCCCCACGCCTGACGAAGTTCTTCGCTGCCGAGCCACAGCTCGAAGTGCGGCTCGCCGCCAATACCGAATATGCACGTTTTACAAACGATGATTTCGATCTCGACATCGTTTATGGCCAACCGCGCGGAGAGGGTCTTGACGTCATCCCGCTTGGCGAAGAGACGGTTACCCCACTTTGTACCCCTCAGATCGCGAAGGAAATTCGCAAGCCAAGAGATCTATTGTACCAGGTGCTGATCCGTTCAGACGTGAAGCGGGTGCAGTGGCATCAATGGTTTACCGCTAACGGACTTGAGACGCCGACAATTCATGGAATGCGATTTGATCGTAGCTTCCTCGCGATAGCGATGGCGTGCGGTGGAGTTGGCGTGACCCTGGAATCAACTCGCCTGGCCGAACGTGAACTAGCGTCGGGTAGGTTGGTGGCGCCCCTGGCCGGTCATGCCATTGACATCCGTTACGTCGGCCATCACCTCGTCTTCCCGCGTGCTGGCCGCCAACGTCGCGCCCTACAGGCATTCGTAGATTGGATCAGGTCCGAGCTTGCGCAGACTGACAAAGGACCTTAGCCCGGGTTAGTCCGCTTCTGGGGCTGTTAACGGACAATGCCGATCGGTCGAACGACCGCTTTGCGACAGAAGCAGCCATTCGAGCTGGTCAGTCCGGTTCCGGTACTTTCCAGACCTATAGAAAGTTTAAATTCACGTCTGGTTGTGCGCAAAACAATTGAATGAACGCCTCTCACCCTCACTGCGTTCGGGTGAGCGCCCTTCGGGCGTGTTCGGATTGTTATTCGTACCGCCTGCCTCACTTTCCAATTCCAACAAAACTTACGTGCGGTTGCGGCTGAGGACATCACTTTGCTCCTCAGCAAAATGATCCGTGCGTACTACGGCTTTCGGTATCATCGGATCAGAAGACCAGATCATGGTCGGGACCGGCAGTGCGGTAAGCCCCATTATCTTCTGCTTGTCTGCGCAGGGTCTCGGCATAACCGATCCGACGATCGTGCCGCCCTCGACGGTATAAAGCTTTCCCGTCTCTCGTCAGGCTTAGTTTAGCGACCGTGCCTGCTTTGGTCGTCCATTTCCAGGAAACGTCAGGCAGGGTAACCCAGATGCTCCGACCAGTGTCTCAGCCCACCGGGATTTCCACACGTACTCACCTATTCGGAAGGGTGTGGGGCGCCTGTTATGAGTGCGCCGATACTGAGATGTCGAGTATTTAGGTTAATTGAGCTTAATCGGATCGGGCGCAGCAATTTCTTCTGGGCGCCGGAAGTGCCCACGAACGTGCAAGTACAGGGGTTTCCGAAGACTTTGACGCAAATTTTGGGTCGCGGGCGTTCTCCTTGAGAGGGATCCTTAATCGGCTACCCCGGCCCCGCTACCGGGGCTGTTCTCGGCGGTTCACCGGAACAACGTCGATTGCCTACGAAATTTCGCGTTTGATACCTATGCAGCCGTTGCTGAAGAACGATTGACGTCAACGATCGCCCCAGTTCCAGCTGTGCGAGATTGCTTCTAGGTTTCTTAAATCTTGATGGATACGTCTTCTAGGCATGGTGACCGGGGAGAAGACATGAGCAAGCGGACCAAACGTAGAAAGGCAGAGGCGCTCGCAATTCCATTGGCCGCGAGAGTCGCAATTGTTACCGCGGTTGTCGCCGTGTTGGGGTACAGTTTGCTGTCTCGATCTGCGAGCGTGCAATCGATACGAAAACTGGCCACGCAACAAGCTCAGGCTTCGTCAACTCCGGTTCACGTGTCAAATCCAATTCGTCTTTCGGCTCCGATTTCGGTTTCGGCCCCGGCGCCTCTTGTCGAATCGCCGAAAGCCCCCGATGGCTCTAGAGCACTTGTTCGGCAGTTAGTGGACTACGCCAGCCATCAGACGCCGGGCACCGTGATCATCGACACCGCAAACACATTCCTTTATTTCGTTTTAAACGACAGGCAAGCGATGCGCTACGGCATCGGCGTGGGCCGCGAAGGCTTCACATGGTCTGGTGAGCAGGCCGTGGCCCGTAAAGCAGAATGGCCGGACTGGCATCCGCCTCCAGAGATGGTGTCGCGTCAGCCTTACCTGCCAAGGTTCATGGCAGGTGGCCTCGGCAACCCGCTCGGAGCCCGGGCGATGTATCTAGGCGAAACCGAATATCGAATTCACGGCACAAACAACCCCACTACGATAGGGAAGCGAGTTTCATCCGGCTGTATCCGGCTGACCAATGACGATGTAGTGGACCTTTATGATCGGGTAAAACTGGGGGCGAAAGTGATCGTGCTTCCGGCAACTGCAGCCCGACAACCATTCCAAGGAACGCCGACCAACTCGGCCTTCCGGTTGCCGGACCCGGCATCGCCGTCCTTGGCGGCAAACGCGCAGATGCCATCAAGGTAAGCAGGCGATACTACCAACCTACACCAGCTCCACGATCTTCATCTGCGCTTCCGGATTGGGATCGATATAACGTTGCGTCGTGCGGAGATTGGAGTGACCTGCGAGCATCTGGACGTCTCGCAGCGAACCACCAACTATCGAGATTTTCCGAGCGCTATTCGTTATGAAGGTTCGGCGCCCGCTGTGGCTTGAACACCCGTCGAAACCGACGTCTTGGTACCAGCGCCAGAAAAGATTGACGATGGCTTGGGCCGACATCCTGTTGGATCGCTCGCTCTCGATCAGAAAGCTGCTGCTTGCCATGACTGTCGTCTTGGCATATGCGGCGAGCGCGGTCCGCAGCTCATCGTTCATTGGGATGACCCGACCTGACTGGCCCTTGCTGGCTGTGTTCTCCAGGTAGATGGACTGCCCGATCTGTCCACGCGCATCGGTGACCATTCTCCAAGTCAAACTGGCAATTTCCTTCGCCCTCAGGCCGGCCTTTGCCGAAAGCAAGAATATGACCCGGTTCCTTGTTGGCCATCGTGTCTTGGCCAAGTAGCCTAGGATGGCCTCAACCTGACCTTTGCTCAACGTCTTCGCCTGCTTCCCCAATCCCATTCCATCCTCCAAACCGATTATTTATCGGCACTAGGACGCAGGACTATAACCAGTCAGGAACGGTCGTACATGCCGACCGAAACAAAGTTGTTGGAAGTCCAATGGCTTGGACGGACTGATTATAGAAGGGTAATTCTATCATCAGTTGAAAATGCAAGAGACGATTTTTGATGGGCACGTATACGGTTCTCAAGCGAGAATGCGTTCGAGCCGCTGTTTGCGGCTGCGCCAATCCGGCATTAGAGACTCGAGCAACTCATAAAAGGCAGGGCCGTGATGCGGATGAATCAAATGGATGAGTTCGTGGGTGATGACATAGTCAATGCAGGCGGTGGGCGCGCGAATGAGGTCGGGATTGAGTGATATCCGACCGCTGCGGCTCCAGCTTCCTCAACGACGCGGCATGGTGCGGAATATTGGTGCTGAAGGCTGACATCCTAGCTTTACAAACCGCGCCGATATGATCGTGAAGCGATCCGCGATCCGCGTCTTTCCTTTTTCGCGATACCAATTCTGTACGAGTCTCTTTACCGCGCGTGGCTCACGGTGCTTCGGCGAAGCCACATGAAGACACGCGCCCTTGAGCTTAACTTCCTCCAGGACTCGCTTGTGCAGCTTCAAGCGGTATTGGCGACCAAGATAAAGGTGGGTTTCCCCGCCGACATAGCGGCCTATGAATGCCTATTTTGTCATTTGAACAAGCGATGAAGAAGATCGAAGGTGCGAAGCATAAGCATTTGTTGCTGGGCAACGGCTTCAGCATCGCTTTAAAGCCGGACATCTTCACCTATGGGTCGCTCTACGAGAATGCTGATTTCAGCAAAGCGCCGCACGTGACGAAGCTTTTCGATGCTCTGAAGACCCAAGACTTCGAGATTGTCATCAAGCACCTTCAGGACGCTGCAACTGTTGTCGAGGTCTACAGGCCTAGCGCAGTTAATCTCGCACGAAGCCTAAGAGAAGACGCCGCAGCGATTAAGGACGCACTCGTCACAGCCATCGCCAAACGCCATCCCGACCGTCCCTACGATATAAAGCCGGAGCAGTATGCGGCCTGTCGCGCCTTTCTCTCCCGGTTCGAGCACATCTTCACGCTGAACTACGATGTGCTCCTCTATTGGGCCTTGATGCAGAGCGAGGTCGATAAGCTCCAAATCAATCACGACGACGGCTTCCGACACCCGGAAGACAATCCGAACCAGCCTTGGGTTGCATGGCAACAGGGCAATCAGGCAACCGTTTCTTACCTGCATGGTGCTCTACACCTGTTCGATGCCGGTTCGGAGATAACGAAGTACACTTGGTCAAAGACGGACAAGCCGATCGTCGAGCAGATTCGATCCGCGCTGGAAGAGGAGAAATACCCGCTCTTCGTCGCCGAAGGCACCAGCGCGAGCAAGAAGGCGCGCATCCTGCACAGCGGCTACCTTCATAAGGCGCATCGCAGCTTCGAGGCCTGTTGCGGTCCCGCCGGCAACGCCATCGTCATCTACGGTCATTCACTCGCGGATAATGACGACCATGTGCTTCGTGCAATTGTTAAGGGGAAACGCCGGCTACTTGCTCGTTAGCCTCTATGGAGACGCGAATTCGCCAGCCAACAAAGCGATCATCAAGAAGGCTGATCAGCTTGTTGAGCAGCGGGGGCCTGCCAAGGGCCGGCGCCAAGCTCTCACCGTAATCTATTACGATGCGTCGTCTGCAAAAGTGTGGGGATAGAGGCACCACTAGGGCGGCAGAAGTCGAACTCCGACTTCCGAATTTAACGCACAAAGTCCAATAACGATCCAGTCCAGCAGCGCCGGATCAAGTTCGTCGCAAAGCTTGAGGAGCAGAAGCTGCTCCTGAATGATCCCAACCACGTCCGGACCGTTCAGCGATGGACCAAGGTCAACGGGGAGCGGCAGGCCACCACCAAGCAGCAGGCCATCCGGCCCTGGTGGAAGACCGACCCGTCCGGTCAGGTGGTTATGTCCATCAAGTTCGGGCCGAAGCCCATCGAGTTCGAGAAGGGAAAGGCCGGCATCGCGGTCCCGTCCAAGGACAAGCTCCCGACCGTGATCGATACCCTGATCGCAGCCGTCCGCGCTGGGGAGTTGGATTACCTCTTCAGCCAGGCGGCCAAGACCGGTTCGATCGGCAAGGCGCGCAAGGCAGCATAATCACTGGAGCCGAGCTATGGACGGAAACATGGCTCGGCCTCATCTGCGCAGACTGGGAAGCGCAGATCGCAGCCAAGTTGCTGGCCGCTTACCGCGCTTTGAACGCTAGCTAAACCTACGAAGCGGGCGGCGTGGATGATGGAATCGTCGCTTGAACACCGGCCAAGGCCGCCTGAAGGGCCGCTTCCTTTGTATGGTCCAGAGACGTTTTAAGCACCGTGCCACCTTCACCCTTCAAACCTTCGAGCACCTTGTCGCCAGTCACTTTACGCACCAAAACGAAAAGCGCCGCCGTTCCAGGCTGGATGGCAGTTGCAGTTTCTTTCATCCATTTGTCGTTAATGCCAATGTCGGTCAAATATCCGCCTAGAGTGCCGGATGCAGCGCCGAGTGCGGCGCCAGCTAATGGCATCAGGAAGATCAAACCAATCAGACTTCCCCAAAACGCACCGGAAACAGCTCCCGCGGCTGTAGTGTTGACCAACTGATTGAGTTTGATGTTGCCCTGAGTGTCCTTCACCGCAACAACGGCATCGCCAAGCTCAATGAGATATTCTTTCTGCATGGAGAACAATTTCTGACGGACTTCTTCGGCCTTTGCTTCCGTGGGAAACGCGATCACAACAAGATCACTCATATTCGGCATCCTTACAGTGGTGGCCTAGATCATTCTCATTGTGTACCGATCAGTGCTCGAACGCAAATCCTATGACACCTCGGCCATTCGTCGAGCGGCCTGCCAGCAGGCTCGCAGCCAGAGCTGTGACGCATTTCGCACCGGCAACTTAAATCCCAATCCGCCAACACACAGCACTCGATATAGATGAGTAAAAGACCTGCTTGGAAGGGCGGAGCTTGCTATTATACCGTTTCGCGGTTCAAGATCTATAGTGCGCAACAAGCTCGTTTTGATTGACGGCACACAGGCGTTGAAGGGTCATTTCAAAACCGATAGTTTCAATTTGGGAGTCTCGTGCGCTCCAGCCAACCCGAAAGGTTTCGCTCGATATTAAGTGCGACGGGGGAAATCGCACGGCTCGCCTGCACACGAATCGGTGATTTTGGCAAGGATGCGAGGGCGATTGTCGCTCAAGTAGGAGCGAGAACAGAGCAGGTCTTTGATGACGCCATCCGATTGGGGTGCGGGCAACTTGGCCCACTAGTAGTGATCGTTCGCAGATTTCGTAGGTGCAAGCGTTAATTGGAGGATTGCTTCATGCTCCGCCTATGTATGTTGGTCGTGGCGGTCGGTTGCGCCACTGCTACTGATGCTCTGGCTCAAGATCTGGATGGCCGATTAAAGCAAATTTACGAGAACGGAACAATCAAGCTGGCCTACCGGTCCGACGCAAATCCGTTCTCCTTCGCATCCCTCCAGGGGCGGCCGGATGGCTATACGATTGATCTCTGCAAATTCATCGTGGGCTCGCTTGAACGTCAGCTGAAAAATAAACTCACGATCGAATGGGTGCCTGTGAATTCACAAAATCGGTTCAACTCAATCGCGGCCGGCGTGGCGGACATAGAGTGCGGTTCGAGCTCAGTGTCATTTGCTCGAATGACGAAGGTAGATTTCTCCAGTTTCATTTTCATGGAGAACACCGGGTTGTTAGTTCGGATCAACTCCGGAATTTCTAGCTTTGGGGACCTGAAGGGCAAGAAAATTGCTGTAATCGTCGGCACGACTAATGAGACTGCGGTGACGAGAGAGGTGCAGCGTCGGCAGCTGCAGACGGCGGTTGTCCGGGTAAAGGACCGCCGAGAAGGCATCGCCGCGCTTAGAACTGGTGCTGTGGATAGTTTCGCAAGCGATAAGCTGTTGCTTATTGGCGACCCGGCTGCTGGCGGTGCAGATTACAAGATGCTTCCGGAAAACCTTTCTACTGAGCCGTACGCTCTAGCCTTACCAAGGGGGGACTGGAGATTTCGAGCCGCGGTCAATAAGGCGCTTTCAGAACTCTACAGTAGCCCACAGATCCTTGAAATCTATCGGAAGTGGTTCGCTGCGCTCGGTGAACGTCCAGATCTTCTCCGCGCTGCCGTTTACATCTTTGGGACCATGCCTGAACAGTAAAACTCAATGGACGTTGCGAGCAGTGAGTTGATCGGATAGGTCGCAGCTCTGCGCTAACGCGGTTTGCCTCCCCGACGAAGCCAATGATACTTCGTTGATTAAGCGAAGAGCGGTGGCGCGGATGGCAACTCTCTTTTACCAGCGTGTGGAAGCTGGTGAGAACCCCATCGATAGCGCAGTGACGCGAGGTGAAGATTCTTCTTGCCAACACGGAGCCGTCCACACATGGACTTTCGTTGAGCTGGGATGAGGTAGCGCTTCGGTCTAAATGGGCGCAGATCGTCCCACTCGCCTTGAAGACGAAAAACCGGATGTGTTCGCGGAACGCAGATGACAAGGTCCGTCGTTTCCCACGTGGCGAGCAAACCCAGCTCGTAGGCTTCGAACACCCTTAACCGATGATTTATCGTCTCCTCGGATACGCTGGCTGACAAAAGAACCTCGACGTCGGTGACGGCCTGAGCTGCAACTACCGGAATGCAGGTTTCCAGCCAACCGATCTGGGCCGCGACGGCTCTGACCTTGAAAACTGCTTCTGCCGATGCGTTCTCAGCCATCACCTGAGCCTTTGAGAGCAGCTTCGGCGCCATCAGGGCGTTGTCATGCTCTGCCGACCGAATTAAACCCGCGATCCGACTCCCAAGGACGGCTGCTGAATTTAAACGATCGTCGTCAATATGCACTTGCGGGCTAGCACGGCGCCAAAGACGGGCGTTGTCTATCTGAAGCAGCTGGTGCAGCCCGAACTGACTGAGAAAGTCGAAAGCTTCGGACGGCTCAGCCAGCCATTTTATAACGGGAGGTTTGGGCCACCCCTGGGCAAGAGCTTCCTTGCAAGTGAGTTCCTCGATCCCACTTACGTCGACTGGTCCCGTGCAGGCGCCGGCTCGCTGCGCTCTTTCCAGCAGAAGCTTGGTCATTGGCTGGAAGTTGGACAGATCCACCACGGCTGATGAAGGGATCCGAGGTAGGACGGCGAGTCCTGTCAGGCCCAAACAGCCGGCCCTGAGCAGCCCTCTTCGGTCGATGTCCATTGACTCCTCCGTAGTTCTGGAGGGCCGCCTGTAAACCGAAAAAACCAAGGATGACATGCCCCGGTCGGTGTGATCCCGTGACCCGAGGGGGCTGCAAGAGGCAGAACGGCCATCCTCCACATGGGGCAGAGTTTACGGGCAGGACTGGGAGGCTGAATCTAGTCCGACTTCTTCCTCGCTCCGGGACCGGGTAGGCCACCGAAAGAACTCGGCCCGAGGGGTTTCCGACGAATTCCGCTGCATTCGCCATTCTGCGAGGACAGAAGCCGTGTGATTACGACTGAAGAGATCACTTCGCCGGCAAAAACGATCGAGCGTGTCGGCACCACCGGAATTCCAAGCTCGTCATCTTGTCCGTCATAACGTGTCTGGAGTGCGCGTGGGCGACGACTTATCCTCGTTGCGCAACTCTTGCTGAGCCAAGTGCCAAAATTCATCGTCGCGGCCTTCGGGTTGACCGGCTTTCTCCCAAAGTTGATAGGCTCGTGCCTCAATCTCTTTTTTGGTCGGTTCGGGCATACGCTTTCTCCGAGTTGGAGTGGCTCTACCTTCCAGAGAGGTAGGCTATCGGCGGGATGGTACAAGCGAGTCGATGGCCTGGGATTGACCCGCTCCTTGAGTGCCATCTTTATTAGCTGTGCTAGTCGAGATTGCTGCCTGCTGTTTCGATATTATCGATGGCCGCCTGACACGGAACGTCTACGACACCTTGACGCTGCAAGCCGGGGAAAGCCGCCATTTCTAAGCAGCTGGCAATACGTATTCTGATTTGTGTCGTTCCGACCAGAGCCGAATCAATGAGTCTGCTGTAGATAGGCGCATGGCAGCAAACAAGGTAACGGCGGTACGCGCGAGGATCTTGGCAATTCCTCCCGATGCCAAGTTAAACTGGAGCCGTCTGCTCAGGCGCTGATGGCTCCTGCTTTTCTTCTGAGTTTCCGATGCCGCTCGAGGGCCGTCAGATTAGCGCTGATGGCCCAGGCCGATCCCTAGCTGAGATGCTTTGACACGTAGAGCACCGATAGTCCGCTTGGTCTCCTTGGATATCTTGTCGATTGGTGTCTTGGCCTTCGAATGCTTCTTGAGAATCCTGACGTCGCTCGGTGTCCACTCACGACGTACAACCTTCTTCACCTTCTTGGTAGTTCGCACGCTTATGCGCTCCATTCGATTTAGACGAGGCGGCGCTGTTAGCATCGCTCTTGCGTTCGAACAACTTACAAATCAGAGAGATCACGAAATGCTGAGCGTTAAGCTGGAAACATCCGAACTCGCATCCTACGCCGAAGAATTATCAGCGCGAAGGACCCAGGGATACGAGGCATAGGCCAACGAGCCTACTCTGGCATTTTCGGCCGCTCTTTGCGCACCTCGGCGGCTAAATTGACCGACTCTTCTTGCGAGCAAATTCGAGCGGCAAGCTTTTCGGATCGATAGTTACAATCCACCTTGTAGGAAACACATCACTGGCTTCGGAAACGGAATAGACTACACCACTCGCGGTCGAACCGTTTAAGGTCACACTTGATACTCTGCCATGGAACTGAGCGCGCTTGCAGCGCCTGACTTCGGTTAGGTCATCGGTTTCGAACTTTATCATCGTACGATCATCGCAGGCCCATACTAACGAGTTGCTAACGATATTGTTTGTTAGAGCGGATCATCTCGCTAAAGCAGCAAGAACGCATTCTTTCAACACCATTGGAACAAAGATCCGCCCGGCCGATTCCCAACATTGCAGATGGGATAACAAGGTCGTGCTACTATGGGATCCCGCTTACCCTTTTTGATCTGCATCGGATTGATCTGTTTCGGTATCACCCTAGTTGTTATTGCTAGGTTCGGATCATCCGCAATCTGGTTCGTATCGCCATAGTGCCGTTCGCGTTGGCGTCACTGGGCGCTCATGCCAAACTTCGTGGCCCTGGCTAGATCATATGTCCGCTTTGCGCCGCAGTTTACCCGCGACTATGGCGGCGTAACATTGCTTGCTCTGGGCGCAAGTTCATGGCGCATCATCAGAGCCGACAATCCCACCCTCGCCTTCCAAACGCGCAATCTGCCTCACATCTTGACGGGTGAATTTCAACCTGACACCAGCGCCCATGCCGCCCGATTCTTCGATAACGATCACTCCATAGTGGTCCAGACCGCAGCTCACCGCCTCGGCATCCCGCTCGGAACGAAGCCACGCGCTACCACCTGCCTCCATTACACGCA
This sequence comes from uncultured Alphaproteobacteria bacterium, assembly GCA_963770135.1. Classification (GTDB taxonomy): domain Bacteria; phylum Pseudomonadota; class Alphaproteobacteria; order Rhizobiales; family Xanthobacteraceae; genus Bradyrhizobium. Next base: position 214,131 of record CAVYOM010000025.1, on the reverse strand, counting down.
GTGCCTCAACAGGCAGTCCGCAAGCGGCGGCGAAATCTTCCTGACTGATGCCGGTTAGGGCCCGGGCAGCGGCAATCAAACGTCCGCTAATCTGAGTTTTAACGCTCATGACAAGTTTCTCCATCCAATGCCCATACGAAAAAAGGGCCGCAAACTTCGGTTCTGCCCTTCAAAGATCGACACTCACTGCATCGCAACAGTCTGAGATGCTACGGCATCAGGTTATTTCCTGCTACAGGACCGCGAGAAAACGGCGGCGTCCACGAGGGGAACTCAACGGCTACCGTTTCGTTGATACTTACGAGCACCTAACTCGGACGAAGGTTGCCGACGCGGCTGCAAGTGCCATCTCACATTCCGAAGCGCGTGCGACTACTCATGAGGTCACGACATGCTTCACGACGCTGCCCCGCCCACAAAGATAGGCTCGCTCGGTCCTCGGCACGTGTTACGGACGAACAGCTGAGTGCGATTGCTTTGGCCGATCTCTCGTCCTTGCAACGAAGGGAAAATTCATGAGCCAAATCAACATTGCCGTGATCGTCGGCAGCCTGCGCCGCGAATCATTCAACGAGAAGCTTGCCCAGGCGATCGGAAAGCTTGCTCCGGCCGATCTTACATTCAAGCACTCGTCAATCGGTGATCTCCCTCTTTACAATCAAGACGATGATGCCAAACAAGCGCCCGAGGTCAACCGGCTGAAGGCCGAGATTGCTGCAGCGCAGGGTTTGCTGTTCGTCACACCCGAATACAACCGTTCGGTCCCCGGCGTCCTCAAGAATGCCATCGACCACGCCTCACGACCGTATGGGCAAAGTGCGTTTACCGGCAAGCCCGCCGGCGTCATTGGCGTTTCGGTCGGCGCGATCGGGACTGCGGTCGCCCAGCAGCATCTTCGCAACATCCTAGCTTACCTCGACACGCCTACGCTTGGTCAGCCCGAAGCATTTATTCAGGCCAAAGATGGCTTGTTCGAGCCCGACGGCAGCATCGCAGCCGCAAGTAAGCAATTCCTACAACAGTGGGTCGATCGTTACGTCGCCTGGGTGAAGAAACACGCGACGTAGAAAATTGATCAGTTAAGATGAACCAGGGCATCCTTGTCGCAACCGGCCCATCGGGTCGGGCGCGAAATTGCGCGCAATCCGATGATCCGGCGACACCAATTTCGGCGTCGCACTGAGACGAGGCTGGGTTGGAATAGGAGGAGGCGCTTTTGGAGGATATACCTGAGTCAAAACCACAGAAACGCCCACCGCTAGGCCTTGGCCATTTCGTTGTACTCGGTGCGCTGGCGGCGACGCTCATCTTGACGATCTTCTGGGCAGTTACGGTATGGACGTCGAGCAATGATGTTGCAATGTCCAAACACGGGTGGATCGCTCTTGGGCTAGGTACCTTTTTCTCTCTTGTTATCGGGTGCGGATTGATGGCTCTGATGTTCTATAGCAGCCGCAGCGGTCATGACGACATTGCAACTCCGAAGTTGAACAAGCGGGGCCAGGAAAGGTCGGACGATCAGAAGTGAGGCATTCACGCGCGCAGGCCTCCAGCCCGCGCCGGGCGATCAGCAAGCCGACCCCCGCCGAGGCGTCTCTGGGCCACTATTTGAAGCTCATGCAATCGCCATCGACGACAACTCTCGTACCATCCGCCTCGCCAACGACCCCGAGAGGTTACGAACCCCCTGCACCGCGTTGCGCAGATCGACCACGCGGCGAATCGCTTGGATCAACGATATGCTCTGGATGGAGGGATTGCGTTGTTATCTTCTGATCCACTGAAGCTGACAGGGCGACCCAACTCGCACCGCGCTCCTATCTTCCTCCCGTGCCCCACTAGTCGGCGCGACCGACTTTCAGCACGGTCAGCTCGCGCCTTTCGCCCGTTCTGGTACGGAAAGAAATAGTCTGATTGATAGAAAGTCCAAGAAGCGCCGCGCCGACCGGCGTCAACACAGACACGCGCCGGTGTGCGATATCGGCATCAAAAGGATAAACCAGAATGACCTTCTGAGTCTTTCCGGTTTGCTCGTCTCGAAATTCGACTTCGCTGCCGATACTGACGATATCAGGACATAATTCTTCGGCCGGAAGCACATGCGCACGATCGAGTTCCTCCCGAAGATATTCGCATACCTCCGTCATCGATCCGCTCGTCAGCGACGAGAGCGCAGACAGTCTGGCGAAGTGATTCGCATCGATGGCGATTGGCGGTCTAATTTCGGCTATTCTGTCGTGATACATTTCCAACTCCATAATGTTTATCGAGCAACCGAGCTCGTTTCCAACACATCCGTTCCTAGGCTGCCTGAGGGCCGTCGCCATCGGGCCCGCCGCGAGAGCCGGTGGTAGCTCGGCCGGCCATGCGGCGAGCTTTCAGCGGAAAACGCAGGGGCGCACCCGCCGGGGCGATGACGTCCTCGACAACCACGGAGTGAAGTCCACCCTCGATACTGAAGAATTTTATGCGATGGCCAATGCTCATTCCGAGAATGGCGGCACCTAGCGGCGAGAGCACTGACAGTTCTATTTGACCGTTTCTCAGCTCGTCCGGACAAACCAGGATTTTGCTCTCGGCCTGCAGGCTGCCATCGACCCTATACGTCACCCACTGGTTTAAACATGCGACACCCTCAGGTGCCGTGTTGGTATCGAACACGACAGCCCGGCGAATCTCCGACATCAAGAACCGGCCGACCGGATGGCGTGCTCTCAGGGCATCATCGGCCAGCCGTTCAAGACGGGCATGGTCTCGCCTTGCGATGGCGATTGGAGGCAGTTGCTCGGTCATATCGACTCCTAAGGTTGGCATCGTGTATTGCGCACTTTTCGTTAAGCAGCGCGTTTTGCTACGCCCCCTCGCGCTCTGAAGGTACGAGGCAGATGCTCCGCATCTTCCGGGCAAGATCGACGAGGCCGTCCGTGAAGTCGCCAATCGCGTTCAGCTGATTTCGACAATGCGCACCTGAAACCTCGATCGCGTCCATTCCGGTTTTTGCGCGGGCAAGCCCTGTTAGATATTCAAACGACCTCAAAGCGCTGGCGCCGAACAATTGCATGCTCTTGCGGTTATGCTCAGCAATGGCCGCAGATGCGGCGCCTGCGGCCTTCATGTACGATCGGCCCATCTCTCTCGCCTCTGTCATCGCCTTCTCCTCAACTCAAAATATCTGGGATCGCGCCGTTAAAGCAGTCGTCGTCCGTCGCCGGTTGCGCGCGACAACTTCCGTAGCGCCGCTGATGTATCGCATTTACCGTCGCGTGGCGGCGCGTGAGCTCATGCGAAGCGATCGCGGACCGTATGTTCCGGAACGCCGATCAGGACTGCTTTTGTGTTGAAATTTATGCCCGGACAGCCGCAAAGGCAGCCCGGGCTACTTGCCAATTTGCAAGCGGCCCGCGCGACAATATTTTTGATCGAGCGCAATGATAACCATAGCGATATACTTGGCGAGGCAACCTGCGAAATCAAGCTGTTGAGTTGGCCCGCGCCTTTTTGTCGCTAGTTGACTGCATGTTCCTGCTACCTAGACACCGCGCCGTACCGTTTGTCGTCAGCGAGGTCCGCGCACGGCAGGCGAATTTGCGCTTGTCGACCTGCCTGGGTCAGAAGCGGTAGTGAGCGACGGCGGCCAGCACGCCGACCCTGAGGGCATTGGGATTTGCATCCAGAAATTTTGACGAGCATGACGTGGCCCACCGCATGGGAGACACCGACACAGGACCCACGCTGAAGCATGATCCGCGCATAAACGAATAAGGCGTGTCGCCCGAAATGAAAGACGAGCAGATCGGCCGCGCCGTCGAACTCATATTTGCGCTGTCGCCGTCGCCGCGCTTTCCGAATCATCAGGCCCATTGGGTGGAGCCAACTCAGAGCACTCAGCCACTCACGGAATCTTGCACTAGTATTGTCTGATCTACCATAAGATGATGAAAAAGCTGGCGTCTGTAGCAATAGGGCAAAGATGGTGACTTCTCCGGAAACGCTTCTCGTTGCAATCATCGCTGTCCCGTTTATCGGCGGCGGTCTAGCGATTCTGTTCCCGGCAAATGCCCGGAACGCAGAAGCATACCTGGCGGGACTCGTCACAGTAGTTGCTCTCGCCGTAGTGATTTCGACCTACTCGCGCGTCACCAATGGCGGGATCGTCCAATACAGCGCTGCTTGGGTCCCTGAACTCGGCCTGGAGTTCAGTTTGAGGATGGACGGCTTCGCGTGGCTGATGGCCACGCTGATCCCCGGCATCGGGTTGCTGGTGGTTCTCTACGCCCGCTACTACATGTCACCCGCCGATCCCGTACCCCGCTTTTTCTCGCTCCTGCTCGCTTTCATGGGTGCGATGCTCGGCATCGTGCTCTCGGGCAACCTGATACAGCTGGTTTTCTTTTGGGAATTAACCAGCCTCTTTTCTTTCCTGCTGATCGGCTACTGGCACCAAACCGCGCAGGCGCGAGACGGCGCCCGCATGGCGCTGACCATTACGGCGTCTGGCGGACTTTGCCTGTTCGCCGGCATACTGATTCTCGGCCATATCGTCGGCAGCTACGACCTTAATCGCGTGCTCGCATCCGGCGCCGCGATCCGGTCGCATTCGCTCTACATCCCCACGCTTGTCCTCATTCTTCTCGGCGCGCTGACCAAGAGCGCCCAGTTTCCTTTTCATTTCTGGCTGCCACACGCCATGGCAGCTCCCACGCCAATTTCGGCGTACCTGCACTCCGCGACAATGGTCAAAGCCGGCGTATTCCTGCTGGTGCGCCTCTGGCCGGCTCTGGGAGGAACCAACGAATGGCTGTGGCTCGTCGGCTCGGCTGGTCTGATCACCTTCGTTCTCGGAGCATTCCTCGCCATTTTTCAGCAGGACCTGAAGGGGCTACTTGCCTATTCGACCATTAGCCATCTTGGCTTGATCACGTTGCTCATCGGCCTCGACACGCCGCTCGGTCAGGTGGCAGCCATCTTCCACATCATGAATCACGCAACGTTCAAGGCGTCGTTGTTCATGGCAGCGGGAATCATCGACCACGAAACCGGCACGCGCGACATGCGTCGGTTGGGTGGCCTTTGGCGGTTCATGCCAATCACGGCGACTCTGGCGATGGTCGCCGCCGCTGCTATGGCCGGCGTCCCGCTACTCAACGGCTTTCTGTCAAAGGAGATGTTCTTCGCGGAGACCATAGAGGTTCATGATAACTCGTTCGTAGATCAAGCGCTGCCTTACATCGTTACGGTCGCGAGCATGTTTACCGTCGCGTATTCGCTGCGCTTCATACGCGAAGTATTCTTTGGTCCGCCTTCGCAGGAGCTTCCGCGCACGCCAAGTGAGCCGCCCTTCCTCATGCGCTTTCCTGCTGAGCTTCTCGTGCTCGGATGCCTCCTAGTCGGCATCGTTCCCAAATTCACCGTGGCGCCGCTGCTCGAAACCGCCGTCCGCGCCGTGGTTGGCCCAAACATACCGGAATACAGCCTTGCCCTTTGGCACGGCTTCACCCCCGAACTTTTGATGAGCATGGTTGCGTTATGCGGGGGCATCGGATTTTATTTTATCTTTCGCTCTTACCTGCTCACTTGCGATGGGCCGCCTCTGCTGCGCCACATCAATGGGCAGCGCATTTTCGAGCGCGTGTTGGTGACACTGTCTTGGCGCGTCGCAAGGCGATTGGAGAGGCTCCTCGGCACTGATCGGCTGCAGCCACAGCTGCAACTGCTCGTCTGTGCGGCACTGTTGGCGGGTGCGATTCCGTTGTACTCTCGCGGAATTGGAATGGGCGCCGTGCCATCAAGATTCGATCCCGGGTTCGGCATGATCTGGGCCGTCGGAATCGCCTGTGCTTTGGCAGCGGCCTATCAGGCCAAATTCCATCGGCTTGCGGCGCTCATTCTGCTCGGAGGCGCCGGCCTGGTGACCTGTGTCAGCCTTGTCTGGCTGTCTGCTCCGGATCTCGCGCTGACGCAGTTGGTGGTAGAGACGGTCACTACCGTACTGCTTCTGCTTGGGCTGCGTTGGCTGCCGAAGCGAGTCCAAAAATTTGAATCCAACAGCACAACGGCGGGCATTATCCGATGGTATCGCGTTCGTGACCTCGTCTTGGCCGTTGCGGCAGGATCCGGGTTGGCGGCGCTCGCCTTCATAATCATGACGCGCCCGCCGCCGGAGAGCATCGCTGGCTTCTTTATCAAAAACGCTTATTCGCGAGGTGGCGGCACCAACATCGTGAACGTCATCCTGGTGGACTTCCGCGCGTTCGACACGTTCGGCGAGATCACGGTGCTCGGCATCGTTGCGATCACAGTCTATGCGTTGCTGCGGCGGTTCCGACCGGCGGCCGAAAGCGTTCCGGTCCCAGAACAACAGACGGCGCAAGACAGTTACGACGATGCTCATCCTGATCGTCTCAAGGGAGATACGATCAAGAGCGCGATGGCGATCCCAGCGCTCATGATGTCAATGCTCTTCCCGGTGATTGGAGCGGTAGCCGCATTTCTGCTGCTGCGCGGACACGACCTGCCCGGCGGCGGGTTTGTCGCGGGCGTTACAATGGCCGTGGCATTCATTCTTCAGTACATGGCTCGCGGCACAGTCTGGGTGGAATCGCGGCTGCTCGTCTTGCCGGTACGATGGATGGGCATAGGTCTGCTCCTCGCCGTCAACGTTGGGGCCGCCGCATGGCTGGCCGGTCGCCCCTTCCTGAGCTCGTATTTCTCCTATGTCGATATTCCAGTGATCGGAGCCATTCCGCTGGCCAGCGCGCTTCCGTTTGACGTTGGCGTGTTCGTGCTGGTCGTCGGTGCGACCGTCCTGATGCTGATCGCGATCGCGCATCAGTCCGTGCGCAGTCACCGCATGCCGAGCGGCAGCGGCGCCGTCGGGCCTGTGGCCTCTGCAAAGGACGAGGTACGATAGTGGAGATAATACTTGCTCTCGGCATTGGCATACTCGCTGGTTCGGGCGTCTGGCTGATCCTCCGGCCGCGCACGTTCCAGGTGATCGTTGGCCTGTCGCTGCTTTCCTACGCGGTCAATCTCTTCATTATCGCCATGGGGCGACTTCGGACCGGCGCCGCTCCGATCCTGGCCCCGGGCGGGGTGGGCGACCCCGCACATTTTGCCGACCCGCTCCCGCAAGCGCTGGTCTTGACCGCCATCGTGATCAGCTTCGCGACTACGGCGCTGTTCCTCGTCGTCCTGCTCGCGTCGCGCGGCTTCACGGGCACTGACCATGTTGACGGACGGGAGTCCGAACCGTGACTCGTTACGCAGACCATTTGATGATCGCGCCAGTGGTGTTGCCGATGTTCGTCGGAGCGATGATGCTCGCGCTTGGCGGAGAGCGTCGGCGCAACGTCAACGCCGTGCTCAATGTTGCAACCACCTTTGCGCTCGTGTTGATTGCAACTGCGTTGCTCCGGGCGGCGGACGCGGCCCCCACTGGCGTGGCGGGCGTGTATCGGCTGGGTGACTGGCCTGCTCCGTTCGGCATCGTGCTCGTAGTGGATCGGCTGGCCGCCGTCATGTTACTGCTGACCAGCCTCCTCGCGGCAGCCGCAGTTGTATTCTCGCTGGCTCGTTGGCACCGCGCCGGCGTGCTCTTCCATCCCCTGTTTCAGTTCCTCCTGATGGGGATCAACGGCGCGTTTCTCACCGGCGATCTGTTCAACCTCTTCGTTTTCATTGAGGTGCTGCTCGCGGCCTCTTACGGTTTGGCGCTCCATGGCTCGGGACCAGGGCGAGTCACGGCTGGGTTGCATTACATTGTCGTGAATCTCGCTGCTTCACTGCTGTTTCTGATAGGCGTCAGCCTGATTTACGGCGTTTCTGGCACGCTCAACATGGCGGATCTTGCCGCACGTATCCCGGCAATGCACACAGAGGATCGCGCGCTATTGGAAGCGGGAGCCGGCATCCTGGGCATTGCCTTCCTCGTCAAGGCAGGAATGTGGCCCTTGTGCTTCTGGCTGCCGACGACGTATGCCGCCGCGGCCCCACCGGTCGCTTCGATCTTTGCAATCCTCACGAAAGTCGGCGCCTATATCGTGCTGCGGCTGCATCTGCTCCTGTTTGGCGATGATGCGGGAGCATCGGCGCAATTCGGCGGTGAATGGATATTGCTGGGCGGGATCGCAACGATCGCATTCGGCGCTATCGGGAGCCTGGCTTCGCAGAACATGGCGCGGCTCGCGAGCTTTTCGGTGCTTGTATCCTCCGGCACGGTACTTGCTGCGATCGGTATGGGGCAGGTCGGTGTGACGGGGGGAGCCTTGTTCTATCTCGTCAGTTCGACGCTCGGGCTGGGTGCATTTTTCCTTTTGATCGAGCTCGTCGAGCGAGACCGCGAGCCAGGCGCTGACGTGCTCGCAGTGACACGGGAGCTGTACGGCGAAGAGGACGACCTGAAAGAATCAAACGACGTCGGCATTGCAATCCCGGCGACGATGGCGATCCTCGGACTGGCCTTCATAGGCTGCGCCCTTGTCATCTCCGGACTGCCGCCGCTCTCCGGATTCATCGCCAAGTTTGCGCTCCTGACAGCTGCGCTCAATCCTTCGACTGGCGCTGTCTCGACGGCGAGTTGGGTTATGCTTCCGGTTCTAATCCTGTCCGGGCTGGCGGCTCTTATCGCCCTGACGCGCGCCGGTATCCGTGCGTTCTGGGCTTCGGCGGACCGCACTGTACCACGCGTGCGTCTGATCGAGGTGGCGCCGGTCGGGGCCCTCCTGCTGCTCTGCGTAATCCAGACGATACAGGCCGGCCCGATCATGCGCTTCATGCAGGAAACGGCGCAATCGCTGCACGCCCCGCACGACTATATCCACGGCGTCCTTGGTGGTGCCGGAGAGCGGCCAAAGGGCCTGAAAGGGCCACCATGACCTGGCTCGTCCCCTTTCCTGTGCTAAGCGCCGGCCTTCTGGTTCTCTGGCTGCTGCTCAATGGCCTTTCGGTGGGGCATATCCTTTTAGGCGGCACCGTCGCGCTGATCGGAGGCTGGGCGTTCGCCGTGCTGGAGCCGCCGAAAATGCGTTTACGGCGGCCACTCACTGTCCTCCGCCTGGCTGCATTCGTCTTTGCGGATATTGTACGATCCAACGTCGCCGTCGCCCGCATCATTCTCGGGCTCCAACCAAGGCGATGGACCTCAGGCTTCGTCGACATCCCGCTTCAGCTTCGCGATCCCTATGGTTTGGCGGCGCTTGCCTGCATCATCACGTCGACGCCTGGTACTTTATGGGTGGATTTTAACGAAGCGAGCGGCACTTTGACCATTCACGTCCTTGATCTGGTCGACGAGACCGAATGGGTTCGCACCATAAAGGGGCGCTACGAACGACTGTTGCTGGAGATCTTTGCATGAGTACAATGCTTGCCTGGTCTATCACGGCAGCGCAGGTCCTGTTGGGCCTTGCCATGGCCTGCGCCGCGTTCAGGATCCTTTGGGGACCCCGGGCGCAGGACCGGATCGTCGGCTTCGACACACTGTCCGTCAATACGATGCTGCTGCTTCTTGCATTCGGCATTCGGTCGGGCAGTGCGCTCTACTTCGAGAGCGCTCTGATCGTTGGCCTGCTCGGATTCGTGAGCACGGTAGCGCTCGCCAAATTCCTGCTTCGCGGCGAGGTGATCGAATGAATGAAGTAATGGACGCCCCGTCCCTCGCGACAATCCTCACCGCGACGCTCCTGATCGCCGGCGCCGCAGTGACTCTTATTGGATCGGTCGGACTACTGCGCTTTAGTGGTTTCTATCAGCGCGTCCACGCCCCCACGCTTGGAACGACGCTCGGGACAATCTTTATCGCAACGGCGTCGATGCTTCATTTTTCGGCCCTTGGAGCCCGACCTGTGCTGCATGAGCTGTTAGTGATCGTTTTCGTCACCACAACAACGCCCATAACGCTGATGGTCCTGGTTCGAGCGGCACGGTTTCGCGACGGGGCCGGAAGCGAACGAGGCAGCCACGGCGAAAAATAGCCAGGCTGAAATCATCGCTTCGCAGGAGACATTGCTAAAATATCGACGTTCAGTGAGCGTAACGCCTCCTCAGTGACGCTACCGATCAGCACTTTAAGCAGGCCAGAACGCGCATTCGTACCCATTACCAGCAGATCGGGTCTTATTTCTGAAATCACACGGGAGATTACCTCCATAGGCCCCCCCTCTTCAACGCGGACAGACCATCTTCCATCTATACGATCGACTGACGATGCCAAAAACGCGGCTAGTTCATTCATAACATCGTCTCGCTCGCGAGCGACGTAGCTATCGATACTGTCTTGATCGGCTCCTCCAATGAACATTTTTCCTTTTCCGATAGGAATGAATGCGTGAAGGAGCGTTGCCCTGTTGTCGCCGATCAATCCTGTGGTCGTGGCAACTCGAAGGGCATCAGCTGAGGCATCTACCATATCGACGGGAACCAGAACGTTTTCGTACTTCCGCTGTGCCTCGTTGTTCACCATCAGCACGGGGAAAGGGCTCTTGCGGATCACACGCTCAATTGTAGTACCGACAATGACGTCAAGCAGCTGCTTGCGATGCGAACCCATGACGACGAGATCCGCGCTCATCTCAGCAGCCGCTCTCAGGATCCCGTCAAAAGGATCGCCCCTAATCACCATCAGGCGCGTCTGTACATTCCTCAATTCCGGCATCGAAGACGCCTGCTCATCGAGCACACGTTCCGCCTCCCGCTCTTCCATGTGGACCAACTCATCCGGCTGGTCGTCATCCACTACGTGCACGATATGGAGTTGCGCATTGCCGGACTGTGCCAACAAGCCAGCTTGCCGTATGGCCCGGTTGGAACGCGTTGAGAAATCCGTGGCTGCTAGGATCTTCATGACGCACCTCACTGTACCTTGACGGCCCTGAATTCGAGCTGTCTCTAACAGAACTCTAGGGCGAGCCGGCAGTTCGGTTTAAGCCTTCCCGCGGTTACAGGCCATCTGAGCACAAATACTCCGGCAGCATGTCAATTCGCTATTGGTTCCCAGTCGACCCGCAGCGATCCGACGGTGCCGACGGCCAAGTGTAGCATTCAGTTTGATGTCCCAACTCCCCAATTTTTGTTAGTGCTAGGCTCGTGTCAGGCCACACGCCAAGCGGTGGTCGAGGGTTCGGGGCGATGGACCACCGGACTCGCTGGTCCATGACACTCGACCGGCGATCTACCGAAGGCTACTCTAATCAGGACAGAACATAAACTTCGCACGCGACTTGCGCCGGAGCGTTTCCGAGAAACCCCTTCAGGTTCTGCCCCCAGCTAAGCACTTACTCCATTGCGCTTGGACCTGCGGCAATCGGCTTCATTTGATTTTCTCGAACTAAGTCTTAGCTGAATGTTATGATTTGGAGCACGCAAAAAACCCGGCGATCGCGCTTTCACGCTGGTCTCCTGCAAACCGGCAGGTAGCCGGACGGCTTTTCGCCGGCTGGGACTTCATTTCATCCTCTCGAAAATCACACCGACGCGGCGCCGAGCGCGCCCCTGCAATGCAGCGTGCGGAACACGTATCGTCGGTGTCCAACCTCGGAGTAACGTTATGTCTATCGGCGCAACACTGGTAATTCTGGCTCTGTGGATGGCATTCATTTGGTTTGTCGATCCCGACGGCATCTCACGCGGTCCGGGAAAATACACGCCGGTAAAAGTCGACGCAGCGAAGCGAGGCTGAACTCACCGGGCTTTCGAATGGGCCGTTTTGCCTAATCTTGGTCGACGGTGCCCGGCCTCGGCGTAATTTGGGTAGCTGGGCTGCTGCGCGTGACCTTTGGCGGATCGCTAGCCGGGAATGTTTGCTCGAGCTGCCGACTCAACTCGTTGTCAAGTTCTCGCTTTTCGCGCTGTTTGCGGGTCTCTTTATGCTTCGGCATTTTGCGACCTCCATGTAGGGTTACTTAGCCGCGATGCTCGTTCTAGAAACTCGACCGCGGTTCCCCTAGCGTTCAGCAGCGTCAGTGACTTGGCTAGAAACAGCGCACCTTATCATCGAGCTCAGCGGTCATCGCGCAGAGCTACTGAAAGGGCCCCATCACACTCGCTGATATTTAAGCGGGCCAGATCCAGATTGGCGCCGTGGCGAAGGCTGCAGCGAAGAGAGCTGCAAGCGCGCTGAGCAAGACGTAATATGCGAACAGACCGGCGAACCTCCACCCGCTCATGGTCCCATATCTCCACTGCGGCGTCAGCAAGTGAACTTTCATCCTGGCCGACGAGGTTGTCAAGCGAACCGAGCGCGCCACTCGAAGGCGTTATCCCAACGACGATTTCGGGTATCGATACGGACGCGGAGCCGGCCTCGACGATTAACAAGGTTGTTCATGCAAGGCCGATGTCACGCCGAGAATCGTCCGAAGCCTTTTACCGACGTCGCCGCCATAATTTCTTGCTGCCCGTCTCGCGACGAAGTACCTCGCTGTTACGAAACTCGGGCGGGCTTCGTAAAAAGGCATTCTGTCCTGGTGGCGGACTGACAGGATTTTGTGATCTCCTTCTCGCTGGAGACGCGATAGTTCTATCCATTCTTTCTCGATCACGAGATTCCATTTGCGTATGAACGGTCGCTTTGCGCCAATAACGAAGTCCGGTCATGGTAGCGATGTACGGACTAAAGCCCACTCTGCGCGGCCCTGTTGACGGGCATTATCCAAGCATCCGGCACTTAGAGTTTTTCAGGATCATCCACATCCGAATTGTGCTGATTATTGAATTTTGCAACCGGCAGCCGCCAGCCACGCCTCATCGCCATGACGCGGAGCGAGAAGCATGAAATCAGCGCTACCGCTGTCACCGGGGCGACCGGCAACTGCAGCATGTTCCCGACAACCACGATGCCTGCGGCTACCAGTGCCGCGACGGCATATAGTTCTGCCCGGAGTACCGTCGGTATTTCCGCCAACAGCACGTCACGGACCATACCACCGCCGATCCCGGTCACCATGCCGAGCACTACCGCCATGACCGGGTTCAGTCCGTGGGCCAGCGCTTTCGACGCGCCAGTAACGGCGAAGAGCGCAAGACCCGCCGCGTCAAAAATAAGGACCGAGTTCGTCATCCGCACGATTAAGGACGAGAAGCAGAAGGTGATGAGGCCTGCAAAAAGCGACACGCCGAGATAGCGCCAGTCGGCGACCGCTCCCGGAGGCACGACGCCGATCAGCAAGTCTCGGGTGATGCCTCCGGAATTTGCCGCCGCGAAAGACAGGACCAGTACGCCAAACAAGTCCAATTCTCGCTTGACCCCCGCCAACGCCCCGCTAAGCGCAAAGACAAAGGTGCCCGTCAGATCAAGGACAAGCGGAAGCTTTTCCATATACCGCTTTCCGGCGTTGTTATGCTGACAACCAAGCGCGGGTCGCGACGACAAGCGTTTCCACGCCGGTTTGTAACGTGGGGTGAAGAACGGGAGCGAATTTCGGGCTGTGGTTCACCGGAAGCTCATTGAGCTTATTTGCGGCTCTAGCCTTTGCGTAAGCTTCCGGTTCAGTGCCGCCGACGAACCAGAAAACCGAGGGTACGTGCCATTGGGTACCGAACGATCCGAAGTCCTCGCTGGCGGGGGCCGGGCCCGTTTCCCGGACGCGCTCAGTTCCGAAATGTACTCGGAACGCGTCAACCACGCGTTTGCTGGCATCGCGGTCGTTCACGTTGAGAGGATAGTGATCCAGCGTCGTGATCTCGGGCCGGCGAGGGGCGCCGGAGGCTGCCGCCTCGGCGTTGACGATCCGCTCGATCGCGGCCAGTACGCGCGTTCGTACGCCCGCGTCGAAAGTCCGTACGTTCAGCTTTATAATGGCCTCGTCGGGAATTACGTTTTCTTTCGTACCCGCTTGAAGCACGCCGATGGTTACGACGGCTGCTTCCGCAGCCGCGATCTCGCGCGAAACGATGGTTTGGAGGCGAAGCACCGTCGCTGCGGCCATCACCACGGGATCAATGCTCGCCTGCGGCATCGACCCGTGTGCGCCACGACCAAACAGGCGAATTTGTAAACTATCCGCCGCCGAAGTGATCGCACCTGCACGTCCTGCGACCGTGCCCGATGGCCCTACCATAACATGCTGACCAAGTACCACGTCCGGCTTCGGGAAACGCTTGAACAACCCGTCGTCAATCATCGCCTGCGCGCCTTCCGCCGTCTCCTCGCCGGGCTGGAAGACCGCCATTATCGTCCCGCCCCACGTCGCCTTGGCCTCGGCGAGCAATTTCGTCGCCCCGACGAGCCAGGTCACGTGCATATCGTGGCCGCACATGTGCGACACGGGAACCGTATTGCCGTCGTGATCAGTGGCTGTCGCCTTGCTCGCGTAAGGAAGGCCGGTCGCTTCCTCGACGGGTAGCGCGTCCATATCGGCGCGCAGCATGACCGTCGGCCCGTCGCCGTTCCGAAGCAGGCCGACCACGCCAGTCTTGCCGACGCCCGTCGTCACTTCATAGCCGGCCCCTCGAAGACGGTCCGCAGCGAGCTTGGCCGTCCGCGTCTCTTGCATCGATAGCTCGGGGTGTGAATGCACATCCTTGTAGAACTCAGCCAAATCGGGAAGCAGGCCTTCAATATTACGTAGCGCCAGATCGGATGGGTTGGCTTCGCTCGTATTCATGGGGACTGTCTCCATTGCAAGCCTAAAGCAAGGCAGTTTCCCCAATGCTTTGCTTAGTGCAAGTAATTAGCATCGGATGAAGTCAACTGAGCGTGAAGTCATCGTCTGCAGTCTAAAAAGCATCTGCCGCATTGCAGGAAAGCCGCAGCAATTATGCTACCGGACGCAGCTGATTTAGGTCTTTCAACCCCCCAACATCGGACATCGGAAGACTGCTGCATCACGTCCGAAAAGAACTTCGGACATGCCGACACCCACTAGCAGCGCGTGAGGACAATGTTCTCACGCCGGAGTTGACCGGATGGCTGGGCGGCAGCGAATTTATTCTTTAACAAATATATGAGACTTTATCTTCCACTGTCCGTCGGGTTGGCGTTCAAGAAGTCTCACAGTGCTGCCGGAAATTGGCGCTGCCTTCTCATTCACCATTAACGTGGCCGTGAAATGGGACGTGGTATAGGCGTAGTTCCCGATGGGTAGAACATCCACCAGCTCAAGCTTGTGATTTCTGACGCTTCTTCCCCGCCCGGCAAAGAAATCACGGATTGCCAGAGGGCCGCTGACGGGCTGTGCCCCGGGCGGCATCAACCTGCCGTCAGCGGTGTACAATGGCAATAGGGCATCGAACTCTGCGTTGTTAATGGCGGCATCCCATTGGGCGTTCATCGATGTCACCTTATCCGCGAGCGGATCCGCCAATGCTTGACTGGCATGGCTGACGATCAGAATAAGGGCGAATGAAATAACTGAAATGCGGGTCATCTTTGCCTCCTTCAGTTGAGACGCTTAGCGACGAGCGCATTCGCAGCTACCACGGGGGAAAGAGCTAGTTCAAAAAGTGGACTGAAGAGGGGGGTTCTCAGCTGGCTAAGACTTGATCTGCGGTCCGCAGGCGCATGGCATATTTGCTGCGTGGGAACCAAGCCGGCATGCTCTTCAGAAGGTGGTTAGGACCGTCGATTTCAATCTTTCCGAGTTCAAACGCCCGCAGCAGCATCTGGTCGCCTCTGAAGATCTGCACAAGTGTCAGCAGGCTCGAATAGAGGCTGATATCGACCTCGAAGCCGGGATCATTCCAGCAGAGATCGACTTCCTCCTTCTTCACAACAAACCACCAGTGCTTCTGCCGGGCGCCCGCAATTTCGATGTACAGCACAAAGTCGCGTGGAATGTACTTCAGATCGAACGAACGGCGCATGTTCCACATGAGCCGGCCCGCGTGGAGTTCGTTGGGTGTGAGTTGGCTGCGCGCCCATTTGTGGCCCCAATAGCCCATTGCATCGATAATTGGCCAGGCTTCCCTGGCCGCCTGGGTTGGATGGTACTCCCAATGCCCATTATCGCCTGATTGGCGTGAGATTAGCCCTGCTTCTTCTAGCGTTTGAAGGCGCTTGGAGAGAAGGGTCGGCGATATCTGTGGGATGCCGCGGCGAAGCTGGTTGAAGTGGTGGGAACCTAGCAACAGCTCGCGGAGCACCAGCGGAGTCCACCGCTCCGTGAGAATTTCCGCAGCTTTGGCTACGGGGCAAAATGATCCATAGCCTTTCATGCGAGAATTCTAGCATCACGACAGTCGGCAAGGTAGTCCAGTTTCTGGACTAATCGCAGGCGCGTCGGTAGCGAGGTCGCCAGCTGCGGCGAAATGCTGGCCATGAAGGTTGAGAACTTCTAAAGGCAAATTGCTAAGTGTCAAACCGCGAAATACTTGAAACGAGCAGATATTTTCTGCCGCCCTTCCGCCGATAACAGACATCCTCAGCAACCGTTGGTCTTTAAGCGGAAGGGAGTTTTTTCTTTCCAGATCCAATATGGCGAGGCCCCTCACCGCGCCAGAGCTGGCGAAGGATTAAGTAATCTCCCCGCCGGTTGGAAACTGGTCGTTTTCCACGTACGAGCGGCCGGTTTGCGCCAGGAGCGGGCATTCGCCTCGCGTCCGCCTATGCCCTGAGCAGACCGACGTGGACATCGCAAACGCTCGAAGACTCGCGATGATCGGAAACAACACTCCCTGGACGGGAGGGACCAGCGCCAGTTGCTCGAACTACACGCGGGCTGATCCCATATTTCGCTTGCGGCAGCCCTCAAACGCACAAGGTCGGCGATGCCGAGGTAATCCGCTAAGCGAATTTCGGCCAAATGATTTGCTCGGCCGTGGACGCTGGCGAGACGCTGTCAAAAATTGAGTCGAATCGAGTGACGGTCGCCGCGCCAAAGCCGGACGGGCGAAAGTCGCCGCTACATCGGCTCCAGCCCCAGCCCCGCGATCAGCTCGGCCCAGATCGGCGCTTCCGTCCGGTAAAGCGTCTGGCTGGCTTCCAGGGTCATCGGGGCTTCGTCGATCGCCTGGTTCTTGAGCATCTCGCGGATCGCATCGGTCTTGCCCGCGGCGACGAACAGGTCCGACAGCTTTTGCACGATTTCGGCCGGCGTTGCGGCGGGGACGGCGCAGGCTTGGAACGTGGTGAGGCCAAAGGCGCGCGAGGTTGCGCCCTGCTCGTGGAAGGTCGCGACATCAGGCAACGCGCTGATGCGGCGGCGGGACACCGCGATCGCGCGTCCCCTGCCGGTTTGCAGCACGCCGAGCGCGGCGGTGTAGCTCCCGATCCCGCCGTCGAGCGTCTGCCCCGCGAGATCGGTCCACATCGGCGCTTCGCCGCGATAGTGCACGGCCTCCATCTTGAGGCCGTACTGCTTGTTGAGTTCCGCGATCGCGATATGCGCGTAGGATCCGGCCGCATAGGTGCCGATGTTCATTTTTTCGGTCTTGCGCGCGTAGGCAATGAATTCCTCAAGATTTTTCGCGCCACACTTTTCGCTCACGATCAACGGAAGACTGCCGGTCGGCATGATGCTGACGATGACGAAATCCTTGCCTACGTCATATCGGATGTCCTTCATCGTCACCGGGTTGGTCATGTACGTCGTCGTGTTGTTGATCATCGCGGTGTAGCCGTCGGGCGCGGACCGCTTGAGCTCCACCGCGGAGACGGCGCCGCCGCCTCCGGCCTTGTTTTCGACCACCACGGTCTGTCCGATCTGCCGCGAAATGTAGTCACCATAGGTTCGTGCGAAGAGATCGGTCTGGCCGCCGGCCGCGAAGCCGACGAGCATCTTGATCGGTTTGGTCGGCCATGCCGTGTTCGCAAACCCCGGGCCCGCGGAAGCCACGGCCGCCGTCGCCGCGCCGGCCGCCATGAACTGGCGGCGTGTGAAAACGAACGATGCTTGCATTTTCCTCTCCACTTTTGAGCGCATTATTGGGGCTGCAGCGTCACGGCGCAAGCGAATGTGGGGGATGCCGGTCACAGAAGGAGCGCGCGTGCTTCGATACACTCCGCTCAAATAGAGGGGGTGGTCCCTTTGGCAAGGAGAGTGCAACATGACGACCGACGCAAACGAACTGTCCTTGAACGAACTCAACCACGTTTGGGCGACAAATCTCATTCGGATTCTTTGGCCTGACAGCGATTTACGAAGTGTCCCCCGACAGTTTCGTGAACGGACACAGGATTCAATTCGAACCGACGGCGCAACTGCCGGCCTATGGGCGCAGTTTTCGGTGCGTGATGAGTTTAATCCAGCGCACTGTGGGTCCGGCCTAGGAATGGTTAGTGGCTCATTTTGATTTTTAAGCGCATAAGCGGGGATGTCAGAATCCTGTCACCGATCCTGCCAGTGCGGCGCGGTCTACAGCCGAACAGAGGCCATGGCTCCAGTGCGCCAAATCGCCAGCTTCGAATGCTCACTTTGCGACACGACTTTGTAAACTTGGAACACCGCACGGGTCCCAACTTACCAATTCTTATCTGGCCCCGTCCCGATGCCTGGGATCGACGAAACAAATTAGCCGCATGCGCGTAGACCGTTCATGAACATTAACTCGCGCGAATGCGGGGCTCATTCATGTGCGATCAGTGCGATCAGATCGACATCAAGATTAAGCGCCTCCAGGTTATTGCGCGTCGAATCCTGGATCAGCAGACGCTCGACGGCATGTCGGGCATCCTCGCCGATGCTGCGGCCGATTAAACAAACGCTTTCCTCCACAGCCGGCGAACTAAATCGGCAATGCCTTGAGGATATTATGCCTACGTCATTGGCGATGACGGCCACATTGCCAATCGCATCGAAGTTCGCTGCGGCAATGACGAAGAGGCCATCCAGTGCGCTAAGCGATTAGTCGATGGTCACGCGATTGAGTTATGGCAAGAGACGCGTCGGGTCGCGATCTTTACGCCCAAGAGTGAACAATGAAAGTTCGAACACTTAAAAGGAGTGCTGGCTCCATCAGCGCGACGCACGGCGAGGCTGGACTCCATCGTCCATCACCTCGGTCTGGCGCTTGGCGGACGACCGGCGGCAGGCTTCGCAAAACGGCTGATGCTGCCGGTGAGCAAGGATACGCTCCTTCGCGTGGTTCGACGCCGTAGCCGTCCGCCGGCTGACCCGCTCAGGGTTATCGGCATTGATGATTGGGCCTGGCGGCGCAATCACCGATACGCCAGCATCATCTGCAACCTGGAAAGGCGCCGGGTGGTCACCCTGCTGCCGGACCGTGAGCCCGCGACCGCCCAAGCCTGGCTCGCTGCTCATCCCACGATCGCGATCGTCGCCCGTGACCGCGGTGGAGGATATGGCGAAGCCGCGGCAAAGGCCCTGCCGCACGCGGTACAGGTCGCAGATCGTTGGCATCTGATGGAGAACGCCAGTCGGGCCTTCCTCGATGCGGTCCGCAAATCGATGCGCCAGATCCGCAGCGCAATCGGGGCGACAACGATCGATCCCGAGCTGCTCACAGCGGCCGAGCGTCTCCAGTATGAGGGCTATCTCCGCCGCGAGGAGACCAATGCGACCATCTTGGCCCTGTCGAAAAGTGGAACGCCGATCAAGCAGATCGTGCGCCAGACCGGCCACAGCAGGAAGCTGGTGCGACAGGTGATCCGCGGCGAACGCCATGATGTCTTCCGGACCCGGCAGAGTTCTCTCGATCAGCACCTGCCATGGCTCGACGATCAATGGGCAGCCGGTTGCCGAAACGGCGCTGAACTTTGGCGCCGCTTGACGGGCGCGCGGTTTCCGAGGCTCCCTTCGTGTTGTCGGCGAATGGACGACCCGCAGACGGCGGGCCGAAAAGGCCGATGTCGAAAATCTTCATCGGATTCCATCGGCCAGAACGATCGCTCGTCTCATGACCGTCGGACGGGATACGCTATCGAAGGCAGAGACGGTCACTGTCGCCGCCGTAGAAGCTGGCGTTCCCACCCTTGTCGAGGCACGCGAGATCATCGCCGAATTCCACTGGATGATCCGGCGCAAAGCCGCCGCCGAGTTGTCACCCTGGATCGAGCGCGCTCGCGCCAGTCTTGTCGCCTCGTTCGCCCGCGGCGTAACGAACGATGAAGCGGCGGTTCGCGCGGCGATCACCTCGCCCTGGTCCAACGGACAGACCGAGGGTCAGATCACGCGCCTCAAGCTCGTCAGACGCCAAATGTACGGCCGTGGCAAAATCGATCTGCTTCAGGCCAGACTGATCGGCGCAGAATGAAATGCAGCTGCACCAAAAGTGCGTCAGAGCCAATTTTGGACGCCGATCCCCCGCCTTAGGGGGTCAATATTGCAGGCCGAATGACACGCTACGTTTTCTGATTCTACGACAAGAGGTATTTTGGACTTTCCATGGCATGCGCGCGGCGGCACGCTCCATGTATGGACCGAGTTGATACCAAGGTCGGAAATCGCTTTCGCCGTCGGGTCTCCAAGCTCTCCCGAGCTTCTGATCGACGCATTAAGCAGAGCCTTGTCTGCGAGCGAGCCGCTTAGTCGTGCGTCGCAGACTTCAGAAATTGCCCTTGCAGTTGATTCCGGATGAGGCGATTCTACGCCTAGCACGAGCGTTGGCACGCCAAGCGGCAAGGGAAGACCATGAACGAGATCAGCTCAGCTCTCGAACCTCAAATCAAGAAGGTGGCGGTGATCTACGCCCGATTCTCGACCGACCTTCAAAATGAGCGATCGATCGACGACCAGATCACGCTCTGCCGGGAGTACGCCTCACGACAAGGCATAAACATAACTGGTGTGTACGAAGATAAAGCCCGTTCTGGCGGCTCCATTATGGGACGGGATGGCTTGCTCCGGTTATTGGATCAAGCAAAAGATCGGTCATTCGATGTCGTAGTCGTCGAGGCACTTGACCGCCTCTCGCGTGACATGGAGGACCTTGCCGGTATTCATAAGCGGCTTTCTTTCCTTAATATTGAAATACGCGCCGTCCACGAAGGCGTGGTCAATACAGTCTTAGTGGGGCTTCGCGGACTAGTGGGCCAACTCTTCCGCGAGGATAATGCTCATAAGGTGCGGAGGGGACTGGCTGGCCGCGTCGGACAAGGCCTCAACGCGGGCGGAAAGGCTTATGGCTACACCCCAGCCGCAGGCGAAAAGGGCAAGCGGGTAATTGTCGAAGCTGAAGCGAGAATCGTCCGGCGCATTTTCGAGGAATACGTTGAAGGAAGGACGCCACGTGAGATCGCTTACGACCTTAACAATGAAAGGGTATCGCCGCCACGCGGGCGCTCATGGAATGCTTCGACGATTAACGGCAACCTGCAGCGCGGCACCGGTTTGATCCAGAATGAACTCTACGCCGGGCGCCTCGTCTGGAATAAAGTGAGGATGATCAAAGACCCGGACACGGGCAAGCGACTCTCGCGCCCAAACGCCAAACGCGAGTGGCAGATCACAGACGTGCCGGAACTCCGCATAATCCCGCAGACGCTTTTTGACGCGGCTCAGAACCGAAAAAAAGCTCGCGGCCAAACCCTCCCAGACCGGCAGCGGCGACCGCGCCACATGTTGTCGGGGCTCCTCCGGTGCGGATCCTGTGGTGCAGGTATGTCAACAAGCGGCAAAGATAAGTCGCGCCGCATCCGCATCCGTTGTTCAGCAGCGACAGAAAGCGGTACATGTCGCGACGGAAAGACATTTTATCTCGCCACCGTGGAAAGCGCAGTTCTTTATGGCTTAGAGGCTGAGATGCGGCATCCGAGCGTGATCGCCGAATATGTTCGTACCTATCACGAAGAGCGTAAACGCCTTGCAGCCAAATCGAATGCCAAGCGAGCTCACCTTGAGCTGCGGCTCGGCGAAATCAATCGCGAGATTGATCGGCTAGTCGATGCGATCGCAAAGGGGTATGGCGACCCGGCGATCTTGGGCCCTCGCTCGAGCCTTTTGGACGAGGAGCGCAGAAAAATCGCGGGGGATTTGAGCGACGAGCCCACAGCTTCCGACGTTATCTCGCTCCATCCGGCCGTCCTGGCCCGCTATGAGCAACAGCTCGTCCAACTTCAAGACGCGCTGTCGAAAGGCATCAACGCAGGAGATTCTGAAGCGACGGAAGCAATTAGAGATCTCGTTGAGACAGTGACGGTATTTAGAGACCCTTCAAGGCTAGGCGGCGTCTCGGTCGAAATCGCCGGGCGCCTAAGTGCTTTACTAAATGAACCTGTGTTCCCCGCCAACGTTCGAGGAGTGTGGGGAAAGGTGGTAGCGAGAGAGGGACTCGAACCCCCGACCCCAGGATTATGATTCCCGTGCTCTAACCAGCTGAGCTACCTCGCCACGGTTCACCTTCGGCACACCATGCCGCATTCGCGAACGCGCGGCATATAAGGAGTGGGTCGCGGACCTGTCAAGCAAAGCCAGCGGTTCAGCCAAGCATCTGCAAAATAGCGCTATTTCGGCCGGATTGTCGGGTCGCCGCCGGGGCTGCCGGGTGGCGGAATCACGGGCGTCTTGCCGGTGTCCGGCGCAGGCGCGTGCATTTCGGGATCGACGCCCGGCGGCGGGCACAATACGCCATCCGATCGGGCCAGCTTGTCGCCGAGCGGCTCGGCCCGCTGACCGGTGGTGGTGCCGTCCGGAACCGCCGCGCCGGAATTCGGCTTCGGCTGCATCGGGGCGCAATTGGCCGCGCGTTCGGGCGCGGGTGGCGCAGTCTTGGCCGGGGGCGTTGCAGGAGTGGGCGGCGCCTGAGCGGTCGCCACGTCGGCGCCCGCCATCAGCACACATGAGATCAGAAGGGCGTGTTTCATTGCCATAGGAAGGAAACGGCCTGCACGCGCGGATGTTCCGCGGTCAAACTGTCGCTTCTTCCTTTACGCGTTTTCTTGATGCGAACCGGCGTCCGCTTCGCTCAAAAACGCCACGAGCGTCACGATTTCCGAAAACGAATCAGTGAAAAATGCCCCATCGGCGGCATCGGGCGCCGTTCGGTCAAGGTGACGCCGCCATGTTTGGCGGCCCAGTTGGTCAGCCGTTCCCAGGGGAATTCCGGCCGCCAGCCGAGCCGGCGCGCCAGCGGCGCGAACGCCAGCTCGAACATGCGGCGTGGGCCGCTTTCGGCGCCGATGTGATTGACCAGAATGAGCTCGCCGCCGGGTTTCAGCACGCGGATGAAATCATCCAGCGTGCGTTCCGGATCCGGCACCGCCGTGATGACATATTGCGCCACCACCGCGTCGAAATATGAGTCCTTGAACGCGAGATTCTTGGCGTCCATCACCGCAAGCGTTTCGACATTGGTCAGGCCGAACTCGCGCACGCGCTTGAGCGCGCGGCGCAGCATCGGCTCGGAAATGTCGACGCCGCATAATTTCGTATTGCGCGAATATTCGGACAGCGACAGCCCGGTGCCGACACCGACGTCGAGAACGCGTCCGCCGATCTTGTCGGCCTCCGCGATGGTCGACCGGCGGCCCTCGTCGAACACCTTGCCGAAAACCAGATCGTAGACCGGCGCCCAGCGTCCATAAGCCTTTTCGACCCCCTCGCGGTCGATGTCCCCAGCCATTCCATCTGCCCCGATTTTTTCTTAGATCATGATGCGATTTCATCAAATCGCATCATGATCTCATCTCTTTGTTTGAGCATGATCTTTTCAGAAAACCGGTTTCCACTTTTCCGGATCATGCTCTAGCTGCGCATCACCTCGGCGAGCGGTGCGGGAATCTGCCGCGCCCCGGGCTTCGCCGCTGCGATCGTTGCGGTCGCGCTCTTGATGAATCCGCCGCCGAGCACGCGCGCCTGTCCCGCGGGCGCATCGTAGAATACGCAGGCCTGGCCTGGCGAAACGCCCTCTTCGCCGGCAACGAGTTCGACCTCATAGCCGCCGTCGACCGCACGCAGCCAAGCGGGCTGCGGCGCCCGTGTCGAACGCACGCGCACGAACATCTCGATGCCACCGCCGATCACGCGGTCGAGCGCGCCGTCGCCGATCCAGTTGACGTCACGAAGCCGGATGCGATCCATCCGCAACGCCTCGCGCGGCCCCACGACGACACGGCGGCTGGCCGCATCGAGCTTGACGACATAGAGCGGCGCGCCGGCGGCGATGCCGAGCCCCTTGCGCTGGCCGACCGTGAAATGAACGATGCCCTGATGCCGGCCGATGGTACGGCCTTCGAGGTCGACGATGTCGCCGGGCTCGATCGCGCCGGGCTTCAGACGGCCGATGATGTCGGTGTAGCGCCCGGTCGGCACGAAGCAGATGTCCTGGCTGTCCTGCTTGTCGGCGACTTCGAGGCCGAAGCGCCGCGCCAGTTCGCGCGCCTGCGGCTTAGTCATGTCGCCGAGCGGAAAGCGCAGATAATCGAGCTGCTCGCGCGTGGTTGCGAACAGGAAATAGCTCTGGTCGCGATCGGCGTCCGCAGCGCACACCAGCGCGCGCGATCCATCGGCGAGGCGGCGCGAGGCGACATAATGCCCGGTCGCGAGCGCACTCGCGCCGAGTTCGCGCGCGGTCGCCAGCAGATCGCGAAACTTGATCGAGCGGTTGCACTCGATGCAGGGCACCGGCGTTTCGCCGAGCGCGTAGCTGTCGGCAAAATTGTCGATGACGGATTCGCGGAAACGGCTTTCATAGTCGAGCACGTAATGCGGAATGCCGATCCGTTCGGCGACGTTGCGGGCGTCGTGAATATCGCGGCCGGCGCAGCAGGCGCCCTTGCGGTGGGTGGCCGCGCCATGGTCGTAAAGCTGCAGCGTGATCCCGACCACGTCGTAGCCTTCGGACTTCAGTAAGGCAGCCGTCACCGAGGAATCGACGCCGCCCGACATGGCGACCACGATCCGCGTATCCTGCGGACGGCCTTCGAGATCCAGACTGTTTCGCATGCCAGGGGTCATCGACTTCAATCGCAAGCGCGCCATGCGGCTCGCGGCCAGGGTTAAAACGCCTTTTATTATAAGGCCTTAGGACATCATTCGGCCATACCGGGCCGGATCGGACGCCGCTCTTTAATATAGGCCGTATTCCCGCGAGGCAATCAGCCGATCCCTATTTTGGAGCGTATCCAGTACGGCAAAACTTGCCGCCGGGCAGAAAAGGGGGCTGCAATCAGGCCCCGTAATTTAACGGACGCCTCCACAAGCCCTTGAAATAACGTGATATTTCCTGCCGCGGCGGGTGGCCCGGTCCTTGCTCAATAGGTGCCGAGAGCTCAGCGCGAGGATCGCCCGTGGTTAGTGTCACGTCAGAAGTATCGGCAAACACATCTTTCCAGACCGCGGCGGCAAGGTCCGCCCGATCGGATTCCGAACCATCGGCCCGAAACGACAGCTTTGCGACGCTGGTCGACAGCAATACGGCCGCCAGCAACAACGACAATCGTGCCCAAGACAACGCGCCCGCCCCGCGCCGCTCCGACGATGCGCAAGCCACGTCCGACAACCGCTCGCGCGACAATGCTGCCGCATCTGACAAGGCCGACAAGGCTGCGCGCAACAATTCGAATGATCGCAACGCCGCGGCCAACGCGCGCAGCGACAAGGCACGCGACGACAACAAGGCCGATACCGATACCAAAACCGATACCGACACCAAGACCGGAACAACCCGCCGCGCCAAATCGAAGACTGATGCGGCGAAGTCCGATGGCGCAAAATCCGACGAGACAACGCAGTCATCGTCCGGCGACGCTTCTCCGGTAACCGATCAGGCCGAAACAGCACAGGATGCAGCGGCCGTGGTGACGGCCGACGCCATCGCGGTTGTCATCCCAGCGGCCGCAACGCCGGCAACGACACCTTCCGCGACGCAAGCAACCGACAAGGCGACTGCACCGCTTGCGATCGCCGCGGCGGCGATCGCAGCCTCCGCTTCGCTCGCCGCCGAGACGGCGCCGGCTGCTTCCCCCGACCGAGACCGGCGCTAGCGCAACCCAGCCCGACGCCGCGAACACCGCGCAGGCCGAAGGCGCCGTCAAGACCGGTGCGCAGAGCGGCGCAGCCCAAGCCATCAATGCCCAGACCACATCCACCGACGCCTCCATCGCGAGCGGCCTCGTCGAGGCCGCTTCAGTGGCCGCGGCGACGCCCGCCGTCACCAAACCGACCGCGCAGCTCAAGAACCCCGATCTCGCCAAGAAGAGCGCCACGACGGCGGTCGAGCAGGCCGGCACCACCGACTCCGCCGCGCCTCGCAACACCTGCCGCCGATACCATCGTGCCCGCCGTCACGGCGCCGACCGAAGCCGCGGGCAAACCGAAGTCCGACAATGGCATCGCCGATGCCGTGAAGGCCGACGCGCCAGGCAATTCCATCACGCCGGCGGCGGCTAACGCCCAAACCCACGCGCATCTTGCCGCCGCTGATATCGGCCAGACGCCGGTCAACTCCTCCGGCAACGGCCTGCAGGCTGCCGGCGCAATCCAGGCGCAGCAACCGGGCGCTGCCGCCACGGCGCCGGCAACGGCTGCCCAACTCACCGCCACTTCCGCCGCAAGCGCGCCGGTACCGGTGAGCGGGCTTGCGATGGAAATCGCCGCCTCTGCCAAGAGCGGCAAGACCCGCTTCGAAATCCGGCTCGATCCCGCCGAGCTCGGCCGCATCGATGTCCGCATCGATGTCGACCGCCATGGCCAGGTAACGTCGCATTTGACGGTCGAGCGGCCGGAAACGCTGTCGATGCTGCGGCAGGACGCCAACCAATTGCAGCGCGCGCTCGACAATGCCGGGCTTTCGACCGGCAATGGCGGCCTGCAGTTCAGCCTGCGCGACCAGTCTTCGCAGGGCCAGAACGACGGCAACCAGTCCAATCCCAACGCCCATCGCCTCGTCGTCAGCGAGGAAGACAATGTTCCGCCCGTCGTCGCCGGCCGCGGCTACGGCCGCATGCTCGGTTCGAGCAGCGGCGTCGACATCAGGATTTAAAGGAGAGCGCCATGGCAGTTGATGCAACAATGCCGACGACGATCGTCTCGGCGCCCGGGACCGGCACCGCCACGAGCAACAACACCGCTTCGACGGCGACGACGGGAATCGCGGATAATTTCCAGACCTTCCTGACGCTGCTGACCACGCAGCTTCAGCACCAGAATCCGATGGATCCGCTGGACACCAACCAGTTCACCCAGCAGCTCGTGCAGTTCGCAGGCATCGAGCAGCAGCTCAAGTCGAACGAACAGTTGAAGTCGCTGGTGGAAATCGAAAAGAGCGCGCAGGCGACGCAGGCGCTGGTCTATGTCGGCAGCAACGTCGCGGTCGACGGCAGCAAAGCGGTGTTCGACAAATCGGCGACCTGGAACTTTAAATCGGAGAAAGACACCAGCGCGTCGATCACGATCACGAATTCAGCCGGACAGACGGCCTACAGCGGCAGCTACTCGCTGAAGCAGGGCAATTCAAGTTTCGTCTGGGATGGCAAGGGCAATGACGGCGTGCAGTGGCCGGCCGGTACCTACACCCTGACCGCCACGGGCAAGGACAGCTCGGGCAACAACGTGGCCATTTCCACCGAAGTCCAGGGGATCGTCAATTCAGTCGATCTCACGGCTTCCCCGCCACTGCTGTCGATCGGCGGCCAGAATTACACCACCGACAAGATCAAGCGGGTGGTGCGCCAGACCTCGAGCTAGCGCTCCGGCCACTCGCGTCGTTTGATTGGCACTTTCGGCCCGGCAATCCCTGCTTGTACGCAAAATGCGTCGCGGGGAACCCGGGCCGCCGCTTTTTTTGATCATTTTCAAGGAAATTCGTATTGAAGCCGTATGCTTAGGCAAATTTTAAGCCGGCGGGCGTAGGTTTACTACCGTGAGTTCAGTGGTTGAGAGTTTGTGAGTACGCCATGACAGAACCCCATCGCCCGAGGGTAAAATACGTCATCGGGCCTGACGGTAGCCCGTTAACAATTGCCGACCTGCCCGCGCCCGGCACCAAACGGTGGGTTATCCGCCGCAAGGCCGAAGTCGTCGCAGCGGTCCGTGGCGGCCTGCTTTCCCTCGAGGAAGCCTGCAGCCGTTATACGCTGACGGTGGACGAATTCCTGTCCTGGCAGTTTTCCATCGATCAGCATGGTCTGGCAGGCTTGCGGACCACCCGGATCCAGCAATATCGGCAGTAAGCTCTCCCGAACCGAAAGATTTGATGAAAACCGGCTTCGTTTTGCGAAGCCGGTTTTTTTCATGCCCGAACTATTCGCGGCGGCTTTAACGGTTGTTAACCATATGGAAACCATCCCCTAGGCAATAATTGCCCAGTCGGTCCCTGGGGCCGAATCCCTGGGGGCGGTTGGTGCAAAGTCTCGTTGCTTTCCTGAGAGGCCTGGGTGCGTCGAGGCTGATGGCCATGGTTGCGGTGACGACCGCGCTGCTCGGCTTCTTCGCCTTTGTCATCATGCGCGTCACGACGCCGCAGATGACCACGCTGTTCACCGATCTCACCACCGAAGACTCCTCCAGCATCATCAAGGATCTGGAGCGCCAGGCGATTCCCTTCGAGCTGCGCAATGAAGGCGCGGTCATCATGGTGCCGAAGGACAAGGTCACGCGGCTGCGGATGAAGCTGGCCGAAAGCAACCTGCCCAAGGGCGGCGGCGTCGGCTACGAAATTTTCGACAAGTCCGACGCGCTCGGCACCACGAGCTTCGTCCAGAACATCAACCATCTGCGCGCGCTGGAGGGTGAACTGGCCCGCACCATCCGCGCCATCGACCGCATCCAGGCCGCCCGCGTCCATCTGGTGCTGCCGGAACGGCCGTTGTTCGCACGCGAAGCGCCAGAGCCGTCGGCCTCGATCGTGGTGCGGGTGCGCGGCAGCCTCGAACCGCAGCAGATCCGCGCCATCCGCCATGTCGTCGCCTCCGCCGTCAACGGATTGAAGCCGCAGCGGGTGTCGATCGTCGACGAAGCAGGCCGGCTGCTGGCCGACGGCGCCGGCAAGGAAGCCGATATCGCCGTCGGTGAAGAGCGCCGCGCGGCCTTCGAGAAGCGTATGCGCAACGAAGTCGAGGCGATCGTCTCCTCGGTGGTCGGCCAGGGCCGTGCCCGCGTCCAGCTCACCGCCGACTTCGACTACAACAAGGTCACCCAGACCTCGGACAAGTTCGATCCCGAGGGCCGCGTGCTGCGCTCCAGCCAGACCCGCGAAGAATCGTCGCTGACCGCCGACAACAACGGCCAGGTCACCGTCAACAACGAACTGCCGGGCAACCAGGCCAACACCACCGGACCTGCGGCCCGCGACCAGAGCAAGAAGAGCGAAGAGACCAACAATTACGAGATTTCGCGCACCACCAAGACCGAGGTCACCGAGGCCGGACGGGTCAACCGGATCTCGGTCGCGGTGCTGGTCGACGGCGCCTATACCAAGAACGAAAAAGGCGAAATGGTCTATCAGGACCGCAACAAGGAGCAGCTCGACCGCATCGCCACCCTGGTGCGCTCGGCGATCGGCTTCGACCAGAAGCGCGGCGACCAGGTCGAGGTGGTCAACCTGCGCTTTGCCGAGGCACCGACCGTTCCCCCGGTCGTGGAGCCGACCGGCCTGCTCGGCATGCTGCAGTTCACCAAGGATGACGTCATGTATGTCATCGAACTCGGCGTCATGATGCTGCTCGGCCTCGTGGTGCTGTTCATGGTGATCCGCCCGCTGGTCAAGCGCATCCTGGCTGCCGAAGTCGTTCCCGCACTGGCCGAACCGGCGCCCATCCTGATCGAGGGTAACGGGCCGAACGGAGAACTCGGGCCCAATCAGGCCTTGATCGCCGGCACCAGCGGCACTGCCCAATTGATCGACGTCGCCCAGGTTCAAGGCCAGGTGCATGCCCAGGCCGTGCACCGGGTCGGCGAACTGGCCGAACGCAATCCAAACGAGACCGCCTCCATTGTTCGTCAATGGCTGAGCGAACCCGCCGAGAGCTGACATGGCCGCCCCGCAGCAAAACAGCAACGCCAACGATATCACCACCGTCATCTCGGCGCTGGCGAGCCGTCAGGCCGGCCGCGGCAAGGCCAAGCCGCTGAGCGGCCCGAAGCGCGCCGCCAT
Source organism: uncultured Alphaproteobacteria bacterium (assembly GCA_963770135.1). GTDB lineage: Bacteria > Pseudomonadota > Alphaproteobacteria > Rhizobiales > Xanthobacteraceae > Bradyrhizobium. Next base: position 184,209 of record CAVYOM010000025.1, on the reverse strand, counting down.
CCTGATGCTGGCGCTGGGCGAGCAATATGGCGGCAAGGTCTGGGCGCAGCTCGACGACGACGAGGTCCGCGAACTGTCGATCCACATGTCGACGCTCGGCACCGTCGAAGCCGACGTGGTGGAAGACCTGCTGCTCGAATTCGTTTCGCGCATGTCGGCATCCGGTGCGCTGATGGGCACCTTCGACGCCACCGAGCGGCTGCTGCAGCAATATCTGCCGTCCGACCGCGTCACCGGCATCATGGACGAAATTCGCGGCCCCGCCGGCCGCAACATGTGGGAGAAGCTCTCCAACGTGCAGGAAGAGGTGCTCGCCAACTACCTCAAGAACGAATACCCGCAGACCATTGCGGTGGTGCTGTCGAAGCTCAAGCCCGAGCATGCCGCGCGCGTGCTGGCGATCCTGCCCGAGGATCTTGCGCTCGACGTGGTCGGCCGCATGCTGAAGATGGAAGCGGTGCAGAAGGAAGTCATCGAGCGCGTCGAGCAGACGCTGCGCACCGAATTCATGTCCAATCTGTCGCAGACCCGCCGCCGCGACGCCCACGAGGTGATGGCCGAAATCTTCAACAATTTCGACCGCCAGACCGAAACCCGCTTCATCACCTCGCTGGAAGAGGAAAACCGCGAATCCGCCGAGCGCATCAAGGCGCTGATGTTCACCTTCGACGACCTGATCAAGCTCGATTCCGCCTCGGCCCAGACCCTGATGCGCAATGTCGACAAGGACAAGCTCGGCATCGCGCTGAAGAGCGCCAATGAGGAGGTGCGCGCCTTCTTCCTCGGCAACATGTCCTCGCGCGCCGGCAAGATGCTGATGGACGACATGGCCGCGATGGGACCGGTGCGGCTGCGCGACGTCGACGAAGCGCAGGCGCTGCTCGTCAACCTTGCCAAGGACATGGCCGCCAGGGGCGAAATCACGCTGACCAAGAACCGCGCCGACGACGAGCTGGTGTATTGATGGCCGCACCCGCAAAATTCCTGTTCGACACCGACTTCGCAGCGCCGGACAAGACGCGCGAGCGTGCAGCGACGGCCGCCGAGATCGCGCAGAAGGTCGCGGAGGCCGAGGCACGCGCGTATCGCGCCGGCTACGAGGCGGCCCAGCACGAGGCCAGGGTGGAGAGCGACCGCCGCGCGGCGCTGGCGCTGGAAGAGATCGGCATCACCATCCGCGGCATCGCCACGCGTTTCTCCGGCATCGAGGCCAGGATGGAGACCGAGGCGGTCGAAGTCGCGGTCGCGGTGGCGCGCAAACTGTGCAGCGAACTGATCGTCCGCGAACCGCTCGGCGAGATCATGGCGCTGGTCAGCGACTGCTTCTCGCATCTGGTCGCAACCCCGCATCTCGTGGTCCGCATCAACGACCAGCTCTACGAGGTTGCCCGCGAGAAGATCGAACGGCAGGCCGCCCAGAACGGCTTCGAGGGCCGGCTGGTGATCCTGGCCGAGCCTGGCATCGTCACCGGCGACTGCCGGATCGAATGGGCCGACGGCGGCGTGGTGCTGGAACGCGCAGCCATCGAAGCAAAGATCAGCGAACTCGTCGGACGCTATCTGGCGTCACGCGATCAGGCCGGAGCGTAAAGGCCATGAGGACTGAACCATGAGTGACACCGACGGACAGGTACCGCTACCCGACCTCAATGCCGCGGACGCTCCGCCGGTCGACGATCTCGCCTACAACGAGGACGAACAGGCCTCGCGTATCGCGGCCGACCTCGAGGCGGTGTTCGACGTGCCGGTGCAGGTATCGGCCGTGCTCGGCCGTTCCAAGATGGACGTCGGCGAACTGTTGAAGCTCGGCCCCGGCACCGTGCTGGAGCTGGACCGTCGCGTCGGCGAAGCCATCGACATCTACGTCAACAACCGCCTGGTGGCGCGTGGCGAGGTCGTGCTGGTTGAAGACAAGCTCGGCGTCACCATGACGGAAATCATCAAGGCGGAACGCAGCTAACAATTTTGGCGACACGCGCCGCGAACGGCGCGAACAGACGAACAGGAGATAAAACATGCGGCTTCTCATCGTTGGCACATTGAAGGGCCAGCTCACGACCGCCACCAAGATCGCGATGGACAACGGGGCCTCGGTCACCCATGCCGAAGCGATCGAACAGGCGATGGCCGTGCTGCGCGGCGGCAAGGGCGCCGACCTGCTGCTGGTCGACGTCGCCCTCGACATCCGCGACCTGGTGATGCGGCTCGAAGCCGAGCACATCCACGTGCCGATCGTGGCCTGCGGCATCTCCAACGACGCCCGCGCCGCAGTGGCCGCGATCCATGCCGGCGCCAAGGAATACATCCCGCTGCCGCCCGATCCGGAACTGATCGCCGCGGTGCTCGCCGCCGTCGCCAATGATTCCCGCGATCTGATCTATCGCGACGAAGCCATGGGCAAGGTCGTCAAGCTGGCGCAGCAGATCGCGGGCTCGGATGCTTCCGTGATGATCACCGGCGAATCCGGCACCGGCAAGGAAGTGCTGGCGCGTTATGTCCACTCCCGCTCAGGCCGCGCCAAGCGGCCGTTCATTTCGATCAATTGCGCGGCGATCCCCGAGCATCTGCTGGAGTCCGAATTGTTCGGCCACGAGAAGGGCGCCTTCACCGGCGCCGTCGCCCGCCGTATCGGCAAGTTCGAGGAAGCCACCGGCGGCACGCTTCTGCTCGACGAAATCTCCGAGATGGACGTCCGCCTGCAATCCAAGCTGCTGCGCGCCATTCAGGAACGTGTGATCGACCGCGTCGGCGGCACCAAGCCGGTGCCGGTCGATATCCGCATCATCGCGACCTCGAACCGCAACCTCGCAGACGCCGTGCGCGAAGGTTCCTTCCGCGAGGACCTGCTGTTCCGTCTCAACGTCGTCAACCTGAAGATCCCGCCGCTGCGCGACCGGCCAGCCGACATCCTCGAACTGGCGCAGCATTTTGCCAAGAAATACGCCGACGCCAACGGCGTGCCGCTGCGTCCGATCTCCGCCGACGCAAGGCGGGTACTCACCAGCAACCGCTGGCAGGGCAACGTCCGCGAACTGGAAAACACCATCCACCGCTCGGTGCTGATGGCGCAGGGCGACGAGATCGGTCCCGAAGCGATCCTGACCCCCGACGGCGATCGCCTCGACCTCGCCAAGACCGCGCCCGCGGTGGCCCACGCGACCTTTGCCGCCGAGCAGGTCACCCGCGCTCTGGTCGGCCGCACCGTCGCCGACGTCGAGCGCGACCTGATCCTGGAGACACTGAAACACTGCCTGGGCAACCGCACCCATGCCGCGAATATTTTGGGCATCTCGATCCGCACGCTGCGCAACAAGCTGAACGAATACGCCGACGGCGGCATCCCGATCACGCCTGCGGGCGCGGGTGACCAGCAGCGGTTTGTCGTGGCGGGCTGAGCCCTGCTGTCGTCATTGCGAGCGTAGCGAAGCAATCCATCTCGTCCCACGTGGCGCCATGGATTGCTTCGCTACGCTCGCAATGACGTTGAGACAGCCGAATAACTCGGCGCATCGGGTTTTCGAAAAATGCGAATGGGATCCCCGGGCTGCAGGTCGCGCCCGGTGAAAACCGCGTAGGCGTAAAGCGCGAGATAGGCGATCGCGAGCGCGCCGACGCCGTAAAATGCCCAGACTGCGAGACGCTTCATGGGCCGGGTTTTAGATCGGCACCTCGGGAAAAGCCAGACCCGGTGCGGGGCAGATGCCCCTCAGAACTTGCGGCCAGCGTGCCGCGCCGGCACGCTGACCTCGGCAAGCTTCGCCGCATCCTCGTCCTGATCGATGGCGACATAGCGCCCCTGCCAATAGGCCAGCGCTGCCGTGCGTGCGGACACCGCAACGTCCAGCACGCGGCCGATGACGATCGCGTGCGAATGCCGCTCGACGACATCCTCGACCTCGCAGTCGATCGCCGCCAGCGCGTCTTCCAGCAACGGCACCCCTGACGCACGCGTCGTCCATCTGGCGCCGGCAAATCGGTCGGCGCCCTTCAGTCCGCCCTTGCCGGTAAACCGCTCGGCGATATCGATCTGGTCCGACGTCAGGATGTTGACGCCGAAGAAGCCGTAGCGCTTCACCAGCGGCCAGGAGGACGATTCCCGGTTGAGGCTGACGATCAGGGAAGCCGGTTCAACCGACAGCGAAGACACCGAGGTGACCGTCATGCCCGAAATGTCTCTGCCCTTTCCGGCGGTGATGACGCTGACGCCGCCGGTCAATTGGCGCATGGCATTGCGAAAATCGCTCGCCGTCACTTCGGCTTCAATCGACACGGCGCGGACAACGGAATTCATGGTCACCTCACAGGTCGGAAGTATCTTCCATACCTTCCAGAAGATTTTTCAGGATCGCGCCTTCCAGCGCCGCCAGCTCGGCCGAACCGCGCTGCCTTGGCCGCGGGATATCGACGCTGAAATCCTCGGCGATGCGACCGTCCTCGATGACCAGCACGCGATCGGCCAGCGCCACGGCCTCGGCGACGTCGTGCGTCACCAGGATCGCGGTAAAACCCTGATCGTGCCAGACCCGCTCGAGCAGCCGCTGCATCGATATCCGCGTCAAGGCATCAAGGGCGCCGAGCGGCTCGTCGAACGCGAGCACGCGTGGCTGGCTGACCAGCGCTCGCGCCAGCGCCACGCGCTGCTTCTGTCCGCCCGACAGCACCGCCGGCCATTGCGTCCGCTTTTCGGCGAGACCGACCTCGACGAGTGCGCTCTCTGCACGGGCCTGCGCGTCCGGCGAATTTCGCTCGCGGCCGAGACCGACTTCGACATTCGACAGCACGCGCGCCCACGGCAGCAGCCGCGGCTCCTGGAACATCACCCTGATATCCTCGGGGCGCGCGTCCTCGCCAAGGCTGATCGTGCCGGCGGTAATGGTCTCCAGGCCGGCGATCAGCCGCAGCAATGTGCTCTTGCCGCAGCCGCTGCGGCCGACGATCGCAACCGACTGGCCGGCGGGAATATGCAGGTCGATGCCGCGCAGCACCTCATTGTCCCCGAAGGATTTGCGCAAGCCCCGGATAGTCAGCGAAAGCCCGCGGGACGGCGCTTCCGAACCGCGCCGAAGCGATCGCGCCTGTTCGACGATCTCGGCGCGATCGACCGGCTCGGCCCCGGGCGAAAGGAAACGAAGGGCTTCTTGCATTGCCTGTCCTCAGTGTTTCTGGAAAGCCGGATGCCAGGACAGCGTCAGCCGTTCCAGCGCGCGCGAAGCGCTGTCGGCGAGCTTGCCGAGCAAGGCGTAGATCAGGATCGAGAGCACGACGACGTCGATCAGCATGAACTCGCGCGCCTGCATCGCCATGTAACCGAGGCCCGAAGACGCCGCGATGGTTTCCGCCACGATCAGGGTCAGCCACATGATGCCGAGCGCAAAGCGCACGCCGACAAAGATCGACGGCAGCGCACCCGGGAAGATTACTCGACGGAACAACTCGCCGTCGGTCATGCCATAGATACGTCCCATCTCGATCAATTGCGGATCGACGGTGCGGATGCCGTGCAGCGTGTTGAGATAGATCGGGAAGAACACGCCGAGCGCGACCAGGAACAGTTTTGCGGATTCATCGATCCCGAACCACAGGATGACCAGCGGGATCAGCGCCAGATGCGGGATGTTGCGCACCATCTGCAGCGTCGTGTCCGTGAGCTTGTTGGAGAGCTGGGACAGGCCGTTGGCGAGTCCGAACGAGAAGCCGATGGTGCCGCCGATCAGGAAGCCGACGCTGGCGCGCCAAAAACTGACCCAGATGTTGCGGACGAGTTCGCCCGATAGCAGGAGCTTCCACCCCGCCAACGCGACGTCGCTCGGCGCCGGCAGCACGCGCGCCGAAACGAAGCCAGTCACGCAGGCGAGTTGCCATATCAGGATGATCGCGAGCGGCACGATCCACGGGATCAGGCCATCGACCCGCGGCAGCTTCGGTGAGCTGACGCGCGAAAGACTATCGATGAGACTCATGATTGCGATGCCTGCTTGTCCGGCCGATATTCATTGCCGATGGTTTCGCCGAACGGCCCGGTGTTGACGCGGATCGGCGTGACGTTGCTGGTCTTGTCGAGCGACAGCAGCGGGAACACCAGCTCGGCAAAGCGATAGGCTTCTTCCAGATGAGGGTAGCCGGACATGATGAAAGTATCGATGCCGATATCCTGATATTCCTTGATCCGCGCCGCGACGGTTTCGGGATCGCCGACCAGCGCGGTGCCCGCGCCGCCGCGCACCAGGCCGACGCCGGCCCAGAGATTGGGGCTGATCTCGAGCTTGTCGCGACGTCCGCCATGCAACTGCGCCATGCGCTGCTGGCCGACCGAATCCATCCGCGAGAAGATCTTCTGCGCAGAAGCCACGGTTTCGTCGGTGACGTGCTGGATCAGTTCGTCCGCCGCCTTCCAGGCTTCCGCATTGGTCTCGCGCACGATCACGTGCAGGCGAATGCCGAACGAGAGCTTTTTGCCCCGCGCGGCCGCGGCAGCCTTCACCTTGTTGACCTTCTCGGCGACCTGCGCCGGCGGTTCGCCCCAGGTCAGATATTTGTCGACGGTGTCGACCGCGACGTCGATGCCGGCATCCGACGATCCGCCGAAATACAGCGGCGGCCGTGGCGACTGCACCGGTTGGAACAGCACCCGGCCGTCCTCGATGCGGATGTGCTTGCCCTCGACATTGACAGTCTTGCCGGCAAGGAGGTCGCTATAGACGTTAAGGAACTCTCGCGTAACTTCGTAGCGCTCGTCATGCGACAGGAAGATGCCGTCGCCCTTGTTCTCGACGGGGTCACCACCGGTGACGACGTTGATCAGCAGGCGCCCGTTCGACACCCGGTCGAGCGTCGCCGTCATCCGCGCCGCCACGCTTGGCGACTGCAGTCCGGGCCGCACGGCCACCAGGTAACGCAGCCGCTCGGTCCATGGCGCCACGGCCGAGGCGACCACCCAGGAATCCTCGCAGCTACGCCCCGTGGGCAGCAGCACACCGAAATAGCCAAGCTGATCGGCGGCCTGCGCGATCTGGCGCAGGTAACTGAAGTTCACCTCGCGTCCGCCCGTGGTGGTGCCGAGATAGCGGCCGTCACCATGGGTCGGAAGGAACCAGAGGATATTGGCGTTGGGTTGAGTGCTCACGATCCGGACCTCCGGGCCACGTCTGAAATCTTGATTTGCTTGGGAATCAGCCCAAGCGCGAAGAACGTGTCCGCGACCTGTTGCTGGTCGTTGATGACACTCTCGGTGAGCGGCTTGATACCGTACGACTGCCGCTTGAGGGCCACCTCGACCACGGGAACGGAAAGACCGATCGCAGGCGCAAGCTGCTCGGCGACGACGTGGATGTCGCCCTTGGCCCAGTCATCGACCTCGCCGAGCTGCGCCAGCACCACGTCTACGATCTTCGGATCGCTCTCCAGGAATTTCTTCGACGAGAAATAGAACTGGTAGTTCGCGACGATGCCGGTGCCGTCAGCCAGCGTCCGCGCGCCGGTGGCGGCTTCGGCGGCGGCCTGGAACGGGTCCCAGATCACCCAGGCATCGACCGCGCCGCGTTCGAACGCCGCGCGGGCATCGGCCGGTGCCAGGAACACCGGCTCGATCTCGGAATATTTGACGCCGGCTTTCTCCAGCGCCTTCACCAGCAGATAGTGAACGTTGGAGCCTTTGTTCAGCGCGACCTTCTTGCCCTTGAGGTCGGCGACAGAATTGAGCTTGCTATCCTTTGGCACCAGGATCGCCTCGCCCTTCGGCGCCGGCGGCTCATAGGCAACGTACTGGATCGGGGCGCCCGCGGCCTGGGCGAAGATCGGCGGCGCTTCGCCGGTGTTGCCGAAATCGATCGCGCCGACATTGAGCGCTTCGAGCAGCGGCGGGCCGGACGGGAACTCGGTCCACACCACCTTGTAGCCGGCTTCCTTCAGCTTCTCCTCCAGCGTCCCCTTGCTCTTGAGCAGCACCAGCTTGCCGTATTTCTGGAAGCCGATGCGGACGACCTTGTCCTGCCCGTAGGACAGGCCGACGGTCGCGCCCACGATGCTCATTGAGAGCATCGCGCTCGCGATCCAGCGTTGAATCAAACGCGTCATGGGTAAGGACCTCTTTCTGAAATTCAGCTTTGGGTGTGGCGCCAAACGATGTCGCGCACGGTGATCGGCTTCGGGATCAGTCCGAGCCTGTGGAACCGGTCGGCGACGGCCTGCTGCGTCGTGACGATCTCGTCGGTCACGGGGCCGATCAGGAACGACGCGCGGTTGGCGGCGACGGTCTGCACTTCGAGCGGCACGCCGGTGATGGCCGCGAGCGCGCTGGCAACCTCGGCACGATTGGCCTCCGCCCAGCGCGCGGCCTCTGCCAGCCCGTCGATGACCTCGCGGGTTTCCTTGACATAGGTGTTCGCGAAATCGCGGTTGGCCAGATAGAACGAATTGGTCTTCGCCACTTCATGGGCGTTGACCAGGATCCGGCCGCTCTGGCGCTTCTCGCCGATCGCAAAATACGGATCCCAGACCGCCCAGGCGTCGATGCTGCCATTGGCGAAGGCCGGCCCCGCGTCGGGCGGCGTCAGATAGACCGGCGTGATGTCCTCGTAGGTCAGCCCAGCCTTTTCCAGCGTGGCGATCACCACGTTGTGGGCGCTGGAGCCCTTGGTGAATCCGACGCGCTTGCCCTTCAGGTCGGCAATGCTGCGAATGCTCGGAGTTGGCGGGGACGAGAATGCCCTGCCCGTTGGTGATGCGCGATCCCGCCACATAGAGGACGTTGGCGTTCGCGGCCTGCGCGAAGATCGGCGGCGTATCGCCGACGGAACCCAGATCGACGCTGCCGATGCTCATGGCCTCCAGCAGCGGCGGCCCCGACGTGAATTCGATCCACTTGATGCCGATCTGCCTGGCGGCGAAGCGCTTCTCCAGCACGGCCTGCTGCCGCGCGATGACAAGCACGCCGGTCTTCTGGTAACCGATCCTGATTTCCTTCAGCGGGGCTTGCGCACGCGCCACTGGCGACACCGATGCAACCGCCGCTGCACCCAGCGACAGTTTAAGGAACTCACGACGCTTCATCACATTCTCCTGAACGATCGGGTCTGTGCCCGATGCAGTGCAGGAATGATGATGATGCTTGGAACGAGTGTCGAGTGCTCTGCAAAAATAGCAATGAGGGCACTGCGCCCTCGCCGTGACACGACAGGTTTATTGCCGGATATCGATCAGACACGACGCATTTTTCTTGTCCTGGACGTGATGCACCTTTTTCGGTCACACGCATTTATTCCACACGGCGCCCCTATCGAGGCGATAATGGAACAACGGATGGTAAACGTGTGAAATATTTCATCTGCATTCCGAACCAAGTGTAGCAAAGTTGTATTTGCAGCGCGCCGACAACGAATTGTGGTTCTATTGACTGAAGCCCCGCGCGCCTTAGCCTGATTGAACACCTTCAATTCCATCAGGCAGAACAATTTCATGAGCCATCGGATCAAGTCGGCGCTCGGTATCGCCGCAGCCGCAGCGATCATTTCAGCAACGACCGTCGAGCGCACAAACGCCGGCTTCCGATACGATCCGCATCGGCTATCAGAAGTCGTCGACATTGACGGCGATCCTCAAGACCAATGGCGAACTCGAGAAGGCGCTGGCGCCGCTCGGTGTCCGCATCTCCTGGCATGAATTCACCAGTGGCCTGCCGCTGCTGGAAGCGATCAATACCGGCAACGTCGATTTCGGCGCCGACGTCGCGGATACCGTGCCGCTGTTCGCGCAGGCCGCCGGCGCCAAGCTCGCCTATATCGCGGAAGAAGCCGCCTCGCCGTCCGCCCAGGCCATTCTGGTGGCCGCGGAATCGCCGATCAAGACGGTCGCCGACCTCAAGGGCAAGAAGGTCGCCGTCACCAAGGGCGCCGGCAGTCATTTCCTGCTGCTGGCCGCGCTCGCCAAGGCCGGCCTCAGCTTCAAGGATATTTCGCCGGCTTATCTCACGCCGGCCGACGGACGCACGGCCTTCATCGGCGGCAACGTCGATGCATGGGTGGCGTGGGATCCATTCCTCACCAGCGCGCAGCGCCAATCCAATGCGCGGGTGCTCTCCGACGGAAGCAACGGCCTTGCGAGCTACAAGCGTTACTATTTGTCGTCAGCGGCATTCGCCGACCGGCGCAGCGACGTGTTGAACGCGATCTTCGCCAAGCTCGATGAGACCGGCAAATGGGTCAAGTCGCATCCAAAGGAAGCCGCGGCGCAGCTCGCCGGCCTCTGGGGCATCGATGCCGCCACGGTGGAAGAAGCCAACAGCCATCGCTCCTACAAGGTCGGCGTCGTGACCGCGCCGGGCCTGTCCGAACAGCAGCGCATCGCCGACGCGTTCTTCGCGGAGGGATTGCTTCCGGTGAAGGTCGACGCCGGCGCCGCCAAAATATGGACGCCGAAGCGGGATTGATCTGCTTCTCGCGGCGTGTTCATGAAGCATCCGACCGCGCCACCCGCTACGGGATTCTCACGAAGGCGCTCGACGTCGACAAGGCGGTCGATCGCAGCTTTACCGCGGTTGCAAATTCGAACTGAAGGTCCCGACGGCCGGATCGCCGTCATTGCGAGCGAAGCGAAGCAATCCATTTCGCAGCTTGTGGAAGCATGGATTGCTTCGTCGCTATCGCTCCTCGCAATGACGCGGAGATACCGTGACTCCTATTCGCGATCCGCCGCGTCGCGGGGGGATGACTACCCAGCCGCCACCTTCTGCGCCGGCGCGACATTCACCGCCAGCTTGCCGTAGCGATCCTTGAAGGCTTCGGTGTCGATCTCCTCAAGCTTGATCGCGCCGCTCATCACGCCTTTCTTCCACGCGTCATGTTCGGGGTCGTTCTGGAATTCCGGCATCACCTCCTTGCCGAACAGTTCGAGCGACTCGCAAATGTGCTCATGGGTATTCTTGCCGGCCTGGTTGAGCAGGATCACCTGGTCGATGTGGGAGGCGCGGAAACGCCGCAGCTTCTTGCGGATGGTTTCCGGCGAGCCGATCAGGCCGCCGCGCAGCGCCGCCTCCTGCGCTTCCGGGTTCTCCCGCTTCCACTTGTTGTACTCGTCCCACATATTGACGGTGCCGGGATCGGGACGCTGCCGGTTCTGCGAGGCGCCGTAGAAGCGCAGCGCGAACTGGAAGAAGGTGGCGCCGTCGGCGCGGGCGCGCGCTTCCTCGTCGGTCTTGGCGCACATGAAGAACGAGACCAGCGCCATGTTCGGGTTGATCTCGTAATCGGCGAGCTTCTTCAGCCGTTTTGTAATGGCGTTGTAATAGGCATGCACCCAGGCATGCGCCGCGTCCGCGCTGACGAACTGGAAGCCCAGCGCGCCAAAGCCGTTCTCGCCGGCGCGCTCGATGGTCTGCAATTGCGAGCACGCCATCCACAACGGCGGATGCGGCTTCTGCACCGGTTTCGGCACCACATTGCGCAGCGGAATGTCGAAATACTTGCCGTGATGCTCGGTGCCCACCTTGGTGAACATCGGGAAGATCGCCTGCACCGCTTCCTCGAACACCTCGCGCTTGGTTTCCATGTCGCGGCCGAACGGCGTCAGCTCGGTGATGGACGCGCTCTCGCCCATGCCGAATTCGCAGCGGCCGTTTGAGAGCAGATCGAGCACCGCGACTTTCTCGGCCACGCGCGCAGGGTGATTGGTGGTGAGCTGGAAAATGCCGTGGCCGAGCCGGATCTTTTTGGTCCGCTGGCTGGCGGCGGCGAGAAAGGATTCCGGTGCAGGCGAGTGCGAATATTCCTCGAGGAAATGATGTTCCACCACCCAGGCGTGGTCATAGCCGAGCCGGTCGGCGGTCTCGAGTTGGGTCAGCGCGTTCTGGTAGAGCCGGAGCTCGTCGCCCTCTTCCCATGGGCGTGGCAGTTGCAGCTCGTAAAAGATACCGAATTTCATGTCGCGTCTCCCAACACCGCTTGTTGTTTTGGGTCAGTGTATTCGCCATCCGCTGCAAGTCCAGCCTCGGTTGCGAAACAGCAATTCCGTGACGCGGAAGCAGCCTTGCATGGAACGCGTGAATGGTTAGCTTTACGCTTCCGTTGAGTCGCGGCGTTCCGCCTGCTCTGCTTTCCATCTGGACCCCATGACCACGTTCACGCCGCATCAGGATTCCGCGCTGAAGGCCGTTGCCGACTGGCTGAAGGCCAAGCCCGGCAGGGGCGGCACGCCGCCGGTGTTCCGGCTGTTCGGCTATGCCGGCACCGGCAAGACCACGCTGGCGCGGCACATCGCCGAGGGCGTCGATGGCGAGGTGAAGTACGCGGCCTTCACCGGCAAGGCCGCGCTGGTGATGCGCAACAAGGGTTGCGACAACGCCTCCACCATCCACTCGCTGATCTATCGCGCCAAGGAATCCGGCGTCGAGCAGCCGAGTTTCGAGCTCTGGGACGATGCGCCCGCCTCCAAGGCAAAGCTGATCGTGATCGACGAATGCTCGATGGTCGATGCCGAACTCGGCCGCGACCTGATGTCGTTCGACTGCCCGCTGCTGGTGCTCGGCGACCCCGCGCAATTGCCGCCGATCCAGGGCGGCGGCTTCTTCACGGACTGCGAGCCCGACTCGATGCTGACCGAGGTGCATCGCCAGGCCCAGGACGACCCGATCGTGCGGATGTCGATGGATGTCCGCGAGGGCCGCGAACTCGAGATCGGCCGCCATGGCGAAAGCGAGGTGGTGCCGCGCAGCGAGCTCGACCCGGACCGCGTGATGGGCGCCGACCAGGTGCTGGTCGGCCGCAACAACACCCGCCGCGCCTACAACATGCGCGTTCGCCAGAAGCAGAACATCGAGGACCCCTTTCCGGTGGCCGGCGACAAGCTGGTCTGCCTGCGCAACAACCGCAAGAAGGGGCTGTTCAATGGCGGGCTGTGGCGGGTGAAGTCACGCACCCAGCCGCGGACGAAATCAAAAATCCTGACCATGCGGCTGTCGCCCGACGAGGAGTTCGGCCACAAGGTCACCAAAGTCTCGGTACGTCATGATTGCTTCGAGGGCAGCATCGAAGCGATCCCGTGGGAGCAGCGCAAGCCCTATGACGAGTTCGACTACGGCTATGTGCTCACCGTGCACAAGTCGCAGGGTTCGCAATGGGATGACGTGGTGCTGTTCGATGAAAGCTTTGCGTTCCAGGACAGCCGGGCACGGTGGCTCTACACCGGGATTACGCGGGCGGCGAAGCGGCTGAGCGTGGTGGTGTGAGGCTTCGCACCGTCATTCCGGGATGGTGCGCAGCACCAGACCCGGAATCTCGAGATGCTTCGCATCGCCCCGGAATGACGGCAGAGACTATTTCCCCGCCACGAAGTAAAAATCCTCGCGCCCCGGCAGCGAGCCGTAGGTGAATGGCTGCTGCGCGCGATTGGTGGCCTTCCAGACGTCGTCGCGGACGATGTCGAACAGCTTGCGCACCTCGATCTTCGGCTCCTTGATGACTCGCGCCAGCACCGTGGCGAACGGGCTGTTGAGGGAATCGCCGTCGAGCGCCGTCTCGCCGTGCTTGGCGGCATAGACCACCATGAAGCCGGCCTCCGGCTCGATGTTGGAAAAGCCGCGGTTGACCAGCTTTAGTGCAATCGTCCGCTGCATGGTCTTTTCAAAGGGATTGTCGCGGCAGGCATCGAGCATGACCAGGCGCAGTTTTCGCGCGCCGGCGACGGCTGCGATCACCTGCTCCAGCGCCACCGCCTGCGTTTCCGCGTCGCTGTCGGCCTTCAGCCTGGCGTCGACCGGGATCAGGTAGTTCACGCCGCCGATTTCCATGCCGTGGCCGGCATAATAGACGACCGCCCAGTCCGCCTTTTCGGCTTCCACGCCGAATTCGTGCAGGGTGGCAAAGAATTTGTCCCGGTTGAGATCGGGCACCAGCGTCACCGTGGCAAAGCCGAGGTCGCGAAAGGTCGACGCAATCAGTTTGGCGTCGCGCGGCGGGTTGGCCAGCGGCTCGACGTTCTTGTAGGCACCGTTGCCGATGATCAGCGCGACCTTGCGCGGCGCCGCCGGTTGCGGCGCCGACGGTAAAGCCTTGCCTGCCGGCGCGGGCGCCGCCGTGCCCAGCAATGCTTCCAGCCGTTCCTTGGCGATGGCGCGCGCCAGCGTGGTGTCGATGTCCTCGCGGCGTGCCGCCACGGCGTTGGCCGCCGAGCGATAGTCGGCGCGCGCGGCGGCGAGGTTGCGTCGCTTCTCGAAAAGCTGGCCGCGGCCGACATAGGCGCGAACGTAGTTCGGATTGATCTTGAGCACCTGCTCGTAATCGCCGAGGGCGGCGTCGAGATTGCCCTTGCCGAGATAGGCATTGCCGCGGCTGGTCAGCCCGTAGACATTGGTCGGCGACTTCGCCAGCGCCGTATTGCAGTCGGCGATCGCGTCGTCGAACCTGCCCATGCTGGTGTAGGTAATGCACCGGTAGGCCGGGACTTGCGTTCCGTCGGGATTGACCTTTTGCGCCTCGGCGTAGTCGGCGAGCGAGGCGTCATACCGCTTCATCAATCCTTGCAGGCGGGCCCGGTTGTAATGGTGCAGGTAGCGGCTCTGGTCATTGGAGATGTGCTTGACCGCCAGGTCGAACTCATCGAGAGCGCGCTGCAGCTCCCCCCTGCGCATGAAGATCAGGCCGCGATTGTTGTAGGCACTGCCGTAGGTCGGGCGCAACTGCAGGCACAGATCATAGTCGGCGAGCGCCCGTTCGTCGTCGCCCTTGTAGCTGTAGGCGATGCCGCGCGCGTTGATGACGTTGATATTCTGGGGCGCGATCTCGTGGGAGGCGGTAAACGCGGCGATCGCGCCATCATAATCGCGCTTCTTCACCAGGCTGTCGCCGCGATACCAGAAGGCGGCGGCCCGGGAGGGGCCGGTGATCTTCTCGTCGGCGATCACGCTCTCGCAGGCCGCCAGGCGCGCAACGGGTTCCGCCGTGGCATTCCTGCAGGTGTCGATATCGCCGGCAGCCTGCGCAGGGCCGGCGGCGGCAAGCATGACGAGACCCAGCAACAAGGCCCGCAACATTGGAACACTCCGGTGCATGGATTTTGGTCGCGGCGCGCGATCGGCGGTTCATTGTGGAAAGCAAGTCCCGCAGCGGTCAAGCGCGGTTTAACGGTCTTCCTTAAGGCCTTGCGCGGACGTCGCTTTATTCACGAACTCGTGTGGCGCGGCCTGTAACAATCCGCAGCCAGCGCCGTATCTTGGGCATCGGAACGACCCTGAGCCGATTGCGAAACGCCGATCCCGCTCTAGACTGCCCCCAACCATTGCCGAAAGAGGAAACCATGTCCCCTCGCCATCTCAGCCGCCTGTCGCTGTGCGCTGCCGCCATCGGCGCGCTGGCCATCGCCGCGGTCGCCATCAGCCCGTCGCGCGCCTCGGAGGAAGCCGTCATCATTCCGCCGCCCGCGGTCGACGTTCAGGCCGCCGACGGCATCCAGACCGCCGTGATCGCCGGCGGCTGCTTCTGGGGCGTGCAGGGCGTGTACCAGCACACGGCCGGCGTGCTCAACGCGGTGTCCGGCTATTCCGGCGGCAGCAAGATGACCGCGAACTACACCATGATCGGCACCGGCACGACCGGACATGCCGAGTCCGTCGAGATCAAGTACGATCCGAAGAAGATCAGCTACGGCAAGATCTTGCAGATCTTCTTTTCCGTGGTGCACGACCCGACGCAGTTGAACCGCCAGGGCCCGGACACCGGCACGCAATATCGCTCGGCGATCTTCACCGCCAATGACGAGCAGAAGAAGGTGGCGGAGGCCTATATCGCCCAGCTCAACGCCGCCAAGGTCTACAAGAAGCCGATCGTGACCAAGGTCGGCCCGCTGCAGGCGTTCTATGCGGCGGAAGACTACCATCAGGACTACCTGACGCTGCACCCGAACCAGCCCTATATTGCCTTCAACGACATCCCGAAGGTCGAGAACCTGAAGAAGATCTTTACGGAGAACTACATCGAGAAGCCGACGCTGGTGAGCAACGCCAAGGCTACCAACTGATACGGCTTACGGCAAGTCGATAAGGAGGTCTGAATGTCCGACACCAAAACATCCGACAAGCTCGTCAAGAGCGAGGCCGAGTGGCGCAAGGAATTGACGCCGATGCAGTACGCCGTGCTGCGCGAGAAGGCGACCGAGCGGCCGTTCTCGGGCGAATATGAGCACGAGCACCGCAAGGGCACCTATACCTGCGCCGGCTGCGGCCAGACGCTGTTCGAATCCGACGCCAAGTTCGACTCCGGCTGCGGCTGGCCGAGCTTTACCGCGCCCGCCGTGGACAGCCATGTCGACGAGGAGCACGATGTCAGCCACGGCATGATCCGCACCGAGGTGTTGTGCTCGAAATGCAACGGCCATCTCGGCCACGTCTTCCCCGACGGCCCCGGCCCGACCGGCCTGCGCTACTGCATCAATTCGGCGGCGTTGAAGCTGCAGCCGAAATAGTTCGAGTAACACTCGAACCTGTTTTTCACCCCGCGCGACCAAGAGCTGGTCGCGCGGGGTTTCTGTTTGGTGGGACGCTTTTCCCGGTTTGCCCGCGCGCAGACAAGGATGAATTTCGAAATGCGCATTTCCAAACGTCTGCTGCTCGGTCTCGGGCTTGCCACCCTCATCATGGAGAGCGTTGTGATCCAGCCTGCCTTTGCCGCCGACAAGGTCTCCCTGTTCAAGGTCATCACCGCCAGGGACGAGATCGTGATCGGGATCAGCGAGGGCGATCTTGCCCAGATCGAAGGCCAGAACGCCGGCGGCGTCGCCAAGATGCTGGTCGCCAAGGGCTCGATGAGCGCGTGGCAATACGCGGTGCGCAAATCCGCCGGCGGCGATCTCGAACAGGCGCCGCTGCACAAGATCGGCCTGATCGCCAGCGACAGCCTTCGCGTCGAGCCCTATGCGACGCCGCTGAAGGTGCTGCCGATCGACGAGACGAAGAAATAGCTTTACCGTCCATCATCCGCTTCGGCGGATCGGACCTAGAGGACTTGCGGCCCGGAATATGCTTTGATCCGGGCTGCGGGAGCGTTTTGGGGACGCCCGCGGGGTCTTCGGGGAGCGCGCCATGTCGCTTGGGACGATACTCGTCATCATCCTGATCATCATCCTGCTGGGCGGCTTCTCCGGCCGCTTCCGGGGCTATGGCTACGGCCACGGCCATTCCGGCATGGGGCTGATCGGGGTGATTTTGATCGTACTCCTGATCCTGCTGCTGCTCGGCAAGCTATGAGCCATATAAACCATTGAAATAACTTGAATTAATTTGTGTTCCCCGCAGCCATGCGTGGATTTATCATCACCCCCGATCCACGACTTCAGGGGTCGCATTTCCGTCAAATAAGCTTATATTGGCTATTGAAATGACTGCACGGCGCGGCCCGCTATTGTGGCCCACCGTCATCCAATCCCCATTGCTCACACGCAGAGCCGAAAAAGATTGAGGTCACCGTCCATGCGTCCCTTCAGCTACAACACCTCCGCCGAACTGTTTCCCGCCGCGATCCGCAAGAAGAAGCGGGCCGGGTTTGCCTATCGGCGTTTCGGCACTGCGGCGGAAGCGGTTCGCTTCGCGATCGAGGAGTTGCCGGCGGAACTCGCTGAACGGCGCCTATCTGCAGGTCGAGGAAGCCCGCTTCGACCAGAGCGGCATCCGTTCGCTCTATGAAAGCGAAGCCTTTCCGCTGGAGCGCCGTCCGCGCCCGGCTGTCAACGCCGAGGACAAGGCCGACGCGGCCTGAGTTTTTCGGATATCCAATCAAAGCGCCCCTGGAGATCATTCTCCGGGGGCTTTTTTTGTCAGCGCGGCTGCTTGTCGAGCCAGCGCTTGAGCATGCGGACATTGCGGACGTTGGCGCGGAACATGACGTCGAAGGCGTCGCCCGCGACCGGCACCAGCCCGACCACGCCGTCGACCGCGACATTGCCGAGCATCCGCGCCGTGATGTGCCAGGGCGCGCCCAGCGCACGCGCCTCGCGCACGACCCAAAGCGAAATCGCCGTCGTGATGATGTCGCCGACGCACCGGAATCAGGCCGATCAGCCCGTCGATGCCGTAGCGGATATTGGTGCCGGGCACGATGAAGGCGACGTCCAGCAGCTTTGCCAGCGCATCGAGCCGCGCCAGCCGCTGCTCGCGCGTCAGATCGCCGAACGGATTGGCGCTGGAATGGGCGAAATCGAACTGAAATCCTTCGAACTGCGAACGCGGGCTCGCATCAGGGATCTCGCGCCCCTCCTGGTCGATCACAGGCCCACGGCCCGCCGCACGCCCGCGATTGGGCTGCTTCGGGCGCGAACGATGCGGCGTAATAATGTCGTCGTTTGTCATGCTCATCACATGGTAACGCGGATGCGCGGCGCAAGTTGCGTCAAAATAACGCTTTTCGGGATTGCGTGTACGCCGATCGCTACCTGCCCCTTGCCGCCGTCGGCGTCAGGCCGAAGCGGCGGCGGAAGCAGCGGTTGAAATAGGACAGATCGTTGAAGCCGCAACCGAAGGCGATGTCGCTGATGCGCCGCCCGGCAGGCCGCGCCAGCAGGTCCGCCGCCTTGCGCAGCCGCAATTCCAATAGCCGCATGGTGAAGCTGGCGCCGGCTTCATAGAGCAATTCGTTGACATAGCGCTCCGACAGGCCGGCGGCGGCGGCAAGTTTCTGCGCGGAAAAATCCGGCTCCGTGAAACGCTTTTCCAGGATCATCAGCACGGCCTGCAGCCGCACCGCGCGCACGCCGCCGCGCCGGGCGGCGCCGGCGACATCGCCGCGCGCGCCGAGGCCGAGCGCCGCCAGATCCATCAGATGGCTTGCGATGGCAAAGCCCGCCTCGTCGACGGCGCCCGGATGGCGCAGCAGCAGATCGCTGTAATCCATCGCCAGCGACAGCGCCCCGCCCGGCGCCAGCTCGCGGCCGACCAGATCGTCGACGCCGGACACCAGGGCCTTCAGCGTCGCCATCGGCAGATGCACATTGGTGAAGCGCTTTTCGTTCATGCCGTCGGCGGCGAAGAACGGCTCGTCGAGCTTGAGCAGCGCCATCGATCCCGGCCGCATCACGAATTCGCGGCCGCGATGGGTGACGCGGGACTCGCGGCTGCCGGTGTTGCGCGCCAGGCAATAGCGGTCGTCATTGGTCGCCAGCACCTGGCGCTTCTCGCGCCGCACCGTGGTGAAGGTGCCGTCGCAGCGGCCGAGCATGGTGGTGCCGACATGGATCGAATTCATCGCCGCCCGAAACGGCACGTCCTCGGCCGGATCGAGTTCGCCGGTGTTGGAGAAATGCTCGAACAGCTCGGCGAAAAACATGAAGCGCTGCCGCTCGCTCAGGCCCTGCGGCAGCATGTCGGTCGACAGCATTTTCTTGAGGACGGGCATCGGCGGGAAGTTCTGGTGGCAACGTAGGGCGCAGTCTTGCAACTTGCGGATGAATGCCGGCTGAAGGCCTTGCAGCGCTAGCAACACACAGCCGTGAAGAAAACAGCGCCGGACAGTCCAAATCGGCCGATCCTCCGGCGCCTGCCAGTCCAAGACGCGACCGCCGGCCGGGCTTATCCGTGCGGCGGCAGCGGCCGCCGGGGGCTGCCGCATTCCGCAACCGGAAGCGCCAATGTTGGAAAACTTCAGAGGAGACCAGGAGATGACGACATCCTTCGCCCGCAAGGCGCTGCTCGGGACCGCGATCGCCGCCAGCATGGGCATCGGCTACGCCATCGGCGCGCAGCCGCACATGACCGCCAGCATCGGCCTGTTGCAATCGGCCCGCGCCGAACTCGCCGCCGCGACGCCGAACAAGGGCGGCCACCGCGAAAAGGCGATGGGCCTGATCGACCAGGCGATCGGCGAGGTCCGCGCCGGCATCGCGTTTGCCGGCAGCTGATCGCAATATCCGGCTGAACATATCGGGAGACGTTTGATGAACAGACTGATCGCCACCGTTTTCGTCTTCGGCATGATTGCCGGCGCTGCCCATGCGATGCCGCTGGCGCCGCTCGCACCCGCCACCAACAGCGACGTCATCGAGGTTGCCGGCGGATGCGGCCCTGGCTGGCACCGCGGTCCCTATGGCGGCTGCCGCCGCAACTACGCGCGGCCGTGGTTGCACGCCTGCCCGCGCGGCTGGTACCCCGGCCCCTACGGCCGCTGCCGCGCCAACGGGAGATGAACTTTCATCACGAGACGAATACTGCATCACCGGCGGCGGATCGAAAGGTCCGCCGTTTTTCGCTTTCGTCTTTGCGGGGATGGTGATGGGTATCGCTGCGCTCCACCCATCCTACGGATCACAGCATCACGCTACGTCGAATGCGCCGCCTTTGGATCGTCGGCATATTTGTGTGCCAGCCAGGACGACAGCATTGCAGGCGCCATGCCGACGAGACCGTAGAGCAGAAACTGCACCATGCCGGTATCCGGCCCGCGCGAACCATAGAGCAGCGACGATACGGCAAAGCCGATGGCGGCCACGATCAGCATCCGCACCGCAGGCGCAATGCGCTTGACGTGATAGAGAATGTCGTCGATGGCGCCGAGCATCAGCATCGGCACGATGGCGAACAGATAGCTGTACTGCAGCGTCCTGAAGAACGCGCCGAGAAATTTTCCGATCTCCGACCAGTTGGTATCGCTCCAGTAGCCCGAGGTCACCGTGGTCGCGAACAGCATCAAGAACCCGCCGACGAGCGGGCCGATCGCGCCGAAGATCAGATAACGTTTCATGGCGACCTCTGCGTCGAGCCAATGTATCCAGCAACCAATGATAGAACAAGATGACTCGCCACCGGGACCCATCGCGCGCTGTTGCGGCGCACATATTCCGGCTTTTCGTCAGAGCCTGTGCCGGCCGCAATCTCAAATCCAGTGAGGGTTGAGTCAATAGGCTGGCGGATCTCGCGCGCTGGCAAAGCCGCGGTCAGGCGGACCGGCTCTGTTTTCCAGTGGCCGCCGGTGCAGCCGCCGCCGACTCGCCCTTTTTTGCCAGAAGCCGATCGGAGCCCCATCGGATGGTCCATTGCGCGACCGACAGCAGCAGGGACTCGAACACCGCCACGCATTGTTCGAGTTCCCGGTCGGTGGATGGCGGGCAGTTGGGCCGGTTGCGGACGATCATGGTCGTCGTCGACCAGGTCAGCCGGGCGGCCTTGCAGGCGACGATCAGCCCATACACCCGATCGGGTTCGAGCAAGGGTTCGATCGCCTCGACCTTGACGTCGGCCTTCAGCGCAATCGCTGCGACCACATAGGTGTATTCACCCCGCACCGCAAACCGGTTGACGATTGAATCATTCAGCTTGCCGGTGCGATTGAGCACCACGACCTCGTTTTGCGCCTGACTGTAGTCGATCGCCTTCCGGGCCGCACCGTTCTGTCCGGCGGCAGCGTTTTGACTCTTCTGGCGGACCACCGGCCGCGGCGCCGTCAGGAAGCGCGCGCGAACGACGTCGGCAACCTTGACAATCAGCTCCCGCAGCAGACTGCCGGGGATGTCCAGGCGGACGCCGAGCTTTTCCGCCAGCCCCTCGTCACGCTCGGCCCGCCCGACCAGCGTCGCGTAACCGCATTCGGAGAAGCGCGCCCCCGTGTTCCGGGCGAGCGCGTTGGAGACGTTGACGTCGCCAAATCGCATCAGCGCGTCCGTCAGCGCTTCGTTGAGCGTCTTGCGGTCGCAGATCGCAAGCAGATGCTGCTGGCCACGGCTTTTGACGATTTCAAGAAGGTCCGCGTCCGACAGACAGGCCGAGTGTCGCAGAACCGGCGCGGCGACCTGCGGCTGCTCGTGGAACGCAAGCCTGCGGACCGTCTGGATTGGCGCCCGGTCGATGGTGGACAGGGCCTCGCTGAGCTGGATCACGGTCGCCGCTTCCACCCGGTCGACCAGGTGGGCGAGGACGCCATCGACGGCTGCGATCTGGGAGTCGCCGAGGCGGCCGACATTGGACAGGAACAGGTCCGTCACCTCGCCGAAGATCCGGGCATCGTGCTCCGGCCCATCCTCCTCGGCACCGTTCAATTCCTTGCGCAGATCCGGCGAAGCGGCAGGCATGGCTATGCCACCTCCGCACCGGTCGTGCCGGCTCGCCGCATGGCCTGATTTCCGCAAGTTGGCGTCATGCCTTCAGGCCCACAGTCGCTTGCTGCCGCCGCTGCGCCATCGCAGGGAGGGCCGCCGTCTTCGTGGATCCATCGGTGACGGAATGAACAAGCATTTGAACGCCATTCGAAAGGCCGGTGCCGGCAGCCTTTTGCTCCCACGGAAGCGATGAACCGGTGCGAGCAATAGCCACCAATCGTACTCAGTCTTCCCTAACGGGTGGTTGTTTCGAAGCCCGGATTGTCCGCATTTGTACTGAGTTTTGCGGCTCAGAAGGCGAGCCCGACCGGCCGGACGCAACCGGGCCGGGCAGTGTCCGCCTTCGGTGCCTCTTCGGATCGCGGGGCCAGCGAAGCCGCGTCATGGAGCCGTGGAGTAGTGCATGTCCGCGCGGCCGTCCGATCGCGGTCGGAGGACGAAAGACGAAAGACCCGCATCCATTCCTTCGAGACCTGCCGACTGCAAATGCGCAAGCGTCAAAACCGCATCGCGCATCTATCGCTTCGCTCGACGTGGCGCGCACGCAACAGTCAAAGAAGTATTAACGCGAGCCATTGCAGCTTCGAATCATTGGCGCATAATTCGCAGCGGGGCGCCGCAGCACTTTTGATTCGAACATCGTTAGAAATCGAGCAACCACACCGGGTGACTCCCGGGTGATGGATGACGCGTGCGGCCGCGCAAGCCGCGTGCAGCGCCCCCGACGAACAGTGGCCAGCACCGCGTGCAACCTTGGGGAACGCATCGATGACCTTCCGTCTTACCAGCAGAGCAGCTCTTCTCTTCGCCACGGCCTTCGCGGCAACGGCGCTTTCCGCAAGCCCCGGCCCTGCCTTTGCGTCGGACGCCCAGCAGATGTGCACCGGCGACGCCATGCGGCTGTGCGGCCATGAAATCCCCAACGTGCAGCGAATCACCGCCTGCATGCACAAGCAGCGCGCCAATGTCAGCCCGGGCTGTCGCGCCGTGATGGATCGCGACAACACCGGCCGCAGACGAGCCGCCGCCGGCGAGTGACCAGCGACTTTACGAACGCACAAACGGACTCAGCCGCGTGCAATGCTGAGGCCGTTTTTCTGTTGGGCTCTTTTGCTGCGCCGCGCAGCGATCGATCAAAAGATCGATTTCCAGACTTGGCGAAGATCAGCTCAAGCGAGAGAGCGCATCTGCTACGCTCTCGCTAGCTACTCTCCCCAGATCGCGAACGCATCGTTGAACGCGCGTTCGCCGGGGGAGCCCTTTTCGATCGCGATGATGGCGCGGCGCTGGTTGACATAGACCAGGGGCACGTCGAACCAGGAGCGCTCCTTCAGGAGCTGCAGGTTGCGGGCGCGGTCGGAATCGACGTTGGAGAGGCCGACCAGGAAGAAGCCGTCGGTGACTTTGACGGCAAGACCGGCCAGCGGCGTGCCGCGCGCCTGCTCGTTGGACTTCATCAAAATGCCCGGCACGTTGCCGACGCCGCCGCCGGAGAAATCCTGCGGCAGGATGAAGGTCAATTCCGCGGTGTGGCTCGCCGGCAGCGACGTATCGGTATTGCGGCGGAACGACATCGTCATCTTGAACTTGCGGTCGGGGATCTCGATGTCGGCGCGCACGGCGACGTCCGGCTTCTGGTTGCCGCTCGCCTTGATCGGTTCGGTGCGCCAGATCACCGAGCCGACATATTGCTTGCCCTTGGGATCGGACGGGTCTTCGTCATACAGCACGACGCGCTGCGCCACCGGCGCCATGTTCTCGCTCGACGACGGCTGGCCGACACGATCGGGGATCTTCGGGCGCGACTGGGGCGCCGCCGGATCCTTCTGCGCTTCCGCCACGGGGGAGGATTTGAACAGGCCGCTCACGGCCGTGACCGCCGACTTGCCCCACAGGATGCCGGCGCCGACCAGAATGAGCACGATGCCGACCGCAATCGCGCTCTTGAACGGAAACACGGCGCCAGTGCGGGCGCGCGGCTTGTTCGGCTCGCGGTCGCGATCCTGCGACAGCCGCGGGCGCTCGCGCGACGCCGCCGGCTGCGGCGGCTGGGGCGCGTAACGGTCGGCCTCCTCCAGCGATTCGTCATACGAATAGGGCGCGTCGGGATCGGCGCCGCGGTTTTCCATGCTCGGCTCGAGCCGGTCGAATTCCGGCGAGGGCGACGGCACGTTGGCATAGGTTTTTCGCGCAGCGCGGTTGGCCTGGGCCGCGGCGCGGCCGAGATCGTCGGCGTCGGCGGCGATGTCGCGGAAGCCGCGCATGCCGGGCGGCTGCGGCGGCATCGGCGGCGCGCCGTTTTCGGGGCCGCGGCGGGGGCCGCCATTTCCATTGCCGCGAGGGGGCGGCGGCGGCAGGACGGCATCCTGCATCGGAACCTGCGGCGCCTGCGGACGCGGCCCGCCGGGCGGCGGCGCATCGGGGCGCAGATTGCGCGGCGGGCGTTGTTCGTCCTGGCCAAGCGGCGGACGGGCCTCGCGCGAAGGGGGTTGACCCGGCGGACGCTGGCGCGGCGGACCGGGCGGCGCGCCCGGAGGGCCCGCGGCTTCCGGCGGCCGGGCATTGGCGCGGCGGAATGCGTCGCCGCCGCGGGCGGCACCGCTGCCGCCGCCGGGCCGCGAGGCCTCGCGGGCGCGCTGGGCGGCTTCCGATTCGACCTTGCGGACGGCCTCTTCGAGCGACAGCCGCTCGCGGGTGATTTCCGATTCGGAAAGCGGCGGCTGAACGCTGCGCAACTGCGCGATCAGCGCGGTGCGGGCCCGCTCATAGAGCGCACGGCGGCTCTCGCCTGGAGCATTGGGGTCCAGGCCGGCGATGGCGCGTGCGATCAGCGGGTAATAATCAGCCATTTTTCATCAATACTGCAGGCCCGTCGGTAACATCTCGTTAAGCCTCGAACGGATTCTGTACCAGAATAGTATCCTCGCGTTCGGGGCTGGTGGAAAGCAATGCAATCGGACAACCCACCAGTTCCTCGACCCGGCGAACATATTTGATCGCCTGGGCCGGCAGATCCGCCCAGGAACGGGCATTGGCGGTGGGCTCCTTCCAGCCTTCGATCGTCTCATAAATAGGCACCACCCGGGCCTGGGCACCCTCGCCCGCCGGCAGATGGTCGATCTCCTTGCCGTCCAGCATATACCCGGTGCAGACCTCGATGGTTTCAAAGCCGTCGAGAATATCGAGTTTTGTCAAAGCGAGCCCGGTGATGCCGCAGGTGCGGACGGTCTGGCGCACCAGCACCGCATCGAACCAGCCGCAGCGGCGCTTGCGGCCGGTGTTGACGCCGAACTCCTTGCCGCGGCGGCCGATCTCCTCGCCGATCTCGTTATTGAGTTCGGTCGGGAACGGACCCTGGCCGACCCGGGTCGTATAGGCCTTGCAGATGCCGAGCACATAGCCGATCGCGCCGGGGCCCATGCCGGTGCCGGTCGCCGCCTGCGCCGCCACCGTGTTGGACGAGGTGACGTAAGGATAAGTGCCGTGATCCACGTCCAGCAGCGCGCCCTGCGCGCCCTCGAACAGAATACGCTTGCCCTCGCGGCGCTTGATGTCGAGCAGCCGCCACACCGTCTCGGTGTAGGGCAGCAGCTTTGGCGCCAGCGCGGTGAGCTCCTCAAGGATGCCGCCGCCGTCGATTTCCTCCAGATTAAGCCCGCGGCGCAGCGCGTTGTGATGCGCCAGCAGGCGGTCGATCTTGTGCGGCAGCGTGTCGAGATCGGCGAGGTCCATCAGGCGGATGGCGCGGCGGCCGACCTTGTCTTCATAGGCCGGACCGATGCCGCGGCGGGTGGTGCCGATCGCCGTTGCCGAATTGGAGGACTCGCGCAGCGCGTCGAGCTCGCGGTGCAGCGGCAGGATCAAGGTGACGTTCTCGGCGACGCGCAGGTTTTCCGGGCTGATGGCGACGCCCTGGCCCTTCAGTTTAGCCACCTCGTCGAGGAAGGCCTGCGGATCGAACACCACGCCATTGCCGATCACGGCCAGTTTCGAAGGCCGCAGCACGCCCGACGGCAGCAGTGCCAGCTTGTAGGTCTCGCCATTGATGACGAGCGTATGGCCGGCATTGTGGCCGCCCTGGAAGCGCACGACGATGTCGGCCTGCTCCGACAGCCAGTCGACGATCTTGCCCTTCCCCTCGTCGCCCCACTGGGCGCCGACGACGACAACATTGGCCATTTCTAAAGCGTTCCCTGCAAATTTGGTGGTCCCAGCATGATCTTTCCGGAAAACCGGTCTCCCCTTTTCCAGATCATGCGCTAGCTTGCCCAGCCAAAATCACGGCCGGGGCCGTTCGCATGCAAGGCAGCCCCACCGGATAAAGGAAGCGGCCGCTCTAGGCAAGCAAGAAGGCAGTTTTAGGGGGGCCTTAGAACCGATCCAACCCATTGATATCCCCGTAAAATTCCTGACCACCAGACGAGAGACCCATTAACATTGGGCAATGACGGAAAGGCCATGTCGAAAACCACCCGTGCGACGCTGGCGCTGCAAAACCTTGGCGTGAAATTCGCCCTGCATGCCTATGACTACGATCCGGATGCGGCCAGCATCGGGTTGCAGGCTGCGGAAGCGCTCGGCGTGCCGCCCGCGCGCGTGCTCAAGACGCTGATGGCCGAGGTCGACGGCAAGCCGGTCTGCGTCGTGGTGCCGTCGGACTGCGAAGTCAGCATGAAAAAGCTCGCCGGCGCCTTCGGGGCCAAGACGGCGAAGATGATGCGGCCGGCGGATGCCGAACGCCTGACCGGCTATCATGTCGGCGGCATATCGCCGTTCGGGCAAAAGAAGCGCGTGCCGGTCGCGATCGAGGAGGCCGCGCTCGGCCATGCCAGCGTGTTCCTCAATGGCGGCCAGCGCGGCTTGCAGGTCGAGCTCGACCCCAACGACGCCGTGAAGGCGGCAGGCGCGATCGCGCGCCCCCTCGTGGCGTGAGCGGGCTTCGCTTCGGCCTTGGCTTTCGGCCAGCCGCTACGCGGTGAGTTTGGGCTGCGTCTGCGCCCATAGCATCGCCTCGATGATGGCCTTGCGCAATTTCGGGCGCTGCTCCTCATCGCATTCGATGAACGCCAGGATCGAATTGGCGCGAACGGCAAATTGGTGACGTGTTTCGGTTTCGGCTTCTTCGGCCGACATCGGCTTGCTCAAAGGAATGACCCATCATCTCTAGAAATTCGACCTCACGGTCAGACGAAGCTGCTGCGCAGCCAACGCTTGCAAAACCGTGGTCCCAGCGATCGAACGCCTGTATTGAAATTAGCCCGGAATAACTCACCTCATGCGCCCGAAAAACAAACCAAGGTTGGGTCGCACGATTCAATCGTCCTTTGATTGCATATTTACCTGCCTGCTGGCAACCCCAAACAACAGGCAAGGAACAGGCAAAGCAGACAGTCGAGGCAGGCTGCATGGTCGCGATGCATCCTGCACCATTGATGAGCACCGCAAATCCGTGTCTGTGGCGGGGGCCGGGCTACATTTCCGGCCCGGCGTCGATCGCCGGGCGGGCCGCGGCGCCATGAACCGGGCCTTAAGCTGAAATGACGGCCACCGAACAGACTTCATCCGCGCCATCCGGCAACTGGCTCGCCAACCAGCCTTATCTGCTGCTCAGCATCACCGCGCTGTGCTGGGCCGGCAACGCCATCGTCGGACGGCTGGCCGCCGGCCACATTCCGCCGGTGACGCTTTCGTTCCTGCGCTGGTCGTTCGCGTTCCTGATCATCCTGCCGTTCGCCTGGAAGCATCTGGTCCGCGACTGGGCCGCGATCCGCAGCCGCCTCGGCATCATGATCCTGCTCTCCATCACCGGCATCGGCGCGTTCAACACCCTGCAATACTGGGCGCTCGAGCACACCCAGGCGCTGAACACGCTGCTGTTGCAGTCGGCCGGCCCGCTGGTGGTCGCGGTGTGGTCGCTCGTGCTGCTCGGGGTGCGGCTGACGCTGGCGCAGGCCGCGGGCGTGCTGCTGTCGATGGCTGGCGTGTTCGTCATCCTGCTGCATGGCGACCTCACCACGCTGTCGAAGATCGACTTCAACATCGGCGACCTGATCTTCCTCATAGCGCTGGCGATCTTCGGGATCTATTCGGTGCTGTCGCTGAAACGCCCCGACATCCACGGCCTGTCATTCGTCGCCTTCACCTTCGGCGCCGGCGCGGCCTGCCTCATTCCGCTGTTCATCTGGGAATTGTTCGCGCGGCCGCCGATGCAGATCGATACGGCCAACCTGCTAACGCTGGCTTATGTCGCGCTGTTTCCCTCCACGATCGCCTATCTCTGCTTCAATCGCGGCGTGCAGCTGATCGGCGCCAACCGCGCCGCGCCGTTCTTCCACGTGGTGCCGGTGTTCGGAACCATCATGTCGATCGTCTTCCTCGGCGAGCATCCGCAGGCGTTCCACTTCATCGGCTTCGCGCTGGTGCTGACCGGGGTGTTCGTGGCGTCGCGAAAGGCGTCGGCGTAGCGTTCCCTCTCCCCGCGAGCGGAGCTAGGTTGAGAGTGCCTCGGTGACTAGACGGGCCAAATCCGTTATCTCTTGGCCCTGCTTCGTTTGGATCGTTCAATGAGAGCACGCGCCAGCAATCTGATGATCGGCACCCTGACCCTGGCCCTGATCGGCGGGTCGCTCGGGGCGTGGCTCGGCTATCAGAAGCTCGCCGTCGCCAAGCAGAAGACGGCGTTCCGGGTGATCTTCGAAGGTTCGGCGTCCGGCCTGCGCAAGGGCGGCAGCGTGAATTTTGCCGGCATCCGGGTCGGCGAAGTGGTATCGCTCAAGCTCGACCATCCGCGCCGCGTCGTGGCGCTCGCCATGATCGACGGCAACACGCCGGTGAAAAGCGACACGCAAGTCGGCCTCGAGTTTCAGGGGCTGACCGGCATCGCGGCGATCTCCTTCACCGGCGGATCGGACGAGGCGCCGCCGCCGAAAAAGGGCCCGGACGGCATTCCCGAGCTGACCGCCGATCCGGACGGGACGCTCAACACCCAGGAAAAGATCCGCGTGGCGCTGCGCAACGTCGACAAGGTGATATCGGACAATGAGGTAGCGGTGAAAGATACGCTGCGGAATTTCGAGACGTTCACCGCCTCGCTGTCCGGCAATGGCGAGAAGATCACCAGCATCATCGCGACCGCCGAAAACAGCGTCGCCGCCGTCGATGACGCGCTGACCAAGACCAAGGATTTTCTCGGCAGCCTCGCCAGCGACAAATATGGCGGCGAACTGCTGCCGACCGTGATCTCGATGCGCGAGCTGATCGAAAGTTTCGACAAGAAATCCGGGCTATTGATCGCCGAGACGCGAAAAATGCTCGGCGACGTCAGCGCCTCCGTCAACAAGGCCGGCCAGAAATTTGGCGGACCGCCGCCCCGCCGCTAAGCTGCCTCCTCCGCACAACAACAAGAAAATGGAACGCCCGACGTGCTCGACAAATCCGTTAGCCTGACCGCGCCGCCGACGACCGTGACCCGCAGCGAAAGCACGGTGCCGCGGGCTTTACGAAAATATCTCTCGCTCGACGATTTCGAGCCGACCGCGCGGCGCCGGATTCCGAAATTCCTGTACGGCTATATTTCCGGCGGCGCCGAGACCGACGCCGCGCTGCGCGACAACCGCGACGCCTTCAACGAATACGGTTTCGTGCCGCGCGTGCTCAAGGATGTCTCCGGCCGCGATCAGACCACGACGTTGTTCGGCAAGACCTATGCCTCGCCGTTCGGCATTCCGCCGATGGGTTCTTCGGCGCTCGCCGCCTATCGCGGCGACATCGTGCTGACGCAGGCGGCAAAGGCCGAGAACGTGCCGATGATCCTCAGCGCCTCGTCGCTGATCACGCTGGAGGACGTGCGCGCCGCCAATCAGGCGGCGTGGTACCAGGCCTATCTCGCCGGCCTGCCCGAACGGATCGAGCCGCTGGTCGATCGCGTGGCGGCGGCCGGCTACGACACCTTCGTCGTCACCGCCGACGTGCCGGTGCCGCCGAACCGCGAGAACAACATCCGCAACGGCTTTCAGGTGCCGCTCGCGATCACGCCCCGCGTGTTCTGGGACACGCGTCACGCATCCGCACTGGCTGTTCGGCACCTGGGCGCGCACCGTGAAGAATTTCGGCATGCCGCATTTCGAGAACATGGACGCCAAGCGCGGTCCGCCGGTGCTGGCGAAAAACCTGATGCGCAATATCGGCCATCGCGACCAGCTCGCCTGGAAGCATGTCGAACTGATCCGCAAGAAGTGGAAAGGCAAGCTCGTCGTCAAGGGACTGGTTTCGCCGGCGGATGCGCGCATCGCGCGCGAGAGCGGCGTCGACGGCGTGATGCTGTCCAACCATGGCGGCCGCCAGCTCGACTACACGATGTCGGGCCTGCGCACGCTGCCGGAGATCGCAGCCGAAGCCAAAGGCATGACGATCATGATCGACGGCGGCATCCGCCGCGGCACCGACGTCATCAAGGCGCTGGCGCTCGGCGCGCATTTCGTCTGGATCGGCCGCCCGTTCCTCTATGCCGCGATCGCCGGCGGCGAGGCCGGCGTGCAGCGCGCGATCACGCTCCTGAAAGCCGAGATCGACCGCGACCTGGCGCTGCTTGGCATCCGCTCGATCAGCGAGATCACGCCGGACCTGGTGCGGAAGTTCTAGCGCCCGTAGGATGGGTGGAGCGCAGCGATACCCATCAATGACACGATTGCGGCACTGATGACGGGTATCGCTTCGCTCCACCCATCCTACAACATTCACAGTGACGGCACAGCTCACCCCCTCTTGAACTTGCTGTATGCTTCCTTCGTCGCGATGATGACGTGCTCGGCGCAACCATTGGTGCGGTGGGGATCGCAGCGCTGCTCGTAGTCATCCGACGTCATCATGTCGATGAAGGCGGCCACGGTTGGATAATACACCAGCGCCAGATAGTCCCATTGGTTGCCGGCCTCGGATCCCAGCGCCACCGCTTTGGCATCGCCGGTCCACAGCAGCGTGCCGCCGCGCGCCTTGATCATCGGCACGGTGAGCGCGCTGTAGCGCAGGTACGCGTCCCAGCCCGAACCGTCACCGTCGAGCGCACGCTCGCGAAACCGCATCAGGTTCACCATCACCACCGGTGCCTGCGGATCGAGCGCCTGCAGGCCCTTCACGTTCAGCAAGTCCACAGCCATCGACGTACCTCGCGACAATCCCAGAACATTGTAGCATTGCATGTGCAGGACTTGTCGCGCGGCGAAAAATCCGGCCTATCTCAGTTCGCGACCATGTCCCAGCCCGCACCAGCGCCGCCTGCCCTCCATCCGCTCCGGTGGCTGAACAACCAGCCCTATCTGCTGCTGACCCTGACCTCGCTGTTCTGGGCGGGCAACATCGTGCTGGCGCGCCATGTCGCCGGCCACGTGCCGCCGCTGACGCTGTCCTGCGTCCGCTGGATCGCGCACCTTTCTGATCCTGCTGCCGTTTGCCTGGCCGCACCTGAAGCAGGACTGGCCGGTGCTGCGCGCGCATCTGCCGATGATGCTGTTTCTTTCCTTCGTCGGGTTCGCCTACAACAATGCGATCTCCTACTGGGCCCTGCAATATACCGAGGCGCTGAACGCACTGCTGATCCAGTCGGCAGGTCCGCTGTTTGTCGCGCTGTGGTCGCTGGCGCTGTTCGGCATCCGCCTCACCGGCGCGCAACTCGCCGGCATCACCCTCTCGCTCGCGGGCGTATTGACCATCATCCTGCGGGGCGACTACAGCGCGCTCGCCAGCATCAGCTTCAACCGCGGCGACCTGATGTTTGCCAGTTCGCTGGTATCATTCGGATTGTATTCGGCGCTGATCCCGCGCCGGCCGGTGACGCACGCGCTGTCGCTGATTTCATTCACCACCTGCTGCGGCGCGCTGATGCTGGTGCCGTTCGCGATCTGGGAATATTCGACCGGCGCAACGCTGAAGTTCGACTTCATCTCGATGGCGACGCTGGGCTATGCCGTGATCTTTCCTTCGACGCTGGCCTATCTGTTCTTCAACCGCGGACTGGCGCTGATCGGGCCCAACCGGGCCGCGCCGTTCTTTCATCTGGTGCCGGTATTCGGTTCGGCGATGGCGATCCTGCTGCTCGGCGAGCAGTTGCGGCTATTCCACCTGGTGGGCTACGCGCTGGTGCTGGCCGGCGTCGTGATCGCATCCGGCGAGCCTCCGCCAGGAAGGCATAAGCAAACTGCGACGCAGCGTCTTACCGGCTTCCACTTTGATCCCGGGCAGGCTAGCTTGCCGGCCAATCGATCCCAAAAACAACCGAGGAAACAACTACATGTTCGCGTTATGGAAACGGTATCGGCATCTCGCCGCAGCGGCCCCCCTGATGCTGGCGACGATCGCCACGGCCGCCGCCCAGGCGCCCTACCCGAACCGCAACATCACGCTGGTGCTGCCCTTTGCCGCCGGCAGCGGCACCGACACCACGACGCGCCTGATCGGCAAAGAACTCGGCTCAGCGCTGGGCGTCAGCACCGTGATCGACAACAAGGCCGGCGCCAACGGCTCGATAGCGGCGAGCTTCGTGGCGCGTGCGCCAGCAGACGGCTACACATTGTTCGTGACCACCAACACGACGCATTCGGCAAATCCATATCTGCTGAAGACCATGAGCTACGACCCGATCAAGGATTTCACCCCGATCGCGCGGACCGGCGACCTGCCATTCATGCTGGTGATCCATCCGGACATTCCGGTGAACTCGGTGGCCGAACTGATTGCGCTGGCCAAGAAGGAGCCGGGCAAATACTCCTACGCCAGCGGCAGTTCCTCAGCGAGCGTATCGGGCGCGACCTTCGCGCGCCTCGCCGGGATCGACCTGCTTCACGTCCCCTACAAGAGCTCGCCGCCGGCCCTGACCGACGTGATCGCCGGCCGTGTCTCGATGATGTTCATCGACGTCCCGACCGGCCTGCCGCACGTCAACGGCAAGGCGCTGAAGGCGCTCGCCGTCACGACAAAGAAGCCTTCGGCCCTGTTGCCGGATTTGCCGACCATGGACAACACGGTGAAGGGTTTCGACATCACGTCGTGGCAAGGCTATCTCGGCCCGGCCAACATGCCCAAGGATATCGTCGTCAAACTGAATGCGGAAATCCGCAAGATCATCGAACGGCCCGACATCAAGAACCAGCTCGCCGAGCGCGGCATGGAAGCGTTTTCAGGCACGCCGGAAGAGTTCGACGCGTTTCTGAAGGAGCAGCTCGTGCTCTGGGAGAAGCTGATCGCGGACGCCGGGATCGAGAAGCAGTAAAAGCAAGCGGCCCCCAACGCGCCAACAGATCGTCATCGTCCGCCCTGTGCGCAATTGCGCACTGGGGCGGACGAAGCAATGCATGTTCCGGTGATCGCTAGCGGCGTTGCACCCGACGCCAAGTGGCCGCGCCAGACTGGTCGGGCGCGGCCGGGCGCACGTTAGCCGGAGTTCGTCTTCGTTGATTTCGTGAACCCCGAACTGGTTGCCGCTTTCTTCTGCGCTCTCCGCTTCTTGGTCGCGGTCTCGAGTGACCGCAGCGGCTGCAGATTGGTGTTGAGGGTGGTCTTTAGCAAAGTCTCGAGACGGTCCTGATACTCGCGTTCGCTGATACGATCTTTGTACTTCATCGCCGCATTCCATTCCATTCCGTTACGCAACGTGCTTCGCGATGATCATCCGCTCCCGGAGAAGGCCGCACGGTGTCCCGCTAGAGTCGACGAGAATACGGAAACCGGTGCGAGCCATCGCACGACACACATGGGTTAGGAGATCGATGCGCCGGCAAAACAGCCGGCGCCGCTTGCAGAAATTAGCGTCCGGTTCAAACCTGCCGCGCAAGGTTAGATGCACGATTTGCGACAGCGTCGCTGCCTGATCATCGCGCCGACGCCGCTCTGCGTGACGTTGACCGATGTTTGCGAGTCTTTTTTTTCGCATTGTCAATCGGAGTGCAAAACTACCGCGAGAAAATAAAATCCCTCACGAAGTCAGATTATTGGGTTGTGATTTGATGTGGACGAGATTGGTGTTGCCTGATTACCCGGTGAATAGCACTCGTGGGACAGGCAAAGCCACCGGGTCGCGTGCGCGTGCGATGACAGGCTCCGCGTGCCTACCATTTGCATTCCGATCCGTGGATGGATTGGGGGGCACGGCGCGAGAGCGCCTTTGCCCACCATACGGGCCGCCTGCTACGCCGCCCGCACCTTGACCAGGAACTCGTCGACCGCGCTGCGCAGCATGCCGGACTGGGTGTCGAGTTCGCGGGCATTCGCCAGCACCTCGGACGCCGCCTTGCCGGTTGCCGCCGCGGCGGTAGTGACGCCGCCGATATGGCTGGAGATCTCGTTCGATCCGGCCGCCACCGACTGAATGTTGCGGGCGATCTCGCGCGTCGCGTCGCCCTGCTGGTCGACGGCGGTCGAGATCGAATGCGTGATCTCGCTCATCTGCGAGATGGTTGCGGTGATGCCGCCGATCGAGGCCACGGCTTCGCTGGTGGAAGCCTGCATAGCGGCAACCTGCGAGGAGATTTCCTCGGTCGCCTTCGCGGTCTGGTTGGCGAGCGCCTTCACTTCCGACGCAACGACCGCAAAGCCGCGGCCGGAATCGCCGGCGCGCGCCGCCTCGATGGTGGCGTTGAGCGCGAGCAGATTGGTTTGCGCGGCGATCGAGTGGATCAGCTTGACCACTTCGCCGATCTTCTCGGCGCCGGTCGAGAGCGCGCCGACGGTGGCGTTGGTGCGTTCGGCGTCGCTGACCGCCTTGCTGGCGATCTCGCTGGAGCGCGCCACCTGACGGGAAATCTCGGTCACCGAGCTGGAGAGCTCTTCGGCGGCGGAGGCGACCGTGCCGACATTGTCGGATGAACGCTGCGAAGCCGCGCCGACGGTCGCGGCCCGCGCGCTGGCGTCGCTGGCGGTAGCCGTCATCGACTGCGCAGTGGTCTGCATGCCGGCGGCGGCCGTCGACACCGAGCGGACGATGCCGGTCACGCTGCGTTCGAAGTCGCCGGCGATCTGTTCCATCGCCGCCCGCCGGTCGGCGTCGGCGCGCGCCTGTACGTCGGCTTCCTTCTGTTCAAGCCCGCGAATGCGCAGTGCATTGTCCTTGAATATCTGGACGGTCGCGGCCATCGCGCCGATCTCGTCGCCGCGGCCAATGCAGGGAATTTCGCCGTCCAGCCGGCCCGCGGCGAGGTCCTGCATGCAGGCGCCGAGCTGAACGAGCGGCTTCGAAATGCTGCGGCCGATCATGGAGGCGATGCTGCCGGCAACCAGCGCAATGCCGAGAATGGCCAGCCCGAGCAACCAGGCGAGCGGCTTCATCCTGGCGTCGAGATCGTCGAGATAGGCGCCGGTGCCGACGAACATGTCCCAGCCGGGAATCGGAACCGCGTAGGAAAACTTGCGGATCAATTCTTCCTGTCCGGGCCTGCGGTATTCGTAGCGCAACGTGACTTCGCCGTCCTTCACGATGCCGTCGCGCAGTTCGCGCACCAGCTTCCGGCCGCCGGTGTCGACGTCCATGCGGTTCTGACCGATCTGGCTCGGCACCGGCGCCAGCACGGCGACGCCATCCATCGTGTATGCAAACACGTAGCCATTGCCATTGTCGAAGGTCAGCGTGTTGCCGCGTTTGCTGAACTCGGCAATCGCCGCTTCTTTGGTCATCTGACCCGCGGCGACCTGCTTCTGCAAGCCGAGCGCCATGTTCCGCGCCATGTCGACGATCGCCCTGGTCTGCTCGATGCGCCCGTTCAGCATTTCACGCTGCATCAGGTAGCCTGCGAGAACGCCGGCGACGCAGAGGCCGAGCAGGGTCACGCCCACCAGAATGCCGAGCTTGGGGGTGATCTTGAGGTTGGTGAGCTTCACGGGAGATCTCCAGAAAAGAGCGTGCGATTAGCCGATCGGTTTGGCGCACGGTATCGTGAGACCCTTTAGCGGTTTGTTACGACGGGCGGCGCAAGTCCGTGTTTTTATTGAAGAAAGCAACCATCGATTGTAGCGGATGGCCTTCAGGTCGCGTAAAAGGGGAATCGCGGTAAAACATCAGTGGCGGCGCTCGGCCGTCTCAAACCAACACCGAAGATAAATCGGGAGCAGGAAATGCCGAAATTCAGGGTGGTAACGCCGAAGGGCGCGAGCTTCACGGTCGCCGGTGGCGGCTACGATTACGAGAAGGAAGCGCTCGATCCGATCGGAGCCGAAATCATCGAGGCGCCGGCCAACGAGGCGGAATTCATCGCCGCTGCGAAGACCGCCGATGCGATCTACGCCAAGGGCATGCCGATCACGAAAGCCGTCATCGATAGCTTGCAAAACTGCAAGGTGATCACGCTCGGCAGCGTCGGCGTCGATAGCGTCGACGTCAAGGCCGCCACCGCCCGCGGCATTCCCGTCACCAACATCCCCGACACCTTCATCGAGGAGGTCGCCGATCACGCCATGATGCTCTTGCTGTCTGGGTTCCGCCGGCTGGTCGAGCAGGACAAGATGGTGCGCACCGGCCGATGGTCGGAGGGCCGTCCGGCGTTGTTGAAGATCCCGCGGCTGATGGGCCAGACGCTCGGCTTCATCTCGTTCGGCCGGGTGGCGCGCGCGGTCGCCAAGCGCGCCGCGCCGTTCGGCTTGCGCATGATGGCCTACGATCCCTTCATCCAGGAAACGCTGATGTACGATCACGGCGTGATCCCCTCGACGCTGAACGAGGTGCTGCAGCAGTCGGACTTCGTCTCGATGCATGCGCCGGCGCGGCCCGAGGTGCATCACATGCTCACCGAGAAGCATTTCCGCCAGATGAAAAAGTCCGCCGTGTTCGTCAATACCGGCCGTGGCGCGACGGTGGACGAGGAAGCGCTGGTCAAGGCGCTGCAGGAAGGCTGGATCGCGCACGCAGCGCTCGACGTGCTGGAAAAGGAACCGCCGTCCCACAACAACCCGATACTGTCGATGGAGAATGTCACGCTGACGGCGCATGTCGCCTCGGCATCGGCACGATTTGACGAGGCGCGCAAGCGCCGCGTAGGCTACGAATTGTCACTGGTCCTGCAGGGGATGTGGCCGGTAAGCTGCGTCAATCCGTCGGTGCTGCAAAATACCTCGCTTCGACGCTGGCAACCTGTCAGCATGGATCGCGGTCCCAACAGCTAGAGCATGATCCGGAAAAGTGGGCACCGGTTTTCCGATAAGATCATGCTCAAACAAGAGAGCTAGAGCGGGATGACGAGAATCGTTATCCCGCGCTAGAAGCGGCAAGAAGCGTCTTCGGGCGAAGCGGAGAACGGTCCGCGCCCGCGAGGCGTAACAACAACAGAGGCGAAAAGCCCCCGGTTTCGGCTGGAACCGAGGGCTTGAGAGTTCACCGGCGGTGAAACACCGGGAACATGAAAACAGGGAGAGTTTCTAAATGACGAATAACATTACCCGTCGTGACGCGTTGGCTCTGGGCGTTTCCGCCGCCGCGCTGGCGGCCACCGGCGCTTCGGCCCAATCCGCCATCAAGGCCGCCGACGTCGCCGCCCCCAAATTCGCGATCGAAAAAGGCGCGTCCTTGCGCATGCTGCGCCCGGTGCGCTTTGTGCAGGCCGACGAAGACGTGTTCCGCGCCAATTGCGCCAAGTTCACCAAGGATACCGGTGTCGAAGTCAAGGTCGACTTCGTCGGCTGGGAAGACATCAACCAGCAGACCGCGGTGACTTCGAATTCCGGCGCCGGCCCGGACATCATCATCGGCTTCTCCGATGCGCCGCACATCTATATCGACAAGCTGGTCGAACTGACCGAC
The DNA here is from genome assembly GCA_963770135.1 of uncultured Alphaproteobacteria bacterium. GTDB lineage: Bacteria > Pseudomonadota > Alphaproteobacteria > Rhizobiales > Xanthobacteraceae > Bradyrhizobium. The sequence goes on along the minus strand of CAVYOM010000025.1, from coordinate 146,375 downwards.
GTCGCCGACTATCTCGGCAAGCGCTACGGCGGCTGGCTGCCGCTGGCCAAGAGCTACGGCATGAAGAACAAGAGCACCGCCTGGATCGGACTGCCGTTCGGCGCCACCGCCGGCCCGCTGATCTACCGCAAGTCGATCCTGCAATCGGTCGGCTACGACAAGGTGCCGGAAGACCATGCCGGGTTCCTCGACCTGTGCCAGAAGCTGCACAAGGCCGGCAAGCCGGCCGGCTTTGCGCTCGGCAACGCCAAGGGCGACGGCAACGGCTTCGCCAACTGGGCGCTGTGGTCGCACAACGCTTCGCTGATCGATGAGGAAGGCAACGTCACCATCAACAGCAAGGAGACCATCGCCGCGCTGAAATGGGTCAAGGAACTGTACCCGACCTTCATCGCCGGCACGCCGTCCTGGAACGACGTCAGCAACAACCGCGCCTACTCCGCGCAGGAAATCTCGCTGACCGCCAACGGCGTCTCGCTGTACTTCTCGCTGAAGAACGATCCGGCCACCAAGGCGATCGCCGACGACAGCGAGCATCAGTTGCTGCCGAAGGGTCTCGCCAAGGTCTCCCCGATGGCCGGCCTGACGCTCAACGCCATGCTGTTCAAGCACAGCCAGTACCCCAACGCCGCAAAGGCATTCCTGCAATACATGCTGGAAAAGGACCAGTACGAGCCGTGGCTGAACGCCAACTCCGGCTATTGGGCGCAGCCGCTGGCCAACTACGCCGAGGCCAAGGTCTGGTCCGAAGATCCCAAGGTCAAGATCTTCAAGGACACCATGAACAGCACCTATTACGACGGCTACAAGGGCCCGATCTCGACGGCAACCGGTGCCGTCAGCTCCGATTACGTGCTGGTGCAGATGTGCGCCGCGGTAGCGACCGGCGCCTCGACGCCGGAGGCTGCGGCCGCGGAAGCCGAGCAGCGTGCGAAGCGGTATTTCCGGCGGCAGGGCCGGTAAGGCCGAACAGAGCGGTCGTCATTGCGAGGAGCGAAGCGACGACGCAATCCATTCTTTCTTTCCATGAAGGCATGGATTGCTTCGCTTCGCTCGCCATGACGCTTCCTCGCATGACAGTTCGCATCGGGACAAATCTTGATGTCTGTAACGACCCTACCATCGCGCGTCGTGGCTACCCGGCAACCGGGCTGGATCGCACGCCTGTTCGACTACAAGCCGTTCCTGATCGTGATGTGCCTGACGCCGGCGCTCGGGCTGCTCGGGGTGTTCCTCACCTACCCGCTCGGTCTCGGCGTCTGGCTCGCCTTCACCGACACCACCATCGGCAAGCGCGGCGTCTTTGTCGGCTTCGAGAATTTCCAGTATCTTTTTACCGATCCGCTGTGGTGGGGCGCGGTGTTCTACAGCGTCTTCTACACCGCGGTCGCGACGTTCGGAAAGTTCGCGCTCGGCTTCTGGCTGGCGCTGCTGCTCAACAACCACTTCCCGCTCAAGAGCCTGCTGCGCGCCATCGTGCTGCTGCCGTGGATCGTGCCGACGGTGCTGTCGGCGCTGGCGTTCTGGTGGATCTACGATCCGCAGTTCTCGATCATCTCCTATCTGCTGGTCGACGTGCTGCACGTCCGCACCACCAATGTCGACTTCCTGGGCACGCCGTGGGCGGCGCGGTTCTCGCTGATCGTGGCCAACATCTGGCGCGGCATCCCCTTCGTCGCCATCTCGCTGCTGGCGGGCCTGCAGACCATTTCGCCTTCGCTCTACGAGGCGGCGATGCTGGACGGCGCCAGCGCCTGGCAGCGCTTCCGCTACATCACCTTCCCGATGATGTTGCCGATCCTCGCCATCGTGATGACGTTCTCGATCATCTTCACCTTCACGGATTTCCAGCTCGTCTACGCCATCACCCGCGGCGGGCCGGTCAACTCCACCCATCTGCTGGCGACGCTGGCGTTCCAGCGCGGCATCGCCGGCGGCGAACTCGGCGAGGGTGCCGCGATTGCGGTGTCGATGATCCCGTTCCTGGTGTTTGCAACGCTGTTCAGTTACTTCGGCCTCGCGCGCCGCAAATGGCAGCAAGGAGAAGCCAATGACTGACGTCGCCGCCTCACCCGGAAACAGCAACGTCAGCAGCGCCACGCCGGACACCATGTCGTGGGATTCCCGCGCGCGGCGGGTGATGATGATCTACCTGCCGCTGTCCTGCTTCGTGCTGATCCTGCTGTTCCCGTTCTACTGGATGGCGATCACCTCGTTCAAACCGAACGCGGAATTGCTGAACTTCAAGGATCACAATCCGTTCTGGATCACCTCGCCGACGCTCGCGCATATCAAGCACCTGCTGTTCAATACGGCGTATCCGACCTGGCTGTGGACCACGATGATCGTGGCGGTCTGCTCGACCTTCCTGTCGCTGTTCGCCTCGACGCTCGCAGCCTATGCGATCGAGCGGCTGCGCTTCCGCGGCAGCCCCTATGTGGGGCTCGGCATCTACCTCGCCTATCTGGTGCCGCCCTCGATCCTGTTCATTCCGCTGGCCACCGTGATCGTGCAGTTCGGCCTGTTCGACTCGCCGATGGCGCTGATCCTGGTGTATCCGACCTTCCTGGTGCCGTTCTGCACCTGGCTCCTGATCGGCTATTTCAAGTCGATCCCGTACGAGCTGGAGGAATGCGCACTGGTCGACGGCGCCACAAGGCTGCAGATCCTGCGGCGGATCACGCTGCCGCTCGCGGTGCCCGGCCTGATCTCGGCCGGCATCTTCTCCTTCACGCTGTCGTGGAACGAGTTCATCTACGCGCTCGCCTTCATCCAGAGCGGCGCCAACAAGACCGTGCCGGTCGCGATCCTGACCGAGCTCGTCACCGGCGACGTCTATCAGTGGGGCGCGCTGATGGCGGGCTCCCTGCTCGGCTCGCTGCCGGTCGCGCTGTTTTATTCGCTGTTCGTGGATTACTACGTCTCGTCACTGACCGGCGCGGTGAAGGAGTAATCCTGCCTTCAGGCCAGCCGGGCCTTCAGGCGCGGCGTCATCCAGTTCAGGAAGGCGCGCAGCTTGAGAGGCACCGGCTTGCGTTCGGCATAGACGATGTGGACCGGCCACGGCTCCTGCTCAAATTCCTCCAGCATGAGGACGAGCTGGCCGGCGCGCCGGGCCGCCTCCATCTTGTAGGACATGACCCGCGTGATACCGGCGCTCGCGATGGCAGCATCAATGGCCGCCTCTGAGTTGCTCACCGTCAGTCTCGATCGGATCGGCGCCACGATTTCCCGGCCATCCTTGATGAACTTCCAGCTCCGCTGAGGTGCTACGCTGTCAATGCTGATGCAGTCGTGCGCTGCAAGCTCAGCGGGCTCGCTCGGGTGTCCATGCTCCGCCAGATAGAGGGGGCTCGCACATAGCACGAACCGGACCGAACCAACTTTCGTCGCGATCAGATTGCTATCGGCGAGATTGCCAATCCGGATCGAGATATCGATGTTCTCTTCGACCGTATCGACAATGCGGTCGGTGAGGACGAGCCGCAGCGCAATCTCCGGATACGCATTCATGAACTCGACGGCGATCGGCATAAGGTGCATGTGCCCCAACCCCCAGGGTGAGGTGATCGCCAGATCGCCCTTCGGGATTCTGTATTCGCCGGACACTTCGCGCTCCGCATCATCGACCTGCTCGATGATGCGCTTGCAAGCCTCGATGTAGGAACGCCCGGCGTCCGTCAGCGTCATCTGCCGCGAAGATCTTTGAAACAGCTGGGCCTTCAGCCGCGCTTCGAGTTCGGCGACCATGCGACTGACGGTTGCGACCGGCTTCTTCAGTCGCCTTGAAGCCGCCGAAAAACTGCCTGTCTCGGTGACGGCGACGATAATCGACATCGCCTCCAAGCGGTCCATTGGACGGCCTTTCCAAATTCGAGAAGGTTCTTCTCGATCATATGGAGTGCACGCACAGCCGCAATGCGATACAGGCTCAGGCTGACGGAGCCTTCGGCGCGCGAGATCTACAGATTGCTGCGCGGAGCCAACCAATTCCAACCCGTCAAAATGCACTGACGGGTCATGCCGGTCGAGAAAAGTTGTAACCCGCTCGACTGCTCGCAAAGAGGGAGTATGCAAGGTGGGCACCATCACGACAACGGACGGCACGCAAATCTTCTACAAGGACTGGGGCGCAGGACGTCCCGTGGTGTTTTCCCACGGTTGGCCGCTCAATGCGGACGCCTGGGACGACCAAATGTGGTTTCTCGCCTCGCGTGGCCTGCGGTGCATCGCCCATGACCGGCGCGGCCACGGCCGATCCAGCCAGCCCTGGACCGGCAACGACCTCGACACCTACGCTGGTGATCTTTCAGCCCTCATGGAGGCGTTGGATATTCGGGACGCCGTCATGATCGGGCATTCGACCGGCGGCGGCGAGGTCGCGCGCTATCTCGGCCGGTACGGCACCAAGCGCGCCGCCAAGGCTGCACTGGTTTCCGCCATCCCTCCGCTCATGCTGAAAACGGCTACGAATCCCGGCGGACTTCCGATCGAGGTTTTCGACGGTATCCGCGCAGGCCTCATTGCCGATCGATCGCAATACTATCGGGAACTCGCCGCGCCGTTCTATGGCGCCAACCGACCCGGTTCGAAGGTCTCCCAAGGCGTCAAGGATGCGTTCTGGATGTGGAGCATGCAGGCCGGCATTGCGGGCGCCTATCAATGCATCAAGGCATTCTCGGAAACCGATCTGACCGAGGACATCAAGCAGATCGATATCCCGACGCTGCTGCTCCACGGCGACGACGACCAGATCGTGCCGATCGCAGATTCCGCGCTGCTGTCTTCGAAGCTAATCAGCAAGGCCACTTTGAAAGTCTATCCCGGCGCGCCGCACGGACTAATGGCGACACATCGAGATCAATTTAACAGCGATTTGCTTGGCTTCATTCAGGGCTGAGAAAGCGCCGGAGGGCATCATCGTTCGCCTGCGCACTCTGCGCTAGGGTGGAGGACACCATGGAACTCAACAACAAGAAATTTTCACGCCGCAACTTCTGTCTATGCTGCCTGGGCAGCGCCGCAGCCGCGCAAGCAGTGGCTGGCTTTCGCCACGTCAGGCCTACGCCGAGGCGCGCGGCATTGTCAGCCTGATCAAGGATAGTGCCGCGACCTCACCGATCACGACATACAAGCTCAGACATAACATCAGTGTGCTGGAAGGCTCCGGCGGCAACATCGCCGTCCTGACCGGCTCCGACGGCAAGGTGCTGATCGACGCCGGCATCCGTGTGTCACGTCCCCAACTGACCAAGGCATTGGCGGATATCGGCGCCGATCCTGTCACGCATCTCGTCAATACCCACTGGCATTTCGATCACGCCGACGGCAACGAGTGGCTGCATGCGGCCGGCGCCCGGATCATTGCGCAGGACAACACGCGAAAACATCTCGCTGGAATCCAGCGCGTCGAGGACTGGGACTACAATTTTCTTCCGCTCGGTCCGGGCGGAATTCCCAGCGAAGTCTTTTCCAAAACCCACACCCTCAAGCTCAATGGCGCTTCGATCGATCTGAAGCACTACGGACCTGCCCACACCGACAGCGACATCTCCGTCACATTCGCCGAGGCCAACGTGGTCCACGTCGGCGACACCTTCTGGAACGGGATCTATCCGTTCATCGACTATTCGACCGGCGGCAGCATCGACGGAATGATCGCCGCGTCGAACGCCAACCTCGCATCGACCAACGATGACACCATCATTATTCCCGGTCACGGCAAGCCGGTCAGCAACAGGGCTGAACTGCAGGCGTTTCGCGACATGCTTGTCGCGATCCGCGACAACGTCGCCAGCTTGAAAAAACAGGGACGAACGCGCGACGAAACCGTCGCGGCGAAGCCAACCGCAGCCTTCGACGCCAAATGGGGTCAATTCGTCATCGATCCCGGCTTCTTCACCCGGCTGGTTTACGAAGGCGTTTGAGCGCGCACGCGCAGTCATCCACGACAACCCGATTCCTGACACGGAGGTGGAAATGAAAATCACAGAAGTTAAGGACGTGCCGCTTCGCCTCGATCGTCGCCGCCTCATTATCGGAATTTCTGGGATGGCCGTTGCCGCCGCAGCCTCGCAGAGTGCGTCGGCAAAGTCTTCGCGCGAGGCGTCAGGAACGGCGGTCACCTACCCGGTCACGTATCATCGGACAAAGGCGATCGACGGAATCAAGATCTTTTACCGCGAGGCGGGCCCGAAGGATGCGCCCGTCATACTGCTGCTTCACGGGTTTCCGACTTCGTCACACATGTTCCGCAACCTGATCCCGGCGCTGGCGGACCGCTATCGCGTGATTGCCCCCGATTACCCCGGCTATGGTCAGAGCGACATGCCGGACCGTGCGACGTTCAAATACACGTTCGACCGTTTCGGCGAACTCGTCGGCGGTCTGCTCGATCAACTCGGTGTCACCCGCTACGCGATGTATGTGATGGATTACGGCGCGCCCGTGGGCTGGCGGCTGGCACTGAAACACCCTGAACGCATCACCGGCCTGATCGTGCAGAACGGCAACGCCTACGACGAAGGGTTGAAAGAGTTCTGGGATCCAATCAAGAAGTATTGGGCCGACGGATCGGACGCGAGCCGCAAGGCCTTGCTGAAGCTCGTCACGCTGGAGACGACAAAATTTCAGTACACCGACGGGATGTCCGACGTGAGTCGGATTTCACCCGACAACTGGGTGCACGACCAGGCGTTGCTCGACCGGCCCGGCAACAGCGAAATCCAGATGGACCTGTTCTACGACTACCGCACCAACCTTCCGCTGTACCCGGCGGTGCAGGCCTACTTCCGCAAGCACAAGCCACCCACGCTGATCGTGTGGGGCAAAAACGACTTCATCTTTCCCGCCGATGGCGCGCACCCATACAAGCGCGACCTTCCGAAAGTGGAATTCCACCTCATCAATACCGGCCATTTCGCGCTCGAGGACAAGTTCGACGAGATGGTCCCGCTGATCCGCGACTTTCTGCGCCGTAAGAACTCCTAGCTTCGCCCGAACAGTCGAAGGGATTGAAAATGTTCACCACGCTCGATTGCGCAGTCGTTCTGGCGGCCTCCACGATGTTTGCGGCCACCTCGTTCGCACAAAGCGCGAAGGACATTCGCGGACCCTCGCCGCTGGTCGCGATCGAGAACCAGCCGCCGGCGCGGCTGATCGTCGATCCGCCGCTGGCGAAGCAGCTTGAACAGGGCCTCGTGTTCATCCAGTACGCTACGGAAAATCTGCATATCGTGCCGGTGTTCGGCAAGGGCGCGCTTGATGTATCGCCACGTATCGGTCACGTGCACATCACCGTCGACGATGCGCCATGGCACTTTGTCGACGCCAGCGGAGAAACGGTCATTGTGGTTGGGCTGAAGCCGGGCCCTCACAAGGTGCTGTTCGAACTCGCCGACCCCACGCACCACGTGATTGACAGCAAGACCGTCAGCTTCGAGATCCCGCCGAAGGAGGCGCCGCGCTGACGCGAGGCGTTTGGAGGCGTTGCGCTACCGGATGTAGAACGCCACCGGCGCGTTGAACGGCATCGAGGACTGCTTGATGTCGGCGGGAAACGCGGGAAACGGCTGGGCGCGGCGCACCATCGCCAGCGTCTCGGCGTCCAGTTGCGAATGGCCTGACGAGCCGCCGAGGCCGACGGAAAGCACGCCGCCGCTCCGGCTGAGCGTGAAGCTGACCCGCGAGGTGCCCTGCTGGCCGGCGGACTTGGCGGCGGGCGGGTACTGCTTGAAGCGCTGCAAATGGGCGGCGACCATCTGCCGGTAGGAGGCCAGTGCCGCGGCTGATGCGCCGGCGCTGACGGCGGACGCGGCCGGCGCCTGACGCTCGGCCTTGGGCGAGGCCGTCGTGCGCGGCGCCGGCGGCGCGTCGGTCGGCTTCTTGGCGTCCGGGCGAACCACCTTCGGCTTGACCGGCGTCGGCTTGGCCTCCGGGACCGGCTTGGCGGGCTCCGTCGCCGGCTTCATTTCCACCTTCTGCTCCGGCGGCGCGACGACTTCCGGCTTTTCCTGCGGCGGGGTCGGCGCGATCTCTTCCTGCACGGCTTCCGCCGCTGCAGGCTCCGGCGGCGAAGCATCGGCCTGCTGCATCACGGGTCCCGGCGCCAGATCCGCCTGCGTCGCCTGCGGCGCGGCGGAGACCGGCGCCATGTCCACCATGATCGCCGGCAAGGAAACGCCAGGCACCGGCCGCTGGGTGTACCAGTTCATCGCCAGCGCGATCAGGGCGGCATGCGCGGCCACGATCGCAAACGCCGAGGCGCCCCAGCGCCGGGCGGTGGCCTGGTCGGAGACATCGTGCAGCGCGAACGCATTCACCGGTGCTAGCTCCGCCCGTCGAGGCCGACCAGCGCGATCTTGAGATAGCCGGCGTTGCGCAACAGGTTCATCACCTCCATCAGGTCGCCATAGCTGACGGCCTTGTCGGCGCGCAGATAGATGCGTTCGTCTTTCTTCCCGTGCGTGGCGCTGTCGAGCGTAGAGGTCAGCGTGTCACGCGCAATGACGTCTTCGCCGACGGCAACCGAAAGATCCGGCTTCACCGTGACGAACACCGGCTTGTCCGGACGCGGCTGCGGCTCGACCGCGCTCGCCGGCAGATCGACGCCGAGATCGACGGTTGCGAGCGGGGCTGCGACCATGAAGATGATCAAGAGCACCAGCATCACGTCGATGAACGGCGTGACGTTGATCTCGTGCGACTCGACAAGATCGTCGCCGCCGCGTGCACGTCCGCCGATGGCTTGCCCGAGCTTTGCGCCCATTGCTCACACTCCGTCGTCTACTCGGCGGCGCGCGCGAGGCGAAACGAGCCGCGGTCGCCTTCGCGGCTGATCAGGAGCAGCACCATCGCCGAGGCGTCGCCGAGCAGCGCGCGATGGGCCGCGATGGTGCGGGTGAGATGGTTGTAGATCACGACCGCCGGGATCGCCGCCACGAGACCGAGCGCGGTCGCCAGCAACGCTTCCGCGATGCCGGGCGCGACGACGGCGAGATTGGTGGTGTGGGCCTCGGAAATGCCGATGAACGAATTCATGATGCCCCAGACCGTCCCGAACAGGCCGACGAACGGCGCGGTGGCGCCGATGGTGGCGAGCACGCCGGTGCCGCGCGCGATCTGCCGCGACATCGCGGCCTCGACACGTTCCAGCCGCAGCGCCACCCGTTCCTTGAGGCCGTCGTCGAAATGGCCGCCGGAAAGAGAGGCCTCGCGCGCGGCGGACTGGATGATCTGCGCCACGGCATCGCTGCCGCCGCGGCTTTCCTGCTCGGCTTTTGCCAGTACCGTATCGGTTTCCAGCAGGCTCAGCCGCCGCCTGGCGGTCGTCGTCTTGCGGCGGACCTCGATGGTTTTTGCCAACCAGATCGTCCAGGTCACCAGCGAGGCGAAGGCAAGCCCGACCATGACCGCCTGCACCACGATGTCCGCATTCACGAACATGTTCCAGGGCGACAGGTTGCGCGGCAGCAGCGCCGTCGTCGGTGGCGGCGAACGCCGCACCCGAGCAAGATGGCCACGCCGGCCGCGCCACACCAACGGATCATAAAGTCCAGCACTGTTCGCTGCATGACCACCTCCCGGACTGATACTGTGGGAATCGGCTACGCCGCGCGGGCGGGCGCGATCCTCTCGCCCAGCGCCTGAAAGCGCTGCAACTGGTCGACACGCAGCGCCCGCGTCTCGTCGCGGCCGACGAACACCTTGAACATGATGCCGCCGTCGACATTGACGAACGCGATGAAGGCCGACGACTTGCCCATGAACGGGCCGCTCGACAAAGGCGATCGCCGCGCAGCGCTCGTGGCGGAGATGGCCGTGAAGTCCCTTCGGCTGCATCAGGTTGAAATAGCCGCGTCCGACCTCGCCCGCCGGGATCGCGCCGGTGAACTCGAAGATCGCGTCGTCGGTATGGACGATCAGCGTCACCTCGCCCCATTGCGCGACGTCGTTCATCGCGGCGCCGAACTCGCCGCCGGCGCCGATGCGCACCATGGTTTCCGGCAGCGCCTCGAGAACGGCGCGCGGGGTGACTTTCCGCTCCCGCGCCACGTCCTCGATCACCGCGCCCGGATTCTCGGTCATATAGGCCTTGAGGTCGGCGAGCTCCGTGCTCAACATGGCGCTCTCCCTTACGCAGCAGCGCTGGACTTGCGCTCGCTCAGGATCACCTCGAAACCTTCGAACTTGGGATGGCCGAGATAGAGGCTTTCGCCGGTCTTGTTGTCGGCGCGTGCGTGGGCGCGGCGGAACTCTTCCGATTTGGTCCAGGCTTCGAACGCGGCCTTGTCGACCCAGGTCGTGTGCGAGGAGTACAGCGTGTGGTCCTCGAGGACGGGGCCCTTGAGCAGATGAAACTCGACGAAGCCAGCCATGTTGCTGAGATAGGATTCGCGGGTGCGCCAGACGGTCTCGAACGCCGCTTCAGAGCCAATCTTCACCTGGAACCGGTTCATTGCGATAAACATTTCAAAATCTCCTTGCTGGGGTGCTGGGTTGCGCCTGGCGTTGTGTTTGAGTTGGTTGAAACATGAATGCACCGCAGCCGCGCTGGAGCATCAGCGCGGCCCGGTGCGTTGGAGGTGATGGTCTCGCGCGAGACCGTGGATTCTTCGTGTCAAGTTCCTCCGAAATGATACTTGAGGCCACCCTTGAATACGATCCCGGGGCCGGCGCTAGCCCATTTCACGTCGTTTTGCGTATCTCCCGCGCTGCCGACCGGGATGGCATAAGGACGGTAGTATTGATTGAGAAGATTTTCGACCGAGAAATTGAGCGTGAGGTCCCGCGTCGGCTGGTACTGGGCATAGAGGTTGACCAGGTCGAATCCGGTTGCCGGCGTGTAGGTCGGTGGAATGTTTCTGTTCGCCTGCGCCGACGTCCACATGACGGAGAGCACGAGCGTTCTGTCGAGCAACCGAACGCCGGCCGTCGTCGTGATCTTCTGCGGCGGAATGCTGTACAGCCCAAAGCCTGTCTGCAGGTTTTTGCCTTGCAGGTACGAGCCTGCGACACCGACGAACCAGAGATTGGCGTCGTACATCGTCTCGGCTTCGAAGCCCTGAATTCTGGCCTGCGCAATGTTTTGGTACTGCAGGAACGGCAGAACGGTGATGGTCGGCGCAGGCGGCGGCCCGGTTGGAACCGAAAGCGGCTGCCCGAAAGCAACCTGGTCGATGAAGTCAGTGATGTCGTTGCGGAACACGTTGAACTTGCCGCGGATGCTGTCACCCGACGTGAACAGGTCGTTCTTCTTCAGGTTGAAGCCGATCTCTTTGTTCTTGCCGACTTCGGGGCGAAGGTTCGGATTGGGAACGAAAGCAGAATGTCGAATCGGCGCCGGGTCCCGGGGTACCCGACGGGCAGCGGAAGAACGAGTCATTGACGGTGGCGCCGGCATGCGGGCCGTTCACGAGAGTTTCGGTGATCGACGGGGCACGGTAACCCTCGGCATAGCTGGCATAAGGCGTCAGCACCGCTGTCGGCATCAGACCGACCGTAATCTTCGGCGACAAGCGATCGCCGCCGGAGGACGCGGTCGCCGATTCCAGCTGGTAATTGTCGTAACGCAACGCGCCAACCACCTCCAGCAGCGAGGTGTAGTTGGCCTTCCACTGCACGAACCCGCCGGACACCGTGCGCTGGCCGCCAGGGGTCGTAACATCGGAGGTTCCGCGCAGATCGTTGCTTACCACCTTGTCCTGGAACGCATCCAATCCGTAGGTGACCGCATGGCGCCAATCGTAGGTCTCAAAGCGCGTCGTGTTGTGAACGTCGACGCCAACCGTGTCGAGCTGGTAGCCGCGGTTGCTGCCGATGCAGCCGGACACCGCATTGCCGGGCACGCCGCCGCAGAAGACGGACGGAGTCGTGCTGGTGTGGAACGTCTTGATCTGGTCGTTCTCGGTGCGATTCCAGTAGACCTTCGCATCCCAATCGAACCATTTGTCGTCCGGCTGCGAATATTTCCAGCCGAGCGTCGTCGTGTAGTTCTTCACGTCGGACCTGTAGATCGACGTGCCGTTCAGGCTGTTGGTCCCGTTCGGATTGGTGGAATTGGGGTCGCCTGCACGGCGTGGCGGCTGACCTACGCTGTAAAGGTCTTCCTGGAAAATTGTGCCGAGCTTGACTTCGTGTCCGTCAGCCGGCCGTACCGTCAGCTTGGCAATGCCGGCCGTGAGCCGGTTTCCGGTATTGGCGACTTCGAAGCCGGTGCCGTCCTTGTAGCTCTCCTGCGTGCTGTAGGTGCCGCCGGCGAACACATCGACGTTCGGGTTGACGTGAACACCGCCGAAGACCGAACCGAGCGCGCGGCCGTAATTCGTTCCGAGAATGGTTTTGGCGTCTACACCCCAGCGCTCGCCGGGACGCACGACGTCTTCGATGTCCTTGGTGCGGAACGACGCTACGCCGCCGATCGCGCCCGAACCGTAGATATTGGCGGTCGGACCGCGAACGATATCGATGCCGCCAACCAGTTCCGGATTGAGGAAGAAGGAGCCGTTCGCGAAGTGGCCGGTGCGCTGATAATTCTGCCGCGCGCCGTCGACAACCACGGCGACGCGGCCAAAATCCTGCAGACCGCGGATATTGATCGAGGTCGACGGCTCGTCGCCGCGGTCCTGCACCCAGACGCCGGGTATATTGTAGAGGAGACCGCCGAGCGTGCTGGCCTGACGGCCCTGGATCTGTTCGAGCGTCACCACGCTGACGGGCGCCAGCGCATCGATCGCGCGCTCCTCGGTCTTTGAGGCCGCCACCGTGATCGTATCGAGCGACTGTACCGGCGCGGCACCGATCTGGGCCCGCGCATTCATCATCGGGGCCGCTGCCTGCGCATTTTGTTGCGGCTTGGCCTGCTGGCGCTTGGCTTGCTTCTGCTTCTTCTGCTCGGAGGTACGCGTGACGGCCTCCGTTTCCAGCGCCTGCGTGAACGCCGCGCTTGACGACATCAATGCGAGCGAAAATGCCGACGCGCCCAAAACCAAGGCGCGCGAATGCCTGACCCCGAAAGCCATACTGCCCCAACCTGTTGATGTTCTTTTTGTCTGGCTGGCGGGCGCCGCTGATATGCGCGGCTGCTTGCTGGCTAATATTTCCGCGACCGGGCTCCCCCGCTCGTACCGCGTCCATCTTGGTTACGCCGCGTTGCGGAACCGGTCAATCATGACTGGGTGCACTTTATATCGATTGTAAAGTGTAGCTGTTGGATTGCGCCTCGATCAAATTATACAAGCAGCTGGTCGGGAACACAGGGACACAACTGCAATTATGGCGGCACCTTCAGGAGATCAATTCGGAGGCGCCGGAAAGCATGCCGAAAACCCGCCGTCTGCGACGCGCCTTCTCACCGTGAACGGTAGCCGGATCGACAGCCGCGAACTGTTCGCGACCGAGCGCGAAATCATCATCTCGCATGGCGAGGACAATTATCGCCTGCGGCTGACATCGCAGAACAAGCTGATCCTGACCAAGTGAGCCGGCAATGACAATTTGTCGCACGCTCGCCCTATCGGCCGCCACCTGCGGCTTCCTGCTCGGCGGCGCGGCCGTCGCCGCAGGCATTACGGTGCACGATGCCCGTAACCGCGACGTCACGATATCGGACCCGGCGCGGATCGTTTCGATCGGCGGCGCGATCACCGAAATTCTCTATGCGCTGGGTTTCGAGGACAGGCTGGCCGGCGTCGACACGACCAGCCTCTATCCACCCGCCGCACTGCGCGACAAGCCGAATGTCGGCTACATGCGCCAGCTTTCGGCCGAAGGTGTGCTCGGGCTCAATCCCTCGCTGGTGCTCGCCGTGCAGGGCTCCGGGCCGAAGGAAACCATGGACGTGCTCGAAGCCGCCAAGGTGCCGCTGGTGCTGGTGCCCGAAACCTTTTCCGAACAGGGGCTGCTCGAGAAGATCAAGCTGGTCGGTCACGCCATGGGCGCGGACAAGCGCGCCGAATGCCTGACCACGGCAGTCTCTGGCGATCTGGCTCAACTGCGCGAACTGCGCGCCAAGGTGACCAAGCCCGTGCGCGTGATGTTCGTGATGTCGTTGTTGAACGGCCGCGCCATGGCGGCAGGTCAGAAGACCGCCGCGAATGAGATCATTGCGCTCGCCGGCGGCGTCAACGCGATCGACGGCTATGACGGTTACAAGACCATCAACGACGAGGCGATTATCGCCGCGAAACCCGACGTCGTGCTCTCGATCGCGCGGAGTAAGGATTCGCTGGACGCGGAAGCGGTGTATCTTCATCCCGCCTTCGCGCTGACCCCGGTCGTGGCGAACAAGGCTTTCATCTCCATGGATGGCCTCTATCTGCTCGGCTTCGGGCCGCGCACGGCGGCCGCGGCGCGCGATCTCTCGGTCAAGCTCTATCCGACGCTGGCGCCGCAGGCGGAAAAATTTGCTCCGGCGGTGCTGACGGCCAATTGCCGGCTATGACCGCCCTGACAGGCTCAAGCACGAAGCGCCGCAGCGGCTACGCACTGCGTCCGCCGGCCTCACTCACCCTAGCCTGCCTGCTGATCGCACTTGCCGGCGCGGCCCTGATCGCGCTGACGATGGGTGCCGCCGGCATTCCGCTGGCCCGGCTGCCGGCCGCACTAGGGCTGTGGGGGGACGCTGGCCCGACGCTTGCGCGCGACCAGCTTGTGCTGTGGTCGATCCGGATTCCGCGGATTGCTGCGGCCGCGATCGTGGGTGCCCTACTCGCCGCATCGGGCGCCATCATGCAGGGGCTATTTCGAAATCCCCTCGCCGACCCTGCGCTGGTCGGCGTTTCTTCCGGCGGTGCGCTGGCGGCGGCCGCCGCAATCGTGTTCACCGACAGCCAGATCGGCCAAAGCTTCCGCTTCATGCAGCATCAATTGCTGCCGATCGCGGCGTTTGCGGGCTCGCTGGTCACGACGGTCGTCCTCTATTCGATCGCGAGCCGCTCGGGACGGACGTCGATCGCGATCTTCCTGCTGGCCGGCATTGCGATTGCCGCCATCGCCAATGCCGGCATCGGGCTTCTGGTGTTCATCGCCGACGACCGCCAGTTGCGCGACATCACGTTCTGGATGCTGGGCTCGCTGAGCGGGGCGACCTGGCCCAAGCTTGCGACGCTGGCGCCGGTGCTGGCGCTCGCCTTGATCGCCTGCGTCTCGATCGCGCGCGGGCTTGATGTGCTGGTATTGGGCGAGGCCGAGGCGTTTCACAGCGGCGTCGACGTCGAGCGGCTGAAGCGGATTTCGATCGTGCTGGTGTCGGCGATGACGGGCGTCGCGGTCTCGGTCTGCGGCGTGGTCGGCTTTGTCGGCATCGTGGTGCCGCATCTGCTCCGGCTGGTGATCGGGCCGGCGCACCGGCTGCTGTTGCCGGCCTCGATGCTGTTGGGCGCGGTGCTGCTGGTGGGAGCCGATACGCTGGCCCGCACCATCGTGGCGCCCGCAGAGATGCCGATCGGCATCCTGACGGCGGCGATCGGCGCGCCGTTCTTCCTCGGCATGCTGTTGCGGCAGCGCGGGCTGGTTTCGCTATGACCGTCATTCTCGAAGCGCATTCGGTCTCGCTGGCGATCGGCGGCGCCACGCTGGTCGATGGCGTCGATCTTCGCATCAAAGCTGGCGAGATGGTCGCCGTCGTCGGCCCCAACGGCGCCGGCAAATCGACGCTGCTGCGGATGCTGTCCGGCGATCTCCGCCCGACCAAGGGCCGGATCGAGCTGAGGCAACGCGACATCCACCTCTATGCGCCCCGCGTTCTCGCCCATCACCGTGCGATGCTGTCGCAGCACGTCAACGTCACCTTCCCGTTCACGGTCGAGGAAATCGTCCATATGGGCGCGGGCGACACCGGCCGCGCCGCCGCGCAGCAGCTGGTCGATGCGGCGCTGGGCGAGGTCGGCCTCGCGCATTTCAGCCACCGGCAATTGCCGACGCTCTCCGGCGGCGAGCAGCAGCGCGCGCATTTTGCCCGCGTGCTGGTGCAACTCGCCTGCGGCGAAGCAACAGCACGGCCCCGGCCTGCTGCTGCTGGACGAGCCGACCTCCAGCCTCGACATGCGCCACCAGATCGACCTGGTGGAGACGGCGCGGCGGCGGGCGCAGAACGGCACCGCCGTGATCGCCGTGCTGCACGACCTTAATCTCGCGATGCGCTTTGCCGACCGCATCGTGCTGCTGCACCGTGGCAAGCTCGCGATCGACGGCGCCCGCGCGGAGGCGATCACGGCCGAGACCATCCGCCAAATTTTCGAGGTGGATGTCACGATCGACTATACCGACGGCGGCGTGCCGTTCCTGCTGCCGCAGACCATGCGGCCGGCAGGCCCGCCAACGGCATAACGCCGCAGCGCTTATCCAACGGCATTACAGGTTCTTCACAGAACTGTCAGCCAACTGTAACAGCCGCTCCGCAAGACACTCCGCATCGTCACCATGAGGAAATCCGCCATGCGCGTGTCATTGCTCTGCTCCGTCGCGACCGTCTTTCTGGCCAGTGCCGCATTTGCGCAAGGCGAAGGCGAATTTCCCGCCACGCTGAAGGGCCACGCCGTGCTGCCGGCGGAAGCCTTCATCGATGCGCCTGCGGATGCGCCTGACGATCTCAAGACCGCGGGCAAATACACCACCGGCCGTCGCGTCGACGCGGTCGGCAGCCGTGATGGGAAAATCCTACGAGCGGCCGACCGGCGTATCGCTGCCGTTCAAGGGCCAGCCGCTGCAGGGCCATTCCGGCATCAAGGTGATGCCCGACGGCTCGTTCTGGGTGCTCACCGACAACGGCATGGGCTCGCGCTACAACTCGGCCGATTCGATGCTCTATCTCAACCGCCACAAGATCGACTGGGCCGGCGGCAAGATCGAGCGGCAGGAAACCGTGTTCCTGCACGATCCCGACAAGAAGGTGCCGTTCCGCATCGTGCATGAGGACACGGCAAAACGCTATCTCACCGGCGCCGATTTCGACACCGAAGGCTTTCAGATCATCGGCGACACCTTCTGGATCGGCGACGAGTTCGGCCCCTATGTGCTGAAGGCCGACAGGATGGGCAAGATCCTGGCCGTGTTCGAAACCACCGCCGACGGCAAGCCGGTGCGCTCGCCCGACCATTGGTCGGTACAGTCGCCTGCAGCACCCGGCGCGAGCTATACCACGGTCAACCTGCGCCGTTCCAAGGGCTATGAAGGTTTTGCCGGTTCGAAGGACGGCAAGTTCCTGTACGGCCTGCTCGAAGGCCCGCTGTGGGACGCCGAGAAAAAGGACTTTGAAAAGGTCGACGGCAAGGAAGCCTCGCGGATTCTCGAATTCGACGTTGCGGCCGAAAAGTTCACCGGCCGCTACTGGCATTACGTGTTCGAGCAGAACGGCAACGCCATCGGCGACTTCAACATGATCGACGCCTCCAATGGCCTGATCATCGAGCGCGACAATGGCGAAGGCACCGCCGACAAGGCCTGCCCGGCCGGCCAGCGCGGCGAGAACTGTTTTGCCGACCTCGCCAAATTCAAGCGCGTCTACAAGGTCGAACTGTCCGACGCCAATGTCGGCAAACCGGTGCGCAAGATCGCCTATATCGACCTGATGAAGATCAAGGATCCCGACAAGAAGGCGCGCAAGCCGCTCAACGACGGCGTGCTGACGTTCCCGTTCTTCACCATCGAGAACGTCGACCGCGTCGACGAGACGCATATCATTGTCGGTAACGACAACAATTTGCCGTTCTCGTCGAGCCGCGATCCCAACAAGGCTGACGACAATGAGTTCGTGTTGCTTGAGGTGGGGGAATTTTTGAAGGCGAAGTGACGGGTTCAATTGCTACCCTATCGCCTCATCTGCGAGGAGCGGAGCGACGAGCAATTCATGTCTCCTGCGCAGCAGTGAGCAATGGATTGCCTGATTCAGCTCCGCTCGCACTGACGCTTCGCCCATACGACATTTAACGGAATGTCGCGATCGCCATGTTCTGCGGCGGACTAGGCGCTCACTCCTTCTTCGTCCGGTAATCTCCGAACGTGGTGTCGCGCTGATCGAGTTGCGACTTCACGCTCGATCCGTCGCGGCGGAAGGTCGACATGTAGTTCCTGCTCGCCTCCGTCGGTGAAGGCCAGCGCCTGGATTTCCGTGCCGGCGCGCATCGCGGCACGCGCGCCCATGATCTCCATCGCGCGGTGCACCGAGCGCTTGTTGAGCTGCTGCAATTCGACCGGCACCTTGGCGGCGCGCTCGGCGAAATCCAGCGTGCGCGCGTCGAGCTCTTCGCAAGCGGAAACGAGCGCGTCGCAAAGCCCCATTCGGCGGCCTCGCGGCCGGACATCGCATCGCCCGTCAGCATCAGTTCCATGGCGCGGCGCATGCCGACCAGCCAGGGGATGATACTGCATGTCGGGCGGGACTCATCAGCCGCACCGGCGGATAGCCGATCTGGGCGTCGTCGGCGACATAGACGATATCGCAGGCGGTCGCCAGCTCAGTACCGCCGGCGAGACAATAGCCGTGCACCTGCGCCACCACGGGTTTTGCCAGATCCCAGATCGAGAACCAGCCTTCGACGACGTGGCGCGACCATTGGCCCGGACCTGCGGCCGAGTGATAGGGCTGCTCGACGCGGTTATCCGCCGAAAGATCGTAGCCTGCGGAAAAGCAGGGACCGGCGCCGCGCACGATCGAGATCGATACGTCGCCATCGCGGTCGGCCTGTTCCAGTACCTCGAACACTTCCGCGCGCAGCGGTTGTTCAGCGCATTGCGCTTCTCCGGCCGGTTCAGCGTGATGCGCCGGACCCGCGGCCGGGGATCGTCGACGAGAATGTGTTCATATGGCATCGGCTGGCTTCGCCCTGTTCGCGGGCCTGTTGCGGCGGCCCTCGCGCATGAGATGCCGGTATCAGAGACGAAGATCAGCCATGCCAGCAAGGCCGCGAGGCGCAGATCAGGCCCCCGCGGGCGCGGCCCTCGCCTCGATCGCTCACCCCGCCGGCGTCATCACGACGCCCTTGTCCTTGGGCCAGCGCACCCGCCAGGCGAAGTCGATATCGCGGACTTCGCCGGCCTTGGCCTCGAACGCCCATTCCAGCACGCCGCGCTTGTCGCGCAGGTTGGTCGCGGTCGGCGGCGTGGTCGACGGCAGCATCTCGACCTGAATCTCCTCGTTCTCGCTGACCGGCAACTGGTCCTCGATCGCGATCCGGATCGGGAAGTCGTGGCCGTTGCGCACGGTGGTCTTGAACGAGCGTTCGTCGGTCTTCGACGTCGTCACGATCAGGCCGGCCGAACCCTCGTTGCGCTTGAGCACGGTGCGCTCGATCTTGATCTTGTCGTCGGCGCCGAAGCCGAGCCGCACGGTCTCGTCCTTGCCGGCAGCGGCCATCTGGCCGCGGCCGACGAACACGCCGTCGCGATAGATCGCGACCCGGCCCGGCAGCAGCGGCGCGTCCTCGGTCTGCTTGAAGCTCGCTTCGAGGAACGCGGTCGGGTCCAGCACCGGCACGGAGCGGACCGTGAGATCGGGCGCAATGGTCGCCGTGGAGACGCGCAGGCTCTTGGCGCCCTCGCCGGCGCCGAGGCTGACGCGTCCGGGAATCTTGAACACCACCTGGAAGCCGCTGACTTCGGCCGCGGCCTGCTGCTCGTCCGCCCTCTCCATCACGGGCTCCTCGCTCTTCCCCGCGCTAGCGCGGAGCCGCCGCTGCCGTCCGGCGGCGGTGCCGCCGCATAATCCATGACGGACGCCGCGCGCCACCGGGCGCGGCGGCTTGCGGGTATTGCACGACGAGCGACTTCAGGTCCGGCGCGTTGCCGCCGCGCGCGGTGCGCACGGTGGAAACGGCGAGCGCGACATTCGACCAGTCCTCGCCGGTGTTTTGGGTGATCTCGGCGCGGCGCACCAGTTCGAGCGCGGGCTTGCGGTCCTTCGCGCCGGTGTCGAGGCGGGCGTCGTAGAGCGGCATCCAGCGCGCGTTGCGCACCGCATAGGTCACCCGCAGCGTCGCCTTGGTCGCGGCGGCCGCGGCGAGATCGATCCGGACCTCCAGCTTGCTCGGCGGCTTCTGCGCCCGGTCCTGTTCGAGCCGCGCGATCTCGCGGTCGAGCTCGCGCTGCTTGCGCTCGGCGTCGCGGATCGCGGTGTCGGCGCTGGCGACTTCCTCCGCGACGGCGGCAAAGGCCGCGCGCCATTCGGCGATCGGCCGCGCCTCGCCCTTGTCGCCAATTCCGGCCGGCGACGCTCTCGGCAAATCGCTCGGCGAATTTGCGCCGCGCGGTCGGCGGCATCGATGGCGCCCTGCAGATTGGCGCGCTCGTCCTTCAGCGCCTCGATGCGCTTGTCGAGTTCGGGCAGGTTGACCGGCGGCGCCGCGCGCGGCGGTTTGGCGTCGATCGCGCCGATCGTGAGTTTGGCGCCGGCCTCGCCCTCGACCCGCAGCGAGGACGGATCGAGCGTCAGCGGAAAATCCTTGGCGACGGCGGAATTGTCGCCGGCCGGCAAGGTCGAGCGTGATGACGCGCGTGACGCTGGCGCCGTCGGGATAGACGGTGACGGCATCGACCGCCGAGGTGGCGTCCAGGTCGGCCGCGCGCGCTGGGCGCTGACGGCAAGCGCCGCCAGCATGACGAGGCTCGGTCGTCAGAAAACCGTTCGTAATCATTCGCATGGATACCTCCTGAACCGGTCGCCGACGGCAAGCGCGAGAAAATCGCGCCAACACTCCCGGTCATGAGACGCGGCGGGGAAGGAACTGGTTCGATCGGAATTTCGATATGGCACCGCCGCGGCAGGGCCGCGGCGAAGAACAGGCAGTCCCCTTGAAGGGAAAGAACGACGCGCGGCTAGAACACCAGCGCCTTGGCCTGCTTGACCTGCGGCAGCGCCTGCACCTTGGCCAGCACGTCCGCCGGGCACCGCGCCGTCGATCTCGACCAGCGCGATGGCGTCGCCGCCCTGCTTGACGCGGCCGAGATGGAAGGTCGCGATGTTGACCTTGGCGTCGCCGAGCAGGCCGGCGAAGCCGCCGATGAAGCCGGGCTTGTCCTCGTTGGTGACATAGAGCATCGGCTTGCCGAACTCGGCATCGAGCTGGATGCCCTTGATCTGGATGAGGCGCGGCTTGCCGTCGGGAAGACGGTGCCGGCCACCGAGCGCTCCTGCCGTTCGGTCGTGACGGTCACCGTGATCAGGCTTTCGTAATCGCTCTGCGCCGCGCGCACGATCTCGTCGACCATCATGCCGCGCTCCTTGGCGACGACCGGCGCGGAGACCATGTTGACGTCGCCGAGCATCGGCCGCAGCAGGCCGGACAGCACCGCCGAGGTGATCGCCTTGATCTTCATCTCGGCGACGTGGCCCTCATAGGTGATCTCGACCTTCAGGATGCCGCTCTCGGTGAGCTGGCCGGCGAACGAGCCGAGCTTTTCGGCGAGCTCGATGAACGGCCTCAGCTTCGGCGCTTCCTCGGCCGTGATCGACGGCATGTTGAGCGCGTTGGTGATCGCGCCGGTCAGCAGATAATCCGACATCTGCTCGGCGACCTGCAGCGCGACATTCTCCTGCGCCTCGGTGGTGGAGGCGCCGAGATGCGGCGTGCAGATCACGTTCGGATGGCCGAACAGCACGTTCTTGGTGGCCGGCTCCTCGACGAACACGTCGAAGGCGGCGCCGGCGACATGCCTGGAATTCAGCGCGTCGACCAGCGCCTTCTCGTCGACCAGGCCGCCGCGCGCGCAATTGATGATGCGCACGCCCTTCTTCATCTTGGCGATGGCTGCGGCGTCGATGATGTTCTTGCGTCTTCGTCGGTCAGCGGCGTGTGCAGCGTGATGAAATCGGCGCGCGTGAGCAGATCGTCGAGTTCGACCTTCTCGACGCCGATATCCTTGGCGCGCTCCGGCGACAGGAACGGATCGAAGGCGATGACCTTCATCTTCAGGCCGAGCGCGCGGTCGGCGACGATCGAGCCGATATTGCCGCAGCCGATCACGCCCAGCGTCTTGCCGGTGATCTCGACGCCCATGAAGCGGTTCTTCTCCCACTTGCCGGCCTGGGTCGAGGCGTTGGCCTCCGGAATCTCGCGCGCCAGCGCCAGCATCAGCGCGATCGCATGCTCGGCGGTGGTGATCGAATTGCCGAACGGCGTGTTCATCACGATGATGCCCTTGGCGGTGGCGGCGGGAATGTCGACATTGTCGACGCCGATGCCGGCGCGGCCGATGACCTTCAGCTTCGTGGCCTTGGCGATGATCTTCGCGGTGACCTTGGTCGCCGAGCGGATGGCGAGGCCGTCATACTTGCCGATGATCTCGGCGAGCTTGTCCTTGTCCTTGCCGAGATCGGGCTGGAAGTCGACCTCGACGCCGCGATCCTTGAAGATCTGCACGGCGGCGGGAGACAGCTTGTCGGAAATGAGAACGTTGGGTTGGACATGGATGATCCTTGCCATCTCGACGGAAGCGGCCTTCGGCCGAATGGTGAAGTCGGAGCGATTCTTCTCCCTCTCCCCGTTCTTACGGGAGAGGGTCGGGGTGAGGGGCAGCCACGAGCAGGTGCCGCGGAGAGCCCCTCACCCGGCGCGATGCGCCGACCTCTCCCCGTAAGAACGGGGAGAGGCGAAAGAAGTTAAGCCGCCTTCGGCAGCGCCGCCTTGGTCTCGGCAAAGGCCCAGTCGAGCCACGGCGTCAGCGCTTCGAGATCGGCGGCCTCGACGGTGGCGCCGCACCAGATGCGCAGGCCCGGCGGCGCGTCGCGATAGCCGGCGATGTCGTAGGCGACGCCTTCCTTCTCGAGCAGCGCGACCAGCTTCTTGGCGAAGTCGGCCTGCGCGTCCGGCGTCAGCGACGTGATCGCGGGATCGATGATCTTCAGGCACACCGAGGTGTTGGAGCGGATCGCCGGCATCCTTGGCCAGGAAATCGACCCAGCGGCGTCTTCGCCGTCCAGTCGGCCAGCACCTTGGCATTGGCGTCGGCGCGCGCGATCAGCGCCTTCGAGGCCGCCGATCGACTTCGCCCAGTTCAGCGCGTCGAGATAATCCTCGACGCACAGCATCGACGGCGTGTTGATGGTCTCGCCCTCGAAGATGCCTTCGATGAGCTTGCCGCCCTTGGTCAGGCGGAAGATCTTCGGCAGCGGCCAGGCCGGCGTGTAGCTCTCCAGCCGCTCCACCGCGCGCGGCGACAGGATCAGCATGCCGTGCGCGGCCTCGCCGCCCAGCACCTTCTGCCAGGAGAAGGTGACGACATCGAGCTTCGCCCAATCGAGCGGTCTGCGCGAACGCGGCCGAGGTCGCGTCGCAGATGGTCAGGCCTTCGCGGTCGGCCGGGATCCAGTCGGCATTCGGCACGCGCACGCCCGAGGTCGTGCCGTTCCAGGTGAAGACGACGTCGTGCGTCGGATCGACCTTGGCCAGATCGGGCAAGCTCGCCGTAGCCGGCGTGCGAGCTTGCGTGACGTCCTTCAGCTTCAGCTGCTTGACGACGTCGGTGACCCAGCCCTCGCCGAAGCTTTCCCAGGCGAGCAGTCGACGCGGCGCGCGCCGAGCAGCGACCACAGCGCCATCTCGACCGCGCCGGTATCGGACGCCGGCACGATGCCGATGCGGTAATCGGCCGGCACTTCAAGCACTTCGCGCGTCAGGTCGATCGCGTGCTTGAGCTTGGCCTTGCCGAGCTTCGCGCGATGCGAGCGGCCGAGCGCTGCGTCCTTGAGATTTTGGGGAGTCCAGCCGGGGCGCTTGGCGCAGGGGCCGGACGAAAAATGCGGCACGTTCGGCCGCGAAGCGGGCTTCGCTACGGTCATCGATCTATCCTTCCAGATAGTGGCCTCCCGTTGGGGGGAGGTGTCCCGCGGCGGTGATTAAGGGAATCGCGCCCGATCGTCAAGGAACTTTGCGGGATCAGGTTTCACCCTGGCATCACGCTCGATTGATCGAGTCTTGCGCGGCAATCGCAGGCTTCTGCTGCAGGCAATTCGGCCGCATCGATGACCAGTTTCGCCGCCTTCCGCCGGCTCGCGACCTTCAGAATGCTGGTCTCGTCGGCGAGTACGATATACTCGCTGCCGATTGCGAATTGAATAGCTCGTCATTGTGAAATCCCCGTGCTGCCCAAGCCGCGCGGGATACGCCGCAAATGCGGCGACGTTCCTCCGGAAAATGACAAAGCCGTCGTAGTTTACCGGTTGTTAACGGGATCGCACACCGGACGACCACCGGAGACATTCGCTCCGAATGACGCTACAACCTCGCCGAATCGAAGCGTCAGAACCGCATGGTCATGCCGACATGGCTGCGCGCAAAGCCGAGCCGCTCGTAGAAGCGCTGCGCATCGACGCGGGTGTGATGGGTCAGCAGCTCGACCAGCTTGCAGCCGCGGCTGCGTGCTTCCGCAACCGCCCACTGCACCAGTTGCTCGCCGATGCCGTGGCCGCGCAATGCGAGGCGACGCGGACGTCCTCGATCAGGCCGCGCGAGGCGCCCTGCGAACTCAGCCCCGGCAGGATGCAGAGCTGCAGGCAGCCGATCACGGCGCCCTGCCTCGTCCTCCGCCACCACCAGCGTGATGTTCGGATCGCGGCTGAGCTGGTCGAACGCGGCGAAATAGGATGGCGGCAGCGGATCCTCGATCCGCTCGCGCGGCGCCGCCGAGCGCATCGTCGGCCAGCATGTCGACGATCGTCGCCGACATCGTCGCGGCGCGCGCGGCGGATCGTGACCTCTGAGATGGCAGCATGATCGATTTCCGGTGTCAGCCGCCGGCGGGAGCCTAAGCGACTTCTTCGGTCTCGCCGATCCAGCGGCGCACGGCGGCATAGCCGTCGAGATGGAAGCCGCCTTCATGCGCCACGCGCGTATAGGCCAGCAGCGACACGTCGGCGAGCGAGACGGCCTCGCCGGCCAGGAATGGCGAGACGGCGAGCTGCTGCTCCATCCGCGCCAGCGCCGCATAGCCGCGCTTGACCTTCTCGGGATCGAGATCGGTGGCCGGCTTCTTCAGATAGACCATCTGGAAGCGGCACACGGCGATGTACGGCTCGTGGCTGTACTGCTCCCAGAACAGCCACTCGTCCATCTTTGCTGCGCGAAGGCATCCTTCGGGATCAGGTCGCTGCCGCGCGCGAGATAGCGGATGATGGCGTTGGATTGCGCCAGCGTGCGGCCGTCGTCGAGCTCGACCGCAGGCACCTGGCCGGCGCCGTTGAGTTTGAGAAACTCCGGCGTGCGCGTCTCGCCCTTCATGGTGTCGATGGCGATCCAGGTGTAGGGCAGCGCGAGATGGTCGCACACCCACTTCACCTTCAGGCAATTGCCGGAATTGGTATCGCCGTAGATCTTCATGTACCGTCACCCTTGTCAGACGGTGGCACTCCAACAGGCGGCGGCAATTCTGTCAAGGCGCCGGATCGGCGCCGCGTCGGATCAGAACTTGTAGCCGAGGCCGGCGCGGACGGTGTTGATCTTGGTTTCAATGATCCGTCGTCACTCGGCGATATTCGTACTCGGCGCGCACGAAGAGGCCGCCCACCAGCATCACGTCGATGCCGATGCCGGCGCTATATCCAAAAACCAGCTTGGTTTTGCTGGCTTCGTTGATCGACGGCGGAATCGGGTACGGATAGGCTGAGATGCTGCGATCGACGGTCTGGCTGCCCAAACCGGTGCCGGCAAAAGCGTAGGGCAGGAAGCATCCCATGACGTAGCCGGCGCGGATGCGCAGCGAGCCGAAATCGGAGAGCTTCACGATCGCGTTGGAGTGGGTCAGGCTGTGATACGAGAGGTCGCCGTTATAGTACGCCCCCACTCTGTCCGAGACCGAGCGAATGCCGTCATGGATGTAGTTGCCCTCCAGGCTGACCACGACGTCGTCCCATTGCGAATTGTAGCCCACGAAGGCGCCAAAGCCGGTGGTGTTGCTGTGCGCCTCGGGCAAGGTTAGCCAGTTGTAATTGACGCCGGTCGGCCGGTGGAAGGTCGATATCAGATCACTGTTGGCGCCCGGCTCCACTTTCGACGTGGTCGAGCCGTAGCTCGCCTGGCCGCCGACATAGAACCCTTCCCAATTGACCCTGGCGCTGCTCAGGCCATCGGTGAGACCGCCGCGGAGAAACGGCAGGTCCGGCATATCGGCTGCCTGGGCGATACTCGCCGCTCCGCACATCACTGCCGCCAGCAAGAATCGACGCATTGCAACGCTCCATGAGACGCTCTGAACTTGCGCCGATCATCGCCTGTTAACCTTAACCAATCGTTTCGCGGGCACGGTTTGGGCAAGATCTTGTCGGAAAGCCGGCAAACATTTTCGCGCGGCTGCCGTTCGTGGATCGTGACATGGCAAAAGCAAACGGCGCGGGAAGTGTCCCGCGCCGTTCGGCAACCGTTAACGAATGGAAGTCGCGATTAACCCTTGCTCACCAGCGGCGGCGGATAAACGTGCGGGCTGGTCAGATCCCAGCGCACGCCGAGCTTGAGGTCATGCGAGGTGATGTTCTTGAAGGTCATCGGGTTGATGGTATTGACACCGCTGCCGTCGAAAGTGCGCAAGTCGCCGGTCAGGCCGTCGCCCATGTCGAGGTAGCGATAGGCGAGTTCGACCGTGAAGTTCGGCGTGACCTTGTAGGCGACACCGGCATGGACCGCCCAGGCGAAATTCCACTTCGACACGTTGTCGCCGAAGGCGAGTCCTGGCAACGCGCCGCCGCCCTGATTGGCGATGCCCGCGTCGGTGAAGCCGTTGATCGCGACCCGCGCACCGCCGACGCCGGCGCCGATGAACGGCGTCATGCACCACCAGGTGCCGAGATCGACATAGGCGTTGCCGAGAACGACCCATTCCTTCTTGGTGGCGTGATAGGTGTCGATGCCGACGCCACCCGGATAGGTGATGCGGTCGGTGCCGATGAATTGCGAGTTGCCGCGGTATTCACCGGTGACGTCGGCGCGGAACCAGTTGTTGAACCTGTAACCGGCGCCGAGGCCGAAGATGCCGGCGGTGTTGAAGTTGATGTTCTGGCTCGATGAGGTGTTGTTGGCATCGAGCACGTTGTTGAGACGATCGACGCGCTGATTGGAGAAGCCGATATCGCCGCGCAGATACCAGCCGCCAAAATCTTCGACGACAGCCGGCGCGTAGGCCGGAGGCGGCGCAATCGCCATGTCGGCGGCGAACGCCGCCTGCGACATCAATGTGGCCGCACCGGCGGCAATGAAAGACTTAACGCTACGCATTGGCTTCGTCCCTTTGTCCGGTGAGGCAGACTGCAATGAGCCTCACTTCAAAAACTCACGGCGGACGATGCCACTGAATGTTTAAGCGGCGCTTAACCCTAATTATTAAGGTTGACAATCTCTGACTTTTGGTCGGCCGCGGCTTGCGGCGCGAGTCGCAATACATTGGCAGCACGGCAAATGAGGTGAAACCGTCACAGATGCTAACGATGTGTTGAGGCGAATCCGCCGCCGGCGCACCGTTAAGGTTTTGTTGATGCGCCGACGCTGCTTTCACCTCCGCGGCAACTCGCGGCGCGCACGCAGCGCGAGTGCTTCAACGCCTGCGCGCCTCAACGCACCTGCCGTGGCATCTTCGGCAGGAACACCGCAAGCAATCCGATCGCCGGCAGAAACGCACAGAGGTGATAGACGAAGCCGATCGCCGTGTGATCGGCGACCTTGCCGAGCACGGCGGCGCCGAGCCCGCCGATGCCGAAGGCGACGCCGAAGAACACGCCCGAGATCATGCCGAAACGGTGCGGCATCAATTCCTGCGCGAACACGATGATCGACGACGTCGCCGACGAGAGGATCAGGCCGATGAACACGGTCAGCACCGCGCTCGCGGCAAGTCCGGCATAGGGCAGCGCCAGCGTGAACGGCAGCGCACCGAGGATCGAGAACCAGATGACGTATTTGCGACCGTAGCGATCGCCGAGCGGCCCGCCGAAGAACGCGCCCGCCGCATTCGACGCCAGGAAGATGAAGAGATAGAACTGCGCCGCCTGTGTCGACACGCCGAACTTGTCGATCAGATAGAAGATGTAATAGCTCGACAGGCTCGACACGTAGAGCTGCTTCGAGAACAGCAGCGCCACCAATACCACGAGCGCGATCATGACGCGGCGCTGGTCCGGATGATCCGGATGGAGCTCGACCGTCACCGACTTCCTGGTCGCGACCTGCGGCTGGTACCAGACGCCGATCCGCGACAGGACCACGATCGCCACAAACGCGATCGATGAAGAACCAGGCGATCGTCGGTTGGCCGAACGGCACCACGATCAGCGCCGCGAGCACCGGCCCCATCGACGTGCCGAAACTGCCGCCGAGCTGGAACACCGATTGCGCAAAACCATAGCGCCCGCCCGAGGCGAGCCGCGCGATCCGCGCCGACTCCGGATGGAACACCGCCGAGCCGAGGCCGACCAGCGCGGCTGCGATCAGAATGACGGGATAGCGCGCCGCGACGCTGAGCAGCAGCAAGCCGAAGAAGGTGAATCCCATGCCGATCGCAAGCGAGAACGGCTGCGCCTTCTTGTCGGTGAAATGCCCGACCAAAGGCTGTAGCAGCGAGGCGGTGAACTGGAACGCCAGCGTGATCATCCCGATCTGCCCGTAGTCCAGCGCGTAGGCATCCTTCAGGATCGGATAGACCGAGGCGATCAGCGACTGCATGGTGTCGTTGAGGAAATGCGAGAAGCTGATGCCGGTCAGCACGACATAGGCCGGCCCCGCCACGGCCGCCCTGGCGGCGAGGCCGGGCGCCGCGTCCGCAACGACCACCGGCGCGACCAACGCTTCCTCAGAGACAATAACCGGCTTGTTCAAGAGCGCGTTCCCAGCAGGCTTTTGCCAAAAAAGGATTCGTGGACAGGAATGCCATTTTTTACGTCCCGCATGCGGGAACGACCATCGCCAATAGCTTATGGCTGCGATGCGTTGACGCACCACCGATCGGCGATCACGCGCCGTTGGAGTGAAGCTGGCTTATGCCGCCGCGGCGTGGCCGAGCGCGGTGACGATCTGATCGACGACGTCCTCGACCAAAATGCGGTCGTCGCCCTCGCCCATCACGCGGATCACGGGCTCGGTGCCGGACGAGCGGACCAGCAGCCGGCCGTGGCCGTTGAGACGATTCTCCGCCGTCCATGATCGCCGATTTCACCTCGGCATGGTCGAGCGGCTTGCCGGTGCGATAGCGCACGTTCTTGAGGATCTGCGGCAGCGGATCGAAACGGTGGCAGACTTCCGACACCGGCCGGCGAAGTTTTTGCACCACGGCCAGCACCTGCAGTGCTGCGACGAAGCCGTCGCCTGTGGTGGCGTAGTCGGAGAGAATGATATGGCCTGACGGCTCGCCGCCGAGATTGTAGCCGCCGCTTGAGCATCTGCTCGAGCACGTAGCGGTCGCCGACCGGCGTGCGCACCATGCCGAGGCCCTGTCCTTCGAGGAAGCGCTCGAGCCCGAGATTGGACATCACGGTGGCGACGATGCCGGGCTTGGCGAGACGGCCGTCGTCCTTCCAGCTTTGCGCGATCACCGCGAGCAACTGGTCGCCGTCGACGACATGGCCGCGCTCGTCGACCATGATGACGCGATCGGCGTCGCCATCGAGCGCGATGCCGATATCGGCGCGCATCTCGCGCACCTTTTTCGCCAGCGCCTCCGGCGAGGTCGAGCCGCATTCCTTGTTGATGTTGAAACCGTCGGGGTCGACGCCGATCGCAATCACGTCGGCGCCCAGTTCCCACAGCGCTTCCGGCACCACCTTGTAGGCCGCGCCGTTGCGCGCAATCGACCACGACGCGCAGGCCGTCGAGCGAGAGCTCTCGCGGCAGCGTGCGCTTGGCGAATTCGATGTAGCGGTCATGCACGTCGTCGATGCGGCGGGCGCGGCCGAGGCTGGCGCTCTGCGCCAGACGGCGGTCGATCGGCTCGTCGAGCAGCTGCTCGATCTGCTTCTTCGACGTGCGTCGGACAGCTTGAAGCCGTCGCGGCCGAACAGCTTGATGCCGTTGTCCTCGAACAGATTGTGCGAGGCCGAAATCATCACGCCGAGATCGGCGCGCATCGACTGGGTCAGCATCGCGACTGCCGGCGTCGGCATCGGGCCGAGCAGCAGCACGTCCATGCCGACCGAGGTGAAGCCGGCGACCATGGCGTATTCGATCATGTAGCCGGAGAGCCGGGTGTCCTTGCCGATCACGACGCGGTGGCGATGCTCGCCGCGCTGAAACACCAGCCCGGCCGCCTGCCCCACCTTGAGCGCGAGTTCAGGCGTGATCAACCCATTGGCGCGGCCCCGAATGCCGTCGGTACCGAAATATTTGCGGCTCATGTGACCCCCAGCGGGACTTCTTCCGGCCATCAAGGCCGAATCCCCACGCCACCCTCGTAGCGTGCAGCGGTTATAGTCCCTCGGCCGCTAAAATGGCTTCAAAAAATATGATGAATCATTACCGTCGCAGGCGACCGCGATTGGCGCATAAGCATCTGTAAGGAATGGATATTTCCTCGAAAGCGACTGCACCCGCGCGGGAGCGCTAGTTCCGCCGCTTGACGTGGCTATCCGCCTTCGAGGGCGCCGGCTGGGTGACATTGACCGGGTCAGACCCCGGAAAGGTCTCTTCCAGCCCCTCCTCCAGGGCGTCGTCCAGCCGGCGCTTTTCCTCGCGATCAGAGCCGGTCTCGACGGGAGCAACGGTGCGCGGTCGGGTCATGGGATGTCCTCCCGTCGGAATGGCGCCAGAGATGGATGAGATGCGATTTGGCTGACCACCCAACCATGCTAGATGACAATCCAGCGAAAAAGTTCAAGAAGGGCCGGGACGTCCATGAAGCACATCACCTGCATTGAGGATCTGCGCCAGTTGCACAAGCGCCGGGTTCCCAAGGCGTTTTTCGATTACGCCGACCGCGGCTCCTACACCGAGGACACGCTGCGCGCCAATTCCGAGGATCTGGCGCAGATCAAGTTCCGCCAGCGCATCCTGGTCGACGTCTCCAAGCGCGATCTTTCCACCACGATCCTCGGCGAGCCCGCCGCGATGCCGCTGATCCTCGCCCCCGTCGGCCTGCTCGGCATGCAGCATGGCGACGGCGAGATTTACGCCTGCCGCGCCGCGCAGGCCGCCGGCATTCCCTTCACCCAGAGCACGATGTCGATCTGCTCGATCGAGGATATCGCCGCCGCCGTCGACAAGCCGTTCTGGTTTCAGCTCTACGTGATGAAGGACCGCGGCTTCATCAAGGCGCTGATCGAACGCGCGATCGCCGCCAAATGCAGCGCGCTGGTGTTGACGGTCGACCTGCAGGTGATCGGGCAGCGCCATCAGGACATCAAGAACGGCATGTCGGTGCCGCCGGAATGGTCGCTGTCGAAACTGCTGGACTTCGCCAGCAAGCCGTCATGGGTCGCCGGCGTACTGCGCGGCAAGCGCCGCAGCTTCGGCAACATCGTCGGCCACGTCAAAGGCACCGAGGATCTCACCAAACTGTCGGAATGGACGGCGTCGCAGTTCGACACCTCGCTGAACTGGAAGGACATCGACTGGATCCGTTCGATCTGGCCGGGCAAGCTGATCCTGAAAGGCATTCTGGACGTTGAGGACGCCGAGCTCGCCGCAAAAACCGGCGCGCAGGCGATCGTCGTCTCCAACCATGGCGGCCGTCAGCTCGACGGTGCACCGTCCTCGATCGAGGTGCTGCCGGAGATTGTCGACACCATCGGCTCGCAGATGGAGATCATGTTCGACGGCGGCATCCGCACCGGCATGGACGTGGTGCGCGCGCTCGCGCTCGGCGCCAAATCCTGCATGATCGGACGCGCCTATGCCTACGGCCTCGGCGCCGGCGGACAGGCGGGCGTCGCCAAGGCGATCGACATCCTCGCCAAGGAAATGCTCACGACGATGGGGCTGTGCGGGGTGAACACGATCGCCGAGATCGACGACAATCTGCTGGCGGTTTGAAGCGGCCTCTGCCTTGGTCAAGAACCACGGAGCCGAATTGAGGCTTATCAAGTCGGACTCCGACGGCTCCATTTTGAGCTTGCAATGCCCGTCGGCGGGCGCCGCTCGGCCTCGGAGCGATCACCATGCCGGCCCCGCAGGTCACCACCGCGAGGCCAGCGAACGCGCGTTCACCGTTTTCAAGTGCATCAGCGGCACACGTATTGTCCATTCACGAGCACCCGGACGCATGCCGTGCCGGCAGCCGCCGCACCTACAGCAGCGCCTCCTACGACGGCTCGCCGCGTCTGCCGACGCGCGACGCCAGCGACGCTTACCGGCGTTGCCGGCCGTCCGACCCTGGCTTCTGCGCTTTGAATGGATAGCCCAAAACTATCTTGCGCCGATTCAAACGAACCAAATCCGCACACGAAGGCGGCTGCCACGATCAGCATCCGCATAACGCCAAACCGTTTCATGGTGGTCCTCCCTACTGGTAAGGCGACCAGCCTTCAGTCGGATCACCAGGCGCACCTTGATTTACATCAATGAACCGACTTCGTTTTGGCGCCGGATACCACTAGATGCGGTTGTGTCTCTTCTTGCCGGGATCAAGACGTTCGCCACGCGACCGGCCGCGCCGTCCGGGGGATGACATTGACGGTTGCAGCGACGCCGATCTGGTACGTCACCTTTGAAATTCGTAAACGCGGCATTCTGCCCAGGCAGCGCAGCCCCCGCGAAACAAGGACGTTTGTGACGGAAGCCGAGGCCAGGATCTTCGCTCGCTCAAAGCTTGAAGAGGGCCTGACTGTATTTGCGGGCACGATCAATCCGCACCTTCCCAAACGGCTTGTCCCGTCTTCACAGATCTACGCTTGGCTCGCCGATGAACAGGGCGACAACGAGCCGCTTTCCGGCGATCAGGAGTAATGCACGGTGCCGTGCATAAGAATTGCGCTTGGGTGTTGCCATTCTGTTACGGGCGTCTGGCTCGATGCGGACTACCTTCACACTGGTAATGCAAGTGGTTTGCACGCAAGCGTGCGCATAGTTGGGTGCCTGAATCTGAAGAAAAGGGGACACTGCGATGAAAACGTACTTAGCCGCCGCTGTCAGCCTCGCGGCAATTATCATGGCCGCCGCTCCAGCATCGGCCGCCGATATGGCCGTCAAGGCTCCGCCTCCGGCTCCGCTTCCGGTGATCTACAACTGGAGCGGCTTCTACATTGGCGGCAACGGCGGCTGGGGACAGAGCCGCAATTGCTGGGATTTCCTTGACGCGACGGGCGCAGCCTTCGCTTCGGGCTGCCGCGAACGGTCCGGAGGACTTGTCGGCGGCCAGATCGGTTATCGCTGGCAGGCCGGTCAGTGGGTGTTTGGCCTGGAAGCTCAGGGCGATTGGGCGGATCTCAGCAACCAGCGCGTCAGCCTGATCAATCCTGCGTTCTCCACCCGCACCAAGACCGATGGCATCGGCCTCTTTACCGGCCAGATCGGCTACGCCTGGAACGCAGCGCTGCTGTACCTAAAGGGCGGCGCGGCGGTGACGAGCAACCGCGCCAGCATTCTCGACACGCTTACCGGCATTGAGCTCGCCTCAGCCAGCGCGACCCGTTGGGGCGGCGTCGTGGGAGTTGGACTCGAGTACGGCTTCGCGCCGAACTGGTCGGTCGGTCTTGAATACGACCACCTGTTTATGGGCGATGCCAATAATACGTTCTCGGTCGTCAATCCGGTTAACGCCGCTTTCGTCAACAACCGGATCACCCAGGATGTGGATATGATCACCTTGCGCTTCAACTACCGCTTCGGCGGTTACGGGGCGCCAATCGCGGCCCGTTACTGATCAACGCTTCTCCAGGAGACTTAAAGCCCCGGCCTCATCCGGGGCTTTTTCTCGACCTGACCGGGAATCGCTGTTGCGAGCTGCCGACACGCCGGTCGCGAGGAGACAGCGGCGAGACAAGCTCCGTCGTCGTCCCTGCTACGCAGGGACGACGTGTTGATAGAGCTAACCCCTGCCCTCACATCGGCGGCGTGATCCCGTCGCGGCCTACATTGACACGATTGGCTTCCAGCGTGCCGTCGTCCTTCTTCACCGCGCCGAAGATGATGATCTTCGCGCCCGGCTTCAGCTCGGACTTGTCGCCGGCAACAAACGTGACGACCGGCGTATCCGGCGGCACCACGACTTTCTTTTCGCCGTCCTTGTACTTGACCAGGATGTTCTGGCCGTCGGTGCCCTTCACCGTCTGCGCGACGGTGGCGTTGGTCATGGTCGAGTTCGGCCGCTGATCCCAGGGCCTGAAACCTTCCGCCGCGCCGCGCTGGTTCTCCGGGAAAATATGCACCGCGACCGCCTTCTGGGTGCCGTCCGGCTCCGGCATCGCGGTGACGCCGATATAGGAGCCTTCCTTGATCTCCGAGAGTTCGGTCTTGGCGACGCCGAACACCGCGACATTGTCGGTGAGGCGCACCTTCATGTCGGTGCCCTCGCGCGACTTGATCGACAGCGTGGGCAGATCCACGGCCTCGATGGTGCCGCGAATGCGGACCGTCGGCGGCTGCTGCGCCCAGGCCGCTGTTCCGAGCAGGGTGGCAAGGGCCAATGAGGCGGCAAGCCCGCGCGGCCATGAATAGGATTTCGGCATGGTATTCCTCCCGAGGTGGATTTGGCGCCCAACTCAACGCAAACACCGCACAAGAGGGGGTATTCCTTCACTTTCCTTCTCCCCTTGTGGGAGAAAGGTGGCGCGGACGCAGTCCGCGTCGGATGAGCGACTATCTGGGTTGTCAAGTTGCAATGGCATATTGGGCTCGCGCCTCGCGAGCTTTTGCGTTGAGTTTGACGAGTAGCTTGCGTGCCAGGGCAACGCGAACCACCATTTTTTCTTTGCCGGCTTTGATGCAGCCTGTCTCGGAACTCTCCGAGGCTGCGATCGTAGCGGGCGGCGATGGCGGCGACGAGGAAGAGGATCGAGCGGACGCCGGCGCGACCGCCGCGGGTGGGGCGCTTGCCCTTTCGCTTACCGCTGTCATTGGCGATCGGGGCGAGACCGGTGAGCTTGGCGATGGCTTTGTTGGATAGGGTGCCGATTTCCGGCAGATCGGCGATGCAGCCAGGCGACGGTTCGTCCGGCAACCCCCTTCAACTCGCGCCAGGTATCTGCGAGCTTTGCCCACAAGGGATCGTCGTCGATCATCGAGGCGATCTCACCTTCGAGGGAACGGGATTGGCGCTTCAGCAAGGCGATCACCTCATCGACGCTCGCCTGCATCTCCGTGTTATCGAACATGCTGCTGCGGCGCTGCTTCTGGACCGTGAGATCGTCGGTGACCTG
Organism: uncultured Alphaproteobacteria bacterium; assembly: GCA_963770135.1. Classification (GTDB taxonomy): domain Bacteria; phylum Pseudomonadota; class Alphaproteobacteria; order Rhizobiales; family Xanthobacteraceae; genus Bradyrhizobium. Next base: position 111,121 of record CAVYOM010000025.1, on the reverse strand, counting down.
GCGGAGCCTTGCCACCAGGGCCTTCAGGCGCTGCTGGGCCTGGCTCGGCAGCGGGGTCGGAGCCAACCCTTTGGCATCGGCGAAGCGAGCGATGACGGAGGCGTCGATCTGGTCGGTCTTCTCCAGAATGCCCATCGCCTCGGCGTAGCGGCGAACGCTGCGGGGGTTGGTCAGCGCGCAGCTGATATGCCTGCTCCCACAGCTCGATGAAGCGCACGCCGTTCGTAGCCGCCGCTGGCCTCCATCACCACGAGATCGACCGCGTGCTCGCGGCAGAACTTAGCCAGTTCTGCAATGCCTGCCGTATCGTTGTTGAAGCTTGCCGGCCGATGCCCGGGCTCGACATGCAGCATCAAGTCTGGCTTTCGAAACGTCCACTCCACAAATCGATCTTGTTCACGGTAACCTGCCTTGTCCGTGCGATTGGAACTCTAGCGACTGTTCGGTCGTGCGTGACATGGCGAAGATCCCAGGCTCATCCGCGGTTGTAGCCGGAGGGGTAACGGGCGACTTCGCCACGCGCCTTGGCCGGTGGCCACCGGCCAAGGCGCTAAGTCGCTTTCATTGCACAAATGCTGGCCGTGCAGATACCCCGAGCCTTGCGAAGACCCAGGCGGCATAGGCGAGCGAGCCTGCAGCCGCTCCAAGACAGGCTGCGTCGGGATCGAAGGCGTCACGGAGCGCGCTGCTTCGCCTCTCCCGCTCGGCGACGAGTTGCATCACCTTGATCGCCCAGAATGACCGTGACGAGCTTTTCGATTAGCGGTCCGTCCTGCTCCTGCCGCAAGGCTTCGACTCGAAGCCCTTGGTCTTCATCGTGCGGAACAGTTGTTCGATGGTCCAGCGCAAACGATAAAAGCCGATGATCCGGCGCGCGTCGGCGATGTCATTGACCTGATGGGTGGTGAGCAGGAACCACAGCGCCGGCTCCTCACCTTCGGGAGGATCGATCTCGCGGCCGATAACGAGTGTCACGCCGATGGTTGCGGGCAAGCCGCCGCTGGCCGCGCGATGTTTCGGCCGCTTGATCTCCACCTTGCCAAACCTGATGGACAACTCGGCCTTGCGCGCTTTCCGGCCGGGTGCGGCAGGCAACTCCACCGTCATGCGGCCCGCTTCATCCCACGTCTCGGCCTTGGAGAACAGCGAGGTTCCATCGGCGAGGCTGCGATCCTGAGCGGCGCGCACCAGCTTCTCCACATTGGCCGGCTTCAAGGCGAAGCATTCGTAGATGTCGCCTTCGCGATCTTCGATGACCGTGACGCAGGCCGCGCCAGCTTCGGCCAAGGCGCTGGCGCTCTCGGCGCCGGATAGCCAGCGCCGGCTGTCCTTCTCCTCAAATTTCTTTTGCTTGCGCTTCTCGCGTTCGCCGCCCTGGCGCGTCAGGAAGAGGTTGTCGACCAGCCCAAGCATTGCCCCCGTTTCAGCATCCACCGCTATGTGCCTGCTGAGAAGAACAGCCCCTCGCCCTTCTCGTCCACACGCAGGACCGACGTATCCTGAATGGCGAGTACGTGCCGACCGCCGACCTGACCGCAGGTGCGCGCCCGCGCCGCCGCCGTCATCGCGCTGAGCGTCACCTTGGGATTGTGCAGAAACCGCGTAATCCGCATCTCGCCGGCACGGTCGCCGCCCAGCCGCCTGACGCTGACACCCCCGCCGCCATACCCAACAAGGCGTCCATACAAAAAGGCCCCCCTTTTGCCAGGCGTTCGTCCCCAAAATCTCCCAGGCTCAGCTCCATCGCCCCCTCCTGCGCGCGAATCTCGTCCATAGAGAGTCAAGCTTCCGAGCCCTGATACAAGCCGCCCGAGACGCTTCGCGGCCACGTCGTGCCCACAAGGGGAGAGGGAAGAAAGTCACATCGGCGGGGTCAGCCCGTCCCGGCCGACGCTGACGCGGTTGGTCTCGAACGAGCCGTCCGGCAGCTTCTTCATGAAGGCGATCACCTTGGCGCCGGGCTTCAGATCGGACTTGTCGGCGGGAACGTAGGTCACGACCGGCGTCTCCGGGGAAACCACGACTTTCTTCTCGCCACCCCTGTACTTGACCATCAAGGTGTGACCGTCATTGCCGACCACGAAGTCCGCCACGGTGGCGTTGGTCATGGTGGAGTTGGGCCGCAGGTCGTAGGGCCGCGAGCCCTCGCCGGTGCCGCGCATGGCTTCCGGAAACACGTGGACCTCCACCGCATTCTGGCTGCCGTCCGGTCCCGGCACCGTCGTGGTGCCGATGAAGGAACCGACCTTGATGTCGGAGAGCGAGATCCTGGTGATCCCGACGACCCTGATATCGCCGGTCATGTGCAGCTTGACGTCCTCGCCGCCCCGCGACTTCACGGCAAGCACGTCGCCATCGACGGCTTCGATGGTGCCGCGAACGCGCGTCGGCGAAGGCGGCTGCTGGGCGATGGCGTAAAGCGTGGAGCCCGTGACCATCGCGACGGCGGCAAGCGGGCGAACGAACTTGAAGCGACTGGACGGACATGGCGGGATCTCCGGTGGCAGCCCTGACGTAACCATTGACCCCGGCGCTTCAAAAAAATTCCGGCTCAAAAATCCGCGATCAGCCGATCATGTATTCGTGAGATCGGCTTCGACCAGCGCGCGAAGCTCCGCCGTCACCTCGGGCCGCCGGCCGAACCACAGTTCGAAACCGCGCACCGCCTGGTGCAGCAGCATGCCGAGCCCATCGGCGGTCCTCAGCCCGCGGGCAGGCGCGGCCGCGAGCAGCGGGCGTTTCGCAGCGGCACATAGACAGATCAGCGACGACGGCGTGCGACGGCAGCCGGCCGACATCGATTTCGAGCGGCGGCTGGCCCTGCATGCCGAGCGACGTCGTGTTCACCAGAAGCCCCGCGCGCGGCAGCAGTTCGCCGATCGCATCCCACGCCACCGGCAAGACGCTCGCGCCGAATTGATCCGCGAGCGCCTGGGCGCGCGCACGGTGCGGTTGGCGAGATGCACGCGCTTGATGCCGCGTTCGAGCAGGCCGAACACCACCGCGCGCGACGAACCGCCGGCGCCGAGCACCAGCGCATCCTCAGCGCTGTCCCATCCGCTCGCGCAGGCATCGAGATTGTTGATGAAGCCTTCGACGTCGGTGTTGGTCGAGCGCAACTCGCCATCGGCAAACCACAGCGTGTTGGCCGCGCCGACCGCGCGGGCGCGCTCGTCCGGCTTCGACAGCGCTAGCGCGCGCTCCTTGTGCGGAATGGTGACGTTGGCGCCGACGAAGCCGCGGAGCGAGAGCCGGAACAGGAAATCCTTGAACTCGTCGGGCGGCACCGCCTCGATGACGTAGCCGCCCTCGATGCCGAGCGTCCGCAGCCAGTAATGATGGATCAGCGGCGAGCGCGAATGCGCCGCCGGCCAACCGATCAGGCAGGCGGCGGGGGGTTTGGTTCCGCTTGTCATGCCCGTCACATCAGGCAAGCGGCGGTCGCTGTCAATGACCATGGCTCGCAGACCACGATCATCGACATCTCATAGGCCGCCCCTCACGCCGCGACGCGATGCGCGGCGATGATCTGGTCGGCGGCGCGGCCGGTGACTTCGGCCATGCGGTCGAACTGCCGCGTGAAGCTGCCGGCGCCGGCGGTGGCCGAGCGCAACTCCACGATCAGGTCGCCGATCTCGGCTTCCGGCATGGTGGCGCGGACGCAGTCCCAGCCCGGCCAGCCCTCGCGGGTGTCGAAGCCGAGGATCTGGCCGCGCCGTCGCCGACAGGATGGCGTTGATCTTCGCGGTGGCCTCGGTCGGACAGACGATCTCCACCATATGGATCGGCTCCAGCAGCACCGGCTGGCACTGCGGCAGCGCTTCGCTCATGCCGATCCGCGCCGCGGTGCGGAACGCGAGATCGGAGGAATCGACGCTGTGATAGGAGCCGTCGGTCAGCGTGACGTGCACGTCGATGACGGGGAAGCCGAGCGGCCCGCGCGCGAGACCGTCGACCACGCCCTCCTCCACCGCGCCGATATAGTTGCGCGGCACCGCGCCGCCGACGACCTTTTCGTGGAATTCAAAGCCGCGCGCCGCGCGGCACCGGCTTGATCTCCAGCACCACGTCGCCGAACTGGCCGTGGCCGCCGGACTGCTTCTTGTGCCGGCCGCGCTGGGTGATCGATTTGCGGATGGTCTCCAGATAGCCGATCGCCGGCGGCTGCGATTTGACGTTGACGCCGAAGCGGTCCTTGAGGCGCTCGAGCGCGACGCGCAGATGCATCTCGCCCTGCCCCCACAGCACGATGTCGTGGGTGCGCTGGTTCTGGATCATCGTCAGCGACGGATCTTCCTCGTTGAGCCGCAGCAAGGCCTGGCCGAGCTTGACGTCGTCCTTGCGGTCGGCTGGCCGAGAAGCGACATCGCCAGCACCGGCGGCGCCGGTTCGACCTTCAGCAGCGACGGTCGGCGCAGTCTTGCCGCTCGACAGCGTATCGCCGGTCTTGATCGCATCGAGCTTGCCGAGCGCGACGGTATCGCCGGCCTCGGCCGCCGGACGCTTGCTGTCATGCGCGCCGCTGACCGCGAGGATGCCGGATACCCGCCCGGCTTCGCCGGAGGAGGACTGCAGCGTCGCGCCGTCGTCGAGATGGCCGGCAAGCAGCCGCGTCAGCGACAGCTTGCCGCCGTGCTGCAGATGCACGGTCTTGAGCACATAGGCCAGCGCATCCTTCTGCGACGACGCGCCGAGGCGTTTTGCGGTCTCGGCAATGCCGGGCGCTTCATGCCGCAGCGCCTTCATCAGCCGCAGCACGCCGTTCTCGCGCGCCGCAGCACCGAGCAGCACCGGGCAGATCAGACCTTCGCGCAATTCGCGGGCGAGATCGTCGAACACCGCGTCGCGCGGCGGCTGGATATCCTCCAGCAACTGCTCCATCAGCGCGTCGTCATGGTCGGCGAGCTTTTCCAGCATCGAGAAGCGGGCTTCCTTCTCGCGGTCGAGATTGCCGCCTTCGAGCGCCACGACTTCGGAAGGCTTGTGCTCGCGATAGACAAAGGCGCGTTCCAGCGCGAGATCGACGAAACCTTCGATCAGCTCGCCGTTCCAGATCGGAATCTGGCGCAGCACCAGCGGCACGCGCGAGGCCGGCTGCAGCGTCGCCAGCGTCTCGCGGATGCGCTTGTTGGCGCGATCGATCTTGTTCAGAAACAGAAAGCGGGGAATGCCGAGATCCTCGAGCTCGCGCAGGATGATCTGCAGTTGCGGCAGCTTCTTCTCGTCCGCCTCGCAGACCACGACCGCGGCATCGACCGCGGGAAGCGCGGCGCGCATGTCATGCGCGAACTCGATCGAGCCGGGACAATCGATAAAGGTGTAGCTGTCGCCCATGAAGCTGGTGGTGGCGGCGGTGAGGCCGACGCCCATCTTGTGGTGACGCGCCTCGGGGCTGGAATCGCCGACGGAAGTTCCGGCATCGACGCTGCCGGCATTACGGATGGCGCCCGTTCGCGCCAGGATGGCTTCGAGAAGTGTGGTTTTACCGCTCTGGAAAGGGCCCACCAGCGCAATGCACCGTGGACCTCGGGGACTTCTGACGTCTTGTCCCATTGCCGCCTCCTCGTTTGGAGCTCGGCCCGTGATTGGGTCGGCGAGCACTGATGCTCCGCCTGTCCCGTGATTTTGGCAAGCGGGAAAAATTCGCTGCGGTGCATCCGTGACGATTTACCGAAGCGGCTGGCCGCGCCGTTGCCGGAACTCGCGCGGGCATCGACCGCCGGACTCAAGCGCCTCTGGTCGGTCCGCTCGGGCTTGTTCCATCCGAGCGCGGGATCGAGCATCGATTCGCAGCGCCACGGCAAAGCGTTCGATATCGACGCGCTCGTCCCACGCCCGTTGCAACGAAATGCCCTGCAGGATGGCGATCATGACACGGGCGGCCGTAGGCCGGATCGAGATGCTTCGGCCAGCTTCCCTGGCTTTGGGCTTGCGCGATCATGCGCGACAACACCTCGACAGCCTGGGAAACGCCGCCGAGCGCCTCGCGCTTCAGCCGCGGATTGGAAAGGCTCTCGGCCCAGAGCTGCACGGCGAGATGGCGCCACCGCCTTTCGGCGGGATTGCGCAATTCGAGGACGAAGCCGTCGACGCAGGCGCTGCAGGCTGGTGTCGATGTCGGGTGCGGCAAGCGCAAACTCCATGCGCCGGCGCTCCATCGCGTGACGTTCGGAAGCGATCGCCATCGCGATCTCGGTCTTGCCCTTGAAATATCCGTAGATGCGCCGGGACTGAGCCCGGACTCCGCAACGATGTCCTGAATGGTTGCGGCATGAAAACCCTCGCGCGCAAAGCATGTCAGCGCGGCATCGAGGATGCGCCCGCGCTGCTCGTTCGCGCGCGCCGCTGATATCCTAGGCATCGCCGACTTCCGCAAGCACCGTGTGATAGAAGCTGTAGCCCTGCATGTGGCGGCTGGCCTCCCCCATCACCCGCTCCCGGTATTGATCGGCGCCGAGATCGCTCACCAGTCGCAGCCCACGCTCACGCAGGAAGTCCGGCAATTCGCCGGGCAGCAAGCCGAACCGCCAAGGTTCGCCCGAGCCGTCGACCTTGGCGATGACCTTGTCTGCGCCATCGAACGCGACGCTGCCGTCGATCGCGCCCTCATGAACATAGGTGAAGATGAACCGGCTGCCGTGGCGCAAGCCGGCCCGCCCAGCGCATCACGCCGCAGACCGCGTCGCCGGTCAGATACTGGCTGACGCCTTCCCACACGACGATCGTACGCCGCGCCGGATCGAAGCCGGCATCGCGCAGACGCTGTTCGAAATCATCGATCTCGAAATCGACGGCGACAAAGGTCACCCGGTTCAGATCGGCTCCGGCAGTCTGCAGTCGCTCCCGTTTCACCTTTGCTGTTGCAGGGTGATCCACTTCAAAAACCCTGACGGAATCGAGCGCGGCGAGCCGCCAGGCCCGCGTATCGAAGCCCGCACCGAGCAACACGACCTGCTCGACCTGTCCAATCGATTCCTCGATCCAGTCGTCGATCAGCCGCGTGCGGGCGATGCCGGAGGTTCGCGCGCCCGGCCATTGCCGGTCGATGTAGCGCGTAAGCATTTCGCCCACTCGACGTACCGCGAGCAGTTTGGCGGATAGCCGCAAGCTTCCCGGCAACAGCGCGACGGCCAGTGGATCGGTAAACACGCGTCGTCCGGCACCTTTCGCGTGCTCGGATGCCCGGAACATCGCCATGTATTCGGCGGTCCGGCTTGGCTGATGTTGCAGCATTTCGCGACCTCCACAAAAAGAACGTTTATTCTTTTTAAGGCCAATCACGGTCGCGGGTCAAGACGCCCCGTGGCGAAAATGAAGTGCGGTTAATTCAGCGTGCATAGCGGCGATACCCCATTCGCTCGCTATCGCTCGGCTGCGGCATTGGAGAATTACCGTCCCGGCCGAGTTCCAGGCTTTCCAGTCCGGCGGCGATGCTGACGCCGACCTGGCCCTGCACGCTGAGCGGCTGCAGCGCGATCGAATTGGCGGAGCCGCCGACCAGCACATTGCCGCCGACGCCGACGCCGAGCGTCGCGCTGCCCTGCGCGCCGGCATAGTCGCCGGAGAGATCGCCCGGCCCGAGCCGCGCCACCGGCGCGAACACGCCCCAGGCCAGCGCCAATTCCTGGGTGATGCCGAGATCGAGGCCGACCTTGCGGATGGTCGCGACGTAGCGGTCCTCCGGCATGCCGTCGACGCGCAGCACGCAGCCGAGATTGGTCACGGAGCCGACGATGAAGCCGACGCTGGCGCCGCCGCGGCATTCGAGTACGCCGACCTGCACGCGCTGCACCTGCTGCGCATTGGCGCCGCTGATGGAAGCAGGCCAGCATGCGGCAAGCGGCCGGCGAGGATGAGTGAAGCGACGCATGAAGAAATCTCCGGCTGAAAAATGTGATGCGAGCAGAGAAACGAAAGAGGCGCGCCGTGCCCACGGCGCTGCCCGTTCTATGCCATAACCGATGGCCGTGCCAGATTTGCCCGGCGCATGCCGCGTCCCGAAATCAAAAAAGGCCCGCTTGTGCGGGCCTCTTCCGGATCATCACTGCAATCGTTTCAGCCGCGATGGTGATGCCGGCGATGGTGGTGCCGGCGCGGCGCCGAAGTCAACCGGCTCCAGCTCGATGCCGGCGATCCCGGCGGCGACGTTCAGCCCGGTCTGGCCCTGCACGCTGATCGGCTGCAGCGCGTAGGCATTGGCAGGACCGCCGACCAGGAAATTGCCGCCGCCACCGACGCCGATCGACGCATTGGCGCCGACGCCGCCATAGCTGCCGGCGAGTTCGCCGCGTCCGAGCCGGCTGTTCGGCGCATTGACGGCCCAGGAAAACTGGGTCTGCTCGGTGACGCCGAGATCGAGGCCGATGCGGCGCACGGTGGCGATGTAGGGCTCGGGCCGGCGGCCTCGCTCTGGAACACGCATTCGAGGCTCGTCACCGAGCCGACGACGAAGCCGACATTCTGGCCGCCCTGGCATTGCAGGACGCCGGCGCGAACCGGCGGCACCGCGTTGGCGCTTGCGATCGGTGCCAGCAGCGCCAGCGTGGCGATAGTCAATGTCGAGAAGTCGCATAGGTCCTGATCTCCGCATGATGAACTAAATTTGCGGAGCGGACAGGAAGGAAGCGCCGTGTCCAAAACAAGGCGCTTCCACAATAAGTCGTCAAAACATCAGGCGTTCACGGTGATGTGATTTGACAGCGTTTTTTCGACGCGTTTGCTAAACGAAACCGCAGCCCATCCCGCATCATTGCGAACAGGCTTGTCCGAAAACGCTCTATCTCAAATTGCCGCAAAAGCGCTGGATGCGCTTGCAGGCGTCTTCGAGATCGGAGGTTTTGGTCGCGTAGGAAATCCGGAACGCCGGTCCAAGCCCGAACGCCGAACCCTGCACGACGGCGACGCCTTCGTTCTCCAGCAGCTCGGTGACGAAGTCCTCGTCATTGGCGATCACCTTGCCGGACGGCGTGGTCTTGCCGATGGTGCCGGCGCAGGACGGATAGACGTAGAACGCGCCTTCCGGCCGCGGGCATTCGATGCCCTTGGCCTGGTTGAGCATCGACACCACGAGGTCGCGGCGCTCCTTGAACACCTTGTTGTGCGCGGGGATGAAGTCCTGCGGACCGTTCAGCGCCTCGACCGACGCCCATTGCGCGATCGACGACGGGTTCGAGGTCGACTGCGACTGGATCGTCGCCATCGCCTTGATCAGTTCCGCCGGGCCGCCGGCATAGCCGATGCGCCAGCCGGTCATGCAATAGGCTTTCGACACGCCGTTCACCGTCAGCGTGCGGTCATACAGTTTCGGCTCGACCTGCGCGGGCGTGGCGAACACGAAGTCGTCATAGACCAGGTGCTCGTACATGTCGTCGGTCATCACCCAGACATGCGGATGCTTCACCAGCACGTCGGTGATCGCCTTCAGCTCGGCGCGCGTATAGGCGGCGCCGGTCGGGTTCGACGGCGAGCTGAGGATGATCCACTTGGTCTTCGGCGTGATCGCCTTTTCCAGATCGTCGGGCCGCAGCTTGAAGCCGTTCGCCGCCGGGCATACCACCGGCACCGGCTCGCCGCCGGCCAGCGCCACCATCTCCGGATAGCTCACCCAGTACGGCGCGGGGATGATGACCTCGTCGCCGGGATTGATGGTCGCCATCAGCGCGTTGTAGAGCACCTGCTTGCCGCCGGTGCCGACGATGATCTGGTTCGGCTTGTAGGTCGAGGCCGTTCTCGCGCTGGAACTTGGCGATGATCGCCTCCTTCAGCTCGGGAATGCCGTCGACGTCGGTGTACTTGGTCTTGCCGGCCTCGATGGCGTGGATCGCCGCCAGCTTGATGTTGGCGGGCGTGTCGAAATCCGGCTCGCCGGCGCCGAGGCCGATGACGTTGCGGCCCGCCGCTTTCAGCGCGCGTGCTTTATCCGTGACCGCGATCGTCGCGGACGGCTTCACACGGTCGAGCGCAGCGGACAGGAAGGGCATCATCATCTCCTGGCAAACGTCGTGAACGCGTAAGATCCACGACTCTTTCTGATGGGATCGGTGCACCCTAAGGCGCTACGCGCTGCATCGCAAGAAGCTTGGCGGGTACGGCCCAAACTTTAGGGAACGTTAAAGCAGGCTCGGTACGGTCGGAGCAATATCGCGCAATATTCGCATAAAATTCCGCGGCGAAATGACTCATATCTGGCAAGGGCTGCGATCCGGCGAGTGGCTGACGGCGGCGCGCATGCGTGGCTACAGCCTGATCCTGCTCGGCCTCTCCGTCCTGGTCTTCGCCGGCTGGATCGCGGTGTCCGACGGCCTGATCGACCGCAACGGCAAGCCGATCGGCACCGACTTTTCCAACGTCTATGCCGCGGGTACGCTGACCTGGCAGGGCCGCTCCGCGGAGGCCTATGAGCCCGCGCTCCAGCATGCGGCGGAGAAGGCGGTCTTCGACGGCCGCGAGGTGCCGTTCTACGGCTGGCACTATCCGCCGTTCTTCTTTGCGATCGCCGTTGTGGTCGCCGCCGTTCCCTATGCGTGGGGTCTTGCGATCTGGCTGGTCGCGAGTTTGCGGCTTATCTCGCACGCATCCGCGCGATCCTGCCGCGCCAGGAAACGCTGCTGGTCGCAGCCGCCTTCCCGGCGGTCTTCGTCAATATCGGCCACGGCCAGAACGGATTTCTCACCGCAGCGCTGCTCGGCGGCGCGCTGCACTCGCTCGATCGAAGGCCGTGGCTTGCGGGCATGCTGATCGGCCTGCTCGCCTACAAGCCGCAATTCGGCGTGCTGATTCCGATCGCGCTGCTGGCGGGCGGACGCTGGAGCAGCATCGGCGCGGCGGCAGCGACCGTTGCGGCGCTGGTCGCCATCAGCTTCGCAACGCTCGGCGGCGGCGTCTGGCACGCCTTCGTCGAACTCCATGAATTTCACGCAAACCGTCGTGCTCGAACAGGGCGGCACCGGCTGGGAGAAGATCCAGTCGATCTTCTCGGCGGTGCGGATGTGGGGCGCCAGCGTGCCCATGGCCTATGCGGTGCAGGTCGCGTTGCCGCTATGCTCGCCGCGACGCTCGCCTGGCTGTGGCACAGCGATGCCGCCTTCGAACTCAAGGCCGCGGCGCTGGCGCTCGGCAGCCTGCTCGCGACGCCCTACGTGCTCGACTACGACCTCGTCGTGCTCGCGGTCGCGATCGCATTCTTCGCCGCGCCACGGGCTGCGCCACGGTTTCCGCGATTTCGAGATCAGCCTGCTTGCGGCGGCCTGGATCGTGCCGCTGCTGTCGCGCGGCATCGCCGGCGTCACCGGCATTCCGCTCGGGCTGATCGTGATGCTGGCCTTCTATGCTTTCGTCCTGCGGCGCGCGGTGCTCGATCGCGCAGCACTCCCGGTCGGCACGCCCCGCGTCGCGCAAGCGTGATCTGATTTGATCCCGCGTGTTGATAGAATCATTCTGCGCGTGTGCAGTGCGGTAGAGGTTTTCGACTTTTTCCATTCCACAGGTCTTGCGACGCATCCGCATCGGCATCATTGTTTAGCCGCGTTGCGGCGCGACAAGCGCCTGCGCATGACGCGGCGGTGCTTCGGTTCACCGCGTGCTGACTTCGACGAAATGAACCTTAAGACGATGTACAAGCTCTATTCGATGCAGCGCTCCGGCAACAGCTACAAGGTCCGCCTTGCGCTGGCGCTGCTCAACGCGCCCTATCGAGGCGATCGAGATCGACATTCTGCGCGGCGAGAGCCGCACGCCGGATTTCCTGGCCAAGAATCCGAGCGGACAGGTGCCGCTGCTGGAAGTCGCCGAAGGACGCTACCTCGCCGAGTCCAACGCCATCCTCTGGTATGTCGCCGGCGGCACGTCGCTGGCGCCGGAATCGCGGATCGAACGCGCCGAAGCGCTGCAGTGGATGTTCTTCGAACAGCACGCGCTGGAGCCGAATATCGGCGCGGCCTATTTCTGGCTGTCGCTGGTCAAGGGCGGCCGCGACCTGCAGACGCACGCGCTGGAAGACTGGATGGAGCGCGGCTATGCGGCGCTGCAGGTGATGGAAAACCACCTCAAGACCCATGACTATTTCGCCGCCGGCCAGCTCACGGTCGCCGACATCGCGCTGTACGGCTACACCCATGTCGCCGACCGCTGCGACTACGATCTCGCGACCTTCCCCGGCGATCCGCGCCTGGCTGCGCCGGGTCGAGCAGACCCCGGGCTTCGTCACCATGGACTGGCAGCCGGCGAACCGAAGGCCAGGATGGCATCGCCGCCGGCGTTGCCGCCGCCGACCTGAGCCGCTCACTTTCGCGCGAACATGCCGCCAAAGGTTAACAATAGCGGGCACGACGTTAACCTTTGCCGCTGATTCCGCCACTTTCAGCGCTATGTGGTCGCCGCAATATTGCCAGCCGTGACGTGCGAAGTTGCTGCGTCGCGGGTGATTCGCCCGCGTCTTAAAGGATTTGACCATGATACGGTCGCCCGGCGCGGCCGGCTTTGCGAGCCGCCCCGCGCCCGTTGCTTCTTCCCGACTGACCAACGCCATCGCCACCTCGCTGGCGATCGGCGCGCTGTCGCTGTGCCTGATCGTCACCCTGACGGTGCTGTCGATCAAGGCGACCGTCGCGATGCCGATTGCCGTAATAGTTCCGGCGTTTTTTCGTTTGCATCATTTGCAGAAGCAACGCGCGATGATCAGCATCGCGATCGGACCATGATGAAAACACCTGTCGGACTTGTGACCGTCGCGCTGGCGGTAGCGACCCTGCTGGCGGCCTCGTTCCTGATCGCCACCGGCACGCGCGGCGAAGCGCCGGCGTTCGGATCGTCGGCGGGCGAGCTCGAGGTTCGGACCGTCGCCAGCGGCCTCGTCAATCCGTGGGCGCTGGCGTTCCTGCCCGACGGCACGATGCTGGTGACCGAGCGTCCGGGCCGCATGCGCATCGTCACGAGCGAAGGACAGCTCTCGCCGCCGCTCAAGGGCGTTGCCCGAGGTGTGGGCGTCCGGCCAGGGCGGCCTGCTCGACGTCGTCGCCGACAAATCCTTCGCGCAGAACAAGACCATCTATTTCTGCTTCGCCGAGCGCACCGGCGGCGGCGGCCGCACCGCCGTGGCGCGCGCCAAACTCGACGACGGCAAGCGGCCGGCTCGACGAGGTCAAGATCATCTTCCGCCAGCAAGGGCCGCTGTCGTCGGGCAATCATTATGGCTGCCGCATCGCGCAGGCCGACGACGGCAATCTGTTCGTCACGCTGGGCGAGCATTTCGCCTACCGCGACGACGCGCAGAGTCTCGCCAATCATCTCGGCAAGGTGATCCGCATCGCGCCGACGGCTCGGTGCCCGCAGGCAATCCGTTCGCCGGCCGCGCCGACGCCAAGCCGGAGATCTGGAGCTACGGCCATCGCAACGAGCAGGGCGCTTGCGATCCATCCCGCCTCCGGCGAGCTCTGGGAGATCGAGCACGGCCCGCGCGGCGGCGACGAGGTCAACGTCATCGCCAAGGGCAAGAATTACGGCTGGCCGGTGATCGGCTACGGCATCGATTACTCCGGCGCGAAGATCCACGAGAGCGACCGCCAAGGACGGCATGGAGCAGCCGGTCAAATACTGGGTGCCGTCGATCGCGCCGTCAGGCATGGCCTTCTACACCGGAAAACTGTTTCCGAAATGGAACGGCAGCCTGTTCACCGGCGCGCTGCGCGGCGAGATGCTGGTGCGGCTGACGCTCAACGGCAACGCCGTGACGGCGGAGGAACGCCTGCTGCAAAATCTGCACGAGCGCATCCGCGACGTCCGCCAGGGGCCGGACGGCGCGCTGTGGCTGCTGACCGACAGTTCGGCCGGACGGATCTTGCGGGTGGCGCCGGCCGCGAAGTGATCGAGGCGTCCGTTATCGCCGTCGCCGGCCGCAGCTCATCACCATTTGTGAAAAATCAAGAACGCGCCGACGGCGATGAAGCCAAAACCGAGCGCGTGATTCCAGCCCAGCGGCTCCTTCAGATACAGCACCGAGAAGCCGGCGAACACCACCAGCGTGATCACCTCCTGCATGGTCTTGAGCTGCGCCGCCGAATAGACCGCGCTGCCCCAGCGGTTGGCCGGCACCGCCAGCCAGTATTCGAAGAACGCGATGCCCCAGCTCACCAGGACCACCAGCGGCAGCGAGCTTTCCTTGAATTTCAGATGGCCGTACCAGGCAAAGGTCATGAAGACGTTGGAGGCAAACAGCATCAGGACCGGCAGCAGCGTCGGCGAAATCGTGGGCATCGATGTCCTTTCGCAAAATGTCGTGCGGCTCAACCGTCAGGGTCGGAACCCGGTTCCCACCTTCGATATCATTTGATCCAAAAAATGCGAAAGCCCGCCGCATCCCTGCAACACGCTCTTAAGGCTGGCGGCAGAAAGCCCGGCACAATCGCAACAATCGGGCATGCTCGCGCCTTATTCCCGGCAAGTGGCGAGAACGGGCATGCAGTTCGACTGGCGCGCAATCTCCGGTCCGGCTCTGACGACAGCGACGGCGCTGATCGCCTTCCTGGTCGATCGCCATTTCTTTCCGATCCCCAATCCCGCGCCGCTGTTCGTCTGCATCGTCGCCTTCGCCGCCTCGCTCAGCGGCCTCGCCTCCGGCCTGATCAGCGCCGTCATCGCGGTGACCGCTTCCGCGCTGTTCTTCCTCAATCACCGCGCCGCGCCGGGCTACGACCCGTCGGACCTGGCGCGCATGCTGCTGCTGGCGATGACCGCCGCCGGCACCGCGGTCATCACCGGCCTGCTGCGGCAGAAATGGATCGATGCGTTCGCGTGGGAGCAGAAGCATCATGCCACCGCGGAGCGGCTGTCGGCGGCGCTCGACCAGGTCGACATCGGCATCGTGCTGCTCGATTCCGATACCCGCGCCGAATTCATCAACCGCGCCTTCCGCGATTATTTCGCGCTTTCCGACGAGAAGGCCGACAGCAAGCCGCCCTTCATCGCGCTGATGTATCACGGCCGCGACACCGGCGCCTGGGAACTGCCGGAGGACGAGCTGAGCGCCTTCATCGCCCGGCGCACCGAGATGATGCGCTCCGGCGATTCCACGCCGATCAACATCAACCTCGCCGACGGACAGGTGCTGCGCTTCAGCTGCACGGCGCTGCCCGACGGCGGACGCATGCTGAGCTACACGCCGGTGACCGACCTCGTCCGCCACACCGACGATCCCGCCAGCGCCGACTACTACCGCTCGCTGCGCGGCGGCGATCGCGGCCTCGCCCGGCAGCTGCGCGCCGCGGAATAGCGGCAACGACGCCGGTGCCCGTGCGACATTGATCCGCTTTTGCCCGGCCTGTAGTAATAAGCGGACATCCCTCCTGCGCGCCGCGATCGCGTCACCTCCTCCAAAATCGGAATTGCTCAATGTCCGGCGACCTCACCATCCGCTTCGTCACCCGGCAGGACTACGAGCAATGGCTTCCGCTGTGGGACGGCTACAACGCGTTCTACGGCCGCTCGGGCGCGACCGCGCTGGCGCCCGAGATCACGGCGATGACGTGGGCGCGCTTCTTCGACGCCTACGAGCCGGTGCACGCGCTGGTCGCCGAGAGCGGCGGCGAATTGCTCGGGCTGACGCATTATCTGTTTCACCGCAGCACGACGATCGAGCCGAACTGCTATCTGCAGGATCTGTTCACCAACGAGGCCGCGCGCGGCAAGGGCGTCGGCCGCGCCCTCATCAACGGCGTCTACGAACAAGCGAAGCTTGCGGGCGCATCGCGCGTCTACTGGCAGACCCACGAGACCAACCACACCGCGATGCAGCTCTACGACAAGGTGGCGGAGCATTCCGGCTTCGTCGTCTATCGCAAGCTGTTCTGACACGGTTTCGTGAAGGCGGTCACGTCGGGCCGCCTGTGGATAAGTCCGGATGTCACCGGCGCGTAACAAAGCGCGGCTAGGTTGCGCCTGCGTCTGATCAGGCCCCCCGTCACAGATCACGCGCCCCCAAGCGGTCCCCGTCAGTCGCCGCGTCTGACCGGGGCCGCATTTTTTTGTGCCGCATGGCTGCCAAGCGTGGCGGCCGCTAGCCCCGCTGCTTGCCGGGCGAGTGGCGCGGGCCACAATGCGGTCCCTCCTCCCGCGACCATCCCACAGGATCGATCCATGCAAATTCGCAATCTCGGCGGCTCCGGCCTGCGCGTTTCCGCCGTCGGCCTCGGCTGCAACAATTTCGGCCAGCGCACCGACCTGGAAACCTCGCGCAAGGTGATCCACAAGGCGATCGACCTCGGCATCACCCTGTTCGACACCGCCGACATCTATGCCGGCATGGGCGGCTCCGAGACCGTGCTCGGCGAGGTGCTCGGCGACCGCCGCAAGGACATCGTGCTGGCGACGAAATATTCCAAGCCGATGAGCAACGACGGCACCAAGCAGGGCGCCTCGCGCCGCTACATCATGTCCGCGGTCGAAGCCAGCCTGACGCGGCTGAAGACCGACTACATCGATCTCTACCAGCAGCACGATTACGATCCGCTGACGCCGATCGAGGAGACCCTGCGCGCGCTCGACGATCTCGTCCGCCAGGGCAAGGTCCGCTACATCGGCAATTCGAATTTTCCGGCCTGGCGCATCGCCGAAGCCGAACTGATCGCGCGGCAGATGAACGTCAGCCGCTTCGTCTCCTGCCAGGACGAATACAGCCTCGTGGTGCGCGACATCGAAAAGGACCTGCTGCCGGCCGCGACGGAATACAATCTCGGCCTGCTGCCGTTCTTCCCGCTGGCGAGCGGCCTGCTCACCGGCAAGTACAAGCGCGGCGCCGCCGCCCCCGACGACACCCGCTTCGCCAAGGCCCCGGCGCTGAAGGACCGCTACGTCACGCCGCGCAACGAGGACATCGTCGAAAAGCTGCAGGCCTTCGCGCAGGCCCGCGGCCACACCATGCTGGAGCTCGCCTTCTCCTGGCTGGCGTCGCGGCCGCAAGTCTCGAGCGTCATCGCCGGCGCCACCCGCGTCGAACAGGTCGAGCAGAACGTGAAGGCGATCGGCTGGACGCTGAGCGCGGAGGAGATGGCGGAGATCGACAAATTACGAAGTAGGTTCTCGTTCCTGCGAACGCGGAACCCATACGGCGTGATCCATCGAGGAAGCGTGCTGGCTAACGATCCGCGTCAGTGAACTGGCGCTATTGGCTGCTGAAGCAAAGCCGTCACGTCGCTTGCCCTTTTCGTCGGCCGCGGCGTATGGGTCCCTGCGTTCGCAGGGACGACA
This sequence comes from uncultured Alphaproteobacteria bacterium, assembly GCA_963770135.1. GTDB lineage: Bacteria > Pseudomonadota > Alphaproteobacteria > Rhizobiales > Xanthobacteraceae > Bradyrhizobium. Next base: position 93,883 of record CAVYOM010000025.1, on the reverse strand, counting down.
TCGCGGGGAGGGCTAGCGTCTACCCCACCAGCCCCTGCATCGGCTTCACCGCACCGCTATCCGGAAACACGCTCTCCGCCAGCACCTTCTCCGCCAGCCCGAACTGGTCCTTCAGCACACCCTTCATCACCGCGCGCAGATCGGTGGTCGGCGCGAGGTCGCGGCCTTGATAGAGATTGGCAGGCTTCAGCCCGGGCCAGTCCGAGATCACGCGGCCGCCTTTCACCGCGCCGCCGGCGAGCAGCGCGATAGTGCCGGTGCCGTGATCGGTGCCCTGCGTGCCGTTGATGCGCGCGGTGCGGCCGAATTCGGTGGCGACCACGATCACGGTGTCGCGCCAGCGCGGGCCCAGCCCGGTTTCGAATTCCGCCAGCGCGCCGTCGAGGCCGCCGAGCAATTGCGCCAGCCGCCCGACCGGTCCGCCTTCATTGGCATGGGTGTCCCAGCCGTCGAAAGCGAGCGCGCCGATCCGCGGTCCGTCGTCGGCCGCCATCAGCTTGGCGGCGCCGCGCGCCACCAGCCGCATCGCGGCCACGCCATTGGTGCCGGGCTTCGGCTTCATGTCGTCGCCCTGTGCGGCCTTGTCGAGCGCAAGGCCCTGCTTCAGCGCGCTGGCCAGCGCGGGATCGCGGTGAGAATAGAGTTCGACGAGCCGCATCGCGGTATCTTCCGCGGCCTGCGGCAGCGCGACCGGCGCCCAGCCGACGGTCGGCGCCGCGCCGCGCAGCACCAGCGGCGTGGTCGGACCGACCGCCAGCGCGCTCGTCACCCGCTCGCCCTTCGGCAGGCCTTCCAGCGCGCGATTGAGCCAGCCGGACTGTACCCGGCCCGGCCCGGCAAAACCGCTTTCGAGCACGTCCTGCCCGTCGAAATGCGAACGGTCGCGATACGACGTCGCCACCGCGTGAATCACCGCGGCCTTCTTGTCGCGATACATCCGCGCAAATTCCGGCATCGCCGGATGCAGCGCGAAGAATGAGTCCAGCGGCAACGCCGCGTTCGGTCCGCTCGACGACAACGCGATCGAACCGTGCAGGCCGGCATAATCAGGATCGCCAATCGGCGCGACGGTCGCGAGCCCATCCAGCGCGCCGCGCAGGATGACGACCACCAGCCGCGGATCACGGCCGTCGGCGGCGCGCGCGAATTTCGGCAAGTAGGCCCACGCCGCAAAGGAGGCGCCGCCGAGCAACAGGCCACGCCGCGAAACGAGCGATGATCTCAGGCCTTCGCAGCAGTCACTCATCGTTTCCATGGCGCTATCTCCTCTGGAATTCCGGCGACATCAGCAACAGCGCCAGCGCCTGCTGCCGCGATTCCGCGCGCTCGATGGTCCGCCGCGTTTCGGCCGACGCCGCATCCGCGGCAACAAGTTCGAGCAGGTCGCGCGGATCGATGCCGTCGGCAAGCCGGGAGGCGATCTGCGCGGATATATCGAGCCGCAGCTTGATGCCTTCCGGCGCCGCCCAGGCCGCGTTGCTATCGGCAAAGCCGTTCGGCCCGGCGGGCGCCCACAGCGGCTGGCCCAGCGTGTTGAGGGCGCCGAGATAGCGGCCGGGATCGTTCGGGATCTGCGTCAGCAGCCGGCCCGACGCCACCAGGAATTCGTAAGGCGAGCGCATCTTTGAGATCGGCGCCTTCCAGGCGTCATCGGAATCCACGAGCGCCAGCGCCAGCGCCTTGAGGTCGCCGTCGGTTCGCGCAAAGACATCGGCGAGCCGCGCCACCAGGGCCGGTGGCGGATCATCGGCCACGAAGTGCCGCGCGAATTTTCCGGCGATGAATTTTGCCGTCGACGGATGGCGCGCGAGATCCGCCAGCACCGCCTCGCCCTGCGTCGCGTCCGACGCGCCATAAATCTTCCCCATCACCCGCTGCGCGCCCGGCTGATGCGCATTGGCGTTGAACACGAAGGTGCCGGGCGCCCCCAACTGGCCGAGCCTGCCCGCATAGGTCCAGCCCGTGATGACGTTCGCCAGCGACGTCACATCGTCCTGCGAATAGCCGCCACCGACACCGAGCGTATGCAGTTCCAGAATTTCACGGGCGAGATTTTCGTTCAGGCCGCGGTTGCGATTTTTCCCGGCGCGCGAATCCGGGCCCAGCGATTGCTGGTTGTCGAGAAAGAACAGCATCGCCGGGTGCTGCTCCACCGCCTTCAGCATGTCGGCAAAACGCCCGAGCACATAGGGGCGGATCGCCTCGCGCTCGAACGAGCCGGCCCACATCCGCGCCGGCCCGCCCTTGTTAGCGGAGATGCAGAAATGATTGGACCAGAAAACGACGAGCCGTTCGGTGAAGCCGCAGTCGGCGATGACAGCCCGCTGCAGCCGCGCCAGCGCCTCGGCGCGAAAGGTTTTCTGGATGATGTTGAGCGGCGCCGGCGGCGGTTTTGGCGCGCTGGGCCGCATCGCTTCAGTCGGCGCCATCGCGGCCTCGCGATTTTCCGGCGGCTTCGCTGGTTCCGCCGGTGATTCTCTGGGCGCCATGTCCATGGCGATGCTGTTGAGCGAAAGGTTCCGCCGCTGCGCTTTCGCATCCGGCGGCGATTGTCCTTCGGTCGCGGGCGCAGGCGCTTGTTTGGCGGCGGCGTCGCGGGCCTGCTGAAATCTCGAACTGATAATCGAACACGGCCTTGCCGAGCGCCGCTGTCGACTGCAATCCCGGCACTTCGAGCAGCACGCCGTTGGGACGGGCGAGTTCGGCCTTGACGAAGCCGCGCGGATCGGAGGCCGCATTGAGAAAATCGCCGGACGCCCCGCCCCGCGCGCCCAGTCCGAAGCGATTGAGCGCGACAAGGGCTGCTTGCGAATCGCGGACCATCGGATTTCCCTTGGATCTTTCGCGGGCGTATAATGCCGCCGAGTATAACGTGCTTCGATGTAAACCCGGGATTAATTCCGCGTCAGGATGCGGCCTCATTGATGGAAAATCGTCTGGAAAACCAGCCCTCGCGCCGCCTCGCCTGCGCCAGATGCGGCACTGAATTCAGTTGCAGCCTGTCGGGGCAGTGCTGGTGTTCCGACGAGGCGTTCCGGCTGCCGATGCCCACGGACGGCAGCGATTGTCTCTGCCCGAACTGTTTGCGCAAGCGCGCAGAACAGCACGCGGGCGCAGGTGCGACGTGAGCGGGAGATGGAATATCAGCGCCGTCCTGCTCGATATGGACGGCACACTGCTCGACACCGAGCGGGTCTATTTCGACAGCCTGGTCGCGGCGCTGAAGGCGCACGGCTACACCGACGACACCATGACGCTGTGCCAGGCGATGGTCGGCCTCCCCGGTCCGGATTGCGAGGCCATGCTGCACGCGCGCTATGGCGAGAGCTTTCCGCTTGCAGAGATCAGCCGGGCTTTCGTCAGCAACCGCGATGAAATTCTGACCGCGGGCCTGCCGCTGAAAAGCGGCGCGGTGGAACTGCTGGATGCGCTGCAGGCGGCGGAATGTCCGATGGCGATCGTCACCTCCTCGTCGCTGCGCACGGCGGACGCGCATCTACAGCTTGCCGGCATTCGCCACCGTTTTGAGACGATCCTGACCCGCGACGACGTTGTCCGTGGCAAGCCAAGCCCCGATCTCTATCTTCTGGCGGCGGCGCGGTTCAGCCTGAAGCCGGAAGCTTGCGTGGCGGTCGAGGATTCCAATCACGGCGTGGCCGCCGCCCTCGCTGCCGGCGCGATTACGATCATGGTGCCGGACATGGTGACGCCGACCGACGAGTCACGCGCGCGATGCGCGGCTATCGTGCCCGACCTCGGCGCGGTGCTCGAGGTGCTGCGCGATCGCGGCGGGTTTGCACGATAGCTATAGCGCAACTGCCGTAGCAACCATTAAGTTAGGGCTGATCGGCCCCGACGATTGGCAGAATGACGCCGTGCTCGCCGCCGTCAAGGCGTGGTCTGGCAACAGCGGAATGCGGTGCATTATCGGAGCGACGACCATCCTTGACGGCGTCTGCGCGCGACGTCGTTGTGATGGCAAGTCGGGACGAAGAAACGGTGCTCGGTCGAACAAAGAAACGTCCGGGATCAGCCAGTTTGCGGGAGCGCGCTCGCTGCGACGGTCGGCGGACGCTCATGGCCCCACGGGATCCCGCGTGCGACGACGGCGTTGACGAAAATAAGCAGCTTTCTGGCACAGGCGATGAGCGCGCGCTTGTGTCCCTTTCCGGCGGCGATCAGCCGTTTGTAAAGGGTAATGAGGTGCGGATTCCAGCGGAAGGAAGCTGGCAGAGCGGCGGTATAAAGCGCGCGGCGCAGCCGTTGGCGTCCGCCATCGATGTGACGGACGCCGACATGGTTGCCGCTGTCGTCGTCATAGGGAGCGAGCCCGGCCAGTGCTGCGGCTTGCTCACGGGTGAGTTGGCCGATCTCGGGCATGCGCACCAGGATGGCGACTGCGGTCGGCATCCCGCTGCCTGAGACGCTGTAGATCAGATCGAGCCGCTCGGCGAGATCGCGATGCTCGCGGATCGCCGCCACCAGGGCCTTGAACTCGGTCCTCTCGCGCTTGGCCAGACGGGAAATATCTTCCTTCCAGACCTGCTGAATACGCTCGTTGCGGCAGGTCTCGAGCCGGTTCTTGAGTAGCGTGATATCCTCACCGATCTGATTGATCATTGTCAGATGCTCGGCAAACGGCAGCAGTCGCGCATCCGGCGGTGTCGTGGATCTTCTTGACCGCGGCGGTGCAGGCCGCGATCAGAGCAGCATCGATCTTGTCGTTCTTGGCTCGTTGAAGATGGAACTTGGCATAGGCACGCACTTGCGCCGGCTGGAACACCACCACGACAATCCCCTTGCGCCGCAGTTCGGCGACAACGGCCTGCTCATAGCCGCCGCTCGCCTCAATCCCGATGCGCTTGACCCGATGGCGTCGCAGCCAATCCAACAACACCTTGTAACCCTCAGGCGTATTGTCGATCTGCAACTGCTCCGAGCTGCCGTCGAGCGCCACATCGAGCTTCCGTTTGCCGGTATCGATCCCGGCACAGATCGTGGTACGTTTGGCCATCTTCATCGACCCTCCCTTGTGATGCGAACCCTTAGTTCCTTCAACCATGCGGGTCCCGGTGAAGTGCCGATCGCGATCTTGCTACGGAAGACAGCCCTTGCGGCTTCGGTGGGCATCGATCCGATCAATCGGCGGCCCAGCCCGGGCGGCCACCCGGGCTGGGCCATTCCTCATGGAACGATGCCAGGATAAACCAGCGCGCTAATACAAGGGTGGGCAAAGGAGCGAAGCGACATGCCCACCATCCACACCATCCAACACCGATCGAACTGCGCATGGTGGACACGCTTCGCTCTGCCCACCCTACGAGATTGAGTCTGGCGCACGCGCGCGTCGCTTTCCCCGCACAGGTAGCGCCGTCTCGATCAACGCACGCGCCGCCTCGCCCGCTGTCTCCATATAGGAGGGATCGCGATGCAGCAGCACGACGGCGAACGAGCCATCGAGCAGCAGCAGTATCTGGCGCGCGAGCTGCGCCGCCTGCGCGATCCCGGCCATCTCGAAGGTCGTGCGCAGCCATTCCTCGAACTTTTTCTTGTGCGCGGCGCCGATTCTCATCGCGGGGTGGCCGGGCATGTTGGCGAGTTCGGCCGAGGTACGCAGAAAACCGCAGCCCTTCCACTTCGGATGCCGCGCCGAGCGGGCAAGGTTGCGAAAGATGCGCTCGACCTGGGCCGGCAATCCGTCGTCGGCCTCCGCGAACCATTGCCTGAACAGCGCGAGATTAGGCTGATCGCGGGCGGCAAGATAAGCCGCGACGAGATCGTCCTTGCTCTTGAAATGATAATACAGCGTTCGCTTGGTGACGCCGGCCTTGGCCGCCACCGCGTCGACGCTGACGCCGCGAATGCCGTCATTGTAGAAAAGCCTATTCGCCGCCGAGATGATGCGTTCGCGTGTCGGGATCGCAGATCGTGCCATATCAGCCATGTATACCAGCCAGTGAATATACACAATTCGAACGGTCTTCTACGATGCACGCAACACAACGCTTGCGGAGAACCGACGGGATGCCCAACTCCATTCTGCTTGAAATCAATGATGGGATCGCGCTGGTCACGCTCAACCGGCCCGATAAGCTCAACGCTCTGAACTACGAGCTGATCGACCGCCTGATGTCGACGCTGGATGCGATCGAGACCGATGACGGCGTGCGCGCCGTGATCCTGACCGGCGCCGGCGAACGCGCATTCTCCGCGGGCGCCGATATTCGCGAATTCGCAGGCAGCGTCCGGCGTGGGCGCGATACGGCCATCCGCGACTTCGTCCGGCGCGGCCAGGCCATGACCGCGCGGCTCGAAGCCTTCAGGAAACCGGTGATCGCCGCCATCAACGGCCTGGCGTTCGGCGGCGGATGCGAGATTACCGAGGCCGTCCATCTCGCCATCGCCAGCGAGCGTGCGCAATTTGCAAAACCGGAAATCAATCTCGGCATGCCGCCGACCTTCGGCGGAACGCAGCGGCTGCCGCGGCTCGCCGGGCGCAAGCGTGCGCTCGAACTGTTGTTGACCGGCGATCCCTTCACAGCGGAGCGGGCGCGGGAAATCGGGCTGGTCAACAGCGTCGTGCCCCACGAGAGCCTGCTGCCTGCCGCGCGCGAACTCGCCGGCCGCATCATCAGGCATTCGCCCCTCGCGGTCGGCGGCATCGTCACCGCGGTCACGCGCGGATTGAACATGGCGATCGCCGAAGGGCTTCAGGTCGAGAGCGAGCAATTCGCCGCTTTGGTGCCGACCCGCGACCTCGCCGAAGGCATCAATGCGTGGATTGAACGCCGGCCGCCGCACTATCGTGGCTGCTGATGCCGGGCCGAATATTCGTCGCAATCACCGTCCGCATGTCGCCCGCGAGTTCGCGGTAACGCTGGCCGAGCCGCAAATACAGGTCCCGCTTCGCCCGGTCCGCCGCCTGCCTGCTGATCACATCGCACTCGGCGGCGAGAGACTCAAATCGCTCCAGCTTGGCTTCAAATTCGGTCATGACGCGCTTCCCTGAACGGCCACCAAACCGATGAGCTTACGCCCCGGTTTTACGTCAGAGCTAACATCGTTATTGAGTAAAACTAATTTACAGCCTCGACGACAGCGACGGCAGAAGCGCAATCACTGACTGCGGGACTGCTTCGGCGGGGCTTGAGATCAACCGCCCTCCGACGTCCTTTGCGTGACGAAAGTATAGGCCACCCACCCGCCAATACCTCTAAAAAGCTATTGAATTCCTGTTCTGCGGTCGGTTAGGCTTTGGCTTTATTGCGGAATTTTGGAAGTCACTGAATTTTGATTGCGAGTCAGTCGCGTTAGTAAAGGCGTTTATTGCAATGCGCCACCCGATCGAGACCGCCCCGAAAGATGGTAAGGCCGTAATCCTGGAGCATGATCCGTCCGGGACGTACGACGTTGCTCAATGGTCGGCTGAGGCAGGTAACTGGGTCACTGAAAATGGTGAGCCGAGCAAGATCACGCCGACGCATTGGCGTGCCATGCCGGGCGAGGACGATCCCTCGCGTGACACCACTCACACTTCCCGACGATGGGCGGCCTCTTCGCGCGCCCGGTGGCTGATCGCAGCCTCCGGGATCGCGCTGATCGGCGCAGTGGTCCTGCGTGATCAATTCGGCTTCGAGCTGAAGGCACCATCGATCGAGGAGCGCTCACCGACGACTGTCTCGCTGGCGCGTCCACAACATGTCCAAGCCGAACAAGATAATGCCCGTGCCGCGACGGACCTCGTGCAGGCAAAGCAGGCCGAAGTCGCTGACGTCCAGTTGCAGGATGCGGCGGCGAGTCGCGCACGCGCGCTCGAGCAGGAGCGGCAGCAGACGACCGCCCTCGCGCAGGAGGCCGCGACCATCCGGCAGGAACCGGCTGCAGGCGACGCCGAAGTTCGTCGCGCACTCGACGAGGAGCGTGTGCGCAGCGCTGGATTGAAAGGCGAGCTAGCCGCTGCGCAGCGCGACAGCGAGTTGCAAACCGTACAGTGGCGCAACGCAATCGAGGAGCTCAGGCAACTCAAGCAAGCCGCAGCCAGCAATGCGGAAGCACTTGAACAGGAGCGACAGAAAGCGGACGTCCAGGCCCAGGAGGCCGCTGCGGCGAAACAGGAATTGGTCACAAGCGCGGTTAAATATCGCCAGTCTCTCGACGAGGAATACGCACGGCAGGCCCTCCAGTGGAGCGAACTTGCGGCTGCGCAGCGCGAAACGGAGAGCAAGGCGGCGCAACTTCGCAAGGCAAAGGAAGAAATCGGACAGCTCAGGCAGACGGTCGCCGGGGATCGCGGACAGGACCTTCAGCGGGAACGGGGAAAGTCGGCCGCGCTCGCAGAGGACGCCGCGGCGGCGCGACAGGAACTGGCCGCGAGCGCGGCGAAACATCGCCAGGCGCTCGATGACGAGCACACGCGCAGTGCCGCGGTGGCCGCAGAACTCGCCGCAGCACGACGCGAGAACGAGACGAAAACAACGCAGTTGCGCAAGGCTATCGAAGACATGGCGGAACTTGCGCAGACGACGGAACGCACAGTGGCTGACCTCCGGCAGTCTCTCCAGCAGGAGCGCGACCGCGCCGAGGCGATGGCGCGCGAGATCGAATCCGCGCAACGCACCATAACGATGAGTGTCAGCGCGACGAAAAATGTCAGCCCGGAAGCCCAGCCTCCCAGTATCGGCAAACCGGCAGTTATGATCGAAGCCGTCGCAACGGCGCAGCCGCCGGCCACGGAAGCACAGGAAAGCCAGGAGGCGGCGAGGTTGATCGCGCGCGCCCGCGCACTGCTCGGTCAGGGAAATATCGGCGCGGCGCGGATCGTGCTTGAGCGCGCGGTCGAAGCCGGAAGCGCACGGGCAAGCTTCACGCTGGCCGAGACATATGATCCCGCAATTCTTTCAACATGGGGAACATACGGCACGCGTGGCGATGCGACGAAGGCACGCGAGCTCTATGCAAAAGCTGATGCCGGCGGAATTCAGGATGCGAAGGATCGATTGCAACGACTGAATCGCTGAAAGGATGATTTCTCGATACTCGGCCAAGGGCCGGCGGCGCGATTGCTTATGGCTGCCTGGCAACGTTTTTATCAAGGTATGTTTATCAAGAGGATAGTGTAAATGAGTAACATTTTCAGATCGCGCGTTCTTCTCGCGCTCGCCGTTCTGGCGTCAGCCATGCTGATGCTTCAGCCCACCGCTTCCCAGGCACAAGGCGGCCGCAAGACACAGGCCGCCCCGGCGCCCGGCACCGATAAAGACAAGATGAACGCGTGGACGGTCGGCCTCGCCGGCGGTTTGCTCGAGGGCGCGCCGCTTCGCCTTGCGGCGGAAATCGCGCGCGTCGTCGACGACGGACCGAATCTGCATGTCCTGCCGATCGTCACCCGGGGCGCCACGGAAAACCTGAACTCGCTGCTCTATTTGCGCGGCGTCGATACGGCGATCATCAATTCCGACGCACTCGAAGAGTACAAGGTCCAGGTACCGGAGATCCAGCGCCGCATCACCTACCTGCTCAGTCTCTTTCCCTCGGAACTGCACATCTTCGTAAGGCCCGAAATCCAGAGCCTCCAGGATCTGGCCGGCAAGAAAGTGAATTTCAATACGCAGGGAACGGCTGCCGCTTATTCCGGGCCACTGATCTTCAGCCGCCTTGGCATCAATTCGGAAAACATGTTCATTCCCCATCAGCTCGCGCTGGAGCAGATGCGCAAGGGCGAGATCGCGGCCGTCGTCTTCATTACTTCAAAGCCGGTCGACGCCTTCGTGCGCGGGCGCTGGGACGCCGGCTACAAATTTCTCCCCGTCAAGTACGACAGCAAATTCGAGGACTACTATCTTCCCGCGGTGCTCGAGCCATCCGAATATCCCGGCCTGATCAAGCCGGACGAGCGCGTGGCAACGATCGCGGTACCGACTGTCCTGGTCGCGTTCAATTGGCCGGTGAACAGCAACCGCTATAAGCGTGTTGCCCGCCTGGTCAACTCTCTGTTTTCCCGTATCGACCGGCTGCAGGCGCCGGGTTTCGACCCGAAATGGAAGTCGATCAATCTTGCCGCGACGGTCCCGAGTTCTCACCCGCTTTCCGGCGGCGCAGGAATGGCTCGATCGTCAGAACCGCGCCGCGCAGGTGTCGCGATGAAAGCGCTTTCCCTCTCCGTCGCGTTCGGAGTGGTCAGCGGAGTAGCGCTCGCGCAAGGTTCGACCGATCCGGTGGCCGGTCTTCGAGCCTGCTCCGCGATGGAGCGCGAGGAACGGACGGAGTGCCTGGAAAACGTGCTGCGCAACATGGCGCCGACGCCGGCACCGGTGCCCGCCCCGGCCCCGGCCCGGCCGATCGCCGGCGCCGGCAACTGGGTTGTCAGCGAGACCACCTCGCCTGTCGACTACACGCCGATCGTTACGGCAACCACGATTTCCGAAGGTGCAACCGATCAACCGATGCAACTCTCAATTCGCTGCCGATCCGGCCGCACCGAGCTGGTCGTCACAGGATCGGTTTCTTCCGGCAACGGGAAGGATCAAGCCATTTCCTATCGGATCGATGACAAACAGCCCGTGCAGCTCGCGGGAGCGCAGCCCTCATTCGGAACCGGCGTGGCGTTCTCGGGCGACGTCGTGCGGATCCTGCAGTCACTCCCCGAACAGGGAGAGCTTGCCATTCGACTTGTGAGCCGCGCCGGCGACGCCAAGGAAGGGCGTTTCCTGCTCGGCGGACTGAAAGCGGCGCGAGACCGTCTGGCCAAGGTGTGCAAATGGCCACAGACGGTAGCCGGACCACGGAACTGAAACCATCGAACGATTACGAAAGGTACGTCATGATGAGGATTGGAAATATTGCAAGGGTGGCAGCTGCCGCCCTGTCGCTGTATGTGATGGCGCCGTCGTCAGCGCTGGCGCAGCAAAAGAAACAGACGACCGCGGTGAAGAAGCCGGCGATGCCGGCTCAAGTGTCGAAGCGCACCGCCTCTGCCAAGCAGGCCCACCGCCTGATCCTGCAGGTGAATACAAACGAGCCTGCGATGATGAATCTTGCCCTCAACAACGCCACCAACGTTGCGCAATATTACAAGGACCTCGGCGAGGACGTATGGATCGACATCGTCACCTTCGGCCCGGGCCTGCACATGCTGCGTGACGACACTTCTCCGGTCAAGGCGAGGATCAAGGCAATCTCCGAGAGTAACCCGTCGATCTCGTTCGCAGCCTGCGGCAACACGCGCGAAAATATGAGCAGAGTCGAGAGCAAGGAAATTCCGCTGATCTCGGAAGCGAAGGTCGTGAAATCCGGAGTCGTGCGCGTGATGGAATTGCAGGAAGAGGGCTGGACCTACGTGAAGCCGTGACGGCGCCCTCACCCGGCGCCTGTCGCCCTGCATGCGCGATTGCGCGGCTTGTCGCCGCGCAATCGCGGGATCGTGTATCGACGCCATAAGGCGACCGGGCGATTCTAAAATTCGACAAGCGAGAACGCGATCGATCCGCTAAACTGTCCGATGGCAAGGCCGGAGCGGGAGAATGCAGGTGATCAGGATTTCGATGTCGGCCCCAGGCCCGTTCGCGGCCCTGGACATGTCGCGCGGCTTACGTTCTCTCTTGTTGCCGCTCAGCCTCGTCATGGCCGGTTTGACGTCATCGGCGCACGCGCAAGGCGGTACGACTGCGCCGGGACCTGTGTTTTCGGATACCGGCCCCGACGCGGCCGCCTACGGCGCGGCGGCAGGTTATCCGGCTGGCACCCCGGCGACCGCCAGTCAGATCGAACATCTCGTCAGCACTTACAGCCATTTCGGCGAAATGTTTTCCTCGCGCCAGGTCCGGCGCGCGACCACGCCCTGGCTGTTCAAGCGGGCGGCGGAGCCGGCGATCTCCTACAAGTTCGGAGCCGAGCAGCGCTCGATCTCCGACTATCTCAGCCACAACCCGACCACGGGCCTTCTGATCGCGAAAGACGACACGATCCTGTACGAGCATTATCAATATGCCCGCACCGACCGCGACCGCTTGCTGTCGCAGTCCATGGCCAAGACGATCACGGCGATGCTGATCGGCATTGCGGTCTCCGAAGGCAAAATCAAATCGATCGACGACCCCGTCGCAGCCTATGTTCCAGGCCTCGCGGATGCGGAATATGGCAAGACCTCAATCCGCGACCTCCTGCACATGTCGTCAGGCGTTGCCTTTTCGGAAATCTATGACGGGCAGGACGACATTGCGCGACTTTCGCGCGACCTGTTCATTGAGCCCGGAAAGAACCCCGTTGCCAGCGTCGCCCAGTTCAACACGCGCGCTACTCCACCGGGAACCAAGTGGCACTACGCCAGCGTCGAGACCGAGATCCTGGGCCTTGTGTTGCGGTCTGCCACGGGTGAGCCGGTTGCGGACTATCTTCACAGCAGGGTCTGGGACGCCATCGGCGCGGAGGCCGACGCGGCCTGGGCCATCGATACCACCGGCCAGGAGATCGCCTTCTGCTGCTTTAACGCGACCTTGCGCGACTACGCGCGTCTGGGCCGGCTGCTCGCGCATGACGGCGCATGGGAAGGACGCCAACTGATTCCACGGCAGTGGGTGTTGGATGCCACCACGGTGAAGCCCGCCGACGGTCATCTCGCCCCGGGAACGGCAACTCCCTACTTCGGCTATGGATATCAGGTGTGGCTCCTCCCCGGCGAGCAGCGCAGATTTGCGCTGCTCGGCATCCGAGGGCAGATCATTCTGGTCGATCCAGCCACCAAACTCGTCATGGTGCACACCGCCGTTCGCAAGAAACCGTCGGAACCCAGCTCTTATGCCGAGCCGCTGGCGTTGTGGTTCGCCGTGCTCAGGCAGCTTGGACAATAACCTGCCCAGCTTTCCGAACGTCTCGACGCCGCAGCCCGGCTGGAGATCCTCGCTTCACGCACTCACGGCTGTGACGGGATGCCAATGAATCCACGGACTAAGCGGCATTCTTGGCCGCAATCACTGTCCGCATGTCATCGGCCAGTTCGCGATAATGCTGGCCGAGGCGCAGATACAGCTCGCGCTTCATCCGGTCACCCGACAACTTGCCGATCAAATCGCATTCGGCAGCAAGGATCTCAAACCGCTCCAATTTGGCTTCAAACTCAGTCATGACGCGCCTCCCCTGACGGCGATCAAGGGAACAAGACTACGCCTGCAATTTACGTCACGGCTAACATCGTTATCGGATAGAACTAATTTACAGCCTCGGCGATAGTCCGGACAGCTGCGCAATCATAGCCTGTTGAGTTGACCGGCAAGCGACACGGTTCTGCGGCCATGATGACGGCCCCAGGTAAAGTTCGCATCTGCAGAACCCGACATCGGCGTCCTACCCGTGATATCCCGGCGACTTCCGCGCCAGGCCGTCGAACGCGTCGAGCAACCGCTCGCGCCAGGCATAAACAGGATCGTCTTCGGCGAGCAGATTGAACGGGCTCATCACCCGCGCCCACTGGAACGCGCCGAACACGATGTAATCCGCATAGTTCGCCGCAGCACCGCCAAGGAAGGGCTGCGTTCGCAATGTCAGCCGCAGCGGGTCGAGCGACTTGCGAAAGCCTGCGACCGCGTTGTCGCGGCTGGCCATGATTTCTTCCAGCGGCTTGCCGAAACGCGCCTCGCGGCTTTTGCGGAAATAGGCTGCGTCCTCCGGCTTCAGGTTGAGCGGGATGTCGGCGATGATGAGCGGAAACATGCCGCCGATCACGCCGTCGCCCCACCAGTTCAGCATCCGCCCCATGGCGCGGCCGCCCTCGCCGCCGAACAGCGACGGCCGGTCCGGATGGGTGTCTTCGAGATAGTTGGCGATCGTCCAGGAATCGATGACCGCGGTTTCGCCGTCGAGCAGCACCGGCACTTTTTCCGAACCATGCGGCGCGATCGCGCTTTTCTCGGTGAAGCACCACGGGATGGTTTCCGCCGACAGCCCCTTGTGCGCCAGCGCCATGCGCGTACGCCAGCAGTACGGGCTGAACGGGCTGGATGGATCGACGCCGACGAGTTCGTAGAGTTTGAGGGGCATGCCGGTATTGTGTGCGAAGTCAGCGCCGGAAACAACAACCGTCATTGCGAGGAGCGAAGCGACGAAGCAATCCATCTCTCCGAAGAGAAAGATGGATTGCTTCGCTTCGCTCGCAATGACGGGGAGAAAGCCCGTCCTACCGCACCACCGCTGCGGTCTGGCCGAACAGGATCTTGCGTTCCTCCTCGGTGCGGTTGACCGGCTGGCCAAAATTCGGATTGACCTCTTTCGCCTTGGCGTAGGCACGCGCGGTCGCGGGCCGTGCCTGAATCGTTTCCAGCCAGCGCTTCAGATGCGGGAAGTCGTCGATATTCTGATCCTGGTTCTTGTAGGGCACGACCCAGGGATAGCTCGCCATGTCGGCGATCGAATAATCGCCGGCGATGAATTCGCGGTCCGCCAGGCGCTTGTTGAGCACGCCGTAAAGCCGGTTGGTCTCGTTCACGTAGCGGTCGATGGCATATTTGATTTTTTCCACCGCGTAGTTTCTGAAGTGGTGGTTCTGCCCGGCCATCGGGCCAAGCCCGCCCATCTGCCAGAACGTCCACTGAATCGCGTCGTAGCGACCGTAGAAATCCGCCGGCAGAAACTTGCCTGTCTTCTCGGCTAGATACACCAGCATCGCGCCGGACTCGAAGATCGAGATCGGCTTGTCGCCGCCCTTCGGTTCGTGATCAACCATCGCCGGAATCCGGTTGTTCGGCGCGATCGCGAGAAATTCCGGCTTGAACTGTTCGCCCTTGCCGATGTTGATCGGAAATATCTTGTAAGGCAGCCCGGTCTCTTCGAGGAACATCGTGATCTTGTGGCCGTTCGGCGTGGTCCAGTAATAGAGATCGATCATGGGCGTTTCCCGTGTTGCTGCGGCATGTCATCTGGATAAGATCGCAATTTCCATGCGATTGCATGAATTTGGCCCGATCGCTCCATGCAAGTCAATGCCGACGGGCGCGCTGCGCGTAATGTGATTGCGTCAGCCGATGCGGCCGTGTTCGCGCAAGAATTTTTCACCCGATGGCGTGATCGCGACATGAACGCCCTGCCCGGCGACCGGCCGGCGCGTGACGTAGCCGCGATCGACGGCGTCCTCCCAGATCGTCAGGCGCGGGCATGAGGTGCGCCACGTCTCGATCACTTCGGAATAAAGCCGCGGCTCGCGGCCGATCCATTCGACGAGGTCGAGCACCAGTGCGTCCGTTGTCTCGGTCATCAGCGCCTCCGCATCCGAAGCGGTCAAAACTCAAAACGCCAGCGCGCTCGAGCGCGTGAACAACAGCCAGCCGCCGTAGAGGATGTAGTAGCCCGCGACCGTGGTGATCAGCCGGTTCGCCCAGGTACGAAACTGCGCGTCGCTCATCGCCTCCAGGATGCGCCGCGCCAGCGTGGTGCCGAGCATCGAGGCCGCGATCGCAACGCCGGCCAGCACCGGATCGAGGGTTGCGGCCTGGTCGACGATGCCGCCGAAATAGATCAGTTTTGTCAGGTGGCTGGCGACCTGGCAGGTGGCCTTGGTGGCGACCACCTCGCGGCGGCCGAAATTGCCGCCGAGAAAGAACGTGTCCATCAGCGGCCCGGAGACGCCGGTCATCAGCATCAGGCCCATGCAGATGAAGCCGTAGAACGAGCCCTGCGCGAGGCTGTCAGGGTTGGGCTTGGTATTATTCGGCATCAGCCGCGCCATGAACGGCGTCACGCCGAGCAGCAGCAGCGCGATCGGCTTGTCCGGCACGTAGCGGATGATCGACCAGGCGCCGAGCGCCAGCGCGCAGCCGATCAGATAGACGAACACCGGCCGCCAGCGGATATGCGCCCGCCACAAAAAGGCGCGCCAGCCGTTCGAGGCCATCTGCGTGATCGCATGCAGCACCATCGCGGTCGGCAGCGGCATCAGCATCAGCAGCACGCCGATCAGGATCATCCCGCCGGCCATGCCGAACAGCCCCGACAGAAAGGCCGTCGCGACCATCAGCACACCAAGGGCTGCAACCATGAGGGGCGTCACAAGAATCTCCTACGCAAGGCTCGGGATGAGGTGTACGCGCTGCTCCTGCTCCCTCGCCCCGCTCTTGCGGGGAGAGGGTCGGGGTGAGGGGCTGCTTCAGCGAATACGGTGGTAGTCGGACTCGCGGAGAGAGCCCCTCACCCGGCGCTCCGCGCCGACCTCTCCCCGCAAAGCGCGGGGCGAGGTTGAAAGAATCGCTCCTGATTCAACCTATCAACACGCGCATTCTTCTGCCTCGCTTGTGGCACCCACGCAAACTGAGTTATCTTGCTCTGGCATCAGTTTTCCTGAGGGTTATGTGCGCCGGCTGCTCTTTCTCAACGGTATCAAGGCGTTCGAGGCCGCGGCCAGGACCGGCAGCTTTGCCGCCGCCGGCACCGAGCTCAACGTATCCGCCGCCGCGGTCAGCCGGATGGTGCATCTCCTGGAAGAGCGGCTCGGGGTCGCGCTGTTCGAGCGCAAGGCCAACCGCCTCGCCACCACCGCGGCGGGCCGCGCCTACCAGAGCGGGCTGACGCCGCTGTTCGACGCGCTGGCGAGCCTGACCGCCCAGGTCACCGCCCCCTCCAGCGTGCGGGTGATGACCATCGGGGTCGGTCCCACCTTTGCGATGAAGTGGCTGATCCCGCGGCTGGCCGACTTCCGCAAACAAGAACCGGATATCGACGTCCGCATCACCACCGGCGGCGCCGCGGTGCCGTTCGGCGAGGACTGGAGCTGCGGCATCAAGCTCGGCGACGGCGAGTGGCCCGGCCTCATCGCCGAACCCTTATTCGCCGCCGACCTGCTCCCGGTCTGCGCGCCACGCCTTGCCAACACGCTCAAGCGCCCCGCCGACCTGAAAGGCCCGACACTACTGCGGGTTGCGCATTCGCCGGACGATTGGCCGTCCTGGCTGGAAGCCGCCGGCACGGCCCGCATCAGCGCCCGCGGGACGGAATTCGAGTTTTACGGCCAGGCTTTGCAGGCCGCAGTCGACGGCCTCGGCATCGCCATGGGCATCCGCCCCTATATCGACGACGACCTCGCCGCCGGCCGGCTGGTCGCCCCGTTCGCGTTAAGCGTGCCGAAAGGCATGCGCTGGTATCTGGTCTATCGGGGATTCAGCGCGGGGCAGCGCGACTTCGCCGCATTCCGGCGCTGGATTGTCCGCGCAGCGGCGGAGCCCGCCATGCGCCGCAGGGGCCACAGACATGCCGGATGAAAAGATCGAGACGCTGGTGATCGGCGGCGGCCAGGCTGGCCTCGTGATGAGCCACCGGCTGAAGGAGCGCGGGCTTTCGCACCTGGTGCTCGAACGGCAGCGGATCGCCGAGCGCTGGCGCAGCGAACGCTGGGACGGACTGAAATTCCAGTTTCCCAACTGGTCGGTGCGGCTGCCTGACTTTCCGTTTCCGCACAGCGATCCGGATGCCTTTGCCGACAACGGCGACATCATCAAATTCATCGAGGCCTATGCGGCCTTTGTCACGCCGCCGATTCGCTGCGGCGTCGCAGTCACGCGGCTGTCGCAGCCGCGCGACGGCAGAGGTTTCGTCGCCGAAACCACCGGCGGCAGGATCGTGGCGGACAAAGTCGTCGTCGCCACCGGTCCCTATCAGCGCAACGTCGTCCCGGACCTGCTGCGCGACCATCCCGTGTTCCAGGTCCATTCCGCCGACTACAGGAATCCCGAACAGCTTCCGCCGGGCGCGGTGCTGGTCGCCGGCGCCGGCGCGTCGGGCGCGCAGATCGCCGAGGAATTGCTGCAGGCCGGCCGCCGCGTCTATCTCTCGGTCGGACGGCACCGCCGCCTGCCGCGCCGCTACCGCGGCCGCGACCTGATCTGGTGGCTTGCCGAGATGCGCCTCGATCAGGTCACGCCGGAGGAACGCGGCCCGGCGCGCCTCGGCCCTGTCATTTCCGGCGCCTATGGCGGCCGCACCATCGATTTCCGCAACTTCGCCGCCGACGGCATGATCCTGGTGGGACGCATCGAAGCGGCGCATGACGGTGTGCTCGACATTGCCCCCGACCTTGCCGAAAGCGTGACCAACGGCGACCTCGTCTACACCACCTTCCTCGATACGGTGGACGCCTATGTGAACCGTCGCCGCATGGAACTGCCCGAAGATCCGGACGCCCGCGCGACGTTCGCCAACCAGCCCTGCGTCAACGCCCCGCTCAACCGCCTCGACCTAGCTGCTGAAGGCATTTCCGCGGTGATCTGGGCCACCGGCTACGGCGTCGATTTCGGCTGGATCGATCTCCCGGTCACCGACGCCAAAGGCGAGGCGATGCACCGCAACGGCATCTCGACGGTGCCGGGCCTGTATTTCCTCGGCCTGCAATGGCTGTCGAAGATGAACTCCTCGTTCCTGTCCGGCGTTGGCGACGACGCCGTGGTACTTGCCGATCATATTCTCGGGCGGCGGTGATTTCTGGGCCTTTGCCCGCAAAAATCAGCTGACATGTGAACCCGTTCACATTTTCCTTCTCTCGGCCATGCTCTCCTCTCGGCAGTAGGACAATCCGGGGGACACGCCATGATGATCTATGGCGGCTTTGAAATTCAGTCGTTCGAAGCAGGGAGAGGGCTATGGCACGCCAGGATTCAACGGGCCGACCAGGCGCCGGTGATGATCGACGGGATGGCGTTTCCGACCCTCGAAGTCGGCTTCGCGTGGTCAGATCCGGAAGCGGCGATCGCGGACGCGAAAGCCCATATCGATCGTTTCAAGCCGCGGTTTGCGAATCCGTAGGCGCCAGCGGCGGAACGGCCAGCCAACTCTCCGTCCCCCTTCCCGAACAGACGCTGCAGGCGACGCCGACGCTCTCGAACTGTCCGGATTGCACCGCCTCGCTCGCGGTCCTGCGCATCATCCCCGGCCGCGCCGGAGCCGAATACTGGACCCTGCGATGCACCCGGTGCGGCGGGATCCATCTGGATATCATCAAACCCTCGACCGCCCCGCTGACGGCGTAACGAGGCGGTTCCGAATCGGCTTGCTGACACCTGCTGACATGACGCGTGCAGCATCGTTCGCGGCCGTTTGCCCTTTTCTCGCTGGCTGACTCGCCCCATATTCCGCCCATGGCGAAGAAACCTGACACCCCCAAAAAGCCCGGCAAAACTCCCAAATCCAAAGCCCACCGGCCGGACGTTCAGCCGATCGGGCCGGCGCTCGCGGAACTGCTCAATCCCGCAATCAACCGTGGCGACGCGGGCATGGGCTCGAGCACCGGGCTGCAGCCGCCGCCGGATAATTCGTGGGACCGCCGCGCCGGCGGCGAGGCCGCGGCGCATCGCGCGCGCGCCTCGACCAAGTCCGCGGAAGGCTTGCCGACCGATCCGCTGCCCGACCGCAACATGACGCGCAACACCGTTGCCCGGCAGACCCCGCTGCGCCCCAATCCGCAGCCGCCGGGCGCGCGCAGTGCCCCGCAAGGCCTCGAAGAAGCCCCGCAAGCCAATTACGGCACCTCGGCCACCATCCCGACGCTCGATCCTGAAATCGCGCGCCAGCTCGGCCTGCCGACGGCGGAAGACGACGACGAGGCCCTCGCCCGCCCGCCCCGCAGCAAGATGGAAGCGTTCGGCGTCAAGGCGACCGCCGACGCGCTGGAGAACCTGATCCGCGACGGCCGCCCGGAATTCAAGGGCGACGACGGCCATGTGAGAATCTGGACGCCGCACCGGCCGCCGCGCCCGGAAAAATCCGAAGGCGGCGTACCCTTTGTGATCAAATCCGAATACGAGCCGAAGGGCGACCAGCCGACCGCGATCAAGGAACTGGTCGAAGGCATCGACCGCAACGACCGCACGCAGGTGCTGCTCGGCGTCACCGGCTCCGGAAAAACCTACACCATGGCCAAGGTGATCGAGGCGACGCAGCGCCCCGCCATCATCCTGGCGCCGAACAAAACGCTGGCCGCCCAGCTCTATGGCGAGTTCAAGAGTTTTTTCCCCGACAACGCGGTGGAATACTTTGTCAGCTACTACGACTACTACCAGCCCGAAGCCTATGTGCCGCGCACCGATACGTACATAGAAAAGGACTCGTCCATCAACGAGCAGATCGACCGCATGCGCCACTCGGCGACGCGTGCGCTCCTGGAGCGCGACGATGTCATCATCGTCGCCTCGGTGTCGTGCATCTACGGTATCGGTTCGGTCGAGACCTATACCGCGATGACCTTTGCCCTGAAGAAGGGCGAGCGCATCGACCAGCGGCAGCTGATCGCCGACCTCGTCGCGCTGCAATACAAGCGCACCCAGGCCGATTTCACCCGCGGCACCTTCCGCGTCCGCGGCGACGTCATCGACATCTTCCCGGCGCACTATGAAGACCGGGCGTGGCGCGTGAATTTGTTCGGCGACACCGTGGAAAATATTGAAGAATTCGATCCGCTCACCGGCCACAAGCAGGACGATCTCGAGTTCATCAAGATCTACGCCAACTCGCACTATGTCACGCCGCGCCCGACGCTGGTGCAGGCGATCAAGTCGATCAAGTCCGAGCTGAAACTGCGGCTCGACGAGCTCAACAACTACGGCCGCCTGCTGGAAGCGCAGCGGCTGGAGCAGCGCACCACCTTCGACCTCGAAATGATGGAAGCGACCGGAAGCTGCGCCGGCATCGAGAACTATTCGCGCTACCTCACCGGCCGCCGCCCCGGCGAGCCGCCGCCGACGCTGTTCGAATACGTGCCTGACAACGCGCTGGTGTTCGCCGACGAAAGCCACGTCACCGTGCCGCAGATCGGCGGCATGTTCAAAGGCGACTTCCGCCGCAAGGCGACGCTGGCCGAATACGGCTTCCGCCTGCCCTCCTGCATGGACAACCGTCCGCTGCGGTTCGAGGAATGGGACATGATGCGCCCGCAGAGCGTTGCGGTGTCGGCGACGCCGAGCGGCTGGGAGCTGAACGAGAGCGGCGGCGTGTTCGTCGAGCAGGTGATCCGCCCGACCGGCCTGATCGACCCGCCGGTCAACATCCGCCCCGCGCGTACGCAGGTCGACGACCTCGTCGGCGAAGTCCGCGCCACAGCGCAGGCCGGTTACCGCAGCCTGATCACGGTGCTGACCAAACGAATGGCGGAAGACCTCACCGAATATCTGCACGAGCAGGGCATTCGCGTGCGCTACATGCACTCTGATATCGACACCATCGAGCGCATTGAGATCATCCGCGATCTTCGCCTCGGCGCGTTCGACGCGCTGGTCGGCATCAACCTGTTGCGCGAGGGCCTCGACATTCCCGAATGCGCGCTGGTCGCGATCCTCGACGCCGACAAGGAAGGCTTTTTGCGCAGCGAAACCTCGCTGATCCAGACCATCGGCCGCGCCGCGCGCAACGTCGACGGCAAGGTGATCCTCTACGCAGACCAGATGACCGGCTCGATGGAGCGCGCCATCGCCGAGACCGACCGCCGCCGCGAGAAGCAGGTCGAGTACAACACGGCGCACGGCATCACGCCAGAGAGCATCAAGAAGTCGATCGGCGACATCATGAACAGCGTCTACGAGCGCGACCACGTGCTGGTCGAGATCGGCGACGGCGGCATGGCCGACGATGTCATCAGCATCGGCCACAATTTCGAGGCGGTCTTGTCCGACCTAGAAACCCGCATGCGCGAAGCCGCCGCCGACCTGAACTTCGAGGAAGCCGCCCGTCTCCGCGACGAAGTCAAACGATTGCGTGCGACGGAAATGGCCGTGGTCGACGATCCCACCGCGAAACAGCGGAACGTGCAGAAACAAGCCGGCGCCTATGCCGGAACAAAGAAATACGGTGAGGCCGCCAACCTCCCCGTCAGCGCGATGAAGAAGAAGGGCGTCTCTTCAGCCCTCAAAGCTAGCCGAGGCGACGCTTCCTCTGCTCCCTCCCCCCGTGCTTCACGGGGAGAGGGGCAATCCACGGGTGGTGCTAGCGGCTCAAAAGTCCACAAGCCTCACCTCGACGAAATGCACGGCCCGGAATCCCTGCCCTTCCGCCCGAGCGGCGCCAAACCGCGCAAGCCCGAACTCCCCGGCGGCACCAAAATCTTCCAGCCCACCGACTCCCGCCAATCCGGCCCCGAGTTCGGGCCGGCTCCGCGATCGAGCGGCGGCGCGCCGGGGCATCGGGGTGGGTGGAAGAAGCGGTAGTCAGCGATCGCAGTCGCCGCACCGCGCCACACGCGACGGCAGCGCCATCGACTATGTGTCGAGGCGCCCGGCCATATTGGTTGGCTCTGCCAGGCCGGGGGCGAGCACGGGAAGTGTCATGTAAATGGTGGTGCCTTTTCCCAAAGCGGAGACGAGCGTGATTCGACCGCCGAGCTGTTGCGTCACGAGATTATGGACGATGTACAGGCCGAGCCCGGTACGGCCCTGCGCACGTCTGGTGGTGAAAAACGGATCGAAGACCTGACGCTGAACTTCCTCCGGAATGCCACTACCGTCGTCCGAGAAAATGATTTCAACCTGTTCCATGCCGAGGCGACGCGCCTTGATCAGCATGTGTCCGCCAGGTCCATCGGTGAAGCCGTGAGTGACGGCGTTGAAGATGAGGTTGGTCAGCACCTGCCCGTAGGCGCCCGGGTAGCTGTCGAGGGTGATGTCGGAGGGTATCTCGAGCGCAAGCGAAGCTCGGGATTTCGGCAGGCCCGGCCGCACGCTGGCAACGATCTGCTCGGTCGCAAGCTTGAGGTCAAAGGTGCGCCGATCAGCGTGACTGCGATCGGCGGCGACTTGTTTGAATGATTGAACCAGTTCTCCGGCGCGCTGGAGGTTCGCGACGAGTTGGTTTGCAGCGTCGCGACAGGAATCGGAGAACTCTGCGAGCAGGGAACGGCGCACCGGACCTGAGACGATCTGGTCGGCGAAGTTCGCGGAGCGCTGAGCGAGCGTCGAGGCCACCGTGAGGCTGATGCCGACCGGGGTATTGATCTCGTGTGCAACCCCCGCGACGAGACGGCCGAGTGCGGCTAACCTCTGGGTTTCGATAAGATAGCGTTGCGTTTCGCTGGCGAGCAGAGCTGCTTCGGCCAACCTCCTTTTCTCCCGGACTTCGGCAAACAGCGCGGCAAGAACCGATGCGCTGACCGTCACAAGTAGAATGCTGACTTGGGCCGCCATGACGCGCTCGGCCACTGAAAGAGCCGGATTACCGAAATAGCCAATGCCAAAGGTGGTCGTCCAGACGATTGAAAGGCTGACAATGAAGGCGGCTGCCGCAGCAAAAACCGGCCGGCAACGAGCTGCAAGCCACAGCAGAGGCGCGAACAACACGGCGACCGGCCCAACGGTCGTCAACAGCTCCGACTGCAGGAAAATGCCCAGTCCACTTACCAGGGCTAGTGCGGCGACCGCCAGGGCACCTTCGGCGAGTTCGCTCAGCGACGGCCGGTCGCGCCAGGCTGAGGCAAGCTCTATCAGCAACGGTGCAACCGTGATTATTCCCAGGCCGTCCGACGCGAACCAGTGCTGCCATGTCGTCAACATCGACGTCGTCGTACTGTGAAACAGCTTGTACGCTACGGCCCCACCGATCCCCGAGACCGCGGCCCCAATGATCGCTGCCGCTGCCAATCCCAGTACGTTGCGCAGCTTGTCCAGTCTGAAATCCGAACCGAAGTAATTCTCAACGAGCCACGCCGCGAGCACAGCTTCCCCTGCATTGCAGAAGGCAAAGAAAACGGCGCTCCAGAGATCCCGGTCGCCAGAGAGATTCGCCGCGATGGTTGCAGCCATGGTGCCGACGACGACCGGCCATCGCGCCCGGGACCCGAGCGCGATCAGGACGCCGGCGGACACTCCTGCGGCAGGCCAGAAAACGGCAACACCCTCTGGCTTGGTCAGCAGCGCAAGGCTAAGCCGCGCTGCCACGAAATATACGATGCCGACCGCAACAGCGAGCCCGATCGAACCAACCCACCGCGTCAGGTCGATGCTGGTGGACAGCTCATGCTGAACCTGACTTCGTAGATTCTGCCACACCGGGTGCTCCTTCCCCGCATGGGCCTATTTAGCACAAGAATCCGGTGACTTGCCGCTATCGCGCGTGAAGGAGGACCGCACCCTCAAAGCCGAACGAAGAAAATCAGCTGCAGGGTAAGCCCCAAAAAACGACAATACGACGTTGAACCAGTTGTATTTTATGCCCCGCGCGCTCTGAATACGCCGCTTAAGGAACGCTGGGGCGGGTTGCGGTGGACGCAACAGTGTCGGACGCGAACGTGATCGCAGGGCGGGTTTCCCGTAAGCGACCAGACGACGCGCAGACTCAGCGGCGAATGGCGCGACGGGCCACGAGGAGACCTCCATCGATCGCTTGACTGATGCAGCTATCGTTGATGGGACTATCATGGCGCCCCTCGGGCGATTGTCGGAATATTACTTGTGAGTCAGACGGACAGAACGATGCACATGAATCGCAGGCCGCTAGCCGACCGGCTCGCCGCCTTTCCCCGCCTGGGCCTCGCCACCCTACCGACCCCGCTCGAGCCGATGAAGCGGCTGACGGCGCATCTCGGCGGCCCGCGGCTGTGGGTGAAGCGTGAAGACGCCACCGGGCTCGGCTTTGGCGGCAACAAACTGCGCAAGCTCGACTACGTCCTGCACGAAGCCGTTTCGAGCGGCGCCGATACGATCGTCTCCGGCGGCGTCGTGCAATCGAACAGCCAGCGGCAGGTCGCGGCGGCGGCGGCAAAACTCGGCCTCCCCTGCCATCTCGCCGTCTATCACGGCCGCCTCGCACCGCCGACGCCGGAATACAAGACCTCCGGCAACGCGTTTCTCAACCGGCTGTTCGGCGCGTATCTCCATGACGTGCCATGGACCGGCGACCGCAACGCCGCCATTCGCGCGCTCGTCGCCGATCTCGAGGCGAAGGGTCACAAGCCCTGTTTCGTGCCTTACGGTGTCTCGAATGCGCTGGGCGCGGTAGCCTATGCCACGACCATCGCCGAGATCGAAGCGCAGGCCGCGCAATCGGGTTTTGCGCCAGCCGCGATCGTGCACTGCACCGGCAGCGCCGGCACGCAGGCCGGTCTCGTCGCCGGCGCCGCCGTGGCCATGCGGGATACGCGCATCGTCGGGATCGATATCGACGCCGAGCCCGCGCGCGTGCGCGCCGATGTCGTGACGTTCGCGCGGGAAGCGTCCGATCTGCTCGACGTTCCCTTCGACGAAGCGGCAGTCGAAGTCGTCGCCGGGCATGCGGGTCCTGCCTACGGCGTCCCGCACGAAGCCACCATCGAAGCGATCCGGCTTGCAGGCCGGCTCGAAGCGCTTCCGCTCGATCCGGTCTATTCCGGCAAGGGACTCGCCGGCCTGATCGCCCTGATCCGACAGGGACGTTGGTGCAACGACGAGGATGTCATCTTCCTGCACACCGGCGGCGCGCCGGCGCTGTTTGCGTATCAGAGCGCGCTTGGGATTTGAACGCGAGACATTCAAACACGGGCACGTTGGCTCGCCAGAATAGTTGGTGGTATCCTGCCGGATGGCGAGACAAATAAATCTTCAACAAGTCAAGGCGGAACGTTACGATTTTTCTTTGCATCTCTACTTGCTGGCGATGCGACCCTACATGCAAGAACTTAATGTGTGGGACGAACAAGAGCAGAGGTCGAACTTCGCGGCGCAATGGAAGCTCGAAGAGGTGCGAATTATTTCCGTTGATGGAAATGATGTTGGCTGGCTTCAGGTCTCCGAGTTGCCTGCAGAGATACGATTGCAGAAGTTTTTCATTTTGCCTCAATATCAGCGATCCGGCATTGGGTCGGAAGTACTGAGCAAGCTGCTCGCGACCTGGAGGCCAACAGGGAAGAAGATCGTGCTTAGAGTCCTCAAGAACAATCCTGCCCGAAGGCTCTACGAACGCTTTGGCTTCTCCGTGGTCGCCGAGGCCGGCATCGTATTCAGAATGAGAGCGTAGCAGCGCTTTCCGTTATGGCTCTTCTGCGCGATTGCTGCGTGACGGCAACCCAGAAGGGATCAGCGCACAAGCGGCAAATTACTTCATACTCACCACTGCCACCGCCAGCAGCGCCAGCATCAGTTCGCTCGTCACCAGTTGCACCGACGTCGTCGGCCGCTCGCGCCACTTCGCGATCTTTTCTGAAAACGACAGACCGGCATTGAAGAAAAGCGGCTCATAACCATGCTTGAAGAATTTCGGAAACTTTGGCGCGAGCCAGGGCGTGAACAGGCCGTGCAGCACCGAGGTCAGCACGACGAACAGCAACACGCCGCCGGCGATGTCGTGGCGGGCGAGTTTCAGGAGAAGGGCTGCGGCGGCGAACGACGGAAAGCCCTGCAGGATGGCGGTCAGCGCAAAGCCTTCGAGGCGGTTTTGCGTTGATGATTTTAGGGCGGCGATCGCGTTCATGGCGGCGGCTCCTGCGCTTGGCGTCCTCGGCGGGGACGATGATGCGCGGGAGAATGAAAAACCGTGAAGCGTTATGCCGTGATGGAGATCACGCGGTTGGAAGGCACGATCGGTCGCGTTGCTTGCAGGGCATCGCCAATCGCATCCCTTCGGGCGCCTCGCGCCGCGAGAGCAAAGGCCTGTCTTCTTGTAGGATGGGTAGAGCGAAGCGAAACCCATCGAGCGCGGCGTCTGTCACGATTGATGGGTATCGCTTCGCTCCACCCATCCTACAGTTCTTTGCAAAATTTCCGCCGGTGGCTATGGATCCCTGCGTTCGCAGGGACGACATCGAGAGTGCCGCACTATCCTGCCCTCACCCTGAGCGGCGGTTGCTGGTGTTCTGCGTCATGTTGCCGTGGTCACCCTGTTCGCGGATGTTGTTCTTCTCGTCGTCGCGATGGCCCTTGGTGGTGTCGAGGGGAACGCTGGGCGCGCTGCCGGGGCCCTTGTGGCTCTGGTTGTCTTCCGGGATGGGCGGTGTGGATTTCGTCATCATGGTCTCCGGTATCCAACGGAACGAGCTAACGCGGATCGCGGCGCAATCGTTCCCCGACGGTCCCGTAGGATGGGTAGAGCGCAGCGAAACCCATCAGCAGCTCCGCGTCCATCATGATTGATGGGTATCGCTTCGCTCCACCCATCCTACGCCCCTGGCGTCGTCCGATGCATTGTCGCCGGTCGCAAAAGCCGGTTTAGATACTGCGGGCGGGAACGGGAGATCCTCTTGAAGGCAATCGGCGCGGTTATCCTTGTGACACTCGGCGGCCTGCTGCCGGGCGGGCCGGCCTTCGCGCAGGCAAAAGACAAGGCGCCCAGTGCGGACCGGCCATTGCTCGCGACGTTCTGCGATGCCGCCAACATCAAGGGATCGGCCTGCAGCCGGGCAAAGGGATATCGCCGCGGCAAGCGTTGCGACGTCACGCTGCGGCCGGACCGCTACAGCGGCAAATTCCTCGCCGACGGCAGCACGCTTCTCGTCGTCAATTACGAGAGCGGATGCGAGCCCCACGCCACCAATTTCGGCGGCGCGGTGATCTTCGAACAGAAGGACGGCGCCACCCTCTTCAGGGGATACCAGCCCGGCTTCCAGGCCAACGATTGCATCACCCTTGCGCGGAATGAGAAGCAGGACCGCCTGATCTGCATCACCGGCCATCTCGGGCAAGGCCATCTCGAATCCGGTGTCGCCGAAATGGCGTTCACGCAGGATTTCTCCAAAGGCATCGACGTTTCGCTGAACTATTTCGTGAGGGCCGAGGACGCCGTCGGCGCCTATGGCGCCAACGTCGTCGACTGCAAGGAAACATCGGTCTATTTCGGTCTCGCCAAACTCAGGCCCGGGCCGGGGCGCGATACCGTCGCCGTCGACATCGCCCACGCCGACAAGGACACGATCCAGATCGCATGCACGAAAGGCTTTCCGCGTCCGAAGGAGATCTTCGGCGAGCCTGGACCCGGCGAGGCCTATGTCCCGCCCGGCCATGAGAAGACGGCAAGGTTTGTGATCGACCTCACAACCAGCAAGGCCGTGCCGGAAGCGGAATTCGGCAAGCCGTGATTCGCGCGCTTCCACGCGCGGAATCGGCCGCCGTCATCGCCGAACGGTATCCGGTTCGGCCGGCGATCGTCCTTCGAGGCCGGAAGCCTGATGTCGCGGCCTGAACCATCCACATTGCGGCTGTGTCAGAATACTTTCAGAAACTTTAAATCCATTTGCTGATTGATCGCGGAACGGTTCCGTTCACAATGGATCCAGCCGCAAGCGCGGAATCGAACACAGGCAGGGTGGGCGAATGACCGAGGCACCGAATCGTCAGCTCGTGCTGGACTTTCTCAACACCCTGTATTCCGGCGACGTCGAAGCCACGCTGGAGCGCTGCACCGACGACATCGAATTCCTCGCCAACGCCCCGATCGACATCCTGCCGCATATGGGCCACCGCCGCGGCAAGGCCGAAATGCGCGAGATGTGGGAGGCGGTCCGGGCCCGCTATTCCGAGCTGCGCTGCGAGGTGCCGATGCTGGTCGTCGATGGCGACAAGGCGGCCGCGTTCGTTCGCGTGTTCTTTCGCAAGAACATCAATCAGCGCATGGTGCAGTTCGACGTCGCCGGCTTCTACGCGCTGCGCGACGGCAAGATCAGCCATATCAGGGAAATCATCGACACCTTCGATCTGGTCCAGCAACTGCTCGAACGCGACGTCACCGCGATCCTGACCGGCCGTAGGCCGAATCTAATCTAGCGTCCGCTGTCATCGTCATTTTGCGAAGCGCCGCAAAGCCGGTGTCGAAGGCGCAACTGCACATCGGAAGTGCACGCAAACGCGCCGCTCATTTTCCGCGCACCGTTGAACCTCAGCGCGCTTGCCGTGACACACCTCAAGGCTGTTTCCGAACATGAAGAATGTATGAAGATCGCGTTACCGGCGTTGCCTGGTTTGGCGCCGGCGGCGCTGGGCGGCGCGGCACTGGGCATCGGAGCCGGCCTCGCTTCGGTGGAAATCTTCAAAACCACGCGTTTTGAAGGTGATAGCGGGAGGTGATGTTCTTCACCCTCACGCTGCTGGGAGCTGCGATCGGCGGTATCGGGTGTGCACTGGTGTTCGGTTTCATCGCGATTCGCGACGCCGAAATCGTCATCGAGCGCGAGCCTGCGGGCAGCGATGACCGTTAAGTGATCGTTATAAACACGGGCAAGTTGCATTTGTGCAATGCAGAAAACGCAATTGAAGTTTGACCGAAACCACCTATTGTTAGTGTACGAATGAATTTAGCAATCTGGCACGGCGTCGATACTGACGCCCCCTGGGCCGTTGCTGTTTGAAATCAGTTTCAAGGACCAAACCAAATGACAGAGCATAGTCTCTGGCGTTTTTCGCGCGCATTGCATCGCGCGATCAATGAACGCCAGCCCGCCGATCTCGAAGCCCTGCTCGACGAGGACGTCGACTGGGCGATCTATGGACCGATCGACATGTATTCGTTCTTCGGCTCGCGCCGCGGCAGGGCGGCCGTGATCGATGTCATCCGGCAGATCGCCGACAATTTTCGCGTCCACCGCTTCGATCGCGAATCGATCATGCTGGGGGTGGATTCGGCCGCCTCGATGATGCGCTATTCGCTGACCGCGCTCGATTCGAACAAGCCGATCTCGTTGCGGATCGCCCATTTCGCCCAGTTCAGGGCCGGCCGCCTGACCAACTTCCGCGTGCTGGTCGACACCTTCGATCTGGTCGAGCAGACCGTGGGCTATCCGATTCACCTGCCGCGGATGGCCGGGTAGTTCACGCCGATCGATTCCAATCGTCATGCCCGGGCGCGCGAATTGCATCGGCGCGTCCGGGCATCCACGTCTTCCTTTACCAGCCCCAAGGGAGTGTGGATGGCCGGGTCACCTGGCGCGACAACGCGCTGTGCCCGGCCATGACGTTCGCATCACGTGCGCAGGATCACTCGCGCCATAATTTTGCAACAGAGCGAACGCATTCTGGGCGCGACTTGGAATGCGGGCGGGCAATGATTCCCAAAATGCGATTTGGCTGGGCGCGGCTGCCGATGCTGGCGGCCGGCATCGGTTTGGCTTCGATGGTGGCGGCGGCGGCACAAACGCCGCCGGCGGACGACGATACGGACGAGCCTGCGGCGGAAGAGGCCGAGGCGGCTGCCGGCGCCAACGACGTCGACATCATGAAGGACATCGACGTCAGCAAGCTCGACTGGAGCCTGCTCAATGTCGATGCCTCGACCCTGACCGGTCCGGCGCCGAGGGGAAGCGGCGCGTCGAAAGCGGCTGGCAACATGGACTCCGCATGGTCCGCCAATGAAAGAGCGAACGGCACCTCCGCGGTGTCGGTCAAGCAGTCGATCTCGCCGTTCTGGGATACGCGCATCGGCGCCGACATGACGGTCGCGCGCCAAGGCACGGCGACGACATCAGAACAACTCTCGGAAAAACTCGCCAATGGCGGCAGCCTGCCGCAATCGTCCGGCACCGCCTGGGCGGCGATCACCGCTCCCGGCGTGGCCTCGATCTGGGACCAGACGTCGGTCGAGGCCCGTGTCGATCCCGGATCCGAGCAGAGCAAGCTCGGCACCTCGCTGAGCAAATCGCTGCCGCTCGGCGAGCAATATTCGCTGACCCTGAAGAACGGCTACAACCTGATTCAGCAGGGCCTCGTGCCGGTGCCCGGCATCGTCAGCCATCCGGCGCGCAGCCAGGAAACCGACCAGTCGGCGAGGCTCAGCATCACCGACACCGGCACCAGCCTGATCGCCGGCCAGACCCTGTCGACCTCGGACGACAAATGGCTGCGCAAGGTCGGCGCCGAGCAGAAGCTGTTCGACGGCGTCACCATCTCCGGCTCGATCGGCGAAACGCCCTCGGGCGCCGCCAACAAGAGCCTCAGCGCAGGGTTCAAACGCAGCTGGTGAGGGCCGGCGTTGTCCCAAGTTGAAGCGATTTCCGGGCCTGAAAGCACCGCCTCCCGAGAATGATCCAGCATTGCCGCAGATTGGCCCAGATGCGGCCAAAATCGGCAGTGCAGATGGGAACGATCTACTTCGTCGTGCGGGGGGACTTCCGCGCTCGCCTGAATGCGAAACAGAGGAATTGCCGATGAACGCGACCATTCGTCCGGAACAGACTGATGAAAGCCCGGAAGTCGAAGGCGATCTCGCCGCGGTATCCGAGGTCGAGGCCGGCATCCGCGAATTCGTTCGCAACGACATTGCCTATCTGCGCCGGCCAGCAACCGCCGCTGAAACCGCGCCGCTCGATGCCAATGCGGAAGCCACCGTCAACAACGTCAATTCGCTGATCCAGCGCGTCGCCGGCACTTCGCTTGCGGAAATCGAGAAGCTGATTTCCGAACTCGAAAGCCTCCGCGATCTGCTGCATGCCGAAGGCCAGCGCGTCCAGCGCGAGATTTCCGGCTATGCCCAGCTCAGCCAGGCTGCGATGAAGTCGACGCGCATGATCGCCGACAACGTCACGCAGTGGAAGCGCGCGGCCGACGGCCTGCGCAACGGCTGATCGCGATCGTTGCAAAAATCTGACACTCCGCCGTGTTCCGTCCGGGAGCGCGGCGGTTTTGTTTGGCAGGGCAGGATCTGAACTTTATAAGCACGGTCGCGTCCAGGAACGGATGCCGTCACGTGGCGGCAGGGACCTTTTGGGAACACACCGGCGATGCAAAACGTTCAGCCAGACAACATGGATTCAACGCCGTTGCGGCAATCGTCGCATAGCGTGAGCACGATCGTGATTCGCTTCGTCGGACTGCTGACGTTTGCGGTCGTGGCCATGACGCTGATCTGGAGCCGCTGATCTGGAGCCGCTGAATTTCTTCGGCGCTCACGGTTATGCGATCCGCAACTACTGGCGGATGAAAGCGGTGTCCTCGATCGTGTAGACACCGTCAGCATAGGACTTCACCACCATTCCGGCGGTCAGCATGACCGCCATGGTGACGGTTGCGAAGACAAAGCCGACGAATTTCAGGCTGCTGCGATCTGCCATAATCATCCCCTCGGTACTTCCCCTATGACGCTTATGGCAGGCAGAAAGTTCAGATTGCGTTAGCAAAAAATCCGTTCCGTGCGGTCATGGATTACGAAGCACTAACGGAACAATTCGCTAACCATGTGCCGGGCTACGATTAACCCGCACTCCGCCGCGGCACGAAGGCGGTGGCAAGGAACGAGAACACCACTTCGCCACGCTGGTTGGTGCCGGTATTGCGGGCCTGCAGGATGCCCCATTCGGGGCGCTTCTCCGACGTCCGCTTGGTTTCGACCTGGTTGGAAAAGCCGATGGTGTCGCCGGCCAATACCGGCTTGATCCAGCGCAATTCGCGAAAGCCGGGCGACGGTCCCCACACCGCGACCTTCTCGCCACGCGCGACCGCCTCCGCCGTCAAGCGCTTGCCGTCGGCGACCAGGAGTTTCATGCAGACCGCGGCGACGTGCCAGCCCGACGCAGCCAGTCCCCCGAACAGCGATTTGCGTCCCTCCTCCTCATCGAGGTGAAAGCGCTGCGGGTCGAACTGCGCTGGCAAACGTCTTGATGTCGTCGGCGGTGAAGGTGAACGAGCCGAACTCGCGCCGGGCGCCGATCTCGATATCCTCGAAGAAACGCATCGTTACTTCGCTCCCGCTTCGTCACGCCGGCGCACGATGATCGGCGACTCCATCTCGCACAGCACCATGCCGGCCGCGTTGCGGATCGTGCCCTTGAAGGTCACGATGCCGGTTTCGGGACGGCTCTTCGAAACCCTGGCCTCCGCGACGTCGACATCCAGCGTCAGGTCGTCGCCCGGCCGCAGCGGCGCCATCCAGCGCATCTCATTGACGCCGGGCGAGCCGAGCGAGGCGGTGCGGCCGATAAAGCCGTCGAACAGCATCCGCATCATGATCGAGCCGAGATGCCAGCCGGAGCCCGACAGCCCCTTCAGCATCGATGCGTTGGCGGCGGCCTCGTCCAGATGCATCGGCTGCGGGTCGAATTCGGCGGCAAAGGCAAGAATCTCCTCGCGCGTGACGTGGCGCGGTCCGAACGTGCCGAAATGGCCGGGCGGGAAGTCTTCGAAGGTCAGCGATGTCATCTATCTGGAATCTGGCTTGAGGATTGCGGCGGGGAAGCCCGAATGTGGCCGTTATTTACGGCAATCTCAACCCGTCCACCCGCATGGCTTGTTCGCCACGGGCGAGCACCGCCTCTGACGCTCGCCCCTGGCTTGCCCGAAGCAGTTTTCGGGGCTAGCCCTGTGCCGTCTGGAACCAGGTTTTTGACTCGCCGGAGAACCATCGATGCTCGATTTTCAGGATCTGTTTCAGTGGGACCGCTTCATCACGCCCACGATCATCAAGACCTTCTACTGGCTGGTCATCGGCTTGATCGTTCTGTTCGGCCTGTCCGGGATCTTCTCGGCGCTGGCCGCGATGGCGATCAGCCCGTTCGGCGGATTCATCCTGCTGTTGTCCTCGATCGCCGGTGTCGTGGTCGGCGTGGTGTTTTCGCGCATCGCCGCGGAATTCATCCTGATCGTCTTCCGAATCAACGAGCATCTCGGCGCGATCCGCGACCAGGGGCAGATGCGGTAATTTCGCCGGCGCCGTAGGGTGGGCAAAGCGTAGCGTGCCCACCATTTCGCGCTGGTCGAAGATAGTGGGGCACGGCGCGATGCGGCTTTGCCCACCCTACGGGGTCCGCATCCGCGGCACCCAATATCTCAAGTATTAAACCTGAAATGCATCACGTCGCCGTCGGCGACGACATATTCCTTGCCTTCCAGCCTGAGCTTGCCGGCGTCGCGGGCGCCGGCTTCGCCGTTGAGCGCGACGTAATCGGCATAGGCAATGGTCTCGGCCCGGATGAAGCCCTTTTCGAAATCGGTATGGATCACGCCGGCCGCGGCGGGGCCTTTGGTGCCGCGATGGATGGTCCAGGCGCGGGCTTCCTTCGGGCCGACCGTGAAATAGGTGATGAGGTCGAGCAGCTGGTAGCCGGCGCGGATCAGGCGGTCGAGGCCGGCCTCTTCGAGGCCCAGCGTCTCAAGAAACTCGGCGCGCTCCTCGCGGGACAGGGTCGCGATCTCGGATTCGATCTTGGCCGAGATCACCACCGCGACCGCGCCTTCCTTCCTGGCGTGCTCGAACACTTGTTTTGAAAAGCTGTTGCCGTCCTTGGCCGAGCCTTCCTCGACATTGCAGACATAGAGCACCGGCTTCGACGTCAGCAGGCCCAGCATATTGAACGCGCGCTCTTCCTCCGGCTTGCGCTCGAGGAATC
This sequence comes from uncultured Alphaproteobacteria bacterium, assembly GCA_963770135.1. GTDB lineage: Bacteria > Pseudomonadota > Alphaproteobacteria > Rhizobiales > Xanthobacteraceae > Bradyrhizobium. The sequence goes on along the minus strand of CAVYOM010000025.1, from coordinate 59,661 downwards.
GCGCCGGCGTGCCCTCGCGCAACAGCACCAGCGCCCGATTGACGAGGTCGAGCGCCTCCTTGGCATCCTTGTCGTTGCCCTTGGCCTTCTTGGCGAGGTTGTCGACGCGCTTTTCAAGGCTGTCGAGGTCGGCCAACATCAGCTCGGTTTCGATGGTCTCGATGTCGGCCAATGGCGCGATCTTGCCTTCGACATGGGTGATGTCGGAATCTTCAAAGCACCGCACCACATGCGCGACCGCGTCGACTTCGCGGATGGTGGCGAGAAACTGGTTGCCGAGGCCTTCGCCCTTCGAGGCGCCGCGGACAAGGCCCGCGATATCGACGAAGGTCAGCCGCGTCGGGATGATCTGCGCGGACTTGGCGATATCCGACAGCTTGTCGAGCCGGGGATCAGGCACGGCGACCTCGCCGACATTCGGCTCGATGGTGCAGAACGGATAATTCGCCGCCTGCGCCGCTGCCGTCTCGGTCAGCGCGTTGAACAGCGTCGACTTGCCGACATTGGGCAGGCCAACGATACCGCATTTGAATCCCATAATACGTCCTGAAGTCCGTTCGCGATGTCAGCTGTCGCCCTTGGCGTCACCATCGCCCTTGTCGAAAAATCCCTTGGCCTGCAGAACCAGATGCACCTTGTTCTGGAACGTCGAGTCCTTGCCCGTCACCAACAGCCCGGCATTGTCGGCGACCGCCGCGCACAAGGCTTCCACCCAGTCGCGGTCGCTCTTGGCAAAATCCGACAGCACGTGGCTGTGCACCAGTTCCTTGATGCCGGGATGACCGATCCCGAGCCGCACGCGGCGATAATCATTGCCGATATGCGACGAGATCGAGCGCAGCCCGTTATGACCGGCGATGCCGCCGCCGATCTTCACGCGTACTTTCGCCGGCGGCAGTTCGAGTTCGTCCTGAAACACGGTGATGTCGGAAGCGCCGAGCTTGAAGAAGTTTGCGGCTTCCTGAACCGCGCGCCCGGAATCGTTCATGTAGGTGGTCGGCCGCAGCAGAACGACTTTTTCGCGATCGAGCGTGCCTTCGGAAGTCTCGCCCTGAAAACGGCGGCGCCACGGTGCGAAACCGTGACGCCGCTGTATCTCATCGACGGCCATGAACCCGATGTTATGCCGGTTGTTCGCGTATTTCGAACCGGGATTACCGAGACCGACAAACAGGCGCATGACGCGGCATCCTGCCGCTGTTTACTTCTTCTTGTCGCCGCCAGCCGGCGCTTTCGCGCCAGCCGCCGGAGCCGCAGCACCCGCCGCGGGGGCAGCAGCCGCCGGCGCGGCAGCACCCGCCGCCGGAGCAGCGGTGCCTGCAGCCGCAGCAGCCGCGGCAGCCTTCTGTTCTTCGGCGTAGCCGGACGGCGGCACGATGGTCACCAGCGTCGCGTCCTCGCGCGACAGCGACTTCACGCCCGTCGGCAGCTTGATCTCGGACAGATGCAGCGAGTGGCTGATTTCCAGCGCGCCGACATCGGCCTCAATGTACTGCGGAATATTGTCGACCGAGCACTCGAGATCGATGGTGTGGGTGACGATGTTGACGGTGCCGCCGCGCTTGACGCCGGGCGAGGCTTCGCCGTTCACGACATGCAGGGGAACGCTGACGCGGATCGTCGCGCCTTCGCCGAGCCGCATGAAATCGACATGCAGCGGGAAGTCACGCACCGGATCGAGGTGGAAGTCGCGCGGAATCACGCGGTGCTTCTTGCCCTCGAGATCGATGTCATAAATCGTGGTCAGGAAGCGGCCGGCCAGGATGCGCTGGCGCAGATCCTTGTCGTCGACCGAAATCGTCACGGGGGGCTGGTTGTTGCCATAGATCACTCCGGGCACTCTCCCGGCGCGACGCTCTGCCCGGGCGGCCCCCTTGCCGCTCTGCGGACGCGCGGTCGCCTTCAATTCCTTGACGGTCGCCATCGTGTTAAGTCCTTGTTTTCTAAAAAGTTAAAGGCCGCATCGCGGCCCGTTGGCGTCCCACAGCAAGCCTCCAGGGGTGCGGGGGCTGCGGACGTGGCGGGCTTTTAGCCCCAAAGGGGCGAAATGACAAGGAAATGAAGGGATTTTTCTACGGTTTAGGGCCGATCACGGCCCCAAAGCCGTCATGCCCGGCCAAAGCAGTCCGCTTTACGCAGACTGCGCAAACTTTGTCTGCGATGCCGGGCATCCACGTCCTTGCCGCCGCGACGAAGAACGTGGATGGCCGGGAATGTACCCGGCCATGACGATGGGTGATGGAATCCCCTAGCCGTCGGTCTTCGTGCTGCCGGCATCCGGCGTGGCCGGCGAAATGCCGAGTTTGGCTTCCAGCGCCGCAATCCGTCCCTTGAGCGCCTCGTTCTCCTCGCGCGCCAGGCGGGCCATGTCCTTGACCGCGTCGAACTCCTCGCGCTTGACGAGGTCGAGGTCGCGCAGGATGCGCTCGGCCTGGTTGCGCACGACCGTATCGACCTCACGCTTGACGCCCTGGGCGGCGCCGGCGGCGTCGTTCATCAAACGGCCGATCTCGTCGAAAAACCGATTGCTGGTCTGGGTCATCTCAAACGCTCCGGTCGCTGCAAATTGATCGTCACCGGGATGACAATGGCGATCCCAAGGCAAAGGTTCAAGTGCACGATTCAAGGCCGACGCGATTTCCCTTGCCTTGTCATGCCCCGGTTTCCTTGCAATCGTATCAAGCGCTTAACCAGAAACCAGATTCACAACTCAAAAAGAAACGCCCATGATCGACCAGCAGATCGATATTGCGACCAAGGACGGCAAGACCACGACCTTCATCACCCATCCCGAACGCGGCGGGCCCTTTCCAGTCATCATCTTCTACATGGACGCGCCGGCGATCCGCGAGGAACTGCGCGACATGGCGCGGCGGCTCGGCACATCGGGCTATTACGTGATGCTGCCCAATATGTATTACCGCTCCGGCGTCATGGAGCTGGGACCGATCCCGCCGGACCCGGAAGCGCCCGAGCGCAAGCAGATGTTCGGCTACATGAACTCCATCAACATTCCCATGGTGATGGAAGACACCAAAGCCCTGCTCGCTTTCGCGGAGACGCAAAGCGCGGCGAATACCAGGATCGTCGGCACCGTCGGCTACTGCATGAGCGGCCGCTACGCGGTCAACGCGGCGACGCATTTTCCCGATCGCGTCAAGGCAGCGGCTTCGATCTACGGCACCCATCTTGCGACCGACCAGCCCGACAGCCCGCATCTGGCTGCAAGCAAGACCAAGGCCGAACTCTATTTCGCCTGCGCCGAGACCGATATCTATGCGCCGCAGGAGATTATCGACAAGGTCGCAGCCGGCATGAAGGGATCGAACAACGAGGTCGAGGTCTACCCCGGCACCCATCACGGCTTTGCCTTCCCGAAGCGTCCGGTCTACCACCGCGATGCCGCCGAACGGCACTGGGAGCGGCTGCTGGCACTCTATCGCCGCAACCTTGTGCCGTGATCGCAGGATAGCGATGGCTGAAATCCGGCTCAGAGATTACCAGAGTGCAGACGCGGAAAACCTGAACCGGATTGCGGTATCGGCCTTTGATCAGTTTCAAGACCACTATAGCGACTGGCCGGCGATGCGTGCCGGCCTGTCGAAAACCTCTGATCTTGGCGTGAGCGGAGAAGTCATCATTGCCGAGCTCCAAGGTACGTTCGCAGGCGCCGTCGCCTATTTCGGGCCGAACAGTCAAAAAGCCGCGTTCTTCGATCAACGCTGGCCGATCATTCGCATGCTGGTCGTCGATCCCGCGTTTCGCGGAAAAGGAATTGGGCGAGCCTTGAGCAATGCGTGTATTGCGAGAGCCAGACGCGATGGGTCGCCGATCATCGCGCTCCATACCAGTCCGATCATGTCGGTCGCCTTGCCGATGTATTTGAAGATGGGGTTTGTTAAAGCCCATGACGCCCCGCCGATCTTCGGCGTGGCCTACGCGGTCTACACCAAAGCCCTGTGAGCCAGATGCCCATTCTTGCCATCACCTTTCCGGTATTCGATCCTGTCGCATTCTCGATCGGATGGTTCGTGATCCGCTGGTATGCGCTGGCCTATATCGGCGGCATTGTGCTGGGATGGATCTACGCCCGCTCGCTGGTCAAGAAAGAGCGGCTGTGGGGCGGACCGGTGCCGATCACGCTGGTGCAGCTCGACGATTTCATTCTCTGGGTCACCATCGGCATCATCGTCGGCGGCCGCACCGGTTACGTGCTGTTCTACAATCCCGCCTTCTTCGTCCAGCACCCGGCTGAAATATTCCAGTTGTGGAATGGCGGCATGTCATTTCACGGCGGCTTCCTCGGCTGTGTCGCCGCGGTGATGCTGTTTGCCCGCAAGAACGATATCTCGATCCTGTCGCTCGGCGACATCACCACCGCGGTCGGACCGATCGGACTGTTTCTCGGCCGGCTCGCCAACTTCATCAACAGCGAGCTGTGGGGTCGAACGGCAGATTCAAGCGTGCCATGGGCGATGGTGTTTCCCAATGGCGGGCCGCTGCCGCGGCACCCGAGCCAGCTCTATGAGGCCGGCCTCGAGGGTATCCTGCTGTTTGCGATCCTGGCGGTCATGGTCCGGATGGGCGCGTTGAAGCGGCCGGGCCTGATCCTCGGCAGCTTCATCGCGATCTACGGTCTTGCGCGCATTACGGCTGAGTTTTTCCGCGAACCCGATCCCCAGCTCGGATTTTTGTGGGGCGGCCTGACCATGGGTATGCTGTTGTCGGTACCCATGATCATTGTCGGGGCCATCCTGATCATGATGGCATGGCGCCGCGAGGCGCCGGAGCATATACAGAAGTCGATTTAAGGCAGGCCGTGACCGAATTCTCACCGTTGCAGGCAGAGATCCACAAGCTGATCCGATCGTCGGGACCGATGCCGGTCTGGCGGTACATGAAACTGTGCCTGACGCATCCCGAGCACGGCTATTACGTGTCGCGCGATCCATTGGGCCGCGAGGGCGATTTCACCACGGCGCCCGAAGTCAGCCAGATGTTCGGCGAGTTGCTCGGCCTATGGACGGCGTCGGTGTGGAAGGCGCTCGGGTCGCCACCGACGCTGCGGCTGGTCGAACTCGGCCCCGGCCGCGGCACCATGATGGCGGACGCGCTCCGCGCGATCCGGGTGCTGCCGCCGCTCTATCAATCGATCCATATCGATCTCGTCGAGATCAACCCCGTGCTGCGCGAAAAGCAGCGGGCGACGCTGTCAGGCGCAGGCAACATCACCTGGCATGACAGCATCGACGATGTGCCGGAGGGCCCCGCGGTCATTCTGGCCAACGAATATTTCGACGTGCTGCCGATCCATCAGGTGGTCAAGCGCGAGACCGGCTGGCACGAACGCGTCGTCAACCTCGATGCCGATGGCAAGCTGGTATTCGGAGCCTCGGACGATCCGATGCCGCGCTTCGAGGTGTTGCTGCCGCCGCTGGTTCGCGCAGCCCCTGTCGGCGCCGTGTTCGAATGGCGGCCGGATACCGAGATGATGAAGATCGCCACGCGGGTGCGCCACCAGGACGGCGCGGCGCTGATCATCGATTACGGCCATCTGCGCAGCGACGCCGGCGACACCTTTCAGGCGATTGCCCGCCACAGCTTTGCCGATCCCCTGAAGAATCCGGGCCAGGCCGACGTCACCGCCCATGTCGATTTCCAGGCGCTGGCGCGCGCGGCTGAAGACGTCGGCGCGCGCGTTCATGGCCCGGTGACGCAGGGCGATTTCCTCAAGCGGCTCGGCATCGAGACGCGGGCCCTCACGCTGATGGGAAAAACCACGCCGGAAGTTTCCGCCGATATTTCCGCCGCGCTGAAGCGGCTGACCGACAGCGGCCGCGGCGGCATGGGATCGATGTTCAAGGTGCTTGCGGTCACCGAACCCAATCTGACCGTGGTCGCGGGCTTCAGCGACGAACCGCCCGGGTCGGGAGACGAAAGCGCATGACATTCGGATCGTCGCTGCTCGCAGCCATTCCCGGGCTGCGCCACGCCTTCTTCACCCGCGAGGGCGGGATATCCAGCGGAATCTACCAGAGCCTCAATGGCGGGCTCGGCTCCGACGACGATCCGGCCCATGTCGCGGAAAACCGCCGCCGGATGGCCGAACGGATGGGGGTTGCGCCCGAGCGTCTGCTCAGCGCGCACCAGATCCATTCGCCCGACGTCGTGGTAGCGAGCGGACCATGGCAGGGCGACAAGCCGCGCGCCGACGCGCTGGTCACGCGCACGGAAGGTATCGCCATCGGTGTCACCGCCGCCGATTGCGGACCGATCCTGTTTGCCGACGCCAGCGCACGCGTGATCGGCGCGGCGCATGCCGGCTGGAAGGGCGCGCTGACCGGCGTGCTGGAATCCACCATCGACGCCATGGAAAAACTCGGCGCCGACCGCTCCGGCATCGTCGCCGCCATCGGCCCGCTGATCCGCCAGCACTCCTATGAGGTCGGCAGCGAATTCGTCGAGCGTTTTCTGGACGCCGACGCCGAGAATGGCGTGTTCTTCATCCCCTCAAACCGCGTGGGTCATTCGATGTTCGACCTCGCCGGCTTCATCCGGATGCGGCTGGAAAATGCCGGCGTGCTGATGATCGACGACATCGGCGTCGACACCTATTCCGACGAGCGCTTCTACAGCTACCGCCGCTCGGTGCACCGGAAGGAGCCGGATTACGGCCGCCACGTCCACGCGATTGCGCTGGAAAGCGAGTAGTTCGTTACTTCACCCGCAACACCACCTTGCCCCGCGCCCGGCCGGCTTCGAGATAGGTCAGCGCATCGGGCAACTGCTCGAAGGCGAATTCCCGGTCGATCACCGGCTTGATCGCGCCACCATCGACGAGACCTGCGATCTCGCGCAGTTGCTCGCCGTTCGGCTCGGTGAAGAACCAGCAATAGGACGCACCGGCTTCCGCGCTCGCGGCATAGACCTTGCGGCTCATCAGCCAGACGGCGACGCCGACCAGCCAGCCCGCGCCCTCGCGCCGGGCGAAATCGCGATCGGGCGGGCCGCTCAGGGAAATCACCGCGCCGCCCCGCTTCACCACTTTGAAGGCATCGACGGTGAACGCAGCCCCCAGCGTGTCGTAGACGATGTCGTAGCCGCCGCCCGCTTCGAGATAATTTTCGCGGTCATAGGCAATCACCCTGTCGGCACCGAGCGATTTGACGAACTCGACATTCTTCGAGCTCGTGGTCGTGGTGACCTCGAGGCCGAGATGCCGCGCATACTGAACCGCGAAAGTGCCGATCCCGCCGGCGCCGGCGTGGATCAGGATGCGCTGGCCGGCGCGCGCCTTGACGCGCGAAAATCCCTGCAGGGTCGTCAGCCCCACCAGCGGCAGCGCCGCGGCTTGCGCATGCGAGACGGTCACAGGCTTCAGCGCCACGAATTCCTGCGACAGTGCGATCTTCTCGGCAAACGTGCCGATGGTCTCGCGCGAGGCGCGCGCATAGACCGCATCGCCCGGCTTGAAGCGGGTGCACACGCGCACCCGCCGACAGCACGATGCCAGAGGCATCGAATCCGAACGTACGCGGCAGCCGGTATTTCGAGACGCGCTTGAGGTCGCCATGCGCGATCTTGAAGTCGATCGGATTGAGGCTGGCGGCATGAATTTCGAGCAGGACCTCATCGGGGCCCGGGACCGGATCGGCGAGTTCGGCCAGATGGACATGGTCGGCGATCGCACCATAGCCGTCGAGAACAAAGGCTCGCATGGATCATCCCTGCGGGGTTGAAGAATTCTGGCAACAAAAAGGAGAACGGGGGCGAGCTCGACGCAATCTTTTTGGCGGGCCGGCGCACCCGCTGCCCTAGACCTTAACACATTTTAACGATATCGCAGGAAGCCATGAGCGACTTCGTCCCAGCTTCGTGCCTGCAAGCGCCGCGCGCCATGATCGCGGCAGTGCTGCTTGTCGTCGCCGCCGCGCTCGGCGGCTGTGCCGGTGGCGGCGCAACGGGCAGCGGCTCCTATGCGATGGCTTCGACGGGCGGCGGTTCGACCGTGACGTTCGAATCGATCGACGGCCCGCCGCCGCAGGTGTTCGACCGCATGGTCAGCGTGCTCGACAGCGAATCGAAGCTGCGCAACCTGTCGATCGTCTCCCGCGAGGGCCGCGCTTCCTACCGCGTGCGCAGCTATCTCTCGGCGCAGGTGGTGCGCGGCAAGACCGTGATCGCCTGGGTCTGGGACGTCTACGACAACAACCAGCAGCGCGCGCTGCGGCTTTCCGGCGAAGAAGCGGCCGGCAAGGCCGGACGCGACGCCTGGGCGGCGGCCGACGACCTGGTATTGCGCAAGATTGCGCAGGCCGGCCTCAGCGGCCTGTCGGGTATGATTAACGGAGCTCCGGATGCCGCGCCCGCGCCGGCCCCCGAGCGCCGCGGTCCCGCGGTGGCGAGTGCTGAAGGCGTCGTACCCGCGCAGGATGCGCCAGGTGCCGCCGCGCTTGGCTTCAGCGCCCAATAAGGCGGTTCATAAAGTCCCGTAACGGCCCATTTTTGGTCGGGAAAACGGCAGCAACGGGTTGCCAGCCAAGCCCCCTGCCTGATATCTCCTCGCCCATCGAAAAGCGCCGGTTTCCCGAGGATTTCTCGATATGCTGAACGTCGTATCCAGCAAGGCGCGAGGAGAAGCGTCAATGTCGGCCAAGAACGGCTCGATCAAGCTGGTTGCCGGCAACTCCAATCCCGCGCTGGCCCAGGAAATCGCCAACTGGCTGCATATGCCGTTGACCAAGGCCAGCGTCCGCCGGTTTGCCGACAACGAGATTTTCGTCGAGGTTTTGGAGAACGTGCGCGGCTCGGATGTCTACATCATCCAGTCGACGTCGTTTCCGGCCAACGACCATCTGATGGAACTCTTGATCATCACCGATGCGCTGCGCCGCTCGTCCGCGCGCCGCATCACCGCGGTGATCCCCTATTTCGGCTACGCCCGGCAAGACCGCAAGGTCGGCTCGCGCGCGCCGATTTCGGCCAAGCTGGTCGCCAACCTGATCACCCATGCCGGCGTCGACCGCGTCATGACGCTCGACCTGCACGCCGCCCAGATCCAGGGCTTCTTCGACATTCCGACCGACAACCTCTTCGCCTCGCCGGTGATGGTGCGCGACATCAAGGAGCGCTTCGACCTCGCCAACGTCATGGTGGTGTCGCCCGACGTCGGCGGCGTGGTGCGCGCGCGCGGACTTGCCAAGCGCATCAACACTTCGCTCGCCATCATCGACAAGCGCCGTGAACGCGCCGGCGAATCCGAGGTCATGAACGTGATCGGCGATGTCGCCGGATTCACCTGCATCCTGGTCGACGACATCGTCGACTCCGGCGGCACGCTGGTGAACGCCGCCGACGCGCTGCTCGCGCACGGCGCCAAGGACGTCTACGCCTACATCTCCCATGGCGTGCTGTCCGGCGGCGCAGCCGCACGCATCGCGGGTTCGCGGCTGAAGGAACTCGTCATCACCGATTCCATCCTGCCGACCGAGGCGGTCACCAAGGCCGCCAATATCCGAACGCTCTCGATCGCGCCGCTGATCGCGGAAGCGATCAGCCGCACGGCGGCGGAAGAGTTGGTATCGAGCCTGTTCGATTGAGATGACTTCGTAGGATGGGTAGAGCGCAGCGAAACCCATCATTTCTCCGCGCAATGGATTGATGGGTTTCGCTGCGCTCTACCCATCCTACGGGGCCGCTACGCGCTTCACTCAAATCCCGGCCGCGGCACCAGATTCATCAGCATGTTGGCATAGCCGCCATCGACCATGATCTCGTCGCCGTTGACATAGGACGCGCGGTCGCTGGCGAGGAACAGGATCGCATCGGCCATGTCCTGCGGCATGCCGACCCGCCGCATCGGCACCACCGCCGAGCGCCGCTCGGTCACACCCGGCGTATCGTAAAAAGCCTGGCTCATCGGCGTGATCACCATGCCGGGGCTGACGACGTTGCTGCGGATGCCGTGCGGTCCCCATTCGTTGGCGAGCTGCCGCGACAGCATGATCACACCGGCCTTGCTGACGCTGTAGGCGCCGCTCTGCCCCTGCGCATTGCTGCCGGCGATCGACGACACATGAACCAGACTGCCGCGGCCAAGCTTGCGCATCTGCCCGCCGAAGGCCTGCGCGCAAAGGAAGTAGCCGGTCAGGTTGACCGCGAGAACGCTGTTCCATTCGGCAAGCGACAAAGTGTCGAGCGCGCCGGGACGCAGGATGGCCGCGGTGTTGACCAGCACGTTGCAGGGCCCGAGCGATTTCTCGATCGTGTCAGACGCGGCGGTGACGCTCTCGGCGCTGGTGGTGTCGCAGCTGACGACGAGATGGCCATCGCCCAGTTTGCGCAGTTCCGCCTGCGTAGCTTCAAGCCCGCGTTCGTCGCGATCGATTGCCGCCACGCGGGCACCCGCGCGCGCAAAACTGACGGCCGTAGCGCGACCGATGCCGCCGCCCCCACCGGTCACCACACAAACGCGGCCTGAAAGGCCAAGCCAATCCGACGAATCCTCCCGGTCATGTTTGATCACTCTTAGCTGGTGAACTGATGACGGGCAGCATAGCCGAAAGCACAGGCAGACCAAGCGGGATAAAGTTGGGCCTGCAAGGCAGTCAGTTGCCGAGCTTGATGCCGGCGTCCTTGATCACCTTGGCCCACTCGGGCATCTCCTTCCTGATGACCGCCGCAAACTCGACTGGCGTGTTGCCGACCGGTTCGAGTTCGAGTTCGTCGAATTTTTTGCGTACCTCCGGCATCGCCAGCGTCTTGACGGTCTCGCCGTGCAGCCTGTCCAGAACATCCTTCGGCGTGCCTGATGGCGCGAGCAGGCCGAACCACGGCACGGCCTCGAAGCCGGGGAATCCGGATTCCGCCATGGTCGGCAGGTCGGGCGCCAGCACCGAGCGCTTGATCGAGGTGATGGCCAGTGCGCGCAATTTCCCTTCGCGCGCCAGCGGCAGCACGTTGACGATATTGGCGAACGACATGGTGATGCGGTTGGCGAGCAGGTCCGGCATCAACGCCGTGGTGCCGCGATAGGGCACCGACGCGATATCGACATGCGCCATGTATTTGAACAATTCAGCGCCGAGGTGTTGCGACGTACCCACGCCGGCATGGCCGTAGGAAAGCTTGCCGGGCTGCGCCTTGGCGAGCGCCACCAGCTCCGCCACGGTCTTGACCGGCTGCTCGGTTGGAACGGCGAGCACGTTCGCCGCGATGAACACCTGCGAGATCGGCGCAAAATCCTTGATCGGGTCGAACGGCAGTTGCTCAAAAAGGCTTGGATTGATGACGAGCGCCGAATTGCCGCCCATCAGCAGCGTGTAACCATCGGCGAGCCGCCTTGGCGACGCGTTCGGTAGCGATGTTGCTGCCGGCGCCGGGAACGTTCTCGACCACGAACGGCGTGCCCCAGACCTCGGCAAACCGGTCGGCAAGAATACGCGCCGCCAGGTCCGGCGCCGTGCCGGGCGTGAAGCCGACCAGGACCTTCACCGGCCGGTTCGGATAAGCGGATTGCGCCGATCCCGCCTGCGCGGTCAGCAGCACAAGCAATGCGGCGAACAGGTTCGCAACGAGCCTCATCGTTTCCCTCCCTTTCAGCATGCCCGTTTGGCCGGGCTTTGCTGCTGGACCTGGAGGGAAGTCTGACACGTCAGTCGCGGCCGGTACAGTTCAGGCCCGTAGCAGGCATAGCCCGGATGAGCGGAGCGATATCCGGGGCTTTCTCCCTCTGCCGTGATCCCCGCATCTCGCTGCGCTCATGCGGGCTACCCTGCTCGAGGCGCTCAGGCCGAGCTTGCCGTCGCTACCCAGCCGCGGAACGAGAAGGCCGCATAGAAGAGCTCGACATCCGAGAAGCCGGCCTCGCAAAGCAGCACTTCCTCTTCGGCAACGGAAAGCAGGGGCAAGCGCGCCATTCCCACGGCGGTGGCCTTGGCCTTCTCCCAATCAACGCTGGTGCGGTCGGCAAAGGCCACCGAGCGCGTCAACCAGCGTTCCGCACTTCCGCTCGGCACGCTGTGATGGGCGACAACAAGACGTGCGTCCGGCTTCAGCCGGCGATGGATGTCCTTCAACGTTAGCAGCCGCTCGCTCTTGTCGAGAAAGTGCAGCGTGAGCAGACATGCCGCTCCGTCGAACGAACCTGACGGTGCCGCATCGACGGTACCCTCTATCAGCTCGATCCGATCGTTGAACGGCTCGATATTGCGGCGCGCAAGGTCGAGCATGGCGGCGGAGGGATCGACGCCGGTGAATACCCATTTTCGCTGGGCTTCAGCCATCGCCTTCAGCTCCATGCCTCCTCCGGCACCGATCACAAGAATATGGGCCGCTTGCTGTGCCCGCTCGCTGAGAAGCAGCATCGCCATGCGATGGAGATCGGCCAGCCCCGGCACCTTCCGTGGCGTCTCGTCCGCATAGTTTGCGACCATAGCCGGGTTCGAGAAAGGTCCTTGGCTTTCCTTCACGACGTCTTTCCTTGCGCCGATCATGTTGGCGTCGTTGGCGGTGGACATGGGAACTCCAGAGCATGTATCAGATGGAGCTACATAAGGGCGCAGATCATGTATCTTTAAAAGATACGAATGAACTCGCCTCCTGTCAATGATCTATGCGGTGCCTCGTGCACGGTGACGCGCAGCGCATTATTTGAGGTTCAGAGATGAACAGGGACACCAGACTATCCGACGTCCTGCATGTGCTGCTGCACTTGGGGCAAGTCGAAGAGCCGGTGACCTCAGAGGTTCTGGCGAGAAGCATGGGCACCAACCCGGCCGTGTTCCGGCGGACCATGGCGGGCTTGAGGAAGGCAGGTCACGTCCAGTCCGGCAAGGGACATGGCGGCGGCTGGCAGTTGGCGCGCCCCTTGCGTCAGATCAGTCTCCTCGCCGTTTATGAAGCGCTTGGCCGACCCAATCTCTTCGCCATTGGAAACCGCAGCGATCACCCTGATTGCCTGGTCGAAAGGAACGTCAACGCCGCTATGGCGGACACGATGGCGCGAGCGGAAGCACTGTTCGTGGAGCGATTCGGAGAGGTAACGCTGGACACGCTTGCGCCGAGAAAACCGCAGCCGCTTTCGGTGCATTGCCGGAAGACTGTTTGAGCACGAGGATGATCAACCCTGCTCTTCCCTCCTTATGCCAGTGATGAGATAGCGCTTCCCGCAAAGTACAGTGGATGGCGGGTTTCGTTCATTGGATCCTAAAAGCGGCCAGTCCGCTTCCCACCAGCCTCGGTCATACCGCGCCGGTCAGCTTGCCCAACCAGCCCTTGGGCGCCGCTTCCGCAGGCGCCGCTGCAGCCCCGCCAACAACTTGTCCAAACGAAGCAAAAAATTCGCCCGCCAGTTTCTTGGCGGTGGAATTGATCAGCCGTGACCCGAGTTGCGCGAGCTTGCCGCCGATCTGGGCGTCGACGTCGTAGAACAGCACGGTCACATCTGGACTTTCCGCGCTGAGCTTCACCGCCGCGCCGCCTTTTGCAAAGCCGGCGACCCCACCGGAGCCCTCGCCCGAGATTCGATAAGCGTTCGGCGGATCGAGATCGGACAAGCGTCACCTTGCCGCTGAAGGTCGCCTTCACCGGCCCGACCTTGAACACGACGGTCGCGGTCATTTCGGTCGGCGAGGACATCTCGAGCGACTGACAGCCGGGGATGCATTGCTTCAAGATCTCGGGATCGTTGAGCGCGGCCCAGACCTTTTCCTTCGGCGCCGGGATGCGCTGGCTGTCGTTCATCTGCATGATCAGGTCCTTATCTGCTGGAAACGGTATTGGCCGCGCGCTGGCCGCGGCGGCGTTCGACGGTGATTTCGGCGAGGATCGACATCGCGATCTCCTCCGGCGTGATCGCACCGAGATCGAGCCCGGCCGGGGCCTTGACGCGATCGATCGCCTCCCGTGCGACGCCGCCGGCGACAAGCTTTTCGCGCAATGCAATCATCTTGCGGCGGCTGCCGACGAACGCGTGATATTCAGCCTTGACGGCAATGGCCTGCTTGAGCGCGGCCTCATCGCCCTTGCCCTGGGTCGAGACCACCACGAAGCGGCGCGCGTCGTTGAGGTAGCGCGGCTCGAAGCCGTCGATGATGACATGCGCATCGGGTTCGCCTGCGCGATCGGCTGCCGGGCGCCGCCAGCGTGACATGATAGCCGAGCGGCCGCGCCTGCGCGGCGAGCGACATCGCCACCGGGCTCGCGCCAAAGATCAGCAGCGAGGGATGCGGCAGCACCGGCTCGACGAAGATATCCATGGTGCCCTTGCTCGGACACATGTTGCTGGCGAAGCGGATGCCCTCGCGATTCTCTCCCGGCTTGACGCCGAGCTCGGCCAGCATGTCTTCCGGCTGCACCGACACCATGCGCGGCTCGCCATCCAGCAGCGCGTCGCGCGCGGCCTTCAGCACCGCGCCCCGCGCGCAGCCGCCGCCGATCCAGCCTGCGACGATGGTGCCGTCCGGGCGGATGATCGCCTTGGCGCCGGCCTTCGCCGCCGTCACCGACACCGTGCGCACGACCGTCGCCAGCACGAACGGCTGCTCGGCAGATTTCATCTGTGCGACCAAATCCATCACTTCGACATGCGCCGTCATCGGTCGCTCCATCAGAGCTTTGCCAGATAAGGTTCGAGCGCCGTCAGGCTGTTCAGCGTATTGGCCGGCGCGTAGAGATCGACATGCGGCAGCGCCGCCTTGATGCCCTTGGCCTCCGGCGAATAGCCCTGCCACGCCATCATCGGGTTGAGCCAGACGATGCGGCGGCAGCGGCGGCCGAGCGCCGCCATCTCGCGACCCGAGCAGTGCGGCATCGCCGGTCTCATAGCCGTCGGACACGATCATCACGACGGTGCGCGAATGGATCACGCGTGCCGCATGCCAGCGGTTGAAGGTCTGCAGGCTCTCGCCGATCCTGGTGCCGCCGCCGGTGCCCTGCGCCAGGATCGAGAGCCGGTCGAGCGCGCGCGCGGCGTCCTTTTCCTTCATCGCGTCGGAGACGTGCGCCAGCCGCGTGTGGAACAGGAAGGCCTCGGCCTCGCGAAACTGGTCGAGGATGCCGTGGATGAAGCGCAGGAACACGCCCGTGTACATGCTCATCGAACCCGAAGCATCGAGCAGCATGACAAGCCGTAGCGGCTTTGTCTTGCGCTGCCGCCTGACGAGGTCGATCGGCACGCCGCCATGGCTGATATTGCCGTGAATGGTTCGCCGCAGATCGAGCCGGTAGCCGCGACGGCGCGCCAGATCGCGCCGCGTCAGCCGGGTGCGCATCGCCCGCGCCAGCCGCGCCGCCGCTTCATGCGCCTGCTCGATCTGCGCGGGATCCGCCATCTTGCGAAAATCCACCTCGGCCAGATTGTCGGCACGCGAGGCGCCTTCCATGCGGCCTTCGCCGGTGCGATCGACGCCGCCATCGTCGGTGGACGGCATCTGATCCATCGTCGTCTCGCCAGCGGCGCGCTGGCTGTCTGCCAGAGTCTTGAGCGATGGATTGTTCGCAGCCTTCGACGAGCCCGATGTCATCGAGCGCGACCGCACGCGCTTGCCGAGCCAGAACGCGTCAAAAATGCCGTCGAATTTTTCCCAATCGGATTTGCGCGCCGAGAACAGATGCTTGAACGCTGAACGCAACAGGCCCGGCTTGGCCGCGTAGCCAGCCGTCATCAATTCGGCCGCATCCTGGCCTTCGGCAAGGCCCACCGCAAATCCGCTGTCGCGCAAGGTCTTGAGAAACGCGGCGAGCCTTGACGCGACAAGGCGCGAGACCTCGTCGAGCTCTTCGTAACCGGGATTGGTGCCGCAGCAGCTCATGCGACCTTCCCCAACAGGCGTTCGCTGACCTCGCGCGTGACCCGCGACTTGTCCTCGTGGGTCTTGAGCAGGCACATCAGGGTCTCGTGGACCGTCTCGGGGGCGTCATGCAGGTCACGCACATCGAGCCCGACCAAGGCCGCCGCCCAGTCCAGCGTCTCCGCGACGCCGGGCACCTTGCGCAGCTCCTCCTTGCGGATGCCCTCGACCATCCGCGCGATCTGCAGCGACAGCGACGCGCTGGCGCCATCGATCCGCGCCATGATGATGCGCGCCTCGCGGTCGGCATCGGGATAATCGACATAGTGATAGAGGCAGCGGCGGCGCAGCGCGTCGGAAAGCTCGCGCGTCCCGTTCGATGTCAGCACCACATGCGGGATCGTGGTCGCCTTGATGGTGCCGAGTTCGGGAATGGAGACCTGGAAGTCGGACAGCAGTTCGAGCAAAAATGCCTCGAACTCGTCGTCGGCGCGGTCGATCTCGTCGATCAGCAGCACCGGCGGTTTTGCGCGCCGGATCGCCGCCAGCAGCGGCCGCTCCAGCAGGTACTTTTCCGAAAAGATCTGGTGTTCGACATCGTCGGGATTGTCGCCGCGATGGGCCTGGATCGACAGCAATTGGCGCTGGTAGTTCCACTCATAGAGCGCGGCCGATTGATCGAGCCCCTCATAGCATTGCAGGCGAATCAACTCGGTCGCGTGCACGGATGCCAGCGCCTTCGCCACCTCGGTCTTGCCGACGCCCGCCTCGCCTTCCAGCAGCAGCGGACGCCGCAGCAATTGCATCAGCGAGATCGCGGTCGCGAGTTCACCGTCGGCGATGTAACCCGAGGCGGCCAGCGCTTGCGCGATCTCTTCGCGGTTCTTCATTGCTCTCCGTTTCCGTCATGGTTCGAGACGCGCGAAGACGCGCTCCTCACCATGAAGGACTAAGACCCGGCCAGCTGCTCAGACGTCATTCCGGGAGCGATGCTTCGCATCGCGCCGAAGATGACCGCGAGGCAATACGAGTTACGCCACCGCTCCCAGATCCTTCGCCGCCTTCCAGTTGCGCCAATAATCATGCGGCATCTGGATATGGGTGGAGCCCAGGAACGAGAACGCATCGTTGACGGCGTTGGAGAATGCCGGCACGCCACCGACATTCGGGCTTTCGCCGACACCCTTGGCGCCGATCGGATGATGCGGCGACGGCGTCACCGTGAAGTCGGTTTCCCAATGCGGCGTCTCGACCGCGGTCGGCATGAAGAAATCCATGAACGAGCCGGTGACGACGTTGCCCTCGGGATCGTAGCGGATTTCCTGGCCCATCGCGATCGCGAAGGCTTCGGTCAATCCGCCATGCACCTGCCCTTCGATGATCATCGGGTTGATGCGGGTGCCGCAATCGTCGAGCGCATAGAAGCGCCTGACGTTGTAGACCCCGGTATCGACATCGATGTTCATCACGCAGATGTAGGCACCGAACGGATAGGTCATGTTGGGCGGATCGTAATAGCTCACCGCCTCCAGTCCCGGCTCCATGCCGGGCGGAACCGAATTGTAGGCCGCCCAGCAAATGTCCTTCATCGACATCGTCTTCTCCGGCAGACCCTTGACGCGAAAGCCATCGATATCCCATTCGAGGTCGTCTTCGTGGACTTCAAGCTTGTAGGCCGCGATCATCTGCGCCTTGGCCTTGATCTTTCGCGCGGCCATGGCGATTGCCGCACCCGCCACCGGCGTCGAGCGCGAGCCGTAGGTGCCGAGTCCGTAAGGTGCGGTATCGGTGTTGCCCTCCTCGACCATGATGTCGTCGGCGGGAATGCCGATCTCGGTGGCGATGATCTGCGCCCAGGTGGTCTCGTGGCCCTGGCCCTGGCTCTTGGAGCCGACCCGCGCGATGCCCGCTCCGGTCGGATGCAGGCGGATTTCGCAGGAGTCGAACATCGCGATGCCAAGGATGTCGCAGTTCTTCGACGGGCCGGCGCCGACGATTTCGGTGAAGAACGACACGCCAAGGCCCATGATCTCGCGGGTCTCGCCGCGCTTGAACGCCGCGCGCTGCGCCGCCTGCTCCTTGCGCAGACCGGCATAGTCGACCGTTTCCATCATCTTGTGCATGGCCGTGTGGTAGTCGCCGGAGTCGTACTCCCAGCCGAGCGCCGAGTGGTACGGGAACTGCTCCGCCTTGATGAAGTTCTTCAGCCGCAGTTCGGCCGGATCCATATTTAGTTTCTGCGCCAGAATATCCATCCCGCGCTCGATGCAGTACGCCGCCTCGGTGACGCGGAACGAGCACCGGTAGGCGACGCCGCCCGGCGCCTTGTTGGTGTAGATGCCGTCGACGGCAAGATGCGCGGTCGGGAAATCATACGACCCCGTAACGATGTTGAAGAAGCCGGCCGGCCATTTCGAGGGATCGGCGCAGGCGTCGAACGCGCCGTGATCGGCCAGCACATGCACGCGCAGACCGGTCACCTTGCCTTCCTTCGTGGAGGCGATCTCGGTCGTCATGTGGTAATCGCGCGCGAACGATGTCGCGGTCAGGTTCTCGATGCGATCCTCGACCCATTTGACGGGCTTGCCGGTGACGATGGAGGCGACCGCCGCGCAGATATAGCCGGGATAGGCGCCGACCTTGTTGCCGAAGCCGCCGCCGATGTCCGGCGAGATCACATGAATCTTATGCTCGGGAATTTTCGCAATCAGCGCGACGACCGTGCGGATCACATGCGGGGCCTGAAAAGTGCCCCAGATCGACAGCTCGCCCTTGATCTTGTCGAACGAACAGACGCACTGGCAGGTTTCCAGCGGCGACGGATGGGTGCGATGGTAGGAAAGCATCTCCTTGATCGTCACGTCCGCTTTCTTGAACGCGGCGTCGGTCAAATCCTTGTCGCCGACAGTCCACTCGAAGACGTGGTTATGGTGCTTGCGCGGACCATGCGCGCCTGACGTTTTGCCGGCGAGGTCCTCGCGCAGCACCGGCGCGTCCGCGTCCATCGCCTTGAACGGGTCGATCACGACCGGCAGCGGTTCGTATTCGACCAGCACCTTGTTGATGCCGTCGTCGGCCGCGTAGCGGTCGGTGGCGACGACGAAGGCGACTTCCTGATTCTGGAACAGCACCTTGCCGTCGGCCAGCACCATCTGCACGTCGCCCGCGAGCGTCGGCATCCAGGCGAGGTTGACCGTCTTCAATGTCTCGGCGGTGATGACCGCGAGCACACCAGGCACTTTCAGCGCCTCGGTGTCGTCGATCTTCTTGACGCGCGCATGGGCGTGCGGCGAGCGGACGAAATCGCCGTGCAGCATGCCCGGCAGCTTCAGGTCGTCGACATAGTTGCCCCTGCCCTGCGTGAAGCGGATGTCTTCGACCCGCTTGCGCTTGCAGCCCATGCCTTCGAGTTTGGCTTCACGTTGTTCCCGCGTGGGAGTCATGTCGTTCATTCCGCAGCCTCCTGGAATTCAACGCCATTGATCTTGGCGGCGGCGTACTGGATCGCCTTGACGATGTTCTGGTAGCCGGTGCAGCGGCAGATATTGCCTGAAATGCCCATGCGGATTTCCGCCTCGGTGGGCGACGGATTTTCCTTCAGCAGCCGCTGTGCACGCAAGATCATGCCGGGCGTGCAGAAGCCGCATTGCAGGCCGTGCATCATCCGGAAACCTTCCTGCAGCGCCGACAGCGAACCGTCGGCATTGGCGACGCCTTCGATGGTGGTGATGTCGGAACCTTCCGCCTGCACCGCGAACATGGTGCAGGACTTCACCGACATGCCGTCGATATCGATGGTGCATGCGCCGCAATGGGTGGTCTCGCAGCCGATATGGGTGCCGGTGAGCGAGAGATTTTCGCGGATGAAATGCACCAGCAGCGTGCGCGGTTCGACGAGGCCTTCGACCTCGGCGCCGTTCACCTTCATGGTGACGTGAGTCTTTGCCATTGTTGTATCTCCCCTATCTTGCGCGGCCGGCGGCGCGCTGCAGCGCGCGCGTCACCATGATGCCGCCGACATGCTTGCGGTATTCGACGGGCCCGCGCGCGTCCGCGGCCGGCGACATGATCGCTTCCGCGGCAGCCGCGGCCTTCTTCAGGGAGGCCGGATCAAGGCTGCTGCCAATCACCGCCTTCGCGGCGTCCTCGGCCAGCAGCGGTGTTTCCGAAAGATTCGTCAGACCTATCTGACAGGTGGCGACCTTGCCGCCCGACATCGTCAGCACCACCGCGGCAGCGGCGGTGGCATAGTCGCCGACCTTGCGCTTGAGTTTCTCGTAGGCATAGCCGTGGCCGGCCGGTGGGACCGGGATGGAAATCGCGGTCAGGAGCTCACCGGGTTCCAGCGCGGTGAAATAGGCGCCCTGATAGAACTCGCTGGCCGCGACCTCGCGTGCGCCGGACGCGCCTTCGAGCCGGTAGCTTGCGCCCAGGGTCATCATTAGCGCCGGCATGTCGTTGCCGGGATCGCCATTGGCGACATTGCCGCCGATGGTGCCGCGATAGCGCACCTGGGGATCGGCGATCAGAAGCGCGGTTTCGTGCAAAATGGGCAGGGACTTGCCGATCTCCTCGGACGCCAGCAGATCGTGCTGGGTGGTCATCGCGCCGATCACGATAGTGTTGCCGTCGCGGCGGATGCCCTTGAGGCTGGCGACGCCATGCAGATCGACCAGGTGCTCAGGGCTCGCGAGCCTGAGCTTCATCATTGGAACCAGGCTGTGGCCGCCGGCCAGCGGGCGGGCCTCGTCGCCCAAGGTCGAGAGCAGTTTGACCGCGTCGGCCACCGTCGCCGGCCGATGATAGCTGAATGGGCCAGGGATCATGGGTCTCCTCCATTCGTCCTTTGGGCGCTTCCCTTTGGCGCGTGGACGTTGGCCGGAGGCTGGTTGGAGTGGTTCTAAAACGCAATCGCGCGGGCACAAGGACCGGAAAAGCGCACGAAATGCGGATAGTCGCGCACGAAATGCGTCAGCCTTGGCTACCTATTGGCGATCTGGTGGCACGATGCGGTCAAGCGTGGCGTCGTGCGAGACCAAGCCGGGCTTTAACCTCGGCGATCTTGGCGCGGCTCACAGGCACCCGGTGCGGCGAAGGGCCGTCGAGTTCCACGATTGCGCCGTCACCTTCCTTGCGGACGAAGGTGACATGCGCCATCGCCACGATGTGGCTGCGGTGCACGCGGACGAACAAACCGGGGTCGAGCTGGGCTTCGGCCTCCGATATCGACCACGGGCACATCCGCTCCCGGGTACCGTCATGCACCTTTGTATAGTGAGCGTCGGCCCGGACGCTCCGGACGTCGGCGCTGTCGATGAAATGGGTGCCGTCGGCGCCTTCGACGGGCAACCTTGGCGCGGGTGCTGAGCGGGGTGGCTGGCCGATGCCGCCGAGCGGCGTCGGCCGGAGCCGCGGGCTGCTCGTCGCGGAGCTGGAGTCCGCCGGCGGGATATCCGCGACAATGGCGACGATGCCGCGGGGATGGCGGCGACCGCATCCGCCGTCGCCGCGGCCTTCTTGCGCGGATCCGGCACCAGCGACAGCAGGAAACCCGCCGCAATCACGAAACAGAGCAAGGCCACGACCAGCGACAGCATTTGCGGCGACGCGGTCAGCCCTTCGACGTGGTGGTGCGATCCCTGCTCCGGTGGAACGAGATGCATGCCGGCCATCGCGGTGTAGTGCATGCCCGCGACCGCAAAGCCGTAGGCGACCGCGCTCAGGGCGAGCTGCACGCCGCCCTGCCGCGCCAGGAAGGCACGCAGGCCGCCATAGGCGGTGGCGATCGCAATCAGGACCGACAGCCCGACCATGGCGGCATCATGCGTCATGGCGAAATTGCCCGACAATCCATGCATGCCGACATAGTGCATGCTGGCAATGCCCACCCCGAGCAGCACCGCCGAAGACGCCACGCGCAGCATCGACGGCTCGCCGATGCTGACGAAGAACAGCGAAATACCCACGACCAGCGCGCAGATCAGGAACGAGATGATGGTCGGCAGCACCAGATAGACCGCGCCCGCCGGCAGCGGCGCCGCCAGCATGCCGACGAAATGCATGGTCCAGATGCCGACGGCGAGAAAGAATGCGGCGCCCGCCAACAGCAGGCGATGACTAGCGTCCGGCGTCCCGCGGATGCGCGCGGCGAGGCCGAAGCCGGTGTATCCTCCCAGAATCGCGATCGCCACCGAGAGCGCGACGAGATAGGGATCGTGTCCTTCGAACATGATCGTCTCGGCCGCCCGTCTCCACGAGCGTGCCTCCTCCCACCGCCGAGTTTATAGACGCGGCGGCGGAATTGACAATCAGCCGATCGTGAGGGGCTTGCCTCACAATCCAGCCGTCTCCAGCCGGTAGGATGGGTAGAGCGCAGCGAAACCCATCAACAGTCCCGGCGCGGGGCATGATGGGTTTCGCTTCGCTCTACCCATCCTACGAATCCGGCGATTACACGATTCCCGCAGCCACCTGTCCGCGCAGCCGTTCCAGGCTGTGCAGCGTGCTGGCGCAGGCTTCCGCGACCTCGATGCCCTTGATGACGAAATGCTTGCGGAAGAAGTCGTGGTGCACGGCGCTGTCGTGGAATTGCTGCGGCGTCAGCACCGCCGAGAATATCGGCACTTCCGTCTTGAGCTGCACGTCCATCAGCGCCTTGATCACGGTGTCGGCGACGAATTCGTGGCGGTAGATGCCGCCGTCGACCACGAGGCCGGCGGCCACGATCGCGGTGTAGCGCCGCGTCTTGGCCAGCAGTTGCGCATGCAGGGGTATCTCGAACGAACCCGGCACTTCGAACAGATCGACCTGCGCCCGCGAAATATGCCGCGCCTCGATCTCTTCGAGGAACGCGATGCGGCATTCCTCGACCACGTCACGGTGCCAGGACGATTGCACGAAGGCGACGCGTTGCGGCTTGACGAAACGCGGGTGCGCCGGCGCCGGTGGACGCTCGGGCACGTCAGGACCGTTATTCGCTTCGGTTGTCTGGGGTGGGGATTTGACTTCGGGTTCTAGCAACGTCTGATTCATGGCTTTCCTCTTTCAGGACCAGAATCAGGGCATACGGAACGACGTCAGCCCACGCGCAAATGCGCGAAGGTTGCCGCAAACCGTTCTCTTTCATCCGGACTGTAACCGTCGGCTTCGGAATCACACCGAATCTGCTGACCCTTCTTCTCGGGAGAGAAGAAGGCGCTCGCGGGCTTGGGCTACGTCACCCTTACCGCCGGTGGGGATTTTCACCCCGCCCTGAGAACATCGGCCGCCCGGAATGGACGACCTAGCGGGAAATATGACGAAACGCCGCGACAGGGGCAAGCACCTTTGGCATGGGGAAACGGCATGTCCCCATGCCGCCGGAACAGGGCGCAGACGCGTATCCGCGGACGGCTTTACTCAGGCCGCGGCAACTGGGATAGGCTTGCTGCCAACAGGGGGACGCTCAGCATGAAACTTCTACTTCGCCGGAATTTCCTCAAACTCGCCGGCGCACTCATCACCATACCCGCCTTGCCGCAACTGGCGTCCGCGCTCGACTATCCGACACGGCCGACAAAAATCGTAGCCGGCTTCGCCGCCGGCGGCGGCGTCGACATCACCGCGCGCCTGATCGGCCAGTGGCTGGCCGATCACCTCGGGCAACCCTTCGTGATCGAGAACCGCACCGGCGCCGGCGGCAATATCGGCACCGAGGCGGTGGTGAACGCCGCGCCCGACGGCTACACGCTGCTGCTGGCGACGGTGCCGAACGCGGTCAACGCCTCGCTCTACGAAAAACTCAATTTCAATTTCGTCCGCGACATCGCACCCGTCGCCGGCGTCATCCGCGTGCCGATGGTGGTGCTGGTCCACCCCTCGGTGCCCGCGCAGACGCTGGCCGAGTTCATCACCTACGCCAAGGCCAATCCGGGAAAGGTCAACATGGCCTCGGCCGGCAGCGGCAGCGCGCCGCATATGGCGGGCGAGCTGTTCAAGATGATGGCCGGCGTCGACATGGTCCACGTGCCCTATCGCGGCCAGGGGCCGGCGCTATCGGATTTGCTCGGCGGCCAGGTGCAGATCCTGTTTGCGGCTGCGCCCGGCACCGTCGACTACGTCAAGACCGGCAAGCTGCGTGCGCTCGCGGTGACCACGGCGACGCGCATGCCGGATCTGCCTGAGGTCCCGACGGTGGCGGATACCGTGGCGGGCTATGAAGCCAGCCAGTGGTACGGCTTCGCCGCGCCGAAAAACACCCCGGCCGAGATCGTCGAAAAACTCAACAAGGAAATCAATGCAGCAATCGCCGATCCCGGCATGAAGGCAAAGCTTGCCGCCATCGGCGGCGACCCGATGCCGGGCTCGCCGCCCGCATTCGGCACGCTGATCGCGGACGAAACCGAGAAGTGGGGCAAGGTGGTGCGCGCGGGCGGCCTCAAGCCGGAGTAAGGGTTGGCAGCGTCTCGCGCATGCGCCAGCGCGCCAGTGTGACGCCATCGTTTCGAGAACGCCTAACATTTGATTAATTGCGTCGAGATCGGCCGTGGAGCCCGACCTATTCGGAAGCGTCCGAATCGTCATCTGGCGGGTCAGAAATTGATGAACAATTAACTGGGCTTCACCGATTATCGGAGGCAGCGAGCTAGACCCAAACCCATTGCCGGACAGGCTGCCACTCTCATGCAAATCCAGGACGGGATGCCGCGCCCCGGCAGAATGTTTCTGTCCATCGTTGTGCCCTGCTGCAACGAAGAAGAAGGCTTGCGCGAATTCCATTGTCAGATGACCGCCGCCGCGCGCGCGTTGTGCGGCCAGCGGTTCGAGCTGATCTTCGTCGACGACGGTTCGACCGACAACACCTGGAAGCTGATCAACGAACTCTCCGCAGGAGACCGCAACGTCGTCGCGGTCCGGCTCGCCCGCAATCACGGCCATCAACTGGCGCTGACCGCAGGCCTATCCACCGTGCGGGGCGATCTGGTGCTCGTCATCGACGCCGACCTGCAGGATCCGCCGGATCTGCTCACGCCGATGTACGAGATGATGGTTCGCGAAAGCGCCGACGTCGTCTATGGCCTGCGCCGCAGCCGCGCCGGCGAAACCCGCTTCAAGAAAAAATCGGCCGAGGCCTTCTATCGCCTGCTCGCCAGGATCACCCGCGTCCACATCCCCGTGGATACCGGCGACTTCCGCCTGATAAGCCGCCGCATCTCCGACCAGCTGGTGCAGATGCCGGAGCACGATCGCTTCATCCGCGGCATGGTGGCGTGGCTCGGTTACAAGCAGGTCGCCTATGAATACGACCGCAATCCGCGCTACGCCGGCACCACCAAATATCCGCTGGCGAAGATGATCGGCTTTGCCCTGGACGCGCTGATCAGCTTCTCGATGGTCCCGCTGCGGATCGCGACCTATGTCGGCGCACTGCTGACGACCGGCCTCACCCTGGTCGGTGTCTTCGCGGTGATAAGCTGGATTCTTTCCGGCACCGTGCCGGGATGGACCAGCCTCACGCTGCTGGTCGTAATGATTTCCTCGGTCCAGCTTCTCGTGCTCGGGCTGATCGGGGAATACGTCGGCCGCATCTACATTCAATCGAAGAACCGTCCGCTGTTCGTGATTTCGCACATCCACCGGCGCGGACGATTGCCGCACGGCGCGGCCGAGGGCCGGGACGATCTGGAACAGGTGCCGCTGACGACGTTGCTGGCCCAGTCGGAATCGAACGTGCGCGGCGCAATGTACGAGGAGGCCTCCTGATGAAGGCGATGATCCTGAGCCATCCCGCCCTCTATCAAGCCTATCAGAGCGCCGGCGGCTTCTTCGGTGCGCGCATCAAGGCGATCGCCGATTATCTGACCATGCGGCCGGGCATGCGGGTGATCGACATCGGATGCGGGCCCGGCCATATCCTGCAGTATCTGCCCGAAGGCACGATCTATAACGGCTTCGACATCGACGAGACCTACATCGCCTATGCAAGGCGTTCGTTCGGCCATCTCGGCACGTTTCATTGCCGCTATTTCGATGCGGCAGCCGCGCGCGAATTCGCCGGCGCAGACCTCGTCATGATGAACGGCGTCCTGCATCATATCGGCGACGAGGATCTGAGATTGACGCTCGCCAACATCCGCGATGTCCTGAAAGACGACGGCGTTCTGTTCACGACCGACCCCTGCTATCGCGAAGGCCAGTCGCCGATCGCGAAATGGCTGCTCGACAACGACCGCGGCGAATTTATCCGCGACGAGGACGGCTACAACAAAGTGCTCGGCAACGCGTTTACAAAGGTGAAGCTCGCCATCCGCGAAGACCTGTCGCGCCTGCCCTATACGTTCGCGATCGGCGTCATGCAGAAATAGCGCCTGCGCGGATCATTCCGTCCGGCGCAAGATATCGACCCCCTGGACCGAGCGTACCAGCGAATACGGTTTGAGAAGCTGCGACAGCTCGGCATCGGCGCGCGCCCAGTCGCCCCATCCGTCACGCAGATTGTCGACCAGGACGATGTCGGGCGGCAATTTCCTGAAATCCTCGATCAGCCATTTGCGCTCCAGCGCCAGATAGCCGTTCAGCCGGGCATCGGTCGCAGCGTCAACGGTGGTCTTTTCGCGCGTCACCCGCGTAAACGCCCTGAGCCACAGGTTCTCCTGCCGGGAAACCCAGACGCCGCCGACGTCACGCACCAGCGGATGCCCAAGCGCTGCCTCACCGCTCAGCATCAGGATGCGGGGATTCGATTTGAGGCCTGCGATGGCTTCCCTGATCGGGCCGACATAGACGTTGGTGTTGAACCAGAGCGTGCCGAGCGCAAAGGTCGCGGCCATGACGACGACCGATGCAGCCTCGGCGCTTCGCGAGCGTGCTTCTTCGCTGGCCACTCCGGTCAGGGCGTATCCCATTGCGAGCAAGGCGAGCGCGACCATCGGAAAAGAGTGATAAGCCCAGCCCCGCCGCTGCAGGAAGAACGAGACGGCAAATCCGGCAGCGGCAAGTACCGCCACCAGCAATACCGGGTCAGGCCTGGTTTTCTGTCGCGCCAGCAATACCGACACCAGCGCAACCGCTGATATCAGCGTTGCATTGTTCAGGAAGATGACAGCAGCCGGCATCGACCACGACAGATAGGTGTCGCGAACCAGCGGATAGGTGATCGTGAAATACTCGGGATAGAGGATGTACGTTCCGAGGCTGATGACGGTCACGATGACGCCAGAGATGATGTTTTCCGGCGCAAACAGCACGCGCCATGAGCGCGAACGGATCGTGGCGAACAGAATGCAGAATGCGGCCGGCACCGTGAAGAACGGCTTGAAGGCAAGTGTGATTCCGGCCCCTATGCCAGCGATCAGGATCGCCCATAGCGGCAGCGGTTCGCGGTTGCTGCGCAACGCGTAGACGGCGAGCGCCGGAAGAAAGGTAAGCAATGCGATATGTTCGCGCTGCGCGAAGACGTTCATCGGCAGGATCGTCACGACCGCCGCGGCCCAGACGGCAAACGCTCCCGATCTCGACGGAGCCGTCGCCGGGGACAGACGCAGGATGCGCGACACGGCGAACAGGGAGGCCGCGGCAAGCAGCAGAAGCTGGGCATCGATCACGTGCCGCGGATCGACGCCGAGAATGCGCGCCAGCGCCACACCCGGCAAATAGGCGAAGGGCGCCATCGGCGGATTGATCTCGATGATGTCGCGATATAGCCGCTGCCCGTCCAGCATGCGTTCGCCGATGACGAGCAGCCAGCTCACATCGGTGTTCAGCGGAACGACCTGCCTGAGCCCGATGGCGATGGCGAAGACGACGCCGATCAGAAGCAGCGGCATCGGGGCCAGCCCTTCCCGCCCCGCCATACCCGGCGAGCGGAGGGAGGCGGCTGAGAATTCCGAGGTCATGGACCCATCCTGCATGGAAGCTGTGCGACGCTAGCGAATGAGCGTTAACGCGCGATTTGCGAACGATCCGGGGCGGATCGATGCACGGCGAAACATTCACGAATCCTTAAAACCGGCGTCCTAGATGTGTCTATCGTGCCCAATTCCAGATCGCCCGGGTGACGCACAGGGGACACGCGTGACACACGCCGCTGACGTTGCCGACACGGATCCAGCAAGTCCCGCGGACCGGGCCTGGCAAACGCCCATTCTTCAAACCAGCGTCCTGGTGCCGATGGCCATCGCGCTCGGCTCGCTGCTGGCCGGCGCGATCTACACCTGGTTTGTCGGCGAAGACGTCAACTGGGATTGGCTGAACTACCACGAGTACAATGTCTGGGCGGTTATCAACGACCGCTATGGCATTGACGCGATGCCGGCCGGCTTCCAGACCTATTTCAACCCGGCCGTCTATTTCCCGATCTATTATCTGCGCCATCTGCTGCCGCTGCCCTACGGCCTGATGATCATGGGCGCGGTGCACGGCCTCAATCTGCTGCTGATCTATTTTCTCGTCCGCGTCCTGCTGCGGGAAACGGCGACGGCGAGCGCGATCGGCGCAGCGATCCTGATTGCCGCGGTCGGGCCGATGACGCTCTCGGAAGTCGGCACGAGTTTCTCCGACATTCTCACCGCGCTTCCTATACTGGCCGGCTGTGTCCTGATCCTGTCGGCGGATGGATCGCATCATGGACGCTACGTTCTCGCAGGCCTGCTGATCGGCGCGGCCGTCGGGCTGAAGCTGACCAATGCCGTCTATGCGCTCGGCGCCGCCGCCGCCGTGCTCGCCGCCAGCCGGCCATTGCTGGCAACGCTCTGCCTCGGCGTTGGCGGCGCGGTCGGCGCGCTGGCCACCGGCGGCGCGTGGGGGCTGATGCTCTGGCGCGAGATGGGCAATCCGATCTTCCCGCTCTTCAATGCCGTATTCCAGTCCCGGGAATTGGTCCCGATGAACATCATGGACTGGCAATTCCTGCCCCGGGGCCTGCTGGATGCCCTGGCGTATCCCTTCTATTGGCTGGTCGGCGACAACAGGAGCTCGGAATATCCGTTCCGCGACGCGCGGTTTGCGGTCGCAACCGTGTTGATCGTGCTCGGCATCGGCCGAAGCATCATCACCCGCGTCGATATCTTCACGCGCCGCGATACTCAGTTCCTGCTGTTCTTCGCTGTCTCCTACGCGGCATGGCTCGCCGTGTTTTCGATCCAGCGCTACGCGATCGTGCTCGAGCTATTGTGCGCGCCCCTGATCGTGCTGCTGATTGCACGCTGCATGGCCGGCGCGCCCGGACCTGCCTCGTTCCGCGCATCCCCGGTGCGCTTGAATGCGGTGATGCTTGCCGTTGCCCTGGCCATCGCGCTGTGGTCGCAACCGGGAGACTGGTTCCGCCGTCCCTGGTCCAACCCGTTCAACCCGGCGATCTCGAAATCCCTCGAGCAGCCCGCCCTCTATTTTCTCCTCGACAAACCGCTGGCCTATATCGCCCCGCTGCTGCCGCCGCAGTCGCGGTTCTATCTGATCGCCGACATTGCCTTGCCCATCATGCCCGACGGCAAGTTCGACCGCCGCATTCGCACCGCCTTGAAGGATTTGCCGCCGGGCGGCGCATGGGGATTGCACACAAGCGGCAAGCCGATCCGCGAATCTTTGCTGGAGCGATATGGTCTGCGCGTCGACGCTTCCCGCGCCTGCGTCGAAATCGAAGGCGCGTGGCTGGCGACAGCCATCGTGGCTTGCCCGCTGCTGGTCGCGCGCGAGAAGTTAAGACCGCGGCGTGTTCGCGGGCGCTTCAAGCCGCCCGTTGATCTACTTTCAGCAGTTCGGGAATTTCCTGCAGTCGCGTGATCACGGTCGGTGATTTGCAGAAGCTGTTGCCGCGCCGCATCGGCCATTCGAATCCTCGCGCGTGGAGGCCGGAACCAGCCTCTGCCCTCCTCATGCGTAGGTGTAGCGGCGGCGAGAGACGCTAAATGTAGTCATCCCAGGGGAGTTAACGGTCTATTAACCATCACGATCTATTAACTATTGTGGCGGACGGGCGTGATTTGGCCGGCCGCCGGACTCCTCGGCGCTCGAATCCGATTCTGGTTTGTTCTCTAATTAATAACTCAGGCTGCGATCTGCTGTGGACGACGCTGCTTTGGCCTGTGGACGGACTCAGGGGTGAGTTGCGCGGATTCCGCAAATCACATCACTTGAGCCTCGGCAACCCCGGGAGGATCAGCGATCGGGGGGATTGCAGCCGGCGGCGACGCATCAGTTCAAAGTGCGGCGTGCACCGCGTGCGTATCAGAAGAATTCAAAAACAAGGTCGAGACGGCATGTCCCTCCTCGAAGGCATTATCGATTCCCCCAACAACCCGCTCGCGGCGGTCGAGGACATTGCCGCCGAGAACAATTGGGCGTTCGAGCGCTCCGGCGAAGACGAAGTCACCATCGTCTCCAAGGGCAACTGGACCGACTATCAGCTTTCCTTCACCTGGATGGCGGAGATCGAGGCGCTGCATCTGGCCTCCGCCTTCGACATGAAGATTCCGCCGGGGCGCCGCGCCGAAGTGCAGCGGCTGATCGCGGCCATCAACGAGCAATTGTGGGTCGGCCATTTCGACATCTGGACCCATACCGGCATGATCATGTACCGGCAGGCGCTGGTGCTGCCGGGCGGGCTGACCGCCTCGACCGCGCAATGCGAGGCCATGCTGGCCGGCGCCATCCACGCCTGCGAGCGCTATTACCCCGCGTTCCAGTTCGTGGTCTGGGCCGGGAAAACCGCCGCGGAAGCGATGAGCGCGGCGATGTTCGATACCGAGGGCGAGGCGTAGTTCCCGCCGCGGCGCTTCCGCACACTCCGCGTCGTTCCTGCGAACGCAGGAACCCATACGCCGTGACCTCAGGGCTCAAGCAAACTGCTTGTAGCCCTTCTCTTGCTTCACTAAAAACGCCTGTGGTTATGGGTCCCTGCGTTCGCAGGGACGACGGCGAGCGTATGGTGGCAGCGGTGAGTACCAACAACCCCCTTCAAAACCTCCACGGCACCCTCGCGCTTGCCGGCGCCGGCAAGATGGGCGGGGCGATGCTGACGGGATGGCTGGCCGGCGGCCTCGACGCCAAACGCGTCGTGGTGATCGAGCCGCAACCCTCCCCCGAGATTACCGCGCTGGCGGCGCAAGGCATCCGGCTCAATCCGACGGCCAAGGACACCGGCGAGGTCGACACGCTGGTGGTCGCGGTGAAGCCGCAGTCGTTCCGCGAGGCCGGCGCGACGTTCAAGCCGTTCACCGGCCCCTCGACGCTGGTGGTCTCGATCATGGCCGGCACGCCCATCGCCTTGCTCGAAGCGGTCTGCGGCGGCAGCGTGGTTCGCGCCATGCCCAATACGCCGGCCGCGATCGGCCGCGGCATCACGGTCGCGGTCGCCGCGAAGAACGTCAGCGCCGCGCAGCGCGCGATTGCGGATGCGCTGTTGCGCGCCACGGGTTCAGTGGAATGGGTCGACAAGGAAAGCCTGATGGACGCGGTGACCGCGGTCTCCGGCTCCGGTCCGGCCTATGTCTTCCTGCTCGCCGAAGAACTCGCGCGCGCCGGTGTCGCGGCCGGCCTGCCGGCGGAGCTTGCCGCACGGCTCGCCCGCGAAACCGTCGCCGGCTCCGGCGAACTGCTGCATCGCTCCGAACTCGCGCCCGCCACGCTGCGCCAGAATGTCACCTCGCCAGGCGGCACCACGGCGGCCGCGCTGGATGTGCTGATGGGGCCGAACGGCCTGCAGCCGCTACTGACGCGCGCGGTGGCCGCGGCGACGCAGCGTTCGAAGGATCTGGCGAAGTGAACGAGAATTTGTAGGGTGGGCAAAGCGAAGCGTGCCCACCATCGCGAGCACGGTGCTATATTGGTGGGCACGCTTCGCTTTGCCCACCCTACGGCTCCGAGCAAGCAGCTACTTCCCCGCAAGCCTTTTCGTAAACGTCTCGGCATTGACGAGACCGCGGGCGTGGCGGCCGTCGCCGATCTTGCGCTCGCCCTCGAAGGCTTCGACCTCAAAGCGGATCACGCGCCGCTCTACGGCTAAGACCTTTCCCGTGACCCGCACCGTCGCGCCGACCAGCGACGCGCCGAGATGGCGGATATCGACCTCGGTCCCGACCGTGATCCAGCCGGGCTGAAGATAAGGCCTGATGGCGTCGCTGGACGCCATCTCCATTTCCAGGATCATCATCGGCGTCGCATAGACCATCGGCATGCCGGGCACGAAATGCCCGACCGTGCGCTCGGCCGGCACGACCAGCGTCCGCTCGGCGCTCATGCCGATCTTGATGAAATCGCGTGCGTCCATGGATTGCTTCCTTCCCCTCTCCCCTGTGGGAGAGGGTGGATCAATCGCGCGAACCGCGCGATTGAGACGGGTGAGGGGTCTGTCTCGGCGAGCGAATCTCTCGCATTGATCTTTGCCGATAGAACCCCTCATCCGGCGGACTACGTCCGCCACCTTCTCCCACAAGGGGAGAAGGAAGGGAGCCAGCCTTACTTCTTCGCCGCAGCCGCGCGTTCCACAAACGTCTTGCCGCCCTTCATCTTGTGGGCCAGCGGCGCTTCGTTGATCTGGATCACCACCGCATCGGCATCGACGCCGAGGTTCTTGACCAGCGCCTGCGTGATGTCGCGCATCATGCCAGCCTTCTGTTCGTCGGTGCGGCCGGCGGCCATGCTCACGGTAATCTCAGGCATTGTGGTCTCTCCCTTTTTGTTTCCGTCATGGTCGGACTTGTTCCGGCCATCCACGACCTTTTCTATCAAACAAGACGTGGATGCCCGGCACAAGGCCGGGCATGACGCGTTGCGTGAATAGCTATCCCCACCTCACGTCATGGCGCGCCAGCACTTCGCGCACGGCATCGACGAGCTTGCCTTGATCGACCTCGTATTGGGCCTCGGCCTGCTTCTTCAAATACTCTTCGCGGTCCTTGATCTCGGTAAGCCCCGCACCAAGGATGAGGTCCTTGATCTGGATCTTGCCGTTCGCCCTTTCGTCCGACCCCTGGACGATCGCGCAAGGCGCGTTTCGGCGGTCGGCATATTTCATCTGCTGGCCAATGCTGTGTTTTGGATTTCCAAGATACAGCTCGGCGCGGATATTCGCGTTGCGAAGCGTCGCGACCATCTTTTGATAGTCAGCGATTTCTCCTCCGAACACCGTGACGACGACCGGGCCGAATGCCGGCTTGGTGTCGAGCTTGCCGAGCATCGTCAGCGCGGCCTGCAGGCGCGACACGCCGATGGAAAATCCCGTCGCCGGCACCGGCTCGCCGCGGAAACGCGAGACCAGCCCGTCGTAGCGGCCGCCGCCGCCGACCGAGCCGAAGCGGACGGGACGGCCCTTTTCGTCCTTGGTTTCGAGGGTGAGTTCGACCTCGTAGACGGGGCCGGTGTAGTATTCGAGGCCGCGGACAATCGTTTGATCGATCCGGATCCGATCACGACCATATCCGGCGTCCTCACCAAGATTTTTGATCTCAAGAAGCTCTTGGCCGCCTTCCTTGAAGCGAGCATTGACAGCCAACTCGTCCCACTGCCTGGGCATTGTGAAAAGTATGTCGCGCGAGGGATTTTCAGTCGGCTCAGCTGGTGCAACGAATTCGAGAAGCCGACTGGCGTTCACGTTATCCAGACCCGCCCCCTTGGTAAAATCACCCTGCCTTCTTCCCCGCCGTCCCATCGACCAACGGTCAATAGCTTCAGCACTTCAGTGGCGGAAAACTTGATCCAGCTTGTCGATTGCGCGAAGCACGGTCAGGCGCCGAATTGCATTCTCGTCACCGAGCCCGACGCTTTCTAGCGCACCATCGAGCACCTTTCGGTTATTCACCTTCACGACATAGCTGCCGCGCGGAATGCCGAGCGCTTCCATCGTATCCGCCGCCATCATGCACATCTCGGCGTCGGCCGCCGGCGACGCTGACCCCACCGTATCGGCGTCGAACTGCATGAACTGGCGGAAGCGGCCGGGGCCCGGCTTCTCGTTGCGGAAGACGTAACCCGCGCGATAGCTGCGATACGGCTTCGGCAGCGCGTCGAAATTTTCCGCCACGTAGCGCGCCAGCGGCGCGGTCAAATCGTAGCGCAGCGAGATCCACTGCTCGTCGTCGTCCTGGAACGAGAACACGCCCTCGTTCGGCCGGTCCTGGTCGGGCAGGAACTTGCCGAGCGCGTCGGTGAACTCCATCGCCGGCGTTTCCACCGGCTCGAAGCCGTAACGCTCGTAGACTTCGCGGATTTTCTCGACCATCTGGCGCGTGGCGGCGATCGCCGCCGGGCCACGATCTTCCAGCCCGCGCGGCAGGCGGGCGCGGAGTTTCTGGGGTTTTTTGGGTTTTTCAGCCATGGGGCGCGTTGGTACCAGCCAAGGCCCGGCCGGGCAACCGTGGCTTTCTTCCCTTCTCCCCTTGTGGGAGAAGGTGGCGCGAAGCGCCGGATCGGGGGTCTGTATCGAGGTCTCTATCCGTGGAGAGAACCCCTCACCCGCCCTTCGGGCACCCTCTCCCACATGGGGAGAGGGGAAGAAGATCCCCGCCGCGAGCTTTCCTCAGACCTTTTAAGGCGTTTCCAGCCGCGCGCGAAGCGCGTCGGCGTCGGCCTTCGGCAATGATTTCAGCAGCGGCCTGATGGTCTCGCCACCGACGATCTTGCCGTTCCGCATGAACATCCAGTCCGAGATGTCGGCATCCTTGAACAAGGCCACCTCGCCGGCCTTCTTGCCGGGCAGGTCGCGCGGCGTGTTGGCGAACCGTCCCGAATAGCCGCCATCCGCGGTCTTCTTCACGTCGGCCATCCAGATGTGCTCGCCATTGTTCCTCGGGTTCGGAAACCGCACCTTGAGGGAGTGACCGGTCTCCGACGGTTTTGACGCATCGTAGGAGGTCCAGAACGTCGGCAGCGTCGCCCGCCCCTTTGCGATCGCGGCATTCATCTCTGCGTTGCCGGAACTGAGGTCGATCACCGGCGCGCGATCTTCGGCCCTGACGGCGGCCCCCGTGGGAGAGCCCAGAATCGCAAGCACCGCCGCGAAGCCGGCTGCCACCACGCATTTGGAGCCTGTTGAGAAGGCTGGGTTCATCATCGCCATTTCACACCGAATTCCTATCCGCAATCCGGGGAGTTGGTCGCATGAAGCGGCGAAAGAGTTCACGGCCTTCGCACCACGAAGGGGCCAGTCTTCTTCTTTTTCCCCTTGTGACAAGTCTGCAGCGGACCGGCGAAGGGCAACCGGCTGCGCATGCTACCGCCGCTGGTGGTGACGTGCATTTCGTTGGACGGGGTCGGCAAGTCGGCGCGGATAGCGGTCGAGGCGGCGGCCCCGACGATGCAGTGAGGCGGACGGAGCGGCGATGTCCGTTCTTGGCGGCAAAGCGGAAGACATATGCTCGCCTGGAGGTTTTCGGCTTTTGGCTCATTTCGGACGTGGACATCGTCGGACATCGGTCCACGATCGTGCTATATAGCCATCGAATTTCCCCGAGCATGGGGGCCACCTTGAGCGGCGAGCACGTAGAGCGGCGGCTGGCAGCTATCCTGGCGGCGGATGTCGCGGGCTCTTGCCGCTTAATAGGGATAGACGAAGAAGGCACGCTGGCGCGACTGAAGGCGCTTAGAAGAACTCTTTTTGATCCCAAAATCGCTGGGCATCACGGACGCGTAGTCAAAAATACCGGGGACGGCGCTATTGCCGAGTTCGCCAGTGTGGTCGACGCCGTCCGATGTGCCGACGAAATTCAACGCGGCATGGCCGAACAAAATATCGACGTGCCGCAGGACAGGCGGATCGAGCTCCGCATCGGCATTCACGTCGGTGATATCATTATCGAAGAGAATGATATCTTTGGTGACGGGGTCAATATTGCAGTGCGTCTCGAAGGGATTGCAGAGCCGGGCGGTATAAGCATCTCGGATGACGCCCGTCGGCAAATTCGTGGCAAGGTAGATGTGACGTTTGAGGATTTGGGTTCGCGGTCTTTGAAGAATATCGCCGAACCGATGCGGGTCTGGCACGTTCCAAACAGCCGCGCCGTGCCAGCTGCGCCGACCCTTCTGCGTGTTGATGACGCCCTTGCGCTGCCCGATAAACCCTCCATTGCAGTTCTGCCATTCACCAACCTGAGCTCCGATCCGGAGCAAGAATACTTCGCGGACGGAATGGTCGACGACATCATCACGGCGCTGTCGCATTTCAAGGCGCTGTTCGTCATCGCCCGCAACTCGAGCTTCACCTACAAGGGGCGCGCCGTCGACGTGAAGCAGGTCGGACGCGAGCTCGGGGTGCGCTACGTGTTGGAAGGTAGCGTTCGCAAAGCGGCAAATCGAGTGCGCATCACGGGACAGCTCGTCGATACCGCCACCGGGGCACATATTTGGGCAGACCGGTTTGATGGCGGGCTCGGCGACGTCTTCGATCTGCAGGACCGGGTGACTGAAAGTGTTGTCGGGGCGATCGCGCCAGCGCTGGAAAAAGCCGAGATCGAGCGTGCAAAGCGCAAGCCGACCGAGAGTCTCGACGCCTATGCCCTCTATTTACGCGGCTTGGCCAGGTTTTATCAGTTCGGTAATCGGCAAGCGAGCGACGAAGCATTACGCCTGTTCAACAGCGCGATCGAGCTCGACCCGGATTTTGCGTCCGCCTACGGTCGTGCTGCCACTTGCCACGTCTATGCCAAGTCCAGTGGCTGGATTTCAGACACTGCGAGCGAGATTGCCGAAGTGACAAGGCTCGCTCAGCGGGCGGTTGAGTTGGGAAAAGATGATGCGATCGCGCTCGCCGCGAGCGGATGGGCGTTAGCGTTTGTTGTTCGCGAGCTTGAGGTGGGCGCTGGCTTGGTCGATCGCGCGCTTGTGCTCAATTCCAATTCGGCCGAGGCATGGAGTTTCGGCGGCTGGGTAAAAAACTGGCTCGGCGAGCCGGAAGCTGCGATCGAACGCTTCGCGCGTGCCATGCGCCTGAGCCCACTTGATCCGTCGCTAAGAACGCCAAGCGGGACCGCGCATGCCCATTTCTTCCTGGGCCGCTATGACGAAGCGGCATCGTGGGCGGGAATGGCATTGCAGGATAATCCGGACTATCAACCTGGATTACGGATCGCCGCCGCAATCAATGCAATGGCCGGGCGGCCGGAGCAAGCACATAAGGCAGTGGCTCGGCTGCGGCTGATTAACCCCACGCTACGTGTTTCCACTCTCAAAGACGTTTTGGGCCCTTTTAGGCGGGCCGAAGACCTTTTGCGATACGAAGAAGGATTGCGGCAAGCCGGGCTGCCCGAATGACCATCGCAGCCAAGTGCTCCCGTAGCGACGAGGTGGACGAATAGAATCCATTTTTCCGCGGTGCATGAAACCGTTCATGGCACATTTCCGGACATGGCGCGACGTCAGACTTGAGTCCGTAAACCGCATTAAAGCGGACATCCGCCAAAGCCCTTCGTCGCCTCGGCCGCGGCAGCTTCGCAGGCGGCGACGGGATCGGGCTCATGGCGTGACAAGCCAGCGGCCTTCAACCGCCGCAGCAGGGCATGGGCCTCTGGCGTATTGGCGTAGACCACGGTCGATTCCCACGGCTGCAAACCCAGCGACGTGATTTGCCTGCTGAAGACGGCGAAGCGGCCAACGTCCGCCCACGGCTCATTGCGCAACGTGGACTTCGGCGGTGTAGTCCGCCATCAACTGCTCGCAGATCCTGCCGGGCGTGAACTTCCACTGGGCGATCTCCGACACCGGCGTCACTTCCGCCGCGGTGCCGGTGATGAAGCACTCGGTGAAGCCGTCGAGTTCTTCCGGCATGATCCGGCGTTCGATCACCTTGATGCCACGGCGCTTCGCGAGATCAATTGCGGTGGCGCGGGTGATGCCGGCGAGGAAGCAGTCGGCGATCGGCGTGTGGATTTTGCCGTTCTCGACGAAGAAAATGTTGGCGCCGGTGCATTCGGCGACGCGCCCCTGCCAGTCCAGCATCATCGCATCCGCATAGCCGGCACGCTCCGCCTTGTGCTTGCTGATGGTGCAGATCATGTAGAGACCGGACGCCTTGGCCATCGCCGGAATCGTCGCCGGATCGGGCCGCCGGTATTCGGCCATGCACATGCGGATGCCCTTCAGCTTTTCGGCCGGATCGAAATAGCTCGGCCAGGTCCAGGCGGCGATGGCGAGATGGATGGTGTTGGCCGGCGCCGAGACGCCCATCATCTCCGAGCCGCGCCAGGCGATCGGGCGGAGATAGGCGTCCGGCAGATTGTTGCTGTCGATCACGAGCTGCTTTGCGGCATCGATCTCGGCCACCGACCAGGGAATCTCGAAATCGAGGATGTTGGCCGAGTTCTTGAGCCGCTCGGAATGCGCGGTGCTCCTGAACACCTTGCCGCCATAGGCGCGCTCGCCCTCGAACACGCAGCTCGCATAATGCAAGCCGTGGGTCAAAATGTGCACGTTGGCGTCAGCCCACGGCACCAGCCTGCCGTCGTACCAGATGACGCCATCGATCTTGTCGAATGAAACTCCCATGGTCTCTCTCCTCGATTGACGCTGTTTCAATTGGCCGCGCGTCAGCCTTCGCGCGAACCCGAAGGCTCGCGCGCTGCCAAAGCGCTCAAGTGGTCTATTTTGCTAGCGCGGCGGAATAATTCCGCCGCCGGTCACAGGACCTTTCTGATCCAGTCGTGCGGGTCTTCGGCGCGGCCGTACTGGATGTCGACCAGCTTCTTGCGCAGGCCCATGGCGACAGGGCCGGCGGCGCCGCCAGAGATCTGGAAATCGCCGCTCGCCGAACACACCTTGCCGATCGGCGAGATGACCGCCGCCGTGCCGCAGGCAAAGGCTTCCTTCAACTTGCCGCTGGCGGCATCCTTGCGCCACTGCTCAATCGTGTAGGGCTCCTCGCGCACCACCGTGCCGGAATCCTTTGCCAGCGCGATGATCGAATCGCGGGTGATGCCCGGCAGGATCGTGCCGAGCGGCGGCGTCGAGAGCGAGCCGTCGTCGAACACGAAGAAGACGTTCATGCCGCCGAGTTCTTCGATGTAGCGGCGCTCGACCGCATCGAGGAAAACCACCTGATCGCAGCCGTGCTCGATGGCCTCGGCCTGCGCGCGCAGGCTGGCTGCGTAATTGCCGCCGCACTTGACGGCGCCGGTGCCGCCGATCGCGGCGCGCGTGTACTTCTCCGACACCCAGATCGACACCGGCGCGGGTCCGCCCTTGAAATAGGAACCGACCGGCGAGGCGATGACGGCGAAGATGTATTCCGCCGACGGCTTAACCCCGAGGAAGACCTCGCTCGCGATCATGAAGGGCCGCAAATAGAGACTGCCCTCGCCGCCCGGAATCCAGGCGCTGTCGATGCGCACGACCTGCTCGACCGCTTCGATGAACACGTCCTCGGGCAGCGGCGCCATCGCCATGCGATCGGCCGAATTCCGGAAGCGCCTTGCGTTGGCATCGGGGCGGAACAGGTTGACGCCGTTGTCGCGCTTGTAGGCCTTGAGGCCCTCAAAGATCTCCTGCGCGTAGTGCAGGACGGCGGCGGCCGGATCGAGCGGGAAATTGGCGCGCGATTCGACGCGCGCGCCATGCCAGCCCTCGGCCTGGTTGTAGCGAACGATCGCCATGTGATCGGTGAAAACCCGGCCGAAGCCCGGATCCGCGAGCTTTGCCGTACGCTCCTTTTCAGGAGTCGGATTCGCCGCCGGCTGGATTTCGAATTTCAAACTCATTTCCCTTAGCTTCCTGCCCTTGCTGCTTCCCACTGTCGGAATCGGCGTAATTCTGGCGCCGGCCGGCCTCTCCGGGCCCGCTGGCTCAATAGATCTGGACTTCACAGGTCTGGACTTCTTCATCACCAGCCTTGCGGCCGGCTTCCGTTGTTGTCATGTCGGGTGAGGACATGCTTTTGCGGGATGCCGAAGTCCAGTATGTTTGCCGATATGCCGCTCGACAATCGCACGGTAGTCCATTTGCGGCCGTTGCCGCCATCGCTGGCCTTTTCCGGTTGCCTGACACGTCACCAGATCCGAAACGACTTAAAGTTTCGTCGTGGCTGGCAGTTTTGTAACATTGAACCCAAGATATGTCAACATGACTGACATAAATTTCTCAAGGGGACCGGCCAACCCTGATTCGCTGGGGAACGCCGGCACGTCCGCTGCCCCGCGGGCCGGCGAATTGCGCTGGGACATCATCGAATTGTTGTTCTTTGCCTACCGCGACTTCGTGGGCGATGCCGACCATGAGCTCGAGGCTTTCGGGTTCGGCCGCGCCCATCACCGCGTGATGCATTTCGTCTACCGCTATCCCGGCCTCAAGGTCGCCGACCTGCTGGACGTGTTGCGGATCACCAAGCAATCGCTTGGCCGGGTGCTCAAGCAGTTGCTCGATGAGGACTACATCATCCAGAAAACCGGCAATAACGACCGCCGGCAGCGCCTTCTTTACGCCACCGCCAAGGGCGAAGCCTTGGTGGCAAAGCTCGCAGGACTGCAGACCGATCGCATCACAAGCGCGCTCCGGGACATCAATCCCGAAGGCGTCGCGGCAATCAGCCAGTTCCTTCGCGCGATGATCGATCGCGACGACCCCGACAAGGTGCTCGAGGCGATCTTCGGGACCGGCAGCAAGAAGCCAAGGGAGTGATCGTGGCGCAAGCAGCAACCATCGCGACGGCGACCGCGCGCGCACCGCAGCAATTGGCCGACGACGCCCCGCATCTGCTGCTGGTCGACGACGACCGCCGTATCCGCGACCTGTTGTCGCGGTTCCTGTCCGGCGAGGGATATCGCGTCACCACCGCCTCGAGCGCAAACGACGCGCGCGCCAAGCTGCTCGGCCTGCATTTCGACCTGCTGATCCTCGACGTCATGATGCCCGGCGAAACCGGCTTCGATCTGGCGCGATTCATTCGCACCTCGTCCTCGGTGCCGATCATCATGCTGACGGCGCGCCATGAGGCGGAGGCGCGGATCGAGGGCCTGCAGATCGGCGCCGACGACTATGTCGCCAAACCGTTCGAGCCGCGCGAACTGATCCTGCGGATCGGCAACATCCTCAAGCGCTCCGCGCCGCCGCCGGTGGAAGCGCTGGAGCAGATCGCGTTCGGCCCTTACCTGTTTCATCTCGAGCGCGGCGAACTGCGCCAGGGCGAGGAGATCATTCACCTGACCGACCGCGAGCGCGAAATGCTGCGCATTCTGGCGGTCGCGCCCGGCGATACCGTGCCGCGCGCGGCGCTGACAGGCGGCGGCACGGTGAACGAGCGCGCGGTCGACGTGCAGATCAACCGCCTGCGGCGCAAGATCGAGCGCGATCCCGCCAATCCGCTGTTCCTGCAGGCCGTGCGCGGCATCGGCTACCGCCTGGTCGCGTCGCCCTGAGCCACTTTATCTTGACGCGTTTTCTTCACGCGAACCGGTCCCCACTTCGCTTGAAAACGCTATAGGCAATTGATGAGCACGATCGACACCGGCCTGACGTTCATTCGCAATGCGTCGCAACGCGTCTCCAGGGCCAATGGCTGGATGGGCAACGCGTTCAAGAGCTGGATGCCGACCGGCCTCTATGCCCGCGCGCTGCTGATCATGATCGTGCCGATGGTGATCCTGCAAACGGTCGTGGCGTTCGTGTTCCTGGAGCGGCACTGGAACACGGTGACGCGGCGCCTCTCCGCAGCCGTGGTGCAGGACGTTGCCGGCCTGATCGACGTCTACAAGGCATTTCCGCAGGACAAGGACCGCGCGCAGTTACGCCGCATCGGTCAGCGGTTGCAGCTCGTGGTCGATTTTCTTCCCGTCGGCGACATGCCGCCACCGGGGCCAAAACCGTTCTTCTCGCTGCTCGACCAGACGCTCTCGAAGAGTCTGCGCCAGATCGGCAGGCCGTTCTGGATCGACACCGTCGGCAAATCCAACCTGGTGGAAATCCGCATCCAGCTCGACGATTCCGTGATGCGGGTGTTCGCGCAGCGCAGCGCCGCCTACGCCTCCAATTCGGAGATCTTCATTTTCTGGATGCTGGGCACCTCCTCGATCCTGTTGATCGTGGCGGTCTTGTTCCTGCGCAACCAGATCAGGCCGATCCTGCGGCTGGCCGAGGCGGCGGAAAGCTTTGGCAAAGGGCGCGAGGCGCCAAACTTCCGTCCCCGCGGCGCACGGGAAGTGCGGCAGGCGGCGCAGGCGTTCCTGGAAATGAAGGCGCGCGTCGAACGCTCGATCGAGCAGCGCACCGCGATGCTGGCCGGCGTCAGCCACGACCTGCGCACCATCCTGACCCGCTTCAAGCTCGAACTCGCATTGATCGGCGACAGCCCCGAAGTCGACGGCATGCGCAAGGATGTCGACGAGATGGCCGGCATGCTGGAGGCCTATCTCTCCTTTGCGCGCGGCGACAGCGGCGAGATCGCGCAGCCGACCGACATGGAGATCGCGCTGCAAGACCTGCGCAGCGACGCCGAGCGCAACGGCCACACCGCGACGGTGATATTCCACGGCCTGCCTGTGGTGACGGTGAAGCCGGCCGCGTTCAAACGCTGCATCGCCAACCTCGTCTCCAACGCGGCGCGCCACGCCAAGACGGTCGCCATCACCGGCCACCGCGATCATCGCTATCTGACGGTGACGGTCGACGACGACGGACCCGGCATTCCCGCCAACATGCGCGAGGAAGTGTTCAAGCCGTTCCTGCGGCTCGACGATGCGCGCAACCAGGACGAAGGCGGCACGGGCCTGGGGCTGGCCATCGCCCGCGACATCGCCCGCTCGCATGGCGGCGACATCACGCTCAGTGACAGCCCGATGGGCGGACTGAGGGCCGCGGTAAGGGTGCCGGTGTAGCGGCGCAGGAGCTACGAGCCGGGGCCCATCCTACTTTGCATGGGGTTGTTTTCGATATTTTGTATCCGGGCCGTGCAGTGTACCGCCAAAGCCCAACGGCGGACCGGCTCCGGATTACTACTTCGCCGGCGCCTTCGGAATCAGCGCCTTCAGCTTTTCCATGTCCTTGATGTTTATCTTCATCCCGCCGGGCATCATGATGTCGCCGGCTTTCTGATCGCCCTTGCAGGCGCCAAGCCATTTGGCCTCGATCGTCGTCGTGCTGTCGCGCCCGGCGCCGGCCATGCCGCCCTCGCTATGCGAAGTCGATTTCACCGTGTAGGCCGAATTGAAATCGCCATTGATCTCGGCATGCGACTTGATCGTCATGCCGGCGACGCCACAGACCGAGTCGGAGACGTAGCCGGTCGCGGTCTTCTGGATGTCCTGCTTCGAGCAGATATCCTTGGCCATCGGCGAGAAGGAAGTGCTCATGTCCTTGTCGGTGCTCTCGTCGGTGCATTGCTGCATCGTCATGTCGGGCTTCGGGGCGCCCGCGTTCAGCACCTTCATCTCCCACAGGCCGGCCTTGCGCACCGGCAATTCCACCGCGCCGGCGCTGATCGGAGCCAGCAGGCCTGCGGCAGAAAGGGACACAAGAAGCAGTCGTCTCATGGGCGGGCTCCCGCTGGATTTTCAATGACATCTGGTCGCGCGAAGTGAACACACGCCTCGCGTGGCAAAAACATGTCCGGCCGGAAAACCAGGGAGCGGCGGCGCTCAGTAAAGCGTGCGCAGCGGCCGCTCGGCGGCGCCATAGGGCACCCAGCGGCAGGCAAAGGAGACGTAGCCGCCGTAATTGGGCTGCACGCCGAGGAATTTCACCACCTTGCCGTAGCGGGCACAGTGATCGACGGCGAGCTGGCGGGCATCGGCCTGCATCGCGAGCGGGTAGGCGATGATGCCGCCGGTGTCATTGCCCTTGAGCGACGGCACCGTGTCGATGTCGAACCAATACGCCTGCGCCGGCGGGCTCGCCAGCATTCCGCCCATGACCACCAGAGACATGGCAATCAGGCACACGGCCATAATTCTTCGCATCGCAGACTCCGTTTCGCTCGAAGCTCACCATA
This sequence comes from uncultured Alphaproteobacteria bacterium, assembly GCA_963770135.1. GTDB lineage: Bacteria > Pseudomonadota > Alphaproteobacteria > Rhizobiales > Xanthobacteraceae > Bradyrhizobium. The sequence goes on along the minus strand of CAVYOM010000025.1, from coordinate 15,993 downwards.
GTGTGCGCCGATGGCCATGAAAAGAATGGTTACAGCACGAGGCGGACTTGGCCGTCAGGTGTTGCCGCGCTGCACTTGACCTCGTCAGGGCTTCGCGGCACCGTCCCGTGCGTAGGCTTACCGGCGGATTTCCCATGCGCAACCTGTTCAAATCCTTGAGAGCATTCGGCCCCAAAACACTTGGCCCGATGACGGCGGCGCTCGTCCTGCTGATCTCCAGCCCTGCCGCCCAGGCCGCCAACCCCCTGGAGCTGAATTTCGGGCTGTTCGGCCCAAAATATGACGGCAACGTCGCCGAATGCGACCGCGCGCTGTCGACGATCGCGTCGCAATTCCAGGAGAAGGAAGGCAAGTTCTGGAATTCAGACCTGGTTATCACCGGCTTCGGGCGTATCCATGAGACCGCGTTCCGGCCCTGGCAGTCTGACAATATCCCGCGTCGCTATTGCAGCGGCGACGTGATGCTGAGCGACGGCAAGATGCGCACCGTGCACTACTCGATCATCGAAGACGGCGGCTTTGCCGGCTTCGGACAGGGCGTTGAATGGTGCGTGACCGGCCTTGACCGCAACTGGGCGTACAGCCCGGGCTGCCGGGCTGCCAGGCCCTGATTCTCCTGTCCGCGACCCGATTGAACAGACCCGGGCAGCCGGCGTTTGCGACCATCAAATTTTGTTCTTGAAATGTTCCCACTCCCTGCTAGGCTCCCGCTCGTCGAGTAGAGGGGCGTTCGATGCACCGATCCGTCATTATTTCGCGGCTTCTGATTTCGCTGGCGCTTGTTGTCGTGTCCGCCGGGATGGTGTGCGCGCAGGACCGCCGGCAGAACGCTCCGGGCGAGTTCGATTTTTACGTCCTTGCCCTTTCGTGGTCGCCCTCGTTCTGCGAGGCGGCGGCCGAGCGCGGCAATAGCCGGCGCTCGCAGGTCCAGTGCGAACGGCCCTATTCCTTCGTGGTTCACGGCCTGTGGCCGCAATATGATCGCGGCTTTCCCGAATATTGCCAGCGGCCCTCGCCGCGGCTCGATCGCAACATCATGACCTCGATGCTGGACCTGATGCCGGCGCCCGGCCTGATCTTCAACGAGTGGGACAAGCACGGCACCTGTTCGGGCCTCGGCGCGCGGGCCTATTTCGAGAGCGTCCGCAAGGCGCGCGCGGCGGTGAAGATCCCCGAGGAATTCCTGCAATTGGCGCAGCAGAAGACCATCGCGCCTGACGATCTCGAAGAGGCCTTCATCAAGATCAATCCGGGCCTGAGCCGTTCGGCGATTTCGGTGACCTGCTCCAGCCGGCGCCTCAGCGAGGTGCGGGTCTGCCTGAGCAAGGACATGCAATTCCGCGCCTGCGACGAAATCGACCGCCGCGCCTGCCGCCGCGACGAAGTGGTGATGCCGCCGGTGCGGGGCGGCTGACGATTACTCTTCCGCCATGCCAGGGCAATAGACCAAGGCATGACGGCACACCTTGCGCAGACTACCCAAGGGTTGTCTGCGTTCCCGGTCATCCACGTCTTTACCGTCGTCTGCAAGGTCCGTGGATGGCCGGGATCCCTCTACGCCAAATCTGCGTCAGGCACGAATATCCACGCTGGTGTGATCGGCGAAGCTCAGTCGTGCCGATCCGCTGCTGCCGTGATCGAAAACGAGGGAATCGTTCGAACCCTTGAAGTTTACGGTGGTCCTGCCGTACTGCTGGGTGATGATAACATCATTCAACGAATAACCACTGATCGAGAGATCAACGCTGCTGCCGTTATCGACCCGAACGACATCGTTGCCGTCCCCCTTGGCAAAATTGATCGTGGTATCATCGCCCGTTACCCTGATGCGATCGTTACCGGCGCCGCCTGTCACCGTGGAGGAGCCGCCGACCTGGATCGCATCGTCGCCGGCGCCACCATCGACGACGGAATGATCACTGGTCAGCACATAATCATCGCCGTCACCGGCCGACACGGTTGCATGTGAGTACGTGGTGACGATGTCGTTGCCGGAGCCGGCGTCGACATTGGCATGGTCATAGGCATCGATCCGGTCATTGCCGGCGCCACCGTTCAGATTGGCATGATCGTAGGCGCTGAGATTGTCGTTACCGACACCGCCATCAAGCGTCGCGTGGTCGTAGGCGCTGAGTTTGTCGTTGCCCGCGCCCCCACTGAGGGTTGAATTGGCGTAAGCGCTGAGAACGTCGTTACCCTCGCCACCATCGAGCGTGACATTGTCGTAGGCGCTGAGCGTATCGTTGCCCGCGCCGCCACTGAGGCTCGAATTGGCATAAGCGCTGAGAACGTCGTCGCCGGCACCGCCGTCGAGGATGGAGTTGCCGTAGGTCTCGAGCCTGTCGTTTCCCTTACCGCCCGAAACGCTGGAATGGTCGTAGGTGCTGATATGATCATCGCCGTCACCGCCGGTGACCGTTGAATGACCGTATGTGCTGACATGATCATTGCCCGCGCCGCCATCGACCGTCGAATGACCATAGGTGCGGACGATATCGTCACCCTCGCCGGCGACGATATTGGCGTGGCCATAGGTATCGATCAGATCGTTGCCGGCGCCGGCATCGATCGTGGCCCTGGCATAGGCCTTGATGACGTCGTTGCCGCTGCCGCTGACGATCTTGAAAAAGTCCATGCCATCAGCCGGCTCGGCGCCGGCATTGCGGCCGCGAAGCGTGAGCGATCTGTCGGTGTGAAAGGCGGCGACCAGTGCCTGCAGCCGATCGACGACGGATCGTTCTGCTGACGCCCGCGCCAGCAGCTGCTTGGCACGGTACGAGATGCTGACCGTGGTGACCGACGTGGTGGACAGCGATGATATTGCCGTGCTCGCTGCACCGTCCTTGGTGCCGGCATCCGTTGCGGTGCTGACCTGGGAAATCGACCAGCTCGTGTACGATGAATAGGCGGCAGCAATCATACTCATGAGTCACTTCCTTCATCCATTCTAGACGTCTCCGGGAGATACACCCTGAGATTGAAATGATTGGTTAAAATTACCCCTCGATGACTCCGGTATCCCGCCGATTCAATTGCAGACGCTATCCCGCCACGCGCGATATGGGTTACTTTCCGCGCCCCGATGTCGTAACCCCTCCGCCATGAACTACCGACACGCTTTTCACGCCGGCGGCTTTGCCGATGTCATCAAGCACATCGTGCTGGTGCGCATGCTGACCTATCTGCAGGAAAAGCAGGCCCCGTTTCGCGTCATCGACACCCATGCCGGCGCCGGGCGCTACGATCTCACAGGCGAAGAGGCGCGCCGCAGCGGCGAATGGCTGACCGGCATTGCGCGGGTACTGCAGGCGCGGTTTTCGGAAAACACGCTGCCGCTGGTGACCCCCTATCTCGATATCGTCAGGGCCTTCAACCCGCCGGGCAAGCTTGAGGCCTATCCCGGATCGCCCCTGATCGCCCGCGCGCTGCTGCGGCCGCAGGACCGTCTCACCGCCTGCGAAATCGAGTCCGGCGCCCGCAGGCAACTGATCGATGCGCTGCGCCGCGACAGCCAGGCCCGGGTGGTCGATCTCGACGGCTGGACGGCGTTGCCGGCCTTCGTGCCGCCCAACGAGCGGCGCGGCCTGGTGCTGATCGACCCCTCGTTCGAGCAAAAGGACGAATTCGAAAAGCTGGCCGACGGATTCGCCGAAGCCTACGCGAAATGGCCGACCGGCAGCTATCTGATCTGGTATCCGGTGAAGAGCCGGCGCGCTACCGACACCCTGGCGCGGCTTGTCGCGGGCGCCGCCGCCACCAGCAAGCCGGCCGGTAGATGCCTCCGGCTCGAATTTTCCGTTGCGCCGCAGGCGGCGGGCGGCCCCCTCACCTCCACCGGGCTCCTGATCGTCAATCCGCCGTGGACGCTGGCGGGTGAGTTGAAGACCATTCTGCCCGAACTCGAAAAGCCGCTGGGCCAGGGCGGCGCCGGCCGGTTCAGGCTGGAGACGCCCAAGCCCTGAGGCCCCCGGCCGGTCAGGTGAAAGTTACGAATTGCCATAGGCAATTCGCGCAAATCCGTATTATGCTCAGGCCGTTGGGACTGGCTTTACGTTCCGCTTCCGCGAATGGTTGCGGCGGAGTGATCAAGGCCGAACAAAAATCCAGGTCGGTGGGTGGCGTGAACCCGATCGGCTCAGGTGGCCAAGCTTCCGGCAGCGAAAGTCCGGTCGGCTGATACGCGAGATGCGCGTAGCGGCGGAGCAATACGGGGGAGGACTTTCCCGATGGCCATGACTGGTACAGTCAAGTTCTTCAATGGAGAACGCGGCTACGGCTTCATCAAGCCCGATGATGGCGGCCGCGATGTGTTCGTGCACATCACCGCCGTCGAGCGGGCCGGATTGAAGGACCTGACTGAAGGACAGCGCATTACGTTCGAGGTCGAACCGGACAAGAAGGGCAAAGGCCCCAAGGCGGTCAACCTGGTGATTTCATCGTAAACCGACGCTCGCGTCGGACGCGGACTGAATTTTGGCTGTGAAGATTGTGCTGGGCGCGGCAATCGCCGCCCAGAGTGTCGAGCCGCGCGGTGCGCGCGCTCCTGCCTGAAGACAAAAAAATCCCGGCGACTTACTGCCGCCGGGAGGTGATATCAGACAGTTTTTTGTTCTCAGAACCGATAGTTCACGCCGGCCCGGATCAAGCCGAACCGATAGCCATTTGACGCACCTGTAACGACGAAGTTGCTGTTGGCGAGATCGACATAGAGGTATTCGATCTTGGCGCTCCAGTTCTGCGCGAAGCCCATCTCGGCGCCGGCGCCGAGCGTCCAGCCCGCATTGGTGTGGGATTCCGACAAGCCGAAGGTGGTGGCGCGCAGTTCGCCGAAGGCCAGACCGCCCGTGCCGAAGAACAGGATGTTGTTGAACGCGAAGCCGGCGCGACCGCGAACCGTGCCGAACCAGGGGTTGGAAAATTTCCACGGCGCGAAGGTCTCTTCGGCGCCGGTCGCCTGGATGTCGCCCTCGATACCGAATACCCACGGGCTGCCGGGCTGCTGCCAATTGTACCCAGCCTGAACGCCGCCCGCGACTCCCGACGGCTTGGTCGGATTGTTGGCGACCGAGCCCCAGGCATAGCCCAGGTTGCCACCGAGATAGGGACCCGCCCAGCTAAAGTAATCGAACCGCTGGTTGCTGGTGTAGGTGCGTCCGTAACCAAGGTCGGCAGCCTGTGCCGACATGGTCCAGCCTGCACCGATCAGCGCCAGTGCGCCCAACACAAACCTGCTCATCACGCAACTCCACGCAACTGCCGCGACCGCGCCGGGCGAGACACCGGCTTGGTTACGGAACTCCACTTTTTTCCTGTAAGATTTATCGAGAGTTTTAAGTTAAAGGGTTGTTAAGCCGGGTTACCGCCCGCTCATCATTCTTAAGGAAGCGTTACCGGCGCGCCTTTCCCCAGCAAGGCGCGCCGCGAGCGCTGGCGATGCCGCCCTGCAGCGCTTAATTTAGGCCCATGGATCACGATTTTACCGACCATCCGGAGCCCCCGCGCAAGGCGCGGCGGGGTTCCCAGCCGGATCTGCCGCCGCAGGACCTGATCGCCGCCGACGTCGACCCCGCGACATCCGCCGCCGAGGAGGACGACGAGTCGCGCCTGCCGGAAGCCGCCGAGGACGCTGGTGAGGAAGCTGCCGAGGCGATTGCCGAAGGCACGCTGGCGGTCGGCCATGCGGCCATCGAAAACGCGGTGCGGCTGGCGCCCACCTCTCCCGGCGTCTATCGCATGCTCAATGCCGCCAGCGACGTGCTGTATGTCGGCAAGGCGAAAAACGTCCGCAAGCGGCTCTCCTCCTACGCCCGCGTCAACGCACCGCTGCCGGCGCGCATCCTGCGGATGATCGCCGCGACCGTGACGGTCGAGATCGTCTCCACCACCACCGAGACCGAAGCGCTGCTGCTGGAAGCCAATCTGATCAAGCAGCTGCGGCCGCGCTTCAACGTGCAACTGCGCGACGACAAGTCGTTTCCCTACATACTGATATCAGGCGACCATTGGGCGCCGCAGATCCTCAAGCATCGCGGCGCGCAATCCAGGCCCGGACGATATTTCGGGCCGTTCGCATCCGCCGGCGCCGTCAACCGCACCATCACGGCGCTGCAGCGCGCCTTCCTGATCCGCTCCTGCACCGACGGCTTTTTCGAGAGCCGCACCCGCCCCTGCCTGCTCTATCAGATCCGCCGCTGCTCGGGCCCCTGCACGCGCGAGATCGACTTCCCCGGCTATACCGAGCTGGTGCGCGAGGCGACCGATTTCCTGTCCGGCCGCAGCCATGCCGTGAAGCAGTTGCTCGCCGGCGAGATGGAGAAGGCGTCCACTGAACTCGAATTCGAGACCGCCGCGCTGTACCGTGATCGCCTCGCCGCGCTGTCGGCGATCCAGTCGCAGCAGGGCATCAATCCGCGCACCGTGGAAGAAGCCGACGTGTTCGCCATCCATCAGGAGGGCGGCTATTCCTGCGTCGAAGTGTTCTTCTTCCGCACCGGCCAGAACTGGGGCAACCGCGCCTATTTCCCGAAGGCGGAGAAGTCGTTCACGCCGGAGGAAGTGCTGGCCTCGTTCCTCGCGCAATTCTACGACGACAAGCCGCCGCCAAGACTCGTCCTGCTGTCGCATGAGATCGAGGAAAGCGCGCTGCTGGCCGACGCGCTGTCGGTGAAGGCCGGCTTCAAGGTGGAAGTCTCGACGCCGAAGCGCGGCGAAAAGAAAGAGCTGATCGCCCACGCGCTGACCAATGCGCGCGAGGCGCTCGGCCGCAAGCTGAGCGATACCGCAACCCAGAGCCGCCTGCTGCAGGGCATGGCGACCACGCTCGCACTGCCGCAGGTGCCGAAGCGCATCGAGGTCTACGACAACAGCCACATCCAGGGCACCAACGCCGTCGGCGCGATGATCGTGGCGGGTCCGGACGGGTTCATCAAGAACCAGTACCGCAAGTTCAACATCAAGTCCGAGGGACTGACGCCCGGCGACGACTACGCAATGATGCGCGAGGTGCTGGAACGGCGCTTCAAGCGGCTGCTGAAGCCGCCGGAGGACGACGCCGCCCAAGGAAAACTTCAAGGAAAACCCGGCGCGAAGGCCGACGATGATTCGTTTCCGCAATGGCCCGACCTCGTCATCATCGACGGCGGCCGCGGCCAGCTCAATGCCGTCAGGGAGATTTTCGAGGGCCTCGGACTTGACCCAGGTCTCCCTGATGGCCGTGGCAAAAGGCCCGGAACGCGATGCCGGGCGGGAGACGCTGTTCATGCCGGACCGCGAGGCCATCAAGCTCGAGCCGCGCGATCCGGTGCTGTATTTCATCCAGCGGCTGCGCGACGAGGCGCATCGCTTCGTGATCGGCTCGCATCGCAAATTGCGGAAAAAAGACATCAGGGAAGCGGGCTTACAGGAAATTCCGGGCATCGGCCCGTCACGCAAACGTGCCTTGCTGCATCACTTTGGAACGCTGAAGGAGATCGAGCGGGCATCGATCGCGGACCTCGGCAAGGTTCCAGGCGTCAGCGCCGAAAGCGCCCGCAAGATTTTTGAGTTTTTCCATGCGCAGCCGGGTTAAGGGGACTCCCTGTCGAAAGGCACGTGTCATTTGGACGTCGCCTGCAACAGATGATCTAGGGTCCGCACGGTTGACCTTCACGCTCCAGCGGTATTGGTAAGACGGATGAACATCGCAACAACAAGGGGACAGCCCAAGAGCCTGTCCCTGCCGAATATCCTGACCTACGCCCGCATAGCCGCCATTCCGGTGGTAGTGGGCTGCGTTTTTGCCCAATCCATCCTGGACGGCCCGCTGTGGCTGCGCTGGGTGGCGCTGGCCGTCTTCATCGCCGCAGGGGTGACCGATTACCTCGATGGCTACTATGCACGAATCTGGGACCAGCAATCCGCCTTCGGCCGGATGCTCGATCCGATCGCCGACAAACTCCTGGTGGCGTCCTGCCTGTTAATGCTGGCGGCCGACAACTCGATCCACGGCTGGACGCTGTGGGCCGCCATCGTCATTCTGTGCCGCGAAATCCTGGTCTCGGGATTGCGGGAATATCTGGCCGCGTTGCGGGTCAGCGTCCCCGTGACCAAGCTGGCGAAATGGAAGACCACGATCCAGCTGGTCGCGATCGGCTTCCTGATCGCCGGCGAGGCGGGCGAGCAGATTCTGCCCGCGACCACCCTGATCGGCATCGCGCTGCTATGGATGTCGGCGCTCTTCACGATCTACACCGGCTGGGATTATTTCCGCGCCGGCATCCATCACCTCATCAAGGAGGATGAGGGATGAGGGTCAAATATTTCGCCTGGGTACGCGAGCGGGTCGGCGTGGCGGAGGAAACCGTCGAGCCGCCGGCCGACGTGCGCACGGTGAACGACTTGATCGGCTGGCTGTCCAGCCGCGGCGAGGCTTATGCCTACGCCTTCGAAAAGCCGAAGGTGATCCGCGCCGCGATCGACCATGCCCATGTCAAGCCGGACGCCGCGATCGCTGGCGCGCGCGAGATTGCATTCTTCCCGCCGATGACCGGCGGTTGAGTTTTGATATGTCTGTCACGGCGACCATTCGCATTCAGCAAGCGGATTTCGACGTCGCGCAGGAAATCGCGGCGCTGAGCAAAGGCCGCACCGATGTGGGCGCGGTCGTCACGTTCAGCGGCATCTGCCGCGGCAGCGAGAACGGCGAGCCGATCGCCGCGCTGGCGCTCGAGCATTATCCCGGCATGGCGGAAGCCGAGATCGGGCGCCACGCCGACGAGGCGCTGGCGCGCTGGCCGTTGCAGGGCCTCACCATCATTCACCGGTTCGGCCGCATCGCGCCGGGCGAGAACATCGTGCTGGTCGTGACCGCGTCTTCGCATCGCCAGGCCGCGTTCGAGGCGGCGGAATTCCTGATGGACTACCTCAAGACCAACGCGCCGTTCTGGAAGCGCGAGGAAAGCACAAAAGGCACCAGTTGGATCGAAGCGCGCGACCATGATGACGCCGCCGCCGCGCGCTGGACCAAGCCCTGATGGCCAAACGTACAAAACCGGTGGCGAAGCGCAGCCAGACCACATCGAAATTTCCGAAGGTCGGCGCGGGCGAATTGCTGACGCTGCTCGATTTCGTTCGCTATGCCGTCAGCCGCTTCATCGAAGCCAGGCTGGTGTTCGCGCATGGCACCACCGATCCGGTTGCCGAGGCCGCCTTCCTGGTCTGCGAGGCGCTGCATCTGCACCCTGATCAGTTCGAGGCGTTCGCCACCGCGCGTGTCACGGCGGCCGAGGCTAAGAAGATCCTCGATCTGATTGCGCGGCGCGTCACGACGCGGAAACCCGCCGCCTACCTCGTCAACAAGATCTACATGCGCGGCCTGCCCTTCTATGTCGACGAGCGCACCATCGTGCCGCGCTCGTTCATCGGCGAATTGCTGGAGCAGCATTTCGGCGGCGACGGCGACGAGGAGGCCGGCTCGCTGATCTCGGATCCGGACGTGGTGGAAAGCGTGCTGGACCTCTGCACCGGCTCGGGCTGCCTTGCCATTCTGGCGGCCCGAAATTTTCCCAATGCAGAAATCGACGCGGTGGATATTTCCAAGGATGCACTGGAAGTCGCCGCGCGAAATGTCCGGGACTATGGGCTGGAGAACAGGCTCACGGTGTACCGCGGCGATCTGTTCAAGCCGTTGGACGGCAAGCGCTACGATCTCATCATTTCCAATCCGCCCTATGTTGATGCGGAAGGCATGGCCGATCTGCCGCGCGAATGCCGCGCAGAGCCGAAGCTTGCCTTCGACGGTGGCGCCGACGGGCTCGACATCGTCAGGCGCATCCTCGACGAGGCACAAGCGCACCTGACGCCGCGGGGCGGCCTGTTGTGCGAGATCGGCCGCTGCCGTCCGCAACTCGAGGCCGCCTATCCACAACTGCCGCTGCTCTGGCTCGATACCGAGGATTCCGAAGGCGAAGTATTCTGGATCGCGGCAGCCGATCTCTGATCCGGCATATTGTGCGGAAATATCACGGCCCTTCGGCGTTCCTGTTTGAGGGCGAAGCTGATACTTTGGGGCAAACCCGTTCAAACCGAAACGAGGCCGCCCATGCTGGACAAGAGCCCCCGCCCCAATTCCGTCAACGTGCCGAACGACCTCGCTGCGCACTGGATGCCGTTCACTGCGAACCGGGCGTTCAAGAAAAACCCGCGGATGCTCGCCGGCGCCAAGGACATGCACTACTTCACCGTCGACGGCCGCAAGATCATCGACGGTGCCTCGGGCATGTGGTGCACCAATGCCGGCCACGGCCGCACCGAGATTTCGTCGGCGATCGCGAAGCAGGCCGAGGCGCTGGACTATGCGCCGCCGTTCCAGTTCGGCATCCCGCAGGCCTTCGAACTCGCCAGCCGCATCGCGGAACTGGCGCCCACAGGCCTCGACCACGTGTTCTTCTGCAATTCCGGATCGGAAGCGGCCGACACGGCGCTCAAGATCGCGCTCGCCTATCACCAGATCAACGGCCAGGGCAGCCGCATTCGCCTGATCGGCCGTGAACGCGGCTATCACGGCGTCGGCTTCGGCGGCACTTCCGTCGGCGGCATCGTCGGCAACCGAAAGATGTTCGGTTCCCTGCTAACCGGGGTCGATCATCTGCCCGCGACTTACGATCGCGAGAGGCAGGCCTTCAGCAAGGGCGAGCCGGAATATGGCGCGCATTTCGCCGACGAGCTCGAACGCCTCGTCAACCTGCACGGCGCCAACACTATTGCTGCCGTGATCGTCGAGCCGATGGCCGGATCGACCGGCGTGCTGCCTGCGCCGAAAAACTATCTCAAGCGGCTGCGCGAGATCACCCAGAAGCACGGCATCCTCCTGGTCTTCGACGAGGTCATCACCGGCTTTGGCCGGCTCGGCTTCGCCTTTGCCGCCGAACGCTATGGCGTGACGCCCGACATGCTGACCTTCGCCAAGGGCATCACCAATGGCGCCGCGCCGATGGGCGGCGTGCTGGTGCGCGACACCATCCATGACGCCTTCATGAGCGGCCCGGAACATGTGGCGGAACTGGCGCATGGCTACACCTACTCAGCTCATCCGCTGGCCTGCGCGGCGGGCCTCGCCACGCTCGACATCTATCGCGACGAAAACCTGTTCGAGCGCGCCAACAAGCTCGAGCCGAAATTTGCTGATGCCGTGATGTCGCTGCGCAATGAGCCGGGCGTGGTGGATATCCGCACCGTCGGACTGACCGCCGGCATCGATCTCGCGCCGGTTGCGGATGCGCCGGGCAAGCGCGGTTTCGCCGGGCTCAACAGCGCCTTCCACGACAATGATCTGATGGTGCGGGTGGCCGGCGACACCTTGGTGCTGACCCCGCCGCTGATCATGACCGAAGACCAGATAGGCGAGATCATCGAAAAGGTCATCAAGGTGATCCGCGCGACGGCGTAAGCGCGCTCAGGAACATTCGAAACAACGAAGCGTTCATTCCCGTGGCGGAGGCGATCATGCCTCTGCCGCTGGAGGATTGCGAAGATGCTCGCGCCATCGGGTAGCCTGCTGCGCGCCGGGATCGGCCTGAAGCTCAGCCAGATCAAGATCGCGACGCGGTCATATCTGCGCGACCGGACCAACCAGGCGACCGGGACCATGACGTCCTATGCCATAGCTGCAGGGCTGTTCGCCGCGGCCGGCATTTTCCTGATCGCCGCCTGCCTGGTCGGCACCGTGGCGCTGTATCGCTGGATCGCAATCCACTACGGACAGTTTTGGGGGTTCGGCGCGATCGGCGCGTTGCTGGTGACGATTGCTGCGATCTGTGCCGGAGTGGCCGCGGCCAGATTGAGAGAACCGTCACCGCACTTTCCCACGCTCACCAGCCGGCTTCGCGTGGCAATCAAGTCCAATCCGCTCCAACCGAATCAGATCGAAGCCGCGCGAGATACCGCGGCCTCGGTCCTGCTGGCGCCTTCGGCGCCCCCGTCCCAAGCTCGCGCGCGGCGATCACGGCCGGCGCGGAACAACAGGAACATTCAGGCCGGCCTGCTCGTGATGGCGACGCTGCTGGGCTGGGCGGCCACGCGGCGGCGATCGAACACGCGCCAAACGTGCGTCTGATGCCACGCGCCCGGCCTGAAGATAATCTTCTTCTGATGGCGGCTACGGCCATCCTCATCCTGACGGCGCAGCACTTTTTTCAGGCCGGCACGCGAGCTCGATCGGAGGGTTTGGCCGCCGCGCCCGCCGGCTCCCTGCCGCATGAATACAAAGCGCGATCGGACAGCCCGCCAGCGGTCCGGCGCGCGAACTGGAAAGCCATCCTGTGGCGCATCTACGAGCGTTCCAATGATGATCGTCTGCTTGCCACCGCGGGGGGCGTCGTATTTTTCGGACTGCTTGCAGTGTTTCCCGCCGTGACGGCCCTGGTCTCGTCTTACGGCCTGTTCGCCGACCCCTCGACTATCGGCGCCAATCTGCAAACGCTGGCGCTGATGCTGCCCGAAGGTTCGTTCCAGATCGTGCAGGACCAGATTGCCCGCGTGATTGACCAGGGCAACGCCGCCCTCGGCGGGACGTTTCTGTTTGGCCTCGCCCTCGCCCTCTGGAGCGCCAATGCCGGCGTCAAGGCGATCATCGACGCGCTCAATGTCGTCTACGAGGTGCGAGAAACGCGCAACTTCCTGAAACTAAATCTGCTTTCGCTCGCCTTCACGACCGGCGGGATCGTGGCCCTGTTGCTGATGGTCAGCGCGGTTGTGGCGTTTCCGCTGCTGTTCAGTCACCTCGGCCTGCCGCCGGAGAGCGGGTTTATCCTCGGCCTGGCGCGTTGGCCGTTGCTGTTGGCGGTTCTGATGGTGGCGCTGAGCCTGCTCTACCGATTTGGACCCAACCGGCCCGTGACACGGTGGGAATGGCTGGGCGCGGGCACGATCGCCGCGGCGCTGCTCTGGATCGCCGGTTCCGCCGCGTTGTCCTGGTACCTCTCGAATTTCGGCAACTACAACGCGACCTACGGCTCGCTTGGCGCCGCCATCGGCCTGATGATGTGGATGTGGATGTCGGCCACGGTCGTGCTGTTCGGCGCCGAGCTCAACTCGGAAATCGAGCGTCAAACCGCGGCCGGCGGCGCACGCTCCCCATTGCCGGGACAGCCGGCGCGCGCCACCGCTTAGGCTGGAGCAACCAGTTCCGACCCGTGCCCAAAGAACACTAGCTCTGCGAATCAACATTGATGCTAAGGTTGCGCCGCTCGGGGAGCGCGAGGCGGACCGTGCCTGAAACGTCCGTGTTTTCCCGGGTGACTACAGTTCGGACCTGAGGGCGTAGCGCGCGACATGATTCGCATTTCGACGATTTTCATCGCCATCTGCATGGTGCTGGTTGCAGCCTCCCTCGGCCTCGTCCTGCATGCGGTGGCCGGCTTCAGCGGCACCGAATCCGCGATCGTGGCGCTCACCGCGCTGACCTTCCTGATCCTCTACAACGCCGTGTCGATGCGGCTGCGCGACCGCTCCGACGTCGGCGGCCAGATCGCCGATCTTTCCCGCGGCACCGCCGACCTCGCCCGCCAGGTCGCCGAATTCGGCCGCCGGCTCGCCGCGGTCGAAGGCCGGGTGGTGTCGGCGAACTCCGCAAGCTCCGACCGCATTCAGGCCGTGCTCGGCGAGATCAACGAGCTCGGCGGGCTGGTCAAGCATCTGGCGATCTCGGTGGCGAGCCATGAGGATCTCATAGCTTCGGGCGCGGTCGCTGCGCCCGCCGCCCCGTCGGGCAGGCTGCATTCCGAACCGCCGGAACAACCGGCGATCGCCTCGGAGCAAGCGGCGTCCGCGGTCAGGCCTGCGCCGGTTGCAGCCGCAAAACCGGCGCCTTCAGCGATTGCCGCGGAAGCCGCCCTCGCGTAGCCAGCCGCAACTGCTTGCCGCGGTGAAGAATGCCGTCGAGGAAAGCCGGCTCGACATCTACCTGCAGCCGATGGTGACGCTGCCGCAGCGCAAGGTGCGCTTCTACGAAGCGGTGACGCGGCTGCGCGACGACAAGGACCAGGTTCTCGCCGCCGACGATTTCATCGCCACCGCCGAAGCCGGCGGGCTGATCGGCAAGATCGATCACATGGTGATGTTGCGCTGTATCCAGGTGCTGCGCCGCCTGATGGTGCGCAACAAGGACGTCGGCGTGTTTTGCAACGTTTCGGCGGCGACGCTCGGCAATCCCGCCAATTTCGCGCAATGCCTCGACTTCCTCGAGGCCAACCGGGCGCTGGCGCCGTCCTTCGTGCTCGAATTCAAGCAGGCGGCGTTCCGCCATCTCGGCCCGACCGAAATCGAAAACCTCGCCGCATTGTCGCAGCGCGGCTACCGCTTCTCGATCGATCACGTCACCGACTTGCGGATCGAGCCGCGCGACCTTGCCGACCGCGGCGTCCGTTTCATCAAGGTGCCGGCGGCATTGCTGCTCGATCCCAAGCAGAGTTCGACCTCGGACATCCACCCTTCCGATCTTTCCGACCTGCTCGGCCGCTTCGGCATCGACCTGATCGCCGAAAAGATCGAGGGCGAGCGGGCGGTGGTGGACCTGCTCGACTACGACGTGCGGTTTGGCCAGGGTTTCCTGTTTGCCCCGCCGCGGCCGTTGCGGCCCGAGGGGGCATCTGCTACCGGCGGGGCGGCAGCGAACAAGGAATCCGGCCCCCCCAATGGCTCCAGCAGCACCGTTCCCATCCCCGGCCCGGCCGCAGAGCCCGCGATGCGGGCGACCGGCAATGCCGCACTGGCGCGCCGTGCCGCAGGACCCGGCTAACAGGCTTCCAAACTCATGACCTCATTGCATTTTGCGGAGAGGCTGAGCGACCTCGTGGACGGCGTGGAGGTCATCCTCTCCGACATCTGGGGCGTGGTGCATAACGGGCTGGAGTCGTTCCCCGAAGCCTGCGAGGCGCTGCACACCTATCGCCAGCGCGGCGGCACCGTCGTCCTGATCACCAATGCGCCGCGGCCGGCCGATTCCGTGCAGCGCCAGTTGCGCAAGCTCGGCGTCGCCGACGAAACCTACGACGCCATCGTCAGTTCGGGCGACCTGACGCGGAATTTCGTCGCCGACCATCCCGGCAAGAAGATCTTCTGGATCGGTCCGGAGCGGGACTCTTCGATCCATCGCGGGCTCGACGCCGTGATGGCGCCGCTGGAACAGGCCGACTACATCATCTGCACCGGCCTGTTCGACGACGAGACGGAATCGGCGGAAGACTATCGCGCCATGATGCTGCAGGCGCGGGAGCACAAGCTGCCGCTGATTTGCGCCAACCCCGACATCGTCGTCGAACGCGGCGACCGCCTGATCTATTGCGCAGGCGCGATCGCCGAGCTCTATCGCGAACTCGGCGGCGAGGCGATCTTCTACGGCAAGCCGCACCGGCCGATCTATGAACGCGCCATGGCGCTCGCCACTGAGCGCCGCGGCCGGCCGACCTCACTCGACCGTGTGCTGGCGATCGGGGATTCGGTGCGCACCGACCTCACCGGCGCGCTCGGTTTCGGAATCGATTGTCTTTTCCTCACCCGCGGCATCCATTCCGAGGAATTCGAGGGCATCGACCAGCTCGATCCGGCCTCGGTGAAAGAGCTGTTCGGCCACCCGCCCCGCGCCCTCATGCGAGAGCTACGCTGGTAGCCGCCAGCGAGACCGTCGCGACGAGCGCACCGTCATGAAAAACCCAGCCTCATAAGTCGGTAGAAGTTCATCATTTGAAAACACAAATGCCCGGGACAAAGCCCGGGCAAGACAAATCAATTCATGATGATGCCGGCGTTTACGCCGTCGCCATGTCCGGGAAGACCGCCTCGATCTTGGTCTTCAGCGTCGCCGCGTTGAACGGCTTGACGATGTAATTGTTCACGCCGGCCTTCTTGGCGGCGATCACGTTCTCGGTCTTCGATTTCGGCCGTGATCATGATGAAGGGCGTGGTGGCCAGATTGGGGTCGGCGCGGACTTCCTTGAGCAGGTCGTAGCCAGTCATCGG